>NZ_CGIH01000001.1 GCF_000983115.1 Syntrophomonas zehnderi OL-4
ACCTGATGTTTATGGCCATTGACCGTCACGAAGCAAATCTCTTTTTTCAATTGATCAACCAGCTTTACGGGCAGACCTCCATTATCATCACATCCAACAAAGGCCCGGAAGAATGGGGTGATATTCTGGGTGATCCGGCCATTACAACCGCTATTTTGGATCGTTTAATCCACAAAAGCGAGGTTATTCATCTAACTGGCGACAGCTATCGTCTGAAGCATCGTCAAACCATTTTTGGTAACAATTAGGTGTCCAAAATTATTTAACGTTTTTTGTTCAAAACTACTTGACGGTTACACCCCGTTGGGTTAAATCCCTCCAGCTTGGCGTAAAGCGGTATATGCGGTTTAGGGTTTAATTTATTTATCCTGACCAGGGGCGTATGACCAATGGTATCAATAATATTGGCGTACATGTGCATTCATCCTTCCGATTAGTTTTCAAAACTATAATATATATTAACATTCACAGTAACAGTAAGAAATAGTGCGGCCGAAATGGCAGGGCAGATAAGGCAGCCGACCGGAAAAAGGCCCTTTAATTGGATCATAGACCCACCCGCTACCCACAAACAAATTTATCCAAAAAATCCAAAAAAACCAGAAAAATTATTGCAACTATACCGACTAGTCGGTATAGTATATATAGAATATTTTACCATTAAATGAAATTAATCCTAAATAATAACACAGGATTAAATCGCTGCAATAAATACTCACGGAAAGGGGAAATCCTTTCATCTCTCATCTTGATTGCGTATATAAAGGGGAGGTATTTATGGCTGAAAGAAAATATAATCCCCCCAGGAATTGGGAGGAAGAATTTGCAGCGTATCTAAACGAAAACAAAACACTCGCCTGTTTGATGCTGAAAAAAGCGGAGGAATTTGCCGACTTCGACATTTTGACGCATAAGGTAAATGGGAAATGGGTTTCGTTGAAGTGGAAGGATTTCGCTGAACAGATATGTGCCGTTGCCAAAGCGCTTATCGAAATGGATATATTGCATCCTGGTGAAATGGGGGGAATATTCTCTGCCAATCGTGCGGAATGGGCGATCGCCGACCTGGGCATTCTGTCCATCCGCGCTGTATCCGTTCCAATCTATGCTACCAACTCCGTTGAGGAGGCCTTACATATCGTAAACGATGCAGAAATCAGGATACTCTTTGTGGGTGACCAGGAACAGTACGATCGCGCCAAGAAAGTAATTGCAGATAACGCCTTCCTAAAAAAAATCGTTGCGTTTGACCGTGATATTAAGATAACAGGCGAGGATAGCATGTATTTTGATGAACTCCTGGCTGTGGGCCGCCGGGCACCGCAGGATGCAACACTGCAGGAAAGGCTGAATACAGCCAACCCCGATGATAGACTGACCTTGATCTATACTTCAGGAACGACCGACACCCCTAAGGGGGCTGTTCACACCCACCGAACCTTCATGAGCGGGATCTACCCTTCCTCCATGCGTTTTCCTCATACCGGGCCTCAGCATGTTTCATTGGCGATATTGCCTCTCAGCCACATTTTTGAGCGCATGTGGTCATATGGATGTATGAGTGTCGGCATTCGTATAGCCTATTGCTCTGATCCGAAACAGTTCCTGGAGGTTATGACCGACATTAAACCGCATTTTATGACCAGCGTTCCGCGGATCTGGGAGAAAGTATACGGCAGCATTCATGAAGGGTTGAAAACCGCGCCGCTTATTAAACAGAAAATGTTTACCTGGGCGGAAAGGGTGGCTATCGAAGTATATCGCAACAAAGCCGCCGGGAAGGTGTCAAACAAACTTTTACTCGCACAGCATACCCTGGCCGATGCCTTGGTAATGAAAAAGGTACGAAAAACATTAGGAAGCGAACGCTGTGATACGTATCACGTAGGAGGGGTAGCCCTCGCGCCGGAGATTAACGAATTCTTCCTCGCTTTTGGCATTAATATCATACAGGGATTTGGACTTACGGAATTCTTTCCCGTATGTGTCGGTTTCAGTAATAACGGCAAAATAGGGGAATGTGGCCCGATGATTCCAATGGTTGAAGCCAGGATCTCGGCTGAAGGCGAAATACAACTGAAGGGCGCCATGTGCATGACGGGTTACCACAATAGACCTGAAGCCACCGCCGCGTGTTTCAGCGAAGACGGATGGTTTAAAACCCAGGATATCGGAATTCTGACGGTTGAGAAGAAAAATGGCGAGGATCTGGTCTATATCAAGATTACAGACCGTATAAAAGATATTATTATCACATCCGGCGGCAAAAACATATCGCCTCAGCAGATAGAAATGCTGTTTGGTCAAAACCTTTTTATCGAACAATTCGTAGTAATCGGTGACAACAGGAAATATCTTTCCGCCCTGGTTGTTCCAAATTTTATTATTCTGAAAGATTACTGTCAAAAAAATGGCCTAGCATACAGCTCGCATGATGATCTTATAAGCAACCCGGAAGTGGTTAAATTCTACGCCGGAATCATTGCGGAGCGGAATGAATTGCTGGGACGTGTTGAGCAGATCAAAAAATTTACCCTGCTGCTACACGAACTCACCCAGGAGGGAGGTGAACTGACTCCGACCATGAAGCTGAAACGAAAAGTGATCGGCGAGAAGTACCGTTACGAAATTGGCAGGATGTATGAATCATAAATTGATAAAAGGAACTTGACGGAATAGGAGGTTTAAACCCATGGAGTATCAACTGATGAAAATGGAGAAAAAAGAAGGGGTGGGAATCATCCTTTTTGACAATGCGAAGGCCATGAACCCTACAAATCCCGATTCAGTTAGAGAATTGACAATTGCTTTTACTGATCTTAACAGCGACCCCGATATAAAAGCGGTGCTCATTACCGGAGGAGACAAGGTCTTTGCCGCAGGTGGCGATATACCGTATATGGCAGAAGCATCAGTCCAGGAAATGGAGGAATTCATAAGAAGTGCCCACGCAATGTGCGAACTAATCACCGCATCACCGAAACCATTTGTCGCAGCCATTGCCGGACCGGCGCTGGGCGGCGGAACAGAGATTGCAGTGGCCTGTGATATTCGCATTGCTGCCGACAATGCTATCTTCGGATTACCCGAAATAAATCTGGGCATTATGCCGGGATGCGGAGGGACACAACGTTTAGGGCATGCCATAGGCTGGAGCCGGGCCAGATATATGGTACTGACGGGTGAGATAATCGATGCTTCCACTGCTCTTAGCATCGGATTGGTTAACCAGGTTGTGCCGGCGGCTGAGCTTCAGGAAAGCGCGTTTAAACAGGCAAGGGCCTTGGCCCGTAAAAGTCCGGCGGCGATACGCGCTGCCAAGCATGCGATGAATTATGCCCAGAACAACTCCCTTGATTCGGGTTTAAAGCATGAACAGAAGGTCTGGTCCCTGCTCTTTGCGGGTTCCGATCAGACGGAAGGAATGAGAGCGTTCCTGGAAAAAAGAAGGCCTAATTATACAGGCAGATAAAGAGCAATCTCGACAAAGCAATGGCTTAATAACAGATCGTAGGCATTCTACCATAATTTATAGCAGCCCAAGCTTATAAGACGAGGTCTGGTGGCTGTACTTTATTAAAGCAGAGATATGGAGGTGGTTTTATTGTCAAAAAGCAAGGGGGGGAAGGAAGCGATACTTGATGCGGCCAGAAAGGTCATTGCCAAGTATGGCGTTGAAAAGGCCAGCGTACAGGCAATTGCCGATGAGGCCGGCATGAGCAAGGGCGCTGTCTACTACCATTATAGAAGTAAGGATGAGGTGCTGTATGCGTTGATAGATCAGTACTTGCGCGCTGCCATAAGCCCCTTCAAGCTGTCGCTGATTTCTTCCGGATCGCCGGAGGAACTAAAGGCCAGCCTGCTTTTTGGAATTAGGCAGCGCCTGGAAGCCTGGGAACACAACCAGCTGCAATTTTATCTCACGCATGAAGCGATCAAGAGCAACAAGGATATGTATGATCGTTTGGGCAGCAAATATCGCAGATGGGTGGATATGTCTGAGCAGGGGATGTCTCTTGCTTATAACACCAAGAAGCCCCGTCTAAACCGTGCCCTTGCCGCCACTATAATCGCCGCTATTGACGGGCAGGTAATCCAGTTGCTTTTGCAGAGTGAGGTGGTAACTATAGAAGAATTAATGGAATTATGGGAAATGCTTGTTGACACCGGTATTGAGCATTTAATGGAAGATTTGCTTGCCCGAGAGAAACAGCCAGCAGCGGTATCAGCGGCTGAATAAATAAATCTACTGCGAATAATTGAAAGGAGCTGTCATCAATGAACCTTTTACTTAACCCGAAACAATACCAGGATCGTCATTATCCTGATGAGCGATCCAAGGAGATTATGCTTCAAACCATTCAATGGTTTGAAGAAAAAGGATTGGCCAAACAGAAAGAGCAATACCACAATAAACAGTTTGCGGAAGACTTCCAAGCCTTTATGACGGAAGAAGGATTCTTCGAAACCTTATTTCTGCCGGCAGGCTATGGTTCTGATCCGCATCAGTACTACAGCACTTATAGAATGTATGAGTTTTCAGAAATATGCGGGTTTTATGGTGCGGCCTACTGGTATTGCTATCATGTATCCACTTTGGGGCTCGATCCGGTTCTCATGGGCGACAATGAAGAAGCCAAGCACTTGGCGGCTGCCAAGTTAAAAGAAAATGCCTTCTGTGCCTTTGGGCTTTCCGAAAAGGAGCACGGCGCTGATATCTATGCAACGGAAATGATGCTGTATCCTCAAGACGATGGCACTTACCTGGCCAACGGCAGCAAATATTACATCGGAAACGGCAATGTTGCCAGCACAATATCAGTGTTTGGCAAGATGGCGGATACCGGTGAATATGTATTTTTCGTGGTCGATTCAGCCCACCCGAACTACAAGCTGGTCAAGAACATTGTCGATGTCAACCAACAGTATGTGGCGGAATTTGAGCTGCAGGACTACCCGATTACTAAAGCTGAAATCCTGACGGTGGGCCCCAAGGCCTGGGATGATATGCTCAATACGATCAACGTATGTAAATTCAACATCGGCTCCGGTGCCACCGGAATCGTGACCCACTCCTTCTATGAAGCTATTAACCACGCTTTTCATCGTCACCTTTACGGCCAAAGGGTTACCGATTTCCCCCATGTCAAGCGACTGTTTGCGGATGCCTGGCTCAGAATCATGGGCATGAAGCTCTTTGGTCTGCGGGCCACTGATTACATGCGGGTGGCCAGCGAAAACGACAAGAGATATCTCCTTTATAATCCAATTATGAAAATGAAAGTCGCCATCCAGGGCGAAAAGGTTCACGAGCTTCTTTTTGATATTATCGCTGCCAAAGGTTTCGAGAAGGACATGTATTTTGAACAGGCTGTTACAGAATTAACCGGCTTCCCGAAACTGGAAGGCACGCGGCACGTCAACATGGCCTTAATCGCCAAGCTGATCCCCAGCTATATGTTTATGCCGGGTGAATTTGAAGAAGTCGGGAAAATAACGGATAACCGGGATGATACTTTCCTGTTCCATCAAGGACGTACCAGAGGCTATGCCCAAACCAAGTTCCATGATTATATGATCGCTTACCGCCGTTTGGCTCATCTTCCCAATGTCCAGGTATATATCGAGCAAATCGAAGCCTATAAAGCTTATTTGGCACTTTCCGGCCGGGAACTGGCCCGCCAGATGACGGACTTCGATTATCTCTTGGCAGTCGGAGAGCTGTTTACCATGGTGGCTTACGGACAATTGATCATCGAAAGCGCCCAACTGGAAGGAGTCGGGGATGCCGTTATGAACCAGTTGTTTGACGTGTTCGTCAGGGATTTTTCCGCCTATGCCATGGAACTCTACGGCAAACCGCTTAATACCGAAGGGCAGGCGGAAGCGATTCAAAAGATGTTCAGACGCCCGATTCCCAACCCGGAAGAGTTTGCAAAGGTATTGGAAGAAGAGGTTTACAGCCTGGCAGACGTTTATACGCAGAATCCCTAATAAAAGTCCTAGGGGTAATCGGCATTTGATGAAAACTAGGTGCAGGCAGCTCTCTAGCATCGCTTCATTGGAGAGCGTTCAGCCTTGCAGGAGAGATGAAGGAGGATTAATGGCTATCATTGAATGGAAAAAAGAGGGTACTGTCGCTATCATGACCATGAATAATGGGGAGAACAGGCATAATCCTGAATGGGCGGAAACCATGCTGGCAACATACGAGGAGATTATCGCCGATCAAGAAGTGAAAGCCCTGGTGCTTACTTCCAGCGACCCGAAAAACTTCTGCCTGGGGGTAGATATTGAATGGATCATGAAAGCTATGAGTGATGAAGAATTCCCGGAAATTAGCAGATGGCTTTACCGGGAAAATGATGTTTTTGCCGCCCTGCTCATGTCGCCGGTTCCTACCATAGCGGCCATTACCGGTCATGCTTTCGGGAATGGCGCCATGCTGGCCGGCGCATGCGATTTCAGGTTTATGAGAGCGGATAGAGGCTATATGTGCTTGCCGGAAATCGATCTCGGTATTCAATTTGCGCCTTCCATGATCGAGTGGATGAAGCGCATCATGCCTTACCATCTCTTCACCAGAATGCAATTATCAGGAGAGAAGGTAAAAGCAACGGAGCTGGAAAAACACCATGTCATCATAAAGGCATGTGATGACGCAGAAAAAACCGTTGCAGAAGCCGTAGCTTTTGCACGGCAGTTTAACAAATCCAGAACGACTATGGCCGAAATGAAAAGGAGAACCTATAAACACATTATTGACAAGATGATGCATGAAGATCCCGCGTACTTTGCCTATAGGCCGGAAGCTGCGGAAGAAGGCAGAACGCCGATTTTTATGTTCACCCCCCTGACCTAGGCTGTGGTCTTTTTGCCACTCCCCAACCACAGATAGATCCATTTAAAATCACCGAGGGGACAGCCTCGGTGATTTTGTGGATTTTTTAAATCCGGATCGATTGTCTGATATACTCCTTGCTGACCAGAATCATAAGCCCCCGACCGTTTGTCCCTCCAGGGATAAATCATGCTGCCTTTCCCTTCCATTTCCAAAAGATAAGCCCTAGCGGGCAGGATATATTATACATAAAGGCGAAGATATGCATATATTTAGATTTTATGGTATGTACGAATTATGAAGACCTCAAGGGGTAAACACCTTTTAGAAGTATTTTATTATTTTTACCGGTAAGCTTGGCTAATTACCTTGGAAAACAGATAAAATATACTATTATCCAGAAGGTGATCTTATTATGGAAGTGTTCAATAATACCACCAAAATTGTCAAGGATGATTTAGTAAAAGTCATCACGCCTGGAAGCCGTATCTCTATGGCAGCAGCTTGTTTTTCAATTTATGCATACCAGGAATTAAAAATTCAATTAAGTAAAATTGACTCCTTGCAGTTTATATTTACATCTCCCACCTTCATATCCGAAAAATTTCCCAAAGAAAAACGGGAGTTTTATATTCCTCGATTACATAGGGAAAGAAGCCTTTATGGTACGGAATTTGAGGTAAAGTTAAGGAATGAATTGTCACAAAAAGCTATTGCTCGGGAATGTGCCGATTGGATTCGCCAGAAGGTTACCTTAAAGTCTAACTTTACCCAGGATAGCATGGGAGGGTTTCTCAACGTACAAACAAATAATCAGCAGCTAACCTATATGCCTCTAAATGGATTTACGACCGTTGATATTGGCTGTGAACGCGGCAACAACATCTATAACATGGTAAATAAATTTGAAGCCCCCTTCAGTAATGAATACATTCTACTTTTTAATAGCGTATGGAATGATGAAACCAGACTTCAAGACGTAACCGAAGAAGTCATTGAATACATATCTGCGGTTTATCAGGAAAACCCTGCAGAACTTATTTATTTCATGACCCTTAACAATATTTTTAGCGAATTCCTGGAGGATATTTCAGAAGACGTTTTACCTAATGAAGCTACTGGTTTTAAAAGCAGTCTGATTTGGAACAAACTATATAATTTCCAAAAGGATGCCGCACTGGCAATTATAAACAAGCTTGAACAGTATAATGGCTGTATTTTGGCAGACAGTGTCGGTCTTGGCAAAACCTATACGGCCCTGGCAGTAATCAAGTATTATGAAAATCGAAATAAAAATGTTTTAGTTCTTTGCCCCAAAAAACTCAAAGACAATTGGATGACCTTTCGGGGCAACTTAATCAACAACCCCTTGGCCAATGATCGCCTGCGCTACGATGTCCTTTTTCATACGGATTTATCTCGTGAACGTGGGGAGTCAGTGATTGGCCTGCCTCTTGACCGCATCAACTGGGGCAATTATGATCTAGTAGTTATTGATGAATCCCACAACTTCCGTAATGGAGGTGCGACATTCGGAGATGATGAAAAAGAAAACCGCTATTTAAAACTATTGAATAAAGTTATTCGCCCTGGTGTAAAAACAAAGGTTTTAATGCTTTCCGCAACACCAGTAAATAATCGCTTCTATGATCTGCGCAATCAGTTGGCATTGGCGTATGAAAGTCAGTCAGAATTGATTAATGACAAACTAAATACTAAGAACGATATTGACACCATATTTCGTCAAGCTCAAAAAGTCTATAACAACTGGAGCAAACTGGCTCCAGAACTTCGCACTACTGATTCTTTGCTTAAGAAGCTTGATTTTGATTTTTTTGAAGTCCTGGATAGTGTTACTATCGCCCGCTCGCGTAAACACATTAAGCGTTACTATGATACTTCTGAAATTGGCAGTTTCCCGGAAAGAAACAAACCTATCTCCCTACGTTCCAAGCTAACTTCTTTAAATAATGCCATTAACTATGAGCAAATATATGAGCAGCTGATGTTGCTGAACTTGTCTATTTATACCCCCACCAACTATATTTTGGCTAGCCAGCTGGGTAAATACATTGATTTGGCTTTGGAAAATAGTAATCGGCTGTCTCAAAGCGGACGTGAAGAAGGAATTCGCCGTTTGATGAGTATTAACTTGCTTAAGAGAATGGAAAGTTCAGTGTATTCCTTTAAATTAACGGTAAAAAGAATCTATGACCAAATTTATAACGTACTGGAACTTATTGACGGATTTCAATACGGCACAGACGCTGCTGTTGAGGATATAAGCGATTTTGGTGATCTTGACCTGGATGACCAGAATATAGATATTTTTAGTATTGGTAAGAAATATAGATTAGATTTGCGGGATATGGACTACCTATCATGGCAGCGTGATTTGCTGGCTGATTTAGAAGTTCTGGAATTATTGCTCCTGATGGTTGACGATATTACACCGGAATATGATTATAAGCTGAACGAGCTTTTAAACGTAATTAAGAAAAAGATTACAATGCCAATTAATCCAGATAACAAAAAGATTCTTATATTCACAGCTTTCGCTGATACCGCAGAGTATTTGTATGACAATGTAAGTACTTTTGTAAAAAGAGAGTTTGGTCTAAACACTGCTATAATTACCGGCTCGATTGAAGGAAGAACGACCATACCTAAATTCCCCCATGAGATAAATACAATTTTAACCTGCTTTTCGCCGATTTCCAAAGAAAAGTCTCTGGTAATGCCTAATAATCCTCATAAAATTGATATCCTGATAGCTACCGACTGCATTTCTGAAGGTCAAAACCTTCAAGACTGTGATTGTTGCATCAATTATGATATTCACTGGAATCCGGTACGGATTATCCAGCGCTTTGGGCGTATCGACCGTATCGGCAGTCAAAATAGAGTAATCCAACTGGTCAACTTCTGGCCGGACTTAGAACTGGATGATTATATAAACTTAAAAAGCCGCGTAGAAGCAAGAATGCGGATCTCGGTTATGACCTCCACAGGTGATGATGACTATATCAACCAGGATGAAAATGGCGATCTATTCTATCGCCGCCAGCAGTTAGAAAAACTTCAGAACGAAGTAGTAGATCTGGAGGATATGACCACCGGGATTTCCATTATGGATTTGGGGCTGAATGAATTTCGCATGGATTTGCTGGCCTATATTAAGGAACATCCCAATCTGGACAGGACACCATTTGGCATTCACACGGTAGTGCGCGGCGAGAAGCCGGGTGTGATTTTTGTACTAAAGAACGTAAACAAGGGTGTTAACATCAAAGATCAAAACCGCCTCCATCCATTTTATATGGTATATATCGGAGATGATGGCGAGGTTCTTTGCAATCATCTAGAACCAAAAACCACCTTGGATATTATGCGTAATTATTCCCGCGGCAAAACTGCGCCTGATATGGATCTTTGTCATATCTTCAATCGTGAAACCAACGATGGCAAAAAAATGGAGCGAGTATCTACCTTGCTCCACCAGACGATTGCTTCTATTATCAGTGTCAAGGAAGAAAGCGACCTGGACAGCTTCTTTGGCGACGGACAAACAACGTTCTTAACCGGCAATATTTCAGGTCTGGATGATTTTGAACTCATCTGCTTTATGGTGGTGATTGGGTGCTGACTTTTCCCAGCCAGGCACGGGTTGGACAGATCATGCCCAAAGAAGCCTTTTATAAACGGCTGACACTCCCCAACGAAATCCGCGCAAAATTTGTATCTGATGTAAAACGCATCGTCCTGGAGTACAAACTAGCCCCGGATACGATTAACGTTGCAAAAGGCAGCGAAGTTAACGAAATCCTGGTGCTTTCCATCGACCTGAAAAAGCAGGAGATAGACTATGCAATCGTAGAAAAAATAGCCAGACAAAATGCGCACAAGCTGGTTTTTTTATTAAAATATGAAGATCAGGGCCAGTTGGCTTTATACTACGGCAAGCTTTATAAGACAAAATGGACGCAATTGGCAGATCTAAAGCTGGATGCCATCGGACTTAATCTTGACAATATCTGGACAGGCTTTATCGAACAGATTGCTTTGCAAGAAAACCTAGTACCGGTTGACAATAATTTGCCCATAGCCGAAAAGCTTAGAAAGCAGGACACCATTCTTAGCCTGCAAAAGGAAATAGAAAAACTGGAGCGGCTATCCCGTAGCGAAAAACAGCCCAAAAAACGATTTGAACAATTTACCCGGCTGCAGGGCTTAAAGAAACAACTAGCCGAAGAAAAAGGAGAATGAACATGGATAAGCTGACAATGCACTCCGTAAATAAAGTGGATGAGAATATAAAAAAGATAGGTGCACTTTTTCCGAACGCGTTGACTGAGGTTATCAAAGGTTACACGGAAGACGGTACTGCCATCATCGAGCAGGCTATTGACTTTGACGTATTGAAGCAGGAACTTTCCAATGTGGTGGTCGAAGGTCCGGAGGAACGGTATCAGTTTACCTGGCCGGATAAGAAAAAGTCTATATTACTAGCTAATTCCCCCATCGCCAAAACCCTGCGCCCCTGCCGGGGGGAAAGCGTGGACTTCGACCACACGGAAAACCTGTACATAGAGGGCGACAACCTGGATGTGCTTAAGCTTCTGCAGGAAACGTATCTGGGCAAGGTGAAGATGATCTACATTGATCCGCCGTATAATACCGGCAATGATTTTGTTTATGAGGATGACTTTGCCCAGGATACCCATGAATATCTGGCTAACAGCGGGCAGTACGATGAGGAAGGCAACCGCCTTGTCCAAAATACGGAAAGCAATGGGCGGTTTCATACGGACTGGTTGAATATGATGTATCCGAGGCTGAAGCTGGCCAAGGATTTGTTAACAGATGACGGGGTTATTTTTATAAGTATTGATGATAATGAAGTTGAAAATATTGTAAAAATATGTAACGAGATATTTGGTGCAAGTAATTGTATTTCTAAAATTGTTGTTAAAAATAATCCCCGTGGACGCCAATCTGATCCGTTTGTTGCAACAGTGCATGAATATTTAGTATGTTATGCAAAAAATAAAAATCAGTGTGTTATTAATGGAAAGCCGCTTAGTGTTGAACAACGACAAGGATTCAATTTAAAAGATTCATCAAAGGGTTCTTACAGACTTCTTGGTTTACGTCAACGAGGTTCTGCATCGTTGAGAGAGGAACGCCCAGAGATGTATTTCCCAATTTATGTTAATCCAAGCACTCAAGAACTTTCACTTCAAATGAAAGAGGGATGGTGCTGTGTTGTCCCACAAAAGTCAGATGGGCGTGATGGTCGCTGGATGTGGGGAAAAGATAAGTGTAGAAATGAAATTGACAGGTTAGTAGCAAAAAAAGTAGAACGCCGCGGGGAATATGACATTTTCGTAAAGGATTATTTAATAACAGAAAATAGAGAACGAACGCGTAAATTTAAAACGATTTGGGACGACAAAAACTATAATAATCAAAATGGCACCCAAGAAGTTAAAAGAATTTTGGGTGGCAATTACATGTCATTCCCAAAATCAAGATTTCTTTTGCAAAATATTTGTACTATGGGAAGTATTGACAATGATATTATCCTCGACTTCTTCTCCGGCTCCGCCACCACCGCCCACGCGGTTATGCAGCTTAACGCCGAAGACGGTGGTAACCGCAAATTCATTATGGTACAACTGCCCGAAGAGACGGACGAAAAATCCGAAGCCTTTAAGGCCGGGTATAAAAATATCTGCGCAATCGGTAAAGAACGCATCCGCCGGGCGGGAAAAAAAATCAAAGAAGATAACAAAGATAAAGGGGACATTGAAAATCTTGACGTAGGCTTCCGGGTTTTAAAAGTGGACTCTACCAATATGCAGGATGTATATTACCGCCCGGCTGAGTACAAGCAGGATGAAATATTACTCTTTGCTGATAATATCAAGCCTGACCGTACCCCGGAAGACCTGCTCTTCCAGGTGATGCTGGATCTGGGGGTACTGCTTTCCAGCAAAATAGAAGAAACACTTATCGCCGGTAAAGAGGTTTTCAATGTAGCTGAGGGCTATCTTATGGCCTGTTTTGATAGTGATGTCACCAGCGAGGTTATTACCGAAATTGCTAAAAAACAGCCGTATTATGCTGTTTTCCGCGATAGCTCCATCGCCAGCGATAGCGTCGCTGCCAACTTTGAGCAGATTTTTGCAACTTACAGTCCGACTACGGTAAGGAAGGTGCTGTAAAATGAGAGAACAGGAATTAGGTAAAATCCTGATTTATCAGAATGAGAAAGGTGATACCAAAATCGATGTACTTTGAAGAAGATACGATTTGGATGTCACAAAAGAATCTGGCCCAGCTTTACCAGACATCGCCGCAAAATATCACCATGCATATTAAAAACATCTATACTGCCGGAGAATTGCTTGAAGAGATAACTTGTAAGGAATTTGTACAAGTTCAAAATGAAGGTGGCAGACAAGTTGAACGCATTACGCAGAATTTGATGACCACCGCAAAATGCTGGCTGCAACTGATGTTAAACAGTTGGAAGGCCATGCCGAACAAATTGCACAGGAGAAGAAATCATGAAGTTCCAATTTAAAATACAACCATACCAGACTGACGCTGTAAACAGTGTCGTTAATATCTTCACCGGACAACCCTTTACCGATCGGATAAGCTATGTCCATGATTTGGGGATCATGAAAAAGCCGCGGCCAACCCAGGGTACGATACTCCTAGATCAGGAGTTAGGGGGAGACGAGATAGCAATTGGTTTTGAAAATGCTCGCCTGGCTATAAGCCCCGAACAACTGCTGCTTAGTATCCGCAATATGCAGGTTCGTAATAATATAAAGCAATCAGACAGCCTGGTTAGTCATTTAGGAGCCTGTAGTCTGGATGTAGAGATGGAGACCGGTACCGGAAAAACGTACGTATATATTAAGACGATTTTTGAGTTGAACAAGCAGTATGGCTGGAGTAAATTCATCGTGGTTGTTCCGTCTATTGCGATTCGCGAAGGTGTGAAAAAGTCCTTCGAAATTACCCAGGAACACTTCATGGAGCATTACGGCAAGAAAGCCAGGTTTTTTGTCTACAACAGCAAAAACCTGACTGACCTGGACAATTTCAGTTCTAGTGCCGGAATCAACGTCATGATTATCAATATCCAGGCCTTCAACACCTCCATGAAAGAAGGCGGCAGAAGCAAAGAAGCGCGCCGTATTTATGAGAAGCTGGATGAATTTGGCAGCCGGCGCCCGATTGATGTTATCAAGGCCAACCGCCCGATCCTTATTCTGGACGAACCACAAAAGATGGGTGGAGATAAAACCCAAAAAGCCTTGGCCAATTTTAATCCTTTGTTTTGCTTAAATTACTCTGCCACCCATGTTCAGCACCATAATCTGGTATATGTTCTGGATGCCGTGGATGCTTTTAATAAACGATTAGTTAAGAAGATTGAGGTTAAGGGTTTTCAGTTAAAGAATCTGCGCGGTACAGATAAGTATTTATTCCTGGATAATATTATCATTTCCCCCCAGAAGCCGCCTAAAGCTAAAATTGAACTGGAAATCAGCCGCCAAAAATCAATAAATCGTGAAAATCGTATTTTAGGCGTGGATGATGACCTATACCCTATTTCAAACTATTTGGAACAATATAAAGGGTATCATATCAGCGATATAGACCCCATACTCGGTACGGTTACCTTTACGAATGGCGAGATATTATCCCGCGGTGAAGTGGTGGGGGATGTTTCCGAAAAAGATATGCGCAGAATTCAAATCCGGGAGACGATAATATCGCATTTTGAAAAGGAAAGACAGTTGTTTGAATTGGGAATTAAGACACTTTCACTTTTTTTTATCGATGAAGTAGCTAAATACCGCGTATACAATGAGGCGGGGGAAGAGGTCAATTCTGAATACGGAGATATGTTTGAACAGGAGTACATTAGTGTGCTAAACCAGTATATTACCCTGGAAGATACACCCTATATGCGTTACTTAAAAAGCATTAAACCGCACGCCACTCATGCAGGTTATTTCAGTATCGACAAGCAAGGGCGCAAGGTGGACAGTACCACGAAACGGGGCAGTGATGAGAGTGATGACACTTCTGCCTATGACTTGATCCTTAAAAACAAGGAGCGCTTGCTCAGTTTTGAGGAACCGGTAAGGTTTATTTTTTCGCATTCTGCGTTGCGTGAAGGATGGGATAATCCAAATATTTTTCAGATTTGCACTTTAAAACATGGGGGCATCAGTCCAACCCATAAACGTCAGGAGGTTGGCCGCGGCCTGCGCATCTGTGTCAATCAGAGCGGGGATCGCATGGATAGCGAGCGATGTGGTGATTCTGTTCATGCTATTAATATGCTTACGGTTATAGCCAGTGAGGGTTACCAAAATTTCGTGGCTGATTTACAGAAAGGAATAAAAGAAGCTCTATATGATCGGCCCTTGAAAGCAACTCAGGAATACTTTAAGGGTAAAACCGTAATGGCAGGCGAGCAGCCGGTGATACTGGATGATATGCAAGCTAAGGCTATTTACCGCTATTTGTTGAAAAACGATTATATAGATGACGACGATAATATCACGCAAGCTTACCGGATCGATTTAAAGAATAACTGCCTGGCGGCTCTTCCTGAAGCCTTGGTGCCTATCGGTGCAGGTGTTCACACCCTAATTCAGGGTATCTTTGACGAAAGTATTTTGGACGTCATGATTGAAAACGGTAATAGAACCAAGATAAACGAAAATGCGCTGAACGAAAACTTTTATAAGCAGGAATTTCAGACATTATGGGGTTATATTAACCATCAGTATGCCTACACCGTTGAGTTTAACAGTGCGGAGTTAATTAAAAAGGCCATAAAGCATATTAACGAGAAAATGTTTGTTACCCAGCTTAAATATGTAGTAACAAGCGGCAAGCAAAACTCCGAGCTGCACGAGGACGCCATAACCCGCGGGGATAGTTTTTACCGGGATAAAACCAGAACCGAGACCCTAAAGCAGGCCCAACCAAGTCAAATCAAATACGACCTGGTAGGCAAAATTGCCGCAGGCACTACCCTTACTCGGAAAACTATCGTTGCCATTCTGGCCGGTATTGATAAGTACATATTTGCGTTGTTCAAACAAAATCCTGAAGAATTCATCAGTAACGCCATTCGCCTAATCAATGAGCAAAAAGCCACCATGATTGTGGAGCATATCTCCTATGATCAAATCGACAAGCAATATGACAGCAGTATTTTTACCGCTCAAAAAGGCGGCGGTGATTTTACCAAAGCATTCCGAGCCCAAAAAAACGTGCAGGATTATGTATTTACCGATGGTACGGCAGAAAAGAGCGTTGAGCATCGTTTTGCTGAAGAAATGGATAAAGCCAATGAGGTTTGTGTATATGCCAAACTGCCTAAAGGCTTTTTTATTCCGACTCCAGTCGGCAATTATTCACCGGATTGGGCTATTGCATTTAATGAAGGCACTGTGAAGCATATTTATTTTATAGCAGAGACCAAGGGAACCATGGAAAGTTTGCATATACGGCCTATTGAACAGGCCAAAATAGCCTGCGCCAAGCGCCTATTTAACCAGATTTCGACCAGCAAGGTCAAGTATCATGATGTAGACAGTTACCAGACTCTACTAAATATAATGGGGAAAATTTGAACTGCCGGTTTACCGGGATGCCAGGAGTAATAACATGGTCTGGCTACACTTAAATAATTGAATTATCGTTAAAGGCCCTAAAAGGTAAATATCTCCGATCCCGGAATATGAAGTGTAGACGTTGGCAGTCGCAGCATTCTCACCCACCTGGCTAGTGGCGCTCAGGTTTCTGTAGAATGCTTTGCCCGTACTTTATACAATTATGGCATTATGGGAATTATTGAAGAATAGTGGGGGATAGGAGAGCTAGAAATATAAATCATGGATATACCGCGGATTCTACTTTCTCGATTAATCTTAAAAAGGCATCTTGCAAATTCGCCTGGCTAAGCTCCCAAACCGTTTGTCCCTCCAGGAACAAATCATGCAGCCTTTCTCAAAGGGGTATGGGGTCGGCTATTTTTTCATAGCCAAAATAATCGACCAGGGCAAAAAGCTGCTGGGTGTTTTGCTCCCATTCTTGGGTGTTAATTTTATTGGGTAGAATCAAGTCGATACCATTGCCTTTTCCCAGGCTCTGCAGGCATTCCTCCAGGGCCTGGAATTCTTTCAGCTCATTATCATGAGTAAGATCGGTACAGACAATTGTGGCGGTAGTAAGCATAGCTAGTTGCTTACAATACTCATTGCCGGATGGGTGAAGAAGCAGATAATCATAGCCCAGCATTTCCAGGCAGGTTAGGTCGAGCGGGGTTGTCTGAGGTTCTTCAACCAAGGTTACCAGGTCTATTCCCAAGGGCGAACTTGATATATTAGGTTTTATACTAGCGGTAGTGGGGAGAACCATATCCACTACCTGCTTGGGCTTATGGTTTACGCCCAGCCAATTATGTATTTTTCCACTTTTACCTAGCTCCCCGATTATTACCCGATATCCGCTGCGAACTAATCCGCTGGCCAAATTAACCAAAACCGTAGTCTGGCCACTGCCGGGGTGTTTGGATATAACAGCAACCGTATTCATCAAGCATCACCCTCCCAACGAACGGTAGGAAGTATCCTCTTTGCTTCTTCCATTAATGCAGTTCGTATAATTCTATTATACGCCAAAAAACCAGCCCATTCTTTTCCGGTATGGAAATCTCTCATAACCACCCATGGCTTGCATTGGGGTTATCAAATAGACATTTTATATCCCCTGACATTGCTTGTAATCCGAGATTTCCAAATCTCATTATTATAACGTCTAACCGCCCATTGATTCCGACTGAAAGTTAAATTTCCTTAAAATAGGACTTGTATTTAAAAATTATTATTGTCATTCTGAATGTAGTCAAGTTCATTTGCTTCGTTCAGGGATAATGATTGTCTGCTAATAATAATTTTTCCCAATAAGCGATAATAACTGGTATGCTTATTAAGTGAGACTTTTGCATATTAGGTAAGCCCGAAAATATTAGGATTTTATTCATACAGAAAAAGGACTTCACCCCCCATTTTGTCGAATAAATAAGTGACCAAACAAATCATCCGAAGGAGGCGAAGTCACTTATGAATATTCGACAGAGATGCATTTTCTCCTTTGAAGATGCAATGAAAATGCAACCAAAATCCAGGATCGAGAAAATAATTGATACCCTTGATTTCAAACCAGTTATTGCCAAATTACATCAACCTGATGGTAATAAACGTGGACCTAAGCCATACCCAACCTGCGCTATGTTAAATGCCTTGATTGCTATGCGGCTAGAGAATATGAATACTTTTACCCAACTGGTTGAAC
>NZ_CGIH01000002.1:0-91453 GCF_000983115.1 Syntrophomonas zehnderi OL-4
CTGCTGATATTAAATCCAGCAGCCTTTTTTATTTTGTTATTATTTTTATTATAATGAAGCCTGGTTAAATACAGCAAACGGGGAATAATAATTAAAAATATTTTAGTTTACATAATGTTCATTATGAGAAGTTAGGGAAATTAACGGGGGAATACTAATTCAATTTAAGAATGTGTCGTGCCATAGCTTGGCAATACCGGTGCGATAGACGCTACATGGCTGCCTCCAATATTAGTAGATACTACGCGATTTCGATTTGAGGTGGAACTCGATCCGTTAAGCCTACGGTTGCTGAGTCTTTGGCTGCCGCGCTGGTTGTTATGAATACTGCTGCTGGATGCCGATAGCTTTGCGGATTTTTTTGGCAGACCATAGTTTTTACTGAACATGGTACTTAAAGACCAGGCCTTACGAATGTCCTGTTTTTCGTTCCAGGTTCTCTTTTCTGTTATCATATCACGGATGACCTGCAACTCGTTTTTATATTCCTTATAACTGTCTAATCCCTGAATATCTCCCCAGATATCTTCAAACAGCGGTCTAAAGTATTGCTGGTCTCCATTATAGAAAGCCCGATGAGCTTCCAGGTTAACAAAAACGTTTCGGTTCAACCTCTGGTAATTGCTGCTGACGATCTTAGCCAGACATAGTACCGCCATCGTTATTTCCGGTGTAATCAGCCAACTGGCTGGGGTTCTGTATTCAAAACCGCCATAGTCTTTTTCCCGGAACTCAGCTAATTGTCCATATTTATGCCTTCTCCTGACTGCTGTGGTTGGATTTTCGATGAGAAAAATGGGCAACCCCAGGTAATTGTCAAGCGTTCTTAATAAATGGTTGTTTAACTTAAGGTTGCTGAAATGAATATGTCCCCCGATCGAATAGCCTGAAAACGGCTGACTGCCAGCCAGCCACTTAATGTTTTTATAAGGAACCATTTTATTGGCCTGTTCAAGGGCTGACTTAATGTTATTAAACAGAATAAACGGGGAAGTATCTGGTTTAGGTCGTAATTCGGCTATCGGTCTTTGCTGGCGGCTGGGGACGCGAATGTTGTCACAGCCGACCAGGCCATCCCGAGGAAAGAAATCTGAGGAGGGTATCATTTTACTGTTTTTACTGTTGGCAATCATGAATTCGGGATCTGCCCCCAGTTTAATCTCAACCGGTTCTGGCCATCCATCCTGATATTGTCTTTTTATTTCTTCGAGTTTAAGCCATAAAAACTGCCAATCCTTATCACGGATAGAGGGAGAGGTGTCAACTTCGGTAATTTTTATCTTGCGCTGTCCGTTTACAGATACGCCAATCATGGCAAAATCCAGCCCCAACAAGCATAAAGCCCTTTTAGCCAATTCAGCAATTTTAATAATTTTGTTTTCTTCAATATATTTTTTGTTGGCGGTGGTTTTTCCATAGACAATTTGTTGAATAGATATTATGGTTCGATCCCATATTAATACATTATATTGTTTAGTAATCGTATCTGTCAGAGGCAGACTCGCGGAGATTCCGTTTAGAGCCAAGATTCCTTCAATTACGTCTTTGTTTATGCTGTTTATAAAAGCTCGGGCACGATTTATATAATGATTTACGGGATAGATGCCTATTTCTGCCGTAATATCAATATACCTTAAACCCTCCATTTCAAATTCATAACTGCTGACCTGTTCCCATTCGTTTTTAAAATAATTTAGTAACCTGTCTCCGGTAGGATTGGCTTTATAAAGGATATTTAATTTCATAGCGTACCTCATCTGTGCACTATTGTGCAAAGTTGCTTTTAAATATAAAATAATCGTTTAACAGATTTAAATGACGTTGTCGGATATCATCTTCATCAAAACTGGCGGGTTTTGAGTTTGCCTCTATTATCCACATCCTCCCTTCTTTGTCTAAACCAATATCCAGAGATAGTATGGCCAGATTCAGACCCAGATCTTGCTCTAGTACGCGGGGTAGTATCTGAGCAATCGTTTCTAATTGCTTATTGACATTTCTGGATTTTTCACTATCTTTTCCATATAACTCTTGGAGCGTCCCCGCAAAATTACCTTTCGTTCCCCCATTCGGAACATGGGTCACGAATTTTCCCGGTGCGGCAATTCTGACTGCTGCTCCGGTTAGCTGCCATTGGCCCTGACCGTTTTTCTGCACCTGGGCTCTGATGTCGAAAACGTTACCATCGATGCAGTTAAGGTCGATCCCCTGCTGAAGTATATATTTCTCACCCTCGGGGATTCTTAACTGCTTATATAACTGCATGGATGTATGACATTTTAGCCAGCCTGATTTACTGCCCACTCTATAATAAGAATATGATTGGGGTGAATTTACCACAATCTTTATAATTCCCTTCCCCACACTGCTTTCGGTTGGCTTAATGAAAAATTCGGTAAAATTGGCCAGGTAGTAAACCAGTTTTTCCTGGGAATAACGATCAGTCTCCGGTAGCATGATACGGGTTATGGAGTTTGAGTACAGGCTTTTATGTACCTCCCATTTATTTAAAAAACGGGTATTAAAAACGTGAATGGATTTACGGACGGCTTTTTGCAGAAATAACTGCACGTGATTTTCTCGTTCCCGGGAACGGGAGGTGATTCGATTGTATATAATATCGGGCAGCGGAAAACTAGCCCGAACCCATTTGCCTTTACCTTTCTGGCTGGCGATATAGCGATGGCCGTTTATTATCTGCCTGGTAAAGTTCACCCCATCAGCATAAAAAAAATACATTAAAATGTTTCTTTTGGTTGCAGCTTCATTCATTTCCGCCAGGATTCTGCCTTCTTTACCTGTCGGCAAAGAATACCCCTTATCAGTTTTCCTGGCTAGCAAAACCCCTACAACTGGCCCTAACTTTATCGCCGGGCCTGCAACCCGGCAGTAATTTAATTGCAGTTTTTCAAAATGCGATCCCTGGGTAAGCATCTTACCGGTTTTCAATAAGGGGGATAATAATAAAGCCAGCCCAGACGGTATCGTTTCATCGAGCTTAAATTCAGCCTCAATCTGATTCCGGCCTAAAAAAACCTTATGATCCCGTATAGTTAAATCATTATATATATCTTGCGCTACAGCGATCTTAATAGTAGTCTCACCATTACTGCTAATAACGAACACCTCGGGCTGTTTATTGATAATCTATACTATGTGGCAGCCCATAGCAAAGTGCATAAAGAAGAAACGCTCTTGGTATGTCATTATAATACACACCAAGAGCGCTGCTTGTTTCTTGTGTCCCTAGACGTTGAAACGAAAATGGACAATATCCCCGTCTTTTACGATATATTCTTTGCCTTCCAGGCGAAATAGCCCCTTCTCTTTAACGGCATTCATTGAACCCAGTTCCACAAAATCATTATAGTCTACCACTTCAGCCCGGATAAATCCGCGTTCTATATCAGAGTGAATCTTGCCAGCCGCCTTTCGGGCTATCGTATTCTGCTCAATTGTCCAGGCCTTAACTTCATCCTCGCCAACTGTGAAGAAAGAAATTAACCCCAAACGCTGATACATACTGCGGCTTATCTTAATAAGCCCGCTTTCCTTAATCCCCAGAGCATTTAGGAATTCCTCTTTTTCATCTTCTGCGAGTTCAGCAATTTCCTTTTCTATCTCGGCCGCTATTTCCACAACGGGAACACCATACTGGCGGGAATACTCAGCTATCTCCTCTTTTTTAACATAATCTTTATTGACTAGCCCATCATCCGCCAAATTCAGGCATATCAGCATAGGTTTGCTGGTCAGGAATTGATAGCTGCTTAAGAGGTTTTCTTCTTGTTCATCCAACTGCAGAGACGAAATGGGCTTCTCATCTTCCAAGGTTTGCTTAAGACGTTCCATCAAGGCTAGTTCTTTTACCATCTGGTTCTTTTTTTTATTATTTTCAATTCTTTCGATCCGTTTTTCGATCAGATCCAGATCAGCTAAAAGCAGTTCATAGCTAATGGTTTCAATATCGCGCAAGGGATCGATCGAATCATAAATGGAAGGTACCGCGTCGTTTTCAAAAAGCCGCACAACATGTAGAAGTGCATCTGCCTTGCGAACCGCATCTAAAAATACATTGGCACCTTTGTCAGCCCCGGGGATCAAACCGGGGATATCCACTAGCTCCAACTGCGCATAACTGGTCTTTTTAGGTTTATAAAGTGAACTTAAATGGTCTATTCTGGCATCGGGAATTTTGGCTATAGCAGTGTTGGCCTTGCCTTGGCTGTTAGCTTTATCCCTTTGGTTGCTCAGCAGTTCGAATAATGTGGTCTTGCCAACCCCAGGCATACCAATAATTCCTAATTGCATACTGATAATCCACGACCCTTCCCTGAAAATAGTCAGCTTATATTATATCAAAGTATAGTGAAAAGACCAGTTTCTAATTAGTTTACATAATTATTCTTATTGTAAACATTAACGGTAAGCAGTTATATGTTGAGTTCAAGAAAGGTCTTACCGATCTGGGCGGCGCAAGAGGAGTCATCGTAAGAGAAAACGTTGCCAAATGTTTAGTACTCAAACCTCATCTGCTTGGCTTACAATAATTACAGGCTGATCTGCGAGATGGATAGAATCAGAAATATGCCTGTAACCGCGATTCCTAACAAAAGGGTCATATAACCTCCCTGGGTGCTGAATTGATAGAGCCTTTTGGCATTGCCGATGTTAAACAGAAACAGGGCAATCGCTAAAACCAGCAGTAGTATTATAAAGTTGGGGGCATCTGATCCCGGATAAAATATGGCTACATAAAGAACATATCCTGCCAGTAAAAAAACGTTAAGTTTGTAATAAAGTCTAAAGTATCGGTCTTCATGCATATCTTCGCCTTTTTCCTCAACCGGCATGGCATCCATGTCAATAACTTTTATATCCTGGCCTGTTCTTTCAGCAATTACTTCTGCCAGGGATTCATTTTCAGGAGTTATCCCCAGAAATCCTCGCTGGGTTTTAAGATACAGGAATCCATCTTTGGCATGGGTTCCATACATACGCACCGGACCTACCCCTTTTAACTGGAATAATCCAACTATGTAACCGGGCCAAGTAATCGCCAGGAAGGGAAAGAAATTGCCGTGTCCTTTTATTTCGATTACCTCATTAAATTCTTCCCAAGCTATATGTTTTTTGGCGAACCCCCATATTAAAATGAAATGATCATCATTAACCTGATACTTAAGATTAAAAGCACCCAAGATCAGATAGACTTGGACAACCAGCAGCAGGTAGGTTGGTATGTATAAAAGGATTTTAAGCGTTTTGTCGGATTCATCCAAAGAATAGCCTATACCCCAAATGGCAAAGCCATACACCACTACACCGAAAATCAATCCAAACCAAGCTCCCCATGATTTCCTGGCTTTGTAAATCATAATAAACCCTCCATAACTAACCCCCGCTATTCATAATTATAGAAGCCTTGGCCACTCTTTCTTCCGTAATAACCTGCTCTGACCATGGTTGACAAGCAGGTATGAGGACGGTATTTGGTATCTCTGAACTCATTATAAAATACCAGCATAATCGAATACAAGGTATCCAAACCAATAATGTCAGCTAACTTAAGCGGCCCAATTGGCATATTGGCTCCCAGGATCATGGCTTGGTCAATAGTCTCTTTATCAATTCCTTCTCCGTATAACCATACAGCTTCATTTATATATGGAAGTAATATGCGATTGACAATAAATCCAGGGCTTTCTCGATTGAGTAAAACGTGTTCTTTGCCTATTCTTTCAATAAATCCTTGCGTTTTTTTCACGGTGTCGTCCGAAGTTTCCATACCCCGCACCAACTCGACCAGTTTTATGCAGGGTACGGGATTGAAAAAATGTATCCCTATAACTTGGTCGTGCCTTTGAGTAGATGTAGCTATTTCAGTGATGGACAGTGTGGAGGTATTAGTCGCCAGTATGGTATGCGGGGGACAGATATTATCTAACTCAGCAAATATCTGTTTTTTTACCGCCATATTTTCAACAACGGCTTCTATGACCAGATCGGCATCTTTTAGATCTGACAGATCAACTGTACCATAAATCAAACTCAAAATTTCAGATTTTTTTTCAGGTTTAAGCTCGCCGCTTTTAATCAAGCGTTCCAGGTTAAGGTCTATCGTCTTAAGACCATCTTCAACCAGGGGCATCTGCAAATCACGCATTATGACCTTAAAGCCCGCCTGGGCGGCCACCTGGGCAATACCGGCGCCCATTTTACCAGCACCTAATACCGCAATCTTGTTCACTTTATCCACCCCCCAATTATCGGAACCTATGGCTTCATGACTTTACTTTTATAAACAGTCACCGAAGCTCATTCCTAGGGCACGGGCAGTTCCAACCATTTCGCCTTCCGGATCCACCTTGCGCAGTTCTTTTATGGCTTCCAAGATCGGTACAGTTATAATATTTGAACCGGTAAGGCTCACCATACTGCCAAATTTGCCTGCCATTACGGCGTGTACCGCTGCAACCCCATAACGGCTCGATATAATGCGGTCATACGGTATGGGGGATCCACCCCGCTGCAGATGTCCCAAAACGGTAACCCGGGTTTCAATGTTGCTGGCGTTTTCGATATCCTGAGCCAGCTTATTGCCGATCCCTCCCAGGCGTATAGGATCATGGCTGGTGTGATCCATCCTTTGAATCACCATCTCTCCGCCTTTTTCCACAGCGCCCTCGGCAATCACGATGATACTGAATTTTTTATCCTGTTCATAGCGTTGTTGAATTTTCTGGATGACACATTCCAGTCTATAAGGAATTTCCGGTATTAAAATAACATCGGCACCGCCTGATATGCCGGCATGCAAACTGATCCAGCCGGCATACCTGCCCATCACTTCGAGTATCATTACCCGGTGATGAGATTCTGCCGTGGTATGCAAGCGATCAATGGCTTCAGAAGCCGTATCTACAGCCGTGTTAAATCCGAAGGTAACATCCGTGGCACCCAAATCGTTATCAATCGTTTTGGGAACGGCCACGACATTAACCCCTTTATTATAAAATTTCTGGGCGATATGCAGACTGCCGTCTCCGCCTATGACTATTAGGGCATCGATATCAAGATTCCTTAGATTCTCGATCGCTCGATCGGATTGATCTGTATAGGTTTGTTTGCCATCTACCATAGTTAAAAAACGGAAAGGGTCATCACGGTTACTGCTGCCTAATATTGTACCGCCGGTGTGACCTATTCCGGAAACAGATTTCAGATTCAAGTTTACATAATTATTAGTGACCAGTCCTTTAAATCCATCTTGAAAACCCAGTACTTCCAAACCATATTCATTAATGGCTGCTTTGGTCACGGCACGTATTACTGCATTTAGGCCAGGGCAATCTCCCCCGCCGGTCAAGACTCCTATCCTTTTGATTTTTTCCAAAGCAATACCTCCTATATTTTTAACCGAAATAGCAGTTATATCCGGCATCACAGAATGAAAATCAAGGTGGGCTAATCCCCCACCTTTTAATTATAGTATTATCATGTTATTCGGCAAATAACAGCATATCCCTTTAATTATAGTTATGGTTTTTCAATTAAGGTTAATTTAGTAGACTGGTTTTTTCCATTTCTAACTATTTCCACACTGATTGAATCTCCAACCCGTTTGCTCTTTAAATATGTCTGTAATTCATCTGAAGAATTAATTTTTTTGCCGTCCAGTCCTATGATAACATCGTTGGATTGGATGCCTGCCCGTTCAGCCGGGCTGCCGCTAATCACCTTGACTACAATAGCTCCGTAGTTGGGAGCATTTAAATAAGCGGCGGCTTTTTCATCCATGTCTTCAAGCCATACCCCCATATAAGGTCTAACCACTTTGCCTTTATTGATTAAGTCATCAATAACTTCTTTGGCGGTGTTTACGGAAATGGCAAAACCTATTCCCTGGGCGGAAGCATTTACAGCCGTATTTATGCCGATAACCTGTCCGTTGGTATTAAGGAGCGGGCCGCCGCTGTTGCCTGGATTAATGGCAGCATCAGTTTGAATCAGGTTTTTATAGGCTCTGTTTTCTATTTGCACGGGACGTCCCAAGGCACTGATTACGCCTGCGGTTACGGTATGATCTAGCCCATAGGGGTTACCTATGGCTACTACCCATTCACCGGGTCTTATTTTACTTGAATCTCCCAGGCTTAATACAGCCAGATCTTTGGGGGGATCAATTTTTAAAACAGCCAGATCCAGTTCTTGATCTTGTCCTATCACCCGGGCCGGATATTTTTTGCTGTCCCCGATATTTACCTTGATTGAATTAGCGCCCTTAATAACGTGTTGATTCGTTAAGATATAGCCATCTTTACTGATAATAAAGCCGCTACCAATTCCCTGCTCAATGTTGGGCCGAGGCTGGTTATCTCCAAAAAACTGGCGAAAAAAAGGATCATTTAAGTATAGATCTCGATTGTTGTTTACTACTACACTGGTTTCTATATTCACTACTGCGGGACTAACCCGCTCAACCATGTCGGCAATATTCATGGGCCCTACGGTTGTACTGGCTAAGGCAGTGGAACTGCCATGGGTTTTGGGGTTAGTTTCAGCGACCTGCTTATTGTTGTGAAAAATAATCAGTTCACCTACCAGCAAAAGCAGAATTGCCAAAACAATTGCGCCTTTGAATAGCTTGGAACTTCTACTGTCGGTTTGCATTAACTTTCTCCTTCCTAGATTTATAAAGTTTATTACTTTCCATAAATATTAGCACTAGCAGCAAAAGATTTACAAGCTAAAATCCCGGCAGGAGACAAGCTGATATGCACATATATCCTTAATATAGAGATATTTAAAGGTTTTACTCACTTGTGTTAAGTCGTATTATTGAAGCCCGCCAGATAGGCTGCATACTCTAGAGGTCTTTTAAAAGTATTATGCATGATGCGCTGGGACGATTCTGTTACAGTCGTCTTGCGCGGTTTGGAATTTACTTCAATTAACCACAGTTTACCATTATTATCTATGCCAATATCCAAGCCTAGTTCGCCAAACAGTTTTCGGCAGTTCTTTTCCAGGGTACAGGCTACTGTCTCGCACAGCAGTTTAATTTCATTATTTTTTTCCTCAATCAGGCTTTTATTCCGGTGTAATATATGAGTTAGAACCTTTTTACTCTTTTCGGCTCTGCCTCCCCGGCTTAAGTTTGATATACTGCTGCCACGCGCCGCCACCCGTACGAACTTTTTACTGATCATCCAATTTCCGGTGTGGTCTTTTTGATAAATGATACGTAGATCAAAGGCTGAATCATGATATTTGGCTAAATTAATACCTTGCTGAACGATATAGGCCTTTTTTTGGCGCAGAAAATTAGTCCTTTTTAAAAAATCGGTCGGGCTGTCGGCGCTCCCATGGTGTTTTACCCGGCTGTAAACCGTATAACTTATTTTATTGTGGTTGTGACGGTTTATTATTATGATTCCCCGACCCAGGCTTCCGTTGGCCGGTTTTATAAATAGCTGCTGATATTTAGGCAGCATTTTTTCAAGGTTTTCGCGGTTTAGAACCATCGTTTCCGGTAAATACGGTAAGAGTTCTTCATTCATACATAGTAGCTTATAAACCTGCCACTTGTTTAGAAAGGATGGGTTAAAATATTTTAAAAAAGGCAAGTTCATGAGCCGTTCCTTAGTATTCTTTATTAAAACGCGCGCTTCGCTGCTGCGGCTGGGAATACGATCATATACTACATCTGGCAATGGGTAGATTGCAGATTCCCAGATTCCTAAATTATCAGAGGTAGGCTTGTAAAGATAGCCCCGGGTCGTCAACTTATCCCAGTTGATACAATGGGGTGTAAATATAAAAACCTGGGCGGCCATTGTTTTGGCAATCCTGCTTAAATACATGATTTCAGCCAGGGAACTGTTAGGGGCGGCATCGTTGTCCCGTCTGGGCAAGGCATTGGTCAATATGCCGATAGTTGGGCCGATATGCAGATATCCTTCTTCTTTATCAAAACGCAGCTGCAATTTTCTGCCTGGTTTTAAGTGCAGAGCTTTGCTTAAATCAGGAGATACATTAAAATGACCAGGCAGATCTGCTTTGACTATCAGCCTGGTTTGAATCATTCTTGCCCCGGCTCTGATATAAATACTGTCCTGTACCGGCAACATCTTTTTTTCCATAAGTTTTTCCGAGATAGTAACCTTACCGGTCATGTAACATCATCCTCACTGTTTATTTTTCGAATCCAGCTAGATAACGCGCATATTGAATCGGTTTTTTAATTGTAACCAGCCGGGTTTGGTTATCGCCAATCAAAGAAAAAACCCGGCGGGCAGGCTTGAGGTTAGCTTCAATAAACCATGTTCTTCCCTCTTGATCGATACCTATATCAATGCCTAGTTCGCCGATGGGACCATGATGTTTATCCAGAGTTGAAGCTACTTCGAAAGCCAAGTAATCAACTTCTTTGACAATCTTCTCCGTATCGTGGCTAGAAAAATGTTTGTTGAGTAATTTATAAATCTGACAACCACTGCCGCCGCCTGATATATTACTGGTAATTGAACCTACCTTACCGATACGAAATGCCTTGCCACTTATACTCCATTGCCCTTGTCCGTTTTTTTGGATCATAATCCGCATATCGGCTATCCTGCCTTGATGTTTTAGCAGGTTAATACGTTGCTGAACGATAAAGCTCTGCCCTTTCGCTATTCTTTTTAAACTGCGCTCCAACTCTGTCAATCTGTGGGCCGTACCTCGGACCAATTGGTTGTTCAGCTGATACTGATAGTGATATGGGCTGGAGCGGTTACTTTTAACTATCCTTATTATACGGTGGCCTTGCGAACCGGTTACGGGCTTCATATACACAACGTGGTATTTTTTTAGCATGGTTTCCACCTGATTAAAGCTTTTAACCAGCTGGGTTTCCGGCAAATATTTGTGTAAGGTATCGTTTTTTAACATTAGCTTGTATGTTTGCCACTTCCCCAGCCATGGCGGATTAATAAACTTACATCCTGCCCGGCTTAACCCTTTGCGTATTTCTATTTGCTTAACGGGATTTTTGCTTTCGCGAGGGTAGATGACATCAGGCAGTCCGTAGGATACTTTTTTCCAGGTATTATTAACATAGGTATAACCATTAACTCTAGCTCTTTTTAGATTCACATCCTGATAATAGAAACCAAAACAAATGGCCCCCATTTCTCTGGCTTGCTCAATTAATTGACTGATAAAAAAATTCTGCTTGCCAAAAGGGTGCCCTAAATCATCTTGCTTATTTGTCATTATTCCAATTAACGGCCCGATATAGATGGAACCATCGCTAATCTTTAAACTATAGTCCCGCTCCTTTTCCAGACCCAGGTTCTTTATCAGTTGTGGATGCAGGGATAATTTTCGATTCGGAAATGGGTGGGTTTTTACTAAAACCTTCATGGAAATACCCTTTAACCCAACATGCAATAAGATATTTTGATCCTGACGAAAGCCCAACTGATCAGCTAAGTCGGTTGCCATGAGCAGATATTTTGGGGATTGCTTGCTATGGGGAATGATTTTTATCATCAGAGCGTCTGCCATTTTGCTCTCCTGTACTGTAATTTTATATCATATAATATGAATCCGAATAATTCTTTGTTATTCTCATAAGAAAATAGATTATTAATAGACGCTAACGATACGTAACCATAAACGAAGTTCATAAATAGCGACCGGTATGGGAGCAACCGTTGTCCCCGCAGGGGGCAACCTAAATTGCGACCGTCAGGGAGCAAGAGTAGTCCCCGCAGGGGGCAACCTAAATTGCGACCGTCAGGGAGCAAATACTTTTTTTGGGTAGATTGGGCTTGAAATCAGGTAAATATATATATACTATGTATAGGCTGGGAGTGAGCAAAATGATTTTGATAAGTGCATGTCTTTGCGGGGTAAACTGCAAATATAACGGAATGAATAATGCCCATCAGGAGTTTTTAAAACTTCTCAAGCAGGGAGTACTTTTACCGGTTTGCCCTGAACAACTGGGGGGGTTGACTACTCCGCGGGCGGCCAGTGAAATACAAGGCGGTTCAGGAAAAGATGTACTTGCCGGTCAGGCCCAGGTTTTTAACAAGGAAAATGCAGATCTTAGTTCATATTTTATAAAAGGGGCCCAGGAGACTTTGCGGCTGGCTCAGCAGGCAGGGATTACCGAAGCCATAATGCAAAGCCGCAGCCCTTCCTGCGGTTGCGGTAAAATATATGATGGAACTTTTTCTGGCCGTCTGGTGGAGGGAGACGGGGTTACCTCTGCCCTTCTGAAAAAAAGCGGTCTGAAGGTAGTAAACGATGAAGAATTCTTAAGGAATATAGATAAGGAGTGTTAATCCATTGAAAGCTGTTAGCCTTTTTTCAGGCGGCCTCGACTCTCAACTGGCGGTCTGTGTTATTAAGGATCAAGGTATAGAAGTGGTGGGGGTTAATTTTGTGACCCCTTATTTCGGAGCAGATGAACGAACCCGGCAGGCGGCTCAGGATCTTTCTATTGAGTTTTTTACTTTGGATATTGGCAGTGATTACATGAATATTTTAAAAAACCCGATTTATGGGTATGGCAAACATATGAACCCTTGTATCGATTGCCACGGCTATATGTTTAAAAAAGCCGGAGAGTTTATGCATGATATAGGAGCTAATTTCTTGATGTCGGGTGAAGTGCTGGGGCAGCGTCCGATGAGTCAGAATAAATCCGCACTGGCGATTGTCGAGAAATTATCAGCCCATCCTGGCTTGATCGTCAGGCCCCTGTCGGCTCAGTTGCTTGCCCCAACTATACCGGAAACTAATGGATGGATTGACCGCAGCCGCTTGTTGGATATCAGTGGACGCAGCCGGATTCGCCAGATGGAATTAGCTAAACATTATGGTTTGACCGACTACCCCAGCCCAGCAGGAGGTTGTTTATTAACCCAGGAGAGTTTTGGCAGACGACTGCGCAGATTTTTAGATAATCGACCGGATACGGATGCTCAGTCTACGGAGATATTGAAGGTTGGACGTCATTTCTATATTGGTGAGGAGCAATTGCTGGTTGTTGGCAGAAATCATAGTGAGAATGAACGCCTGGAAGGATTAGCCGGTCTGCATGATTACCTGATCAAGGTTTCCGACCGACCTGGCCCGCTGGGACTGCTGCGTCCCCTTCATGAGGAAGATCCGCCGGAACTGGAGCTGGCAGCCAGAATTGTAGCCCGTTACAGTGATGCACGCTGTGAAGCAACCGCCCGGCTTAAGATAAGTCAGGCGGTCAGGGATGACTTTATATACCTGGAAACAGTTCCTTTAAAACCAGAAGAGGTGCCAGCCAGTATATGAGCAGAGATCATGGCTGACAAGGCCGAATACAAAGGAGTAGTAACCTGTCACGGTCGCAGGAAACAGCCACCCATGAAAATGGTGGTTATACGGATGGGGAAGCTTTAGCTTCCCAGCGGAAGCTAAAGCTTCCGCTACGGCTATTTCGGGTTAGATTGCCGGGTTTTTGAGCATATGCGACTATGCTGCCCGCAGATAGCGTATTATTAATTATAGATAAAATCACCCTACAGGTTCTACTGACTTCCAAACGGCCGCTATTAAGGTTGCCGCTTAAATCCGCGCTATCCGCGTCTATTCTCAATTTAGGCGAATATTTTAAGATCAATCTGTTTAAACATTGCCTGGTAACCTGCTCTGGTAGGATGAGCTCCGTCTACGGCCAGAAGATCGGTGAGAATGTTGTTATTTTCATCGTAAAAAGCCTGAGCGAAATCAATGATTGGTATTTTTTGCTCCTTCGAATAATCATTTATCCAGGTTCTGATTCTCTGTATTAGACGCTCTATCTCCGGTTCATCGACAACGGTGGGTTGGCCTAAAATAACCTCTATATTGTTTTCCCGAGCTTTTTCTGCCATGGTTTTTAGGTTTATGGTAATCCGATCAAAACTATCTCTTATGACTATATCATTTATGCCTCCCATAATTATTATATGGGTGGGCTTATAACGCCTTACCACTTGGTTAAACCGCTGCAGCATCTGGGTGGTGGTATTTCCGGGAATACCTTGGTTGATTACCTGGCCGCCGATTACATTCTGCAACATGGTGGTCCAAGAGTGGCTGGGACCGTAAGGAAATCCATACGTTATGCTGTCTCCCAGGCAGACAATTTTAATATCGTCCAGCATTTAAAACCCTCCCCGAATTGCCGATCCAGTATATTAAAGTTTAACAAAAAACACTTATCGTTCCCAGAAATTAATTATGCTACTTTTAAAAAAGGTCTGCTGTAATAAGCAGACCTTTTAGGTTTGTTCGTTATTGTTCCAGGTGTTTTTCCATCTCTTTGATAACATCATTGAGTTTTTTTAAGTTTTCTCCGTAACCGGCCCAATCTCCCTGTTTTAGGGCCTGGTTAGCCTGGTCATAGTATTTACGGGCTAGTTTGGTTAATTGGGTTTGGTCAAAGGCAGTATCCCCACTGGGTTCTTCAGGTGGTTCCTGGGGTTTGTTAAGTTGACCCCCAAATATTTTAACCAAAGCATTTTCTAAATTTTCTTCCATAACTACCGTATTGCCGTACGCTGCTATGACCCGTTTTAATTCCGGCATTTTGCTGGCCTGAGCCTGTAAATATAGCGGCTCGATGTATAGTATGGAGTTATTGATAGGTATAACCAGAATATTACCTCGATAAGTACTTGAACCTCCTCGATTCCACAAGGCCAGTTGGCTGGATATTTCCGGATTTTGGTTTATGCGGGACTCTATCTGCATCGGGCCGTAAACCGTTTCCTGTTTGGGGAAGCGATAAACCAGTTTTTTACCGTAATTATCTCCATCCATCCGGGCACACATCCAAGCAATCATATTGTTTCTGCCATTAGGTGTATAAGGCAGCATCAATATATATTCCTCTTTTGCCTCACCCGGCAGGCGCATAATGATGTAATAAGGTTTTAGAATAGTTTCCTTGCCTTCCACTATTTCATTGGGCAGTACCCAACTGTCCTCTTTATTATAAAATACCCAGGGATCACTGATATGGAAGTTGCGGTATATCTCAGCCTGTATACTGAACATGTCTTCTGGATAACGGATATGGGCTTTAAGATCTTCCGGCATCTTTTCGATATCTTTATACAGCCGGGGGAAAATTTTCTGGTATGTCTTTATAATGGGATCATTTGTATTGGCCACATAGAAGCTTAACTCTCCCGTATAGGCATCACAAATGATCTTTACTGAATTACGAATATAGTTGTTGCCGTTATCATCAAAGGGTTGGGAGTATGGGTATTTGTTGCCATAAGTATAGGCATCCATCATCCAATAAAGCTTGCCATCATCGCCGATAACGATATAAGGATCATTGTCATAAGCCAGGTAAGGGGCTATTTTTTGGGTTCGATCAATTATATTGCGGTTCATCAATACTTGGCTGTCATTCGTAATGTTGCTGGCAAAAATCATTTTATAATCTTTAAGTTCCCAGCTAAGTAACAGGCGCCGCGCGATGGAATTTATCTTTATGCCTCTGTTGCCTTCATAATTGGTATAGACATTTTCCGCACCCATGGGATAATCAAATTCCTTCTGTTTGGCGTTGACCAGGACATAGTTGTCGGTTTTTTCCCCAAAATATATACCAGGTTTTTTTATCTTTAGATCAGTAGAAAATTGCGGGGGAATATCTTTCATATAGAAATGAGGAAAACCTTCCTGGGCAATTTCGGTAACCGGACTCATTACTAGCCCGTAGCCATGAGTATACATGAGCCGCTGATTAATCCAAGTCTTAGCTGCCGGAGACATGCCCGGACTTTCATAAATGTCTTCCATCTCCCGCGCTGAGAGCATAACCTGCTGATAACGTCCGTCTATAACGTAACGATCAATATCTACATCGTTAAAAGTGTAATATGGACGTAATTCCTGAAGGTTTTTATAGGTATCCTTCAACGGCTCCCAGTCCCACAGACGTATATTATCAACGGTAGGACGATTATTGTTTATATCTTCCATGGTAAGATTATAGTCAATCTTGAATTCCCGATTGTCAACCTCATTTAGTTCATAGGCCTCACGGGTCATTTTAATAGCCGTTTGCAGGTAAGGTTTCTCCTTGTTAAATTCATCCGGCTGCACGATAAATTTTTGCATCAGACCGGGGTAAATCCCTCCCAAAATAATACTGACAAGCAACCAGGTTCCGATGCTATATAATATCCAATTGACACGCTTGACAAATATATTGATGACGATCATTATTGCTACCAGCAGAGCAACCAGCATCAGTACCTTGTAGGCCAGCAGGCGGGCATTTATATCCGTATAGGTAGCACCAAATACTACCCCGTGGGAAGATGTGAGGACTCCATAGGCTGCCATTTGATAGCCCCAGGCTTTAAGGGCAAAAATGCTGGCTAATAAAACCGCTACGTGACTCTTGGCCAAGGTAAATTTTTTCCAGTCCAAGGCAAACAGTTCGGCAGTCGCACCGGCCATATAGAGCACTGAAACGGTTATAAGGGTAAGAACCAGGGTTATCATCAGGGTTCTGTAAACTAACTTGTAGAAGGTCAGATTAAAGAAATAAAACCCCAGGTCCTTGTTAAATATTGGGTCAACCTTTCCAAATGGTACTTTATTGATAAACTGTTGAACTACTATCCACTGATCGGTGAGGGTTGAACTTACAACATAGGCCAGAAACAGGCTGATAATAATGTAAACCCAGCGTGAAGCCTTGCCCTCCAGAAAACGAGTCCAACTGGATATTTCCTCGTGGAGGTAAATGATTTCCTGTCCATCATCTGTTTGCGTGGGACGCTTATTAGTATTTTTGTATTTTCTGGTTAACTGCAGATTGAGCCAAATAAACAAGAATGCAAAAAGAAAAACAACTACGTATAAGACAATTTTACTAATTATAGTGGTAGCAAAAATACTCTGAAAATCTAATGATGAAAACCATAACCAGTCTATATAGAAATGAGAAAACAGGGCTAGGGCAACCAGTATTAGCAGGAAAATAAGTAATTTTTTTAAACTGCGATTCGATTTTTTATTGTCCATATATGTCCCCCCAATTTTATATTAGTCAAAAGCCTTGGAAAAACTTACAACCTCCTTATTCAAGTGGTTTCTGTATAGATATCGGTAAGCAGGGTATCCTTGCGCAAATCAGCGCATTGACAGCTTTTATCATCGGGAAATCTACGCAGGCATTCTAATAATATTCTGCCTAATTCATAGCCTTCACTATAAAAGATAGCAGCCAATTCATCATGCCGCCAGGGGCTGACCACCCCCTCGGCATAATTTACCACTAGGTAAACACCGGCATAACAGGCCCCAATCTCACGGGCCAGATATACCTCAGGACAGATACTCTGACCAACAACATCCGCTCCTGCCAGTCTGAACATATTTACCTCGGCCGGGCTTTCAAAATGGCGGCCATCTGTGTTGGCGTAAATACTGCGTTCAAATACCCGTCCTCCCCATTTCTCATCACAGACGTCAATACATATGTTTCTAAGGTCGGGACAGATGGCTTCACGCATAATCAGTAAATGGCGATTTTCCAGGCCAACATCCTTGCGCATGGAAAAGTCCAGGTAATCATTAGGTATAACGAGATCCCGAGGGCGTAAAAGGTGATTAACGGCACCTACTCCCCCCTCAGCCAAAATAAACTTAACCCCGGCCTGTTTAAACACCCAGAAAATTTGGCGGGAGGCATCAGCGCGGCTAACCCCCTGACGCCAGCCATGCATGCGACAGGTCAGCACATCCCGTTTTCCCTCGTCACTAACAATAGTAAAGAGTTTAAACTCAGGACTGGGGCCAAAGGGGGTAGAAAAAACCATTTCGCTGGATTGCGTTTCTGCGTAGTCAAGCCCTAAATCTTCCGGCACCTGCAGGCTCAGGGTACTAGAACCCCCGATTAAGGCGAACTTACATGGCGGTATGTTCATTATAATGGTACCCCCTAATCGTTTTAATTGTACAATTTCAATATTTCATAGCGGGTATTCCTTTGGGCAGGTATCTTACCCGTTTGAGCTATAAGGCTAATGATTTCTTCTTCTAACATATTATGAGCAACCCCGGTTGCTCTTACTACGTTCTCTTCAATCATAACACTACCTAAATCATCTGCGCCAAAGAAAAGGGTCATCTGACCGATTCCTTTTCCCTGGGTAACCCAGGAACCCTGAATATGCGCAATATTGTCCAGGTAAAGCCGGGACAAAGCCAAAAATCTTAAATACTTTAAAGATGAGAATTTTGCGCCGGCCAATTTTGTATTGCCCGGTTGATATGTCCAGGAAATGAAAGCCCGAAAACCGCCGGTTTCATCCTGCAGATCGCGAATTTTGCGCAGGTGTTCCAGACGATGGTATATGTTATCCACACTCCCCATCATCATGGTAGCGGTACTTTCTAAACCAATTTCATGAGCCTGGTGCATCACTTCAAGCCATTGAGCACTGTTTATTTTTTGGGGGCTGATTTGTGAACGTACTGCATCATGCAATATTTCAGCTCCCCCTCCGGGCAGTGAATCAAGTCCGGCAGCCTTAAGCCTGTGCAATGTATCTTTTATGCTCAAATCAGAATTTTGGGCAATAAAATATATTTCCGGAGCGGTGAGGGAATGAATCGTTATATCGTATCTGGATTTGATGGATGCAAACATTTTTATATAATAATCAAGCTTAAGTTCTTCATTTAAGCCTCCCTGAATCATCACCTGGGTTGCGCCCAACTCAACCGCCTCGTCAATTTTCTTAAGCAGCGTTTTTTCATTCATCACATAGGCATCCGGGTCACCTTTTTGTCTGTAGAAAGCACAAAATCGGCAGCCACAGGAACAAATATTAGTATAGTTGATATTGCGGTCAATAACATAGGTAATCGTATTATCAGGATATAGACGGTCACGTATCGTATTGGCAGCCCCAGCAATCGCCAGCAGATCTCCCTGTTCATAAAGCTGGATAAAATCATCCTCAGTCATACGCCGGCCATCTAATATCCTGTTTAAGATCAAATTCGTACTCACAAGACCCGTACCCCCAATTATAACACCCGGTTTGTATCGCTTAAATCTCTAAAATATCTATGGGGGGTACTTCATCGATTAGTCCTAGTTTCTGGGCTTCTTTGTAATACTTTAGCAACCCCTCACGTTTGGTCTCATCAAAATCAAAACGCAGACTGCGGAAATAATCAACCAGGTAATCATCGGCAAACTCCTCCCACTGCGCAGCCTTGTGCGCACAGGCCTGAATATTGTCCAAACTGTAACGAATCGAATCGATAAAAGCATCCCGAATGTTTATTATCTGTTCCCGATTTTTATCGGCATATTCCTTGCGTATGGCCCATACCGCAAAGACCATCGGCAAATTACTATAATCTTTCCATTCTCGCCCCAGATCATATACATACAAACGCTTATCCTGGTTATATTTTGCCCGCAAAGCATCATCACCGATCAGCAATGCGGCCTCCGCTTCCATTAACATTGCCCCCAGTTCAGGGGCAGAAGTAAAATAGTCTGGAAAACTACGGTATTTTTTCGCCATTATGATTCGCAGCAAAGCCACCGAAGTAGCAGATATATTGCTTAGTGCTATCTTTTTACCGTCCAAGTCCTCTATCGGTAATTTGGAAAACAGGTATATGCTTTTTACTTCACCATCAGCACTGATGGATATATCAGGCATAAGGATATAGTCCTTGTAGTTGCGCGCGTAGGCGATCGAAGGAATCGGAGCCAAATCAAGAATATTTTCCATGAGCATACGATTTAAATCAGTGGGATTGCCCTTGATCAGATCTACTTCCAATAAAAACTTCTTTTCAATTAAACCATAAAAAAGCGGGAAACAGTTAATAAACTGAATATGCCCTACCCGAGGACGCATCATTAGCCAACACCTCGATCACAAAATTTATTAACGGGCTTAAATACAAAGTAATATATAATTAAAGAATCCTAACCTTTTAACTTTTAATTTTAATTTTCCTGAATCAGTTAGTATTCCTTGATAATATTATATAGAGTATCCCGTTCTACCGGGACAAAACCGGCTTCTTTGACCAAGCTTATTAATTCAGCCTTAGTTATTCCTTTTTTGGTAGCAGCACCCGCGGCATGCATGATCTTCTCCTCAACTACTGTACCGTCAATATCATCAGCGCCAAAGTTAAAAGACAGTTGGGCCACATCAATGCCCAGCATCACCCAAAAGGCCTTAATATGTTCGATATTATCCAACATCAACCGTGAGATTGCCATGGTTTTGATATCGTCCAATGCAGTGGTTCTTTTTAGATTACTAAGACGGGTATTGTCCGGCAAAAAAGGCAGCGGGATAAAAGATTGAAAGCCGGGATCTTGATCCTGCAGTGTCCGGAGACTAATCAGATGATCGATACGATCACTAAATGTCTCCACATGCCCGTAAAGCATGGTGCAATTCGTCTTAATACCTAACTGATGGGCCGTTCGATGGACATTTAGCCACTCATCGCTCCTCGCCTTATTGGGACATAATCGATTACGTATGTTATCATTTAGTATTTCCGCTCCCCCACCCGGCATTGAACCCAAACCTGCCTCTTTTAAAGCCTGCAGGATTTCCCTATGGGATAATCCCGTAATCTGCGCAAAATAATGAATTTCAACTCCGGTAAAGGCTTGAATATGAATATGCGGATAGGCGTCATGTAACCTTTTAATAACTTCTACATAGTAATCAAAAGGCATGTCCGGATGTAGAGCACTAACAATATGAAATTCGGTAATTCCCAAATTAACTGCCTGGGCACCGTACTCAAAAGCCTGATCGGTTGTCATCAAATAGGCAGTCGACTCGTTTTTTTCCAATCCAAAGGCACAAAACTGACATTTTGATACACAGATATTGCTTAGGTTTATATGACGATTCACATTAAAAAAGATATTATCTCCTGACACCTTTAACTTCTTATAGCGAGCTAATTCACCAATGGACAATAAATCATGACAGCTATAAAGATACAATCCATCTTCACGGCTTAATCTAATGTCGTTTTTAACCTTATCAGCTATTTCCAGCATCTTTCTATCCATCACAGCTCTCCCTAAACATTTTAATAAATATCTAAACTTTTGCTTACACCAAGAAAAACCGTATCTTTGACAATATTCTAAACAAATGTTTAGAATATAATAATTGAATTATTCTAATCGATAGTTGATTTTTACCCATGACGTCAATATCCAACATATGTTTACACTTTAAACATATGTTTAGGGTTTAAAAAGTCAATAAACATTGAAAAGATGCCTATAAAAATATATACGGCATCTTATTATTGGCTTAATTAAGTTTTCTTCTTATTTGCTGATTTTAAAAGCTGCTCAAAATCTTCCTCAGTAAATGCCAAAGCCCATTCCAGACGCTTAATCACTTCTTCGGTTTTGCCCTGTCCGGTATATAACAGTGGTTCGCACTGAAATCTTTCAATAAAAACCCATAATTCCAAGGCCATTTCTTCTAGTTCATCCAGTGCTTTTCTTAGTTCGTCCAGCTTGTTATCAGCCAGATGCTGTTTTAATTCTCTGGCTTTTTGATTAATGTCACTGATTGTTTCATTTATAATTCCCGCCGGCAGAAAATTTGTCATGTGCAAACCTCTTTTGGTCTATTATTGGGTTATAATTTCGTTGCCAGCAGTCAATATCCTTTTTTTATAGCTATTTTTTGAGTGCTAAACGCACAATCCTTTCTACCAGCTCTTCAAAACTCATGCCGGCTGCTCGAGCTGCATCAGGAACCAGACTCAATTCCGTCATGCCGGGTATGGTGTTAACTTCCAGCACATAGGGATATCCATTCTTATCCAACATAAAATCTATACGTGCGAAACCTTTGCAATTCATGAGCTCATATACCTGCTTACTGATATTAATTATGTTTTCCTCACTGATCCTGTCAATTCTTGCGGGAATAATATGTTCAAACATACCCTGTGTATATTTTGATTCGTAATCATAGAATTCGTTTTGGGAAGTAATTTCTATTATCGGCAATACTTCCGGCTGTTCATTGCCAAGCAGTGCTACGGTTAGCTCTTTGCCATCGATAAATTCTTCGGCCAATACTTCGTGGCTATATAAAAATGCGTTATTAATTGCACTTAAGATATCTTCTTCATTACGCACAATATACGTCCCAATACTGGAGCCTTGAGTAGCTGCTTTAATGACCATCGGCAGCCCGATTTCTTCTTTAAGGGTATGAATTGCGTCTGAATCAATTAAATCTTTTTTCTTCAGTATCTTATAGCCCGCAGTGGGGATTCCCTCATATTTAAACAGCTTTTTACTGAGCACCTTATCCATACATAGAACACTGCTGGTCAAACCGGAGCCGGTGTATGCAATATCCAAGCTATCCAGCAAACCCTGTACGGTGCCGTCTTCTCCGTTTTGACCATGTAGTGCCAAAAAAACCAGATCAGGTTTATCGATGAGGATTTGGTCAATTGCACTATGATTATAATCCAGCGCATAAGCTGGATAACCTAATGTCAATAATGCACTTAATACAGCTTTTCCGCTCCGTAATGAGACCTCCCTCTCTGCGGAAGTGCCGCCCATTAGTACCAGTATTCTTTCTTTGGACAATATTTCCACCACCTCTTCCATTATAAAAAACAATCTAACAGTTGGCTCAAGCGTTTGCATAGGTCACGAATACCTAATGCACTCGTAAATAAAAATCAATACTAAAAGTCTACAGCGAAACGGTTGCATATTCAACCAGCACTTTAATATGTTTTCTAGTATATATGCTGCCAGTTTGACTTACTTGCTGGTTTATTGCAGCCTTATAAAAATGCTTGGCTAAGGACAGACTAAATAGCATCTTGAATCAAAGTTATTTCTATGATAAAATTAACTTCGCTGAAGCGCTCAGCAAATAAAGGGGAGTAGCTCAATTGGCAGAGCATCGGTCTCCAAAACCGAGGGCTGCGGGTTCGATTCCTGTCTCCCCTGCCATATAAAGCAAGAAAAACCGGAATTTTAAATATCCGGTTTTTTATATTTATATAACTGGACAATCTCCCACTGTTGGCATTATAAAGAATAAAGGTGTTTACCTGTTAAAGGGTGCAGGGGGAAAATGCTGCACATTTCATCTAAAATCTGAATATTTGCCAGACCGACATTCATGACCGTATCATTGCCACCGTAATATATTGCTACCGTATCATCCCCTCCAATTAGTGCCCCACAGCTAAAAACTACATTAGGAACATGAACATAATCAGTTTTCCTTACTACACAATCACTTGCACCGGGCATTAATAACGGTTTGGCACTAATGCGCAGTTTTTTAGGATTTAATGGATCGTCCAGGTCATGAAATGCCACCCCTAAGGTATAAGGATTACCATCCATGGTGGAACGGACTCCATGAAAAACATTAAGCCAACCATAGCGAGTCTTAATAGGCGGAGCGCCCGGACCGATCTTAACCTGGAATGCACCCGGCCCATGACCGCTTCTCATGATTACTTTTCCGATTTCCCATGGTCCGGTAGGACTTGGCGCTAAACCGGTATATATTTCAGTAAATAAGCCGCCAATATGGCCGAAACCAAGATTTTCCCTGTTTTTGTCATTGGGCCGCAGCAAAGCTAACCAGGTATTATTATCGGGTTCAGGAAAAATAACTACGTTGCGCATATCTTGTTTAGATATGAAACCATAGCGAACAATTTCCTTAAAATCCTTGGTTACGGCCACCATTGCCTTGACCCTGTCAGTAATTTCTTCGTGGTAGGCACTGTAAGTCAATACATACCAGCCACCCCCAACAGGATTGACGCGAACATCTTCCACGCCGCCGGCTTCAGACTCGATAATAGAGGCAATATCGATACCTGCAGCGAACAGATCATTCCCCGTAGCAGGCAATAAAAATGGCTGAGGGTCTACCTTCCAACCATCTAAGCCATTGTCGCTTACAGCTTTTCCTATTAAGCTGCGACCATCGGCAATGTGGGAACGAAATAACATTATAATTTGTTTCTGGCCATGAACACCGGTTACCTCAGCCATTCCGGCATTATGAACCGTATAGGTATATAAACGCGCATCATTACCCCATATTTCATTAACGTCATGGCATGTTAAAATCGGGTTGCCCGGGTAACGTAAAACCGGTTCGTTAATCGTTACCGTTCCCTCAAATCCATTCCAGTTAACCTGCGCTTGCCTGCAGCCCATTTTTAATCTCCTTCAATAATCAGTCGTTTTAGTCCTGATAATAATTTATGATTATCATTACAATTCAATTTTATGATTATATAGCAGTACTGCAGCTATATACACTATTAATGTGCCTGCGAGTATGACCAGCGTATTTATACCTATCAACTTATTGAAAGCAGCCACACTGAAATAACATTGGTTCATATGCAGCTGGCTGAAGTTAGTCAATAGTTGGTGCCAGATAGGGGTCATTAGTTTACCCATCAGCCAAAACGTAGCTAAAAAACTGCCGGCTGTCACCACCCCGGAAAAACGCGTGACCATTTTGCCTAAAAGCTGGCTGAAAAAGCTGATAGCGATTAAGTAAGCCATTCCTGCCAGACTCATCAGGTAAAACAATCCCCCGGAACTGAGCATAGTTGATATGCGGGTATCTATTCCTGCGGCCTGTGCCTGTCTTAGGGTTTCTGCCAAACCTGGCTCGGGATACATCAATAACGTCAAAAAAATGCCTCCCGCAGTTACCGTAACGGTACCAATAAAATACTGGGTGAGCAGAGCCAGCAGTTTGGAGCCCAGAATACTTCCTCCCTTTACCGGCAAGGATAAGAGCAGGTAAATAGTATTGGAATTCCATTCCCGCCCCAGAAGTTTAAAAGAGGAAATAAACGGAAGCAGTACAACTAAACCCAGAATCATCATGGAAGGAACGATAATCATACCCGGATATTGGCGGAACTTAAAATAAAAGAACAGATCCAATACCAGAGTCGCTATCAGGACTATTAAAATCTCCGGGCGAAGTTCCCTCATTTCTTTGCTATAAAGCTTAAAAAATTTTTTCAGGCTACTAGTTTGCATTTCTAAAAGCCTCCTTCATTAACTCCACCAGGGACATATTTCTTTCTATCCGTAAATCTTCGGCGTTACCACTTAGCTTAACTTTTCCCTGATCCAGAAAAATCACCTCATCTACCAGACTTTCCACCTCGGCAATTTCATGGGTGGAAATAATTATGGTCTGTTCACCTTCGCGGTAATCCCGAATCAAAGTGTTAATAATCTCTTCCCGAGTTAATATGTCGATGCCGGATAAAGGTTCATCCATCAGCAGATAAGGTGCCCGCCGGCATACAGTTAAAAGGAGTTTGGCTTTAGCCCGCTGACCTTTTGAAATCTTGGCAATCTTCATATCTTCCTGTAGGTTAAGGAAGTTAATCAAATCCCGGTATTTGCCCTCATCCCAATCATCATAAAAGGTTCGGGTAAAATCGGCGGCCTGAGCGATATTCATCCAGGAATAAAGATGGTCTATTTCAGGCAAATATGCTAAATTCTTTTTCTTGTTCTGTGGGTCTTCCCCATCTACGCTAATTTCGCCCCGGTCAGGACGGTTAAGTCCCATAATGAGTTTGATACTGGTTGATTTACCTGCCCCGTTAGGTCCGAACAAGCCGATTATTTTCCCGCGGGGAAAGACTAGACTGACATCATTTAAGGCCATGGTACTGCCAAAACTTTTACTTACATTTTTAAACTCTATCATAATGTGCCCTCTCCTTCTCGGTTAGTATTTTCTTGCGAAAGTATTTTTAAAATATCCTCCCGGCTGTACCCCAGAGATTCCATTTCACTTATAAAATAATCGAGCAGGTTTACTGCCATTTCCATTTTAATCTCCTCCAACCGGTCGGCGGAGATGCTGATAAACGTTCCCTGCCCTCGTAACGTTTCTACCATATTCATACTCTCCATTTCCCGGTATGCCCTCTGCACAGTATTGGGGTTAACCTTGACCTGTTCAGCATATTCCCGCTGGGAAGGTATTTTATCCCCTTTCTTTAATTCCCCGCGGATAAGCTTTTTCTTAAAATCATCAATTATCTGTTTATAAATAGGCTGAGAATTGTTAAATTCCACATTTGCCCACCTCCTTTAGTGCACTAGGACAATAGTACACTAATATAATATTATCTTTATTTCTCTATGTCAATACTAATAAAACAACGATGGAGCAATTCTTTTGCTTACGTAGATTTAATCATTTCAGACTATGTTTTTGAATAAGAATATCAATACAGGATGTTTTCTATCGAAAGAGGTTTGCATATGAAAAAAGTGTCAGGCAGGACACTCGTCTTGCTACTCTTGATGTTTGCCTCGTTTTTTTTATTAATTAATAAAAGTTATTTGTTTAATAAGCAGCTTTTCGCAGAATCCATCGAAAAAAAAGCTGATCGAGGCAAAGATATTAACATTCTCTTGCTGGGGATTGACGCCCGTCCGGGGGAAAAAGTTGCCCGCAGCGATACGATCATTTTACTAAGTATACATCCCAGCATAAAAAAAGGGGTTCTGCTTTGGATACCTCGCGATACCAGACTTGATGCCCCTATCAAAGGCAGCTATAAGATAAATAGTATAAATTTTTATAAAGGTCCGGAAAAAACCTGTGAAGTAGTGGGCCAACTTCTGGACATTGATGTGGATTATTATATGACCGTAAATTTTAAAGGTTTTGAGAAGATCATTGATCAATTGGGCGGTGTTGATATGGATGTTGATATTAATCTATACAGTGCCCAATCAAATGTATACCTGCACAAAGGCCGACAGCATCTAAATGGTAAGGAAGCTTTAAAATATGTACGTTTTCGCAATTTTCCCAGTGCTGACCTGGGTCGCACTGAACGCCAGCAAAAGCTTATTAAAGCTTTGATGGAACGTATGTCTCAACCGATATTTATCATGAAAATCCCCGCACTTCTGCCTCAATTAGAGGAAAATATATCTACCAATCTATCTTTTAAAGATCTGCTCTATTTAAGTCAGATGGAATATCTTTTGAACTCAAACCATACTTACACCCAAACTTTGCCGGGTTACAATTACATTGACCGCCACAGCGGAGCCAGCTACTGGATCGTAGACCGCCAGGTGGCGGCCAGTGTTATAAAGTCAGTTATAAACGGTCACCGTTACAAAGTACAGGAAAAACCGTAACGGCAAATGGGATAAAAACCCAGCCCGTCAGCTATACATTTCAGTTTTTTATTGGGGTAAGCTAAAATAAAAAGTAGTTTCAAAACCCGGTTTGCTTTCGACCCATATTTTTCCCTGGTGGGCTTCGACATAGCCTTTGGCAATAGAGAGTCCCAGACCCATTCCGCCTGCAAGGCGATTACGGCTGTCGTCAAGGCGATAAAAGCGTTCAAATACGTGGGGCAGATTTTCGGCGGAAATTCCTGAACCATTATCTGTTATGGCAAATTGCAGATTATTATCCTGGCGGTTTATGGTTAAACTTACCATTCCTTCTTGGCCTGCATGTCGCATGGCATTGGATAATAAGTTCAGCAGAATCTGTAAAACCCGGTCAAAATCGGCAGTAATCTCATTAACATTATCATCGGCATTGATTGTAAAAATAATCCCGGTCTCCTGCATGGCTGTAACAACCGGGTTTAATCGCTCCAGCAAATCTTCAATTGAAAAAGTAGATAAATGCAAAACAACTGCCTGATTTTCAACTTGTGATAAGTCCTCCAATTCCTTGATGAGGCGTGTGAGGCGTATCACTTCATCCAGCAGCAGCGCAACATTCTCTGGAGTTGCATTAATACTGTTATTCTGCATTGCTTCCAACTGTCCCCGCAGCAGAGTTAACGGTGTACGTAATTCATGCGATATATCCAAAGTCAGCCGGCGTCTATTTCTATCATAATCCTCCAGCTTTTGAGCCATACAATTAAAATCTCGCCCCAATTCTAAAAACTCTTGATCCCCCTTAAGTTCAATCCGTTTATTGAGTTTGCCCTGGGCTACTTCATGTATAGCAGAGGATAAATCAGCTAACGGCAAACTTATGCGTTTACCAAGCAGTAGCCCCAGTAGTAGTGCGATTAGGCCTATACCCAGAGCCAGCACACTAGTACTAACTGTTAATTTATTAATAAAATCGTTTTCCATTGAAGCCAGGCCCGAGCCGAGCGGACTAATCAAATATAATGTTCCTATCTGTTTATTGTCAATTTGCAAAGGGCGGGAGCTAGCCTGCCATGAGCCTAATTCAAGCGGCTGTCCTACCAGCAGTCCTTGGGTATCAGCCATGACCATCCCTTTCGTATCAGCCACAATCAGTCGTTGCCCCGGCCGAATTTTACCCAGAGGAATTTGCTGACCACGGTGATACCATCCCATGCCATTGCCCCTGCTTTTTCCTTTATTATTGGGTTTAAACTCCAGATATTCCTGCAATCCCTCAATTCCATACAGGCGGTAATAATCACTTATTATCGGTACATACTGTTCCAGCATGGCCCGGTCGTATTTATTTATATAGGCCGAAAATTGTTGTCTGGTCATAATCAACATGGTCAGACTGGTGATAATTACCGCCATTATTGATACCGCTACCATTGTTGAAGTGATTCTATTAGCCAAACCAGGTTTTTTCATCCCATCATTCCCCTGCGACCAACTTGTATCCTATACCGTAAACGGTTTTTATGATAATTTCGCTTTTCTGGGTAGCATCTATTTTATGACGGAGATTACTGATATGCGTATCTATGGTTCTTTCATATCCCTCATACATATCTCCAAATACCCTTTCCAAAATATGTAGCCGCGAGAAGACTTGCCCGGGGTTTTCCGCCAGTAACATAAGAATCTTATATTCCGTGGAGGTTAAGTTGAGTTTTACATCCGCGATCGAAGCTTCCAACTTCTCAGGGTAAATTGTCAAATTATTAAATGTAACACTGGTAACTTGCTCCGCATAGCGGCCGCGACGCAGCACTGCCTTAATTCTTGCACATAGTTCCCGGGGTGAAAAAGGTTTGGTCATATAGTCGTCAGCCCCCAGTTCCAGTCCTAATAATTTATCAACTTCATCTGCCCGGGCAGTCAGAACAATGATAGGGGTATTATCTTTTTGACGAATCTTTTTTAGTACTTCCCAACCTGATATGCCTGGCAGCATCAAATCCAGAACCACCAGATCTGGTTTAATATCCTGCCAGAACTGGATTGCCTCCAGGCCATTTGCAGCCGGGACTACCTTCCAGCCTTCCTGACGGATTTGCTGAGCTAATATATCTCTGAGTTTTTTTTCATCTTCAACCAGCAAAATTAGTAGTTCCATGGCATTTCTCCTTATTGGCTTGAAAACAATTTGGCGGAAACTTGTAAAAATTATAACATCATAATACTGTATTCCCTAATAAAACAAAGGTACCCATTTTTGATAACGGGTACCCAATATAAGATATAGCGCTTTACTTGGCAGCATTTTCTGCATATGGACAGTTGGCGCTTTTCTGCCCGCAGGCTTTCCCCATTCCCTGTCCCATACCGCCCATTCTTTTGTTCTGGTATTGACCATTACCAGGACCGGTAGTGGTGCGTTCAATATTGCTTTTAACTCTTGCCTGCATGTTAGTCAGGCAATTTTGATACTGTTCATCAGTTATCTTTTTATCTGCCTTGAGTTGATCAAGAGTGGCGGTTCTGGAGGCGGTTATTTCATTAATTAAAGTCTGCTCGCTGATTCCCTGGGATTTTGCAATGGCGGCCAGAGATTTTCCTTCCTGTCTTAGGCTGCGTACGTCTGCTGCATCCATACCGGTCAAATCAGCTACAACCCGAAGGGCAATCTGGTTCTGTTTTTGACCCGCTACGATTCCCGTACGTTCAGGGCCATTTGGGGAATTGCCTGTTCCGTTGGCAGCTGATGCACTGGTAACCAAACCTACCAACAACAGTAAAGATAGAGCTGCCACAATCAAATTTAATCCTCTTTTTTTCATGATCATACCTCCAATTATTTTATTTTTTAACCTAGACAGATAATACATAATAGTTTTTTAGATAATATCAAAAAAATGTGGAGAAATTGTTAAGATGGCAAAATCGAAATGAAAAACGCCCACATTGTGCCATTACCTCCAGGGTTTGGCAACATTAAAAAAATCCATATGTTTGGGAAAATGAATTATGATACATGTATATTCACCGTAGACTGAATTTATGGAAATATCATGTCCCAATTTACGAGCCAGCCTCCTGGCCAGATATAATCCCATGCCCGTTGATTTGTTGAATTCCCTGCCATTATATCCCGTAAAACCACGGTCAAATACCCTCTCCAAATCCTCATTCCGTATACCAATTCCGTTATCCATAATCATAAGCCTTTTCTCCCCTTCATCTTTGGCGGCAAAAATTTTAATAACCCCATTTTCGGCCGTATATTTCAAGGCATTGAAAAGGATCTGGTCAAGGATAAAGAGCAGCCATTTCCTGTCGGTAGTTACCATGATATCCAAATCATATATTTCAATTCGGATTTTCTTGGCAATAAAAATCTTGGCATGTTTTTTTACGCATTCGCTAACCAGCAGAGAAAGATCTAATTCATGAATAAAATAATCCCGTGAAAAATCATCTACCTTTGAATAATAAAGAACCTGTTCTACCAAACGGTCGATCCGGTCTATTTCTTCTCCCAGGCTGTTTAGTATCTCATCTTTAGTATTATCTGTATTGTTTTCTATTATTAGCTTACTCACCGCAATTGGAGTTTTGATTTCATGTACCCAAGAGGATATGAATTCGAAGTTGTCTTTTTTATCGGCCAGGATTTTTTCTATTCTGCTGTTCTGCTGGTCATAATTAGTTTGCAGTAGTATTCTAAATAACTTTTGCTCATAACTCCGTGCTGCAGGCAAACGATGTATGATTTCTTCTTCCTCCCCTTGAATAGCATCGATCACTTGCGTATAATACACTTTTTTAATCAGATAAGACCCCAGAAGATACATGCAAAAAAGAACCAGCGCCACGACATTAAGATAAATGATATTGTTTGTCCATACTTTAAATGATGGGTCGAGATAGATCACCGCAGTAATAAAGACCATCAGCAAGAGGTAAAAAACGATCAAACCAATCTGGTCGGCCAGATACTCCTTCATCTTCATGGAATAATATACCCCTGCCCTTTCCTGGTCTGGATAAAATCATGCAGGCCAATATCCCGAAGTTTCCGCCGCAAACGGTTGATGTTCACCGTTAAGGTATTATCGTCAACGAAGCTTTCATCCTCCCATAGCCCTCGCATAATTTCATCCCGACTGACAATTTGTCCGGATTTTTTCATTAGGATATAAGCAATCCTGTATTCGTTTTTAGTAAGTTCTACTCCCTGCTGGTTATATTCCAAATGATTATCCTTCAGATCCAGGATTACGCCTTGGTGTTGCAAGACCCCGGATTCGATTTCGGTATAAGAATAGGTTCTGCGCAGGAGGGCATTTATCTTTGCCATTAAAACCTCTAAAGAAAAAGGTTTTAGGATGTAATCATCCCCGCCCATATTCATTGCCATAATAATATCCATATTGCTATCGCGGGAAGATATAAAAATAATCGGAACCCTGGATATACTCCTTATTCGCCCGCACCAGTAGAAACCATCATAATACGGCAGATTTATATCCATTAACAGAAGATGCGGCTCAAACTTTAGAAACTGATTGAGGACATCGGTAAAATTAGTAACAGCCGAACCTTCAAATCCCCATTTGCGAATATTTTCTAAAATTATTTCCCTTAACTTAAGGTCATCTTCCACGATCATAATTTTAAACATTGCCAGCCTCCATTCAGGGCATAATGAAAAACAATCTTAAGCCTTGTTTTTATTGTACCATTCCTTTTTCCGGTCTATGAACCTATAGTATATCTAACCTGCGCCGCAAAATTAAGATTATTCTATATCTGTATCTTTCATCCGGCTTACAAAAATGTAAGAAACCAGCTAGGTTTTGTTAGCTTTTTAAATGGTAGCCTATAATTGATTATGCCATGATAATAGCCAGAGTAATCTAAACGGGAGGAAGCTTTGATGAATACGGTTTTAGAAGTCAGAAATCTGAAAAAAGTCTATGGTTCCCGGGGAACCTTGTATCCCGCACTTGACAACATTGATCTTGACATCAAAGAGGGTGAGTTTGTAGGCATTATGGGCCCTTCAGGGGCGGGAAAAACCACCCTGTTAAATTTGGTTGCCACTATTGACCGCCCTACAAGCGGCAGTATAAAGGTCGATGGAATTGAACTAGCCAGAATGAATGATGAGCAGTTAGCCTCTTTTCGACGCAATAAACTGGGTTTTATCTTTCAAGATTTTAATCTTTTGGATACCCTGACTATCCAGGAAAACATTATCCTTCCCCTGGCTTTGGCAAATGTGAAAGCCCCGGAAATTAAGCGACGCGGATACGAAACAGCCCTTTTATTAGGAATTGAAGATGTTTTAAACAAGTACCCCTATGAAGTTTCCGGGGGACAAAAACAACGCGCGGCGGCCGCACGAGCAATCATCCATAAACCCAGCCTGATCCTGGCTGATGAACCTACCGGAGCTTTGGATTCAAAATCATCGGCCGAACTTCTGCAGTGTTTAAGCGATTTAAATGAAACCTATGGGGTAAACATCATGCTGGTAACCCATGATGCATTTGCCGCCAGTTACTGCAGACGGATCCTTTTCATAAAAGACGGCCGCTTATTTACGGAACTGGTCAAAGCCGGCCCCCGCAAGGAGTTTTTTCAAAAGATACTTGATGTTTTGGCTGTCATGGGAGGTGATAACCGTGACCTTATTTAGCATTACCGCCAGGAATATAAAGAAGAACTTCCAAAACTATTTCCTATACTTTCTATCCATGGTTTTCAGCATTGTGGTTTTCTATGTTTTTACGTCTATTCAATATAACGAACAGGTGGCCCAAACGGTAGGAGTTCTTACTAAGTATATGTTAAAACTGGGGGCAATAAGCGTGGCCGTTTTCTCAGCAATCTTTATGGGCTATTCCAATTCATTTTTTATCCGCAAAAGAAAAAAAGAAGTGGGGCTTTATTCTTTATTGGGACTTAAGAAGCGGCAAGTCGCCAGGATGCTTTTCTATGAAAATCTGGTAATGGGCGTAGCTGCCCTCGGTATAGGTATAATCTTGGGCAGTTTGTTCTCTAAACTCTTTGTTATGCTTTTTTTCAGACTTATGGGGAATTTTGTGCAGGTTAGTTTCGCCATATCCCTACCGGCCATATACAATACCTGTGGGGTTTTTTTGCTGATATTTGTTATCATCTCCCTGTACGCCTACAGTCTAATCTACCGTTTTAAACTGGTAGATTTATTCCGTGCCGAACAGAGAGGAGAAGCGGCACCAAAAGCTTCAATTATTATGGCCCTGCTTTCCATTATATTGATCATAACTGGTTATATCTTGGCGTTCCGGTTGGATGAAAACTTTTTCCTGTATGCACCCACGGTTCTGATTACGGTAATCCTAGGAAGCTATGGCCTCTTCCATACCTCCATGGTATTTGTGATTAGGATTCTTAAAAAAAATACTTCCCGGTATTACCGGGGAATGAACTTGGTCAGTACCACCAATCTATTCTACCGGATTAAAAGCAATGCGACCATACTGGCTACCATCGCTATATTGAGTGCCACAGCTGTAACTGCTATGGGGATGGGTTATGGGATTTACCAGGATACCCTGGATAAAATCAATAACGATAATCCTTTTAGTTTTGTGTACTGGAATAACCCTGACCGGGATCATAAAGTAAATCAGGCTTTGGCCAAATATCCCCAAAATCAGCTGTTAGGTTCGGTAGAAATCAGTTTTATTTCAGCACAAGCAAGTATACCTGGTTTTAATACCAGATGCAGTTTGATTTCTGAGAGCAACTATAATGAACTGGCTCAGCTTAAAGGCTGGAAAAAGGTAGATATATCCGGGTTAAAAGACGCTGTTTGGGTTCTTCCCGACTTTAAATTCAGGGAGGATTTGGTGGATAAAGGGGTCATAATTGAACTCGAAAAAGAAGGAAGACATGAATTCCATACAATAGACCGTCTGCCCTACAGGCTAACCAATAACAGCAACACCTGGACCACCTTGATCCTAAGTGATGCAGCTTACGCGACGCTCACAGAATTGGAAAAACCTGATTCCCTGAAAGCCTTAATCGTGGCAAATCAGAAGGAAAGTCGGGAATTAACCGCCGAAATTGGCAAAATACTTCCTGAATATACCTGGAATGCATATTACCATGAGTATATTTACAATATGGAGATGCGGGGCATGCTGATGTTCATCGGCGGTTTTCTGGGTCTGGTAATCTTGCTGGCCACCGGCAGCATCATCTACTTCCGGCAGTTAAACGAAGCCCAGCAAGAAGGGCATAATTATCAAATCCTTCGTAACATCGGGGTTAGCAGCAAGGAAATATTCGCCTCCATACGCAAGCAATTGCTCTATGTTTTCCTTTTCCCATTAATAGTAGGAATCACCCACAGCTGGGTAGCTCTTATGGCTCTAGCAAATATGATTGCAACCGATCTGGTAAAATCAACGCTTATTACGATCACTGTTTATACACTAATTTATCTCATCTATTACCTATTGACGGTTCATTCCTACAACCGTATTGTAAACTCGGAAATCTCATGGTCAAACTGACTGGGTTTAAAAAATGGCAGGATTTAGTTATTTGATTGGCCTCCTTGGTATACTTCTTTGATATAATTATGTTTCAGATGTATATTTTTAAGGGGGATTATGATGAAGGATTTTTTCAATAGTACACTCTGGAATACTGTTGTGATATTTATTATGGGAATAATCTCAATTATCACTCAGGAGATCGTTACCTTTATAATGTTGGGGTTTTTAATAATTATTTTGACAAATATCTACGATAAACTTGACGATATCTCCAAGATAATGAAAAAAAGCGAAGAATAACGGAGGTTTAATTATGCTGGGAGCAATAATCGGCGATATTATCGGCTCAGCTTATGAGTTTAACAATACCAAGACCACGGATTTTTCGCTTTTTACTCCCCGGTCACGTTTTACCGATGATACTGTGTTGACAGTGGCTGTAGCCGATGCAATACTACACAATAAAGATTATGCCATGACTATCTGGGAATATGGTCGCCGCTATCCGCGGGCGGGGTATGGGGATAGGTTTGCTCTATGGCTGCAAAGTACGCAGCGCAAACCCTACCGCAGTTATGGTAATGGTTCGGCTATGCGGATCAGTCCGGTGGGTTTTGCCTATGATACAGTCGAGAAAGTCCTGGCTGAAGCAGAAAAATTCGCTTCCGTAACCCATAATCATCCCGAAGGCATTAAAGGAGCGCAGGCGGTTGCTTTGGCTATATTTATGGCCCGCCTGGGAGCAGAAAAAAAAGATATTAAGAGGGAAATTCAAACTCGTTTCGATTATAATTTACAGCGAAAACTGGATGATATACGCCCAGGTTACTCATTTGACGTAACCTGCCAGGGATCAGTACCGGAAGCCATATTGGCATTTCTGGAATCTGAAAACTATGAAGACGCCATTCGCAAGGCCATATCTCTGGGGGGAGACAGTGATACGATTGCCTGTATGAGCGGTGGGATTGCCCAGGCTTATTATAAAGATATACCTGCCCATATGACTGATTCTGCTCGCACTATCCTGGATGATGATCTGTTAAAAATACTGGATAGCTTTGCGGCCCGATTCGGTCAATAAATCAGCCGGTAAAGCCAAGAAAATAGACGCGGCTAACGCGGATTTACGCGTCTATTCTTTGGCGCTTGCAGTTTCCTCATGAACATTCCCCCGCGCAAGGGAAGCTGCAATTCCTAATAGACAAAGTACTGTGAACAGAATAAAAGATACCCGCATGGTCGTTAATATAGCGGTCGGTTGAGCAGTATTTAAAGAAACCTGCCCTATAAAAATACCGATGATAAGTGTAACAGCCGACATGCTCAGGGCTTGCCCAACCAAACGCATGGTACCTAGAATGGAGGATGCGATTCCATATAAACGCATCGGTACAGAGCCCATAATAGCATTGTTATTGGGGGATGAAAACAGCGCGAAGCCCAATCCAGCGAGTATCAGGTTGGCGATAAGTAAAATTAGAGCAGTATCGGTTTTAAGGAAGATAAAGAAAAACAGACTTAGTGCGGAGCAGGCCATTCCCAGGGAAGCAACCTTGCCGGGTTCGGCTCGGTCTGATAAGGTGCCGGCCAGTGGTGACAGGATTGCCATAACCAGGGGTTGAGCCAAGAGTATAAAACCTGCAGTTTGGGAATCGTAGCCTCTTACTAATTGCAGATAGATGGAAAGCAAGAAAGTCACGGCAAAAGTAGCACTATAATTTATCAGGGCTGCCAAATTGGACATGGTAAAAGTCAGATTGTTTTTAAACAATTCTATTTTAAGGACAGGTTCGCTGATCTTTGACTCCCAGTAGACAAATAAAGCCATTACGATCAGTCCAGTTAAAATCAAATATCCTGACCAGGGCGAAGTCTTAACCGCTGATAATCCATACAGTAAAGCCAAAAGGCCGGTCATATACAATAAACTACCCGGTATGTCCAAGCGCTCACCTGGTGAACCCACCCATTCTCCCTTTAGTCGGGTGGAGATAACTGCCACTGCTATAAGACCTAATAACCCAGTTACATAAAAAATACTCTGCCACCCCAGGTAATGATTCATCATTCCCCCCAAAACAGGTCCCAATGATAAACCTAAATAAGTAACTGAAACACTGAACCCTAAAGCTCGGCCTCTGCGCTGAGGTGGATAAACGGCACTTAGAATCGCCATACCGGTTCCGAATATCATAGCCGCGCTGATACCTTGTAATACCCGCATGGTAATCAATATTTCGATGGTAGATGAAAAAGGCACCAGAAAAGTAAAAACGGCATATAAAGCGGTTCCCAGCAAATAAATGCGCCGCCGCCCCTTAATATCCGCTATTCTTCCCAGGGGTAACAGAAATACAGCCGAAGACAGCAAGTAGGCGGTAATAATCCAACTGCTTACTACGGCATTGCTTCCATAATCGACACTCATGGAGGGTATGGCTAAATTAACTGAACTCCCCATAAACGTCACCATAAATGATGTTGTCATAACTGCAAATAGAGCGATTCTTTCCAATGATTTGGTCTGTTGCATATCTGTCTCCTTTGCCGGGATGAATTAATTTTCTAATCAATATCCGTGCAATGATCTACCCTAAAGCTGGACTGAATTGGCTTCGTTAATCAGCTTATGATAGGTTGCCTGCCCCTTCTGCTTTGCTAATTGGGGACTCTATATAAACGCTGCGACTGGGGAAAGCCAAGGATACACCTTCTTCTTGCAGATACTTCATGATCTGCAGATTGATTTCCTCTTTAATTCTTAAATGCTCACCTCTAATGGTCGTTTTGGTATAATATTGCACCAGAATGTCTAGCTTGCTGTCCTGAAAGTACTCAAAGGATACCAATATGTTTTCCTCATGTATTTCTGGATGTGCCTTTAACATTGCACCGATGCGCTGTGTTATTTTTTCTATTTTATCAACGGGTGTTGCATAATTAAGACCCAGATAAAAACTTACGCGGCGTTTGCCCATCCTTGACCAGTTGGTTATGGCCTCATTGGCCAGGGTTGAATTTGGTACGGTTACCAGTGCTTGATCAAACGTTCTAAAGCGAGTGCTGCGAAAAGTAATATCCTCTACGATACCTTCAACACTGGGACTTAACACCCAGTCGCCGATTGAAAAAGGTTTTTCCATTATAATCACGATTCCGCCGAAAATGTTAGCCAGAGCATCCTTGGCAGCCAAGGCAAATGCCAATCCACCAAGCCCCAGACCGGCAATAAAGCCATTTACGTTATAGTGCCACTCGTTAGCGATCAATACTAGCGCCAAGGCAATGATTATAAACCTGAATGTTTTGGAAAAGAAAGGCACCAGCATATCGTCAATATTTAGCCTTTCTTTCATTTCCAGCGATAAAAAGGAGTTATTCCCGGCCAGATCGTATATCCCCCAGGCAACAAGCAGTACTATACCAGAACGAAAGACCTTGCTTATAAAGACATCTATATCCGGGCTCAGCGGAAGATATATTAGGGCCAGATACAGACCCACCAATAGAAATAAGTAGCGCGTTGGCTTCTTGAAGGCCAGTATTAGCTTATCATCCAGTTCAGATTCGGTTCGGGCGGAAATCTTATAGATTAAATCAAATAATCCCTGGGTAAACCATTTGCTTAAAATGTAAAATGGTAAAAATATAACCAAGGCTATCAGTACCATACGTAAAGTAGCCGTGGTGTTTTGCATAAAGAAGTTATATAAATTCGTTAAAAACCCCAGCATTCCTGATCCATCCCATCTGTATTATGCTTATACGATTTCATTTCTAGATTTTATCATGAAGTAAGCAGGTTATAAAGTAATCAAGAAATGCAAAAGGACGAAGTTATTGCTTACTTCTGCCTTTTGCGGCAATTATGCTAATAACTCCGTCCTCTATCTTTGGCAATTATTAAATTAAGCACGCCTGCCCCCAGTGTCCTTATTTAGCATCTGCCAGTGTCCAAATTAATAAGGTTACTAATAATACGTCCCGGTGCTGCCGTATTCGTTGCGCTGGCGAATGGTTTTCAGCTCGCGCAGGTTCTTGAGATTGGATGGACCGGCACCGTATTTTATCTCAGCCCCAATCGCTACCATGGAAAAAAAACCGAAGGTGCGCTCTTTAATGCTGGTTATCGGCATGATAGAAGTATAAATGTTGTTTAACCTGCCATTTAAGTTTTCCCTGAGGATATTACGCTGCCCTTCTCTTTCTCCGTCAACCCATTCTCTGTGTTTCATCTGCGAACACTTTAGCTGACCAGTCGTTCCAATGGTATAGTTTAATCTAGCTGGATCATCACCGGTCAGATGCTGCCAACGCTCCGGCAATTGGGTAGCCGCCTGGGAATCAGTTCCGTTATTCAGATCCCGAATTTGGCCTAATCCCCAGGTCGTTTTCTGATTACCTGAATATGCTTCATCCAAACAGATAATTCCCTTCAGCGAGGGAGCCTGGTCGCTCAAGTCTACCACCCGGTTGAGCATTTTTTCATTTTCAACAAACATTATTTTGACATCGGAGCGGTTAAGGATATATACTAATTCTTCATCACTGATCAGGGGTGTAATCGTAGTTGAAACAGCTCCTGCCAGCATGATGCCCATATCTGCCCAAGCCCGTGGAGCAGATAACCTGGACATAATACATGCATCATCACCTTTTTTTAAACCCAGTCGAATCAATGCCAGGGCAATTTCCTCAGAAATTGTAGCCCATTCATTGTAGCTGATGGTTTTCCATTGCCGACCTGATTTAAAAGTATGGGCCGGACGATTACCGGCATTTTTTACGGTATTATAAAACATTTGCGGTATCGTAGGCGGGTTTACACGGAAATAGTCTAGAATCTCAATTCCGTTTCTTTTGGTTTCCTCCATAGCACATTCCTCCCTCCTTATAAACACAATCCCTCTAAGAGAAACAACAGAGAACAAATATTTACGTCCGGGGGTCAGACGTTTTCACACAACTGTCAGGGAAGTATTAAAAAGTAAGCGTAATATTACATCATACATATTACGTTTCATATCCTCTTATCATAATTTATCACCAATTATAAATATTTTATTCCTGCTGCTTTTGGTAATAAGCCTTAACAAATCATAATTTGTCACAGATTTTTGTATATTGTTATATTTTTATTTTATAATGAAATGTCATAACAGTAAATCTATATGGTATAAACAACTGCTATTATTTTTCGACAGGCGATGCGCTTTTTTATCTCCCTCACAAAAAAACAAACCCGCTCAATCAACGCCCTGATGGTGCGTCTCAATTGCGGGTAATGTTTGTATAAATATTTAAGCCTATTTCTCTTCTCGTTCCTGCTTGGCCTTGGCTATGATTTTCTCTGCATCTTGGCCCGGTACTTCTTCGTAATGGTCAACTTCCATTTTAAATTTGCCCCGTCCCTGGGTTATAGACTTCAGATCAATGGTGTAACGTGCCATTTCTGATAGCGGTACCTGAGCCTTAACCAGTTGTTTTTTGCCAACCGGTTCCATTCCCAGAACCCGTCCGCGTTTACTGTTTAAATCACCGATGATGTCTCCCATATAAGTTTCCGGTATCTCAACCTCCACGTTTACTATCGGCTCCAGCAAAACCGGTTTGGCCGCTTCGACACCTTTTTTAAAGGCTAGTTTGGCCGCCATTTTAAAAGCCATTTCGGAGGAGTCTACCGAATGATAAGAACCATCATATAGTGTAGCTTTAATATTGGTTACCGGATAACCAGCTAAAACTCCTTCTTCCAGTGCTTCCTGTAAGCCTTTCTCTACCGCCGGGAAGAAGTTTTTGGGAACCGAACCACCGAAAACATTTTCTTCAAACGCAAAGACACCATCTTCGAAAGGTTCAAACTTGATCCAAACGTGACCGTATTGGCCGTGACCGCCGCTCTGCTTCTTATGTTTACCTTCTACTTCAACCGTACCCCGGATGGTTTCCCGGTAGGGAATTTTCATTTCCTTGCTGACTACGTCTACCCCAAATTTACGAGCCAGTTTGTCGATAACAATATCCATGTGGGTATCACCCATCGTTTTTAAAATTGTCTGGCGGGTTTCCGTATCTTTATGGACTTTGATCGTAGGATCCTCTTCAATCAGTCTCTGCAGGGCACCGCTTAATTTATCTTCATCGCCTTTACTCTTAGGTTCAATAGCCATACTCAAAGAAGGTTCAGGGAAGGCTATGGCATCCATAACGACCGGGTTTGATTTGGTACACAGCGTGTCAGAAGTTCCGGTTATGGAAAGCTTGGCCACAGCAGCAATGTCGCCGGCATTAAGCTCCGGAACAGGAGATTGTTCTTTGCCGGTCATAACCAATAGTTGGGTAATCTTTTCTTCTTTTTCTTTGGTGGAATTATAGACCGGGCTGTCTGCTTTCATTTTACCTGTAAAAACGCGAAACATATTCAAACGTCCTATATAAGGGTCGGCAATCGTTTTAAATACCTGGGCAGAGAAAGGCTCCTTTTCTATGTCTTTGCCTGCCAACAGTTGATTGTGATCGGGGGTAGGCGAACAATCAACCATAAAGTCCATCAGTTGGGTTACGCCCATGCTGTTAATAGCTGATCCGCAGAACACAAATACCGCTGATCCTGCTACGGCAGCGGCTTTGATTCCGGCAACAATCTCCGCGTCACTTAGTTCTTCACCTTCCAGGTATTTGCTCAATAATTCATCGTTGGCTTCAGCCGCTGCCTCGATTACTTCCAGCTTGTACGTTTCCACATCATCCATCATATCCGCCGGAATCTCTTGTTCGCTCATTTTTCCGCCGGCTTCAAAGATATATGCCTTCATCTTAATTAAATCAACTATCCCTTTAAAACTCTCCGCTGTTCCGATCGGGAGTTGCAAGGGAACGATTATGTCCGAGAAAGTCTCTTTCATCTCACTTAAAACCTTGTAAAAATCAGCATTCTCACGTTCCATTTTATTAATAAAAGCTATTTTGGGAACCTGGGGATAATCTTCCCAGGCTATCTGGGTCTGAACTTCAAGCCCGGCAGTAGCAGAGAACATCAGCAACATACTGTCCACGACCCGCATAGCACCTGCTACCTCAAAATAAAAATCAGCATATCCCGGGGTATCCAATATGTTAATCTTGCAATCCCTGTATTCGCATGGAACCAGCGCAGTGCTGATAGTAATTTTCTTTTTAGCCTCTTCCGGTAAAAAATCGGCTACAGTATTGCCATCATCGACTTTTCCCATTCTTTTTAATGCACCGGTTGAATAAATCATGGCTTCCGCCAGTGAAGTCTTCCCGGTACCCCCATGGCCCACCAGGGCAATATTGCGAATTCCGCTAGTAGGGTATACCTTCATCCCATAACCTCCTCAATAAATTTATACAACTGTTAAAAATGGTACTATACTTTAGCTTAACTAGCAAAAACTTTTTCCAAAATAAATAACTTAGACGGTGGTCAGCATGACCGGCTATTGCTATCATTTACCCTGATCGGGTCATTTCTGCAGTAATCTGTTTAGGGCTTTTGGTGAGATGCGGCGGTATTGGTTAATCAATTGATAATCAGTCAAGTCCAGGTGTATAGGAGTGACGCTTATGAATCCCTGATCAACTGCATAGACATCGCTTTCCGGATCCTGTTCTTCGTCCATAACTCCCCCGCCCAGCCAGTAATATGTATTGCCGCGGGGATCCCGTCTTTCTTCGAAAAGATTGTCATAGTTGCGCAAACCAAGTTTGGTAAACCTGATACCCTTGATGTCATTTTCGGGCAAATCAGGAATATTTATATTAATCAACGTATTTTTATCAAATCCTTGTTTAGTCAGCATATCAACCACCCGGCGGGTGAATTGAGCGGCAAAACCAAACTCGAAATTGTCCTGGCTGTTAAGGGACACCGCCAGCGAAGGAGAACCCATAATAACACCTTCCGCAGCGGCTGATACCGTCCCTGAATAAAGCACATCGGTTCCCAGATTGGAGCCATGATTAATACCGGAAACCACCAGGTCGATTTTTTCATCGATTAAGCGGGCCAGCGCCATCTTTACGCAGTCCACCGGGGTGCCTCCTATGATCCAGCTCTGCTTGACACCTGATATTTTGGTTTTTACGACTTTTATCGGTTCAAATACAGTTATCGAATGACCGGTACCACTGCGTTCCCGATCGGGTGCTGCCAGGTAGATTTCCCCGACGTTACTTAACTCTTGAATCAGAGCATGAATACCCTGAGCCTGGATACCGTCGTCATTGGTTAACAGTATTTTCATCCAATCCCCCCCGGTCTAATAGCTTTATTTCCTTAACCGGCCAGTATATTACGAAGGCCTTTCCTTTGATGCGGTCTTTCGTCAGCCAAGCATTCCACATATGACTATCAAAGCTATGGTTGCGGTTATCTCCTAAAACCAGCAGGCAATTATCGGGTACGACTACCGGCCCGTATTCGTAGTTTAAAGGTTCGGCAAGATACGGTTCTTTAAGGGGCTTATTATTAATATACACCTGGTTGTTCTTCATCTCCACCGTATCACCCGGTAAGCCAATAACTCTTTTTATGTAATCGTCTTTCGAATTTAAAACCTCCGGAGGAGCAAATACCACTATATCTCCCCGCTGGGGTTCCTTAAAATGATATATAAATTTGTTAACCATTACCCGATCCTGCAATTGCAGGGTTGGCAACATGGAACCCGAAGGGATAATCCTGCCTTCTATAACAAAGGTACGCAATATCATAGCCAATATAAAGGCAATAACGATAATTGTAATCATTTCCCGGAAGAAGTCTTTTACTTCTTTGCTCATTACCCCACCCCAATGTTTCTTGAATTAGAATTCATAGATATTAATAGTCATTTGCTGATTTTCTTTATCCTTGGTCAGACCAAACATGATTTTTTTATCCTTGAGGCTTTTGTTTAAGAAGTCAATTATATACACCAACTCATCGTTGCTGGAAAAACTTTTAAAAGCGATCAACTCAAGTTTGCCCTGTTCCCTGGACTCTTCCCCCAACGTTTATTACCCCTTCCACATCATTTTATTGTAAGGTTTCATCGCCATTATTACAAGTAAAAGACTTTCGGATTAGCTTTCATTGGCAATTCCTTTCACCTTGCAGCGGTACTCATAGATTTGCTCCAACTCCATTTTATACCTGAGCATGACCTTATCAGCAAAAGCATCAATATCTACAATCCCCAGTTCACGCAGTCCGGCAGTTTTAACCGGAGTACCTTCTGTTTCAATATTCAAGCCGACATGGATAAGGGTGGAAACCAATGAACGGGTGGCAATTGATACCGACAGTTTGCCCCGATTCACATACAGGTCGTCACCCATGCGTTGTACCGGGATTTCAAATTGCTCTAGTTCCTCCTTGATAACTACCATAAATAAACGTTGCCGGTAGCCTGCCAATTCCAAATCAGTGTCAAAGTGTTCAATGATAAAATTCAGCATCAGGGGTGAATAGATATCTTCTTTGACCTTGACATCGATCAAGTCTATCATTTTATCCAGACTAACCTTTACTTCCCCGCGAAATGCTACGGCGGCATCACCTAACAGCCCGAATTTTTTGTAAATCCAATGAGCCTGGAGTTGACTGCCATCATAATTAATGGTTTCTTTATGCACGAGAGTCTTAAGCATTTCATATCCTCACTTTCATTTTAAAAGGTAAATAGACCATATTAGATAAATATTAACATGTATTCTGGGTTATAAAAATCCCTACAGTTGTAAAGTTATATATTTTTATGTGCCTATGCCTTAACAATTGCCTTACGATTATTGCATAACTGCCAAATTTTGTTGCAGTTTTACATCATAATCGCTAAGCCCAGGATAACTTATCGGCAATCATTAAGGCAATTTTGCATTTTTCAGTCTGCCTGACTTTTCGCCAGCCGACCGTCCAAATGACAACCATCTATATGCTAACTTCTCCAAATTCGTTATTTTCAAACCTCCTGCCTGGAAATGCCGTTTTTTTTTATGACGATGCTTATTTTTATATAACGTGGCACATTCATTGCATTTATTTATGTGCAAACCGGTAATTATTTTTTAAAAGGGGGTGGTTCTGATAATAACCAATAACAGGAGATGATTAAAAAATCCGCAGTTACAATGAAAAATTAAGGAGGGATGAATGTGGATATGCCGCAAAGGTATATACAAGAATATAAAAGCAAGCTTCGGAGTGCAGACGAAGCCGTCAAAGTTGTCAAATCCGGTGATTGGGTTGAATACGGGGAATTCGTTATGCAGGCCAAGGACTGCGATGCCGCATTGGCCCGGCGCAAAGATGAATTAGAAGACGTTAAGGTCAGAGCCGTATGTATTACCATGGTACCCGAAATAATCAAGGCTGATACCAGCCGTAAGCATTTTATCTTTAACGACTGGCATTTTTCCGGATTTTCCCGGGCAATTTACGGAAATAATCTGTGCAACTATGTGCCCCTTACCTATCACGAAGGCCCGGAGATGGTAGATCGTTATGTAGATTGTGACGTTGCCTTTGTCCTTACCGCCCCTATGGACAAAAACGGGTTCTTCAACCTGGGCACCTCTAACTCTATTACGGCCCACTTGGCGCAAAAAGCCAAGTTTTTAATCGTTGAGGTAAACCAAAGTGTACCTGTATGCTTGGGGGGAAGCCGCGAATCGATTCATATTTCGGATGTCGACTATATAGTGGAAAGCAAAACCAACCCGCCTCTTTTAAATCTGCCCGAAACCCCGGTAAATGAAGTTGACCGCCAGGTCGCATCTATAATAATGAAGGAGATGGAAGATGGTGCCTGTATCCAGTTAGGTATCGGAGCCATGCCTAATGCCGTTGGAGCCATGATTGCCCAATCGGATTTAAAAGATTTAGGCGTGCATACTGAAATGCTGGTTGACTCCTATGTAGATATGTACCAGGCTGGTTGTATAAACGGCAAACGTAAAACCATCGATGTTGGCAAGATGGTCTATACATTCGCTATGGGTACCAACAAGCTCTATGATTTCCTGGACAACAATCCAGCCTGTGCCAGTTATCCAGTCAATTACACCAATGATCCTTATATCATTGCCAGAAATGATAAGGTATTTGCCATTAATAATGCTATCGAAATTGACCTTTTTAGTCAGGTTGCATCCGAATCGACCGGAATCCGGCAAATATCCGGAACCGGCGGGCAGCTGGATTTTATTCATGCATCCTTTAAATCCAAGGGCGGTAAAGGCTTTATCTGTATGAGTTCCACCAAAACCAAATCAGACGGCAGTGTAGTCTCTCGCATTAGGCCTACCCTCTCTCCGGGTACGATAGTGACCGTTCCACGCTCCATCGTTTACTATGTTGTTACCGAATATGGTATCGCCTGCCTTAAAGCCAAATCAACCTGGGAAAGAGCCGAAGCCTTAATTAATATTGCTCACCCCGATTTTCGCGATGGCCTGATTAAAGAAGCGGAAGCCATGAAAATCTGGGTCAAGACCAATAAAATTGCATCAACACACTAGAACTTGGATAGAGGAAGTTAACCAAGGTTGCCGGAAATTGAAATGGATACTAATGGTAGAATGGTTGCGGAATCCGGGGGTTTCTCCGGATTCCACAGCTGCTTATTTTAACCCTGGCCTGCTTCTACTTCCAGCCTCATTCCATATTTGTGGGCTTTACGGGATATGGTGGAAGGGTTGACTTCCAGTATCTCGGCAGCTTTATGGCAGGAATTGACTAACGTAAACGTTCTCTCCAACAGCAGCTTTTCAACGGTTTCTACCGCCGCCTTCAGGGGGATAATTTGATTGACAATGATGGGTTGTTCATGATTAATCTTGTCATGCTGTTCCAGCATTATACTGGTCGGCAGATTTTTTAGCCTTATTAAATCAGGTCCGGTAGTAACAACCAGCCTTTCCACCAAGTTTTCCAATTGGCGAATATTACCGGGCCAATCATATTTAAGCAGGACGTCAATTATATCCGGATCCAGGCTTTTATTAAGTCCATAACGCCGATTATATTTATTAATAAAGTAGTGGGCTAATAGGGGAATATCTTCCCGCCTCTCCCTTAACGAGGGAATACGCAGGGGGATCACATTTAAGCGGTAGAATAGATCTTCCCGGAACTGGCCCTGGCGGATCATGTTTTCCAGGTCCTGATTCGTTACCGCAATAATTCTTACATCCACCTTTATAGGCCTGGTTCCGCCTATACGGATAATCTCACGCTCCTGTATCACCCGCAGTAATTTCACCTGCAAATGAATCGGCACGTCACCTATCTCATCCAACAAAAGCGTACCTTCATGCGCCAGTTCAAAGATTCCCGGTTTGCCGCCTTTGCGGGCTCCGGTAAAAGCACCCGCTTCATATCCAAAAAGCTCTGATTCCAAAAGGTTTTCCGGTATGGCCGCACAGTTTAATTTTATATAGGGTCCGTTTTTGCGATGGCTGTTTTCATGAATTATTTCCGCAATCAATTCTTTGCCTACCCCGGACTCACCAGTAATTAAAACGGTCGAATCTACTTCGGCGACCTTTACCGCCTGATACACCAATCTTTCCATATGTTGATCCTTAAAGACCAGATTCCCGGAAAGCTTGATTTTCATCTGGTTCATCTGAAACTCGAAATGATTTTTTAGCTCCTCCAATTGTTCAATCTTTTGCTTGAGCCGATTAAGTTCACTTATATCGCGCACATTAGTTACAATCCTGCAGATATCGCCATTCTCGTCAAATACAGGTGTGGCGCTGACCAGCAGAAGTTTTCCGGTTATGGTGGTAAGACTGGTGGTGACCGGCATCTTCTTTTCCAGTACCATTAAACTGGCAGAACGTGATAAAATACCGGTATCTACCAGTTCGCTCATGTTTTTATTGAGAAGCTCATTTTCACCCAGATCCGTAATCCGTTTAATAGCTTTGTTTATCCGAATGGTCATTCCGTTGCCATCGGTAATATATAACCCATCAAAAGATGAATCAATGATAGCATCCATTTCCGCATTCAGTTCCTTAACATATTCCAATTCCCGCGATACCTTTTCAAGTTCTGAGACATCATACAGAACAGCTACAGCTCCAATAATCTCGTTGTTTTTAATGATAGGAGCACGATTGGTAATGGTGGTCATCGACCCGATCTTCAAACGGACACCGTATTCACTTTCTCCTGTTCTTACAATTTTGAGCAAATCGCTTTCCGGGATAATTTCATTAATAAATTTGCCCAGCACCACCTTGCTGTTAAGATTGGTCATCTTCTCTGCAGCCTGATTCCAAATAACGATACTTCCCTGCTTGTCAATGGCGACGATGGGATTATAAGCAGAATTGATTACTGCTTCCATCTGTCCGGAAATCGTATCGATTATTTCATTAAGAGCCACCATTATATCAGATTTAGTAAGCATACCTACTAATTCTCCGTTTTCTACTACCGGGTAACGGCCTGTTTTCATGATATCATTTTCCCTGATGTCGCTATCCGGGCTGGTCGTAGCAACCTTCGTGGTCATCAGGTATTTTATTGCGGTTTGCGGATCAGTTCCTTCGGCTATGGAACGAATCAAATGGGTCTTGGTAAGGAGTCCGACTAGCTTGCCATTTTCCAAAACCGCTGCTCCATCAATTTTTTGTTTAAGAAACAGCTCGGCAGTTTCTTTAACCGTATTATCCGGCTTCAAAATATAGAGTTTCCGGCTCATAAAATTCTTGACCTGCATTTATGCACCTCTCCCTTTTATGTTCATTCCATTTGATTTAGTCTATTTTACCATTAATTGCTATTAGGTAATAACTTAGTCCAACCTGGTGAAAATAAAGGATTTAGAAACCAAATTTAGAATTTATTTATTGAGGTGATAATAATGAATCAGGTAAATCCTTTTTATAACCGCAACTATACTTGCCCAGTCTGTCAGAAAAAATTTACTTCACTGTCTGTACGCAGTTCCGCTATTTATCTGGAAAAACGGGAATCAGATTTTCACTGTACTTATCGAAACATAAGCCCGCTTCATTACTCAATTATAGTTTGTCCGGCATGCAAATATGCCGCCTCCAACAATCTGTTTGCCAAAGAATTGCCTTTAACCATAGTTGAGCAATTAGCCTTGGCATTGGCGCAGCTGCCTTCTAATGACACCGATTTTAGTAAAGAGAGGGATCTGGATATGGTTCTGGAGACCTTTAAAATGGCCATTCGTACTTCCCAATTAAAAAAATCCGAGCCGGGTGAACTTGCTGGACTGCTACTGGCTGCTGCCTGGATATGTCGGGAAGCTAACCATGAAGAATTGGAAAACACCTACCTGGCTGAGGCCTTAAAATACTACCTGCAGGCTTTTGAAAAATCATCCTCCCATATCGGCAATCTAACTGATATTCAGGCAGCCTACTTGATCGGCGAATTGCATTTGCGGCGCGGAAATTATAATGAAGCGGTCAACTGGTTTAACCGTACCATTGTTCATCCGAAAATAAAAACGAATCCGGCCATAGAAAAACAGGCCCGGGATCAATGGCAGGTCGCCAGAGAGCTAGCCCATCAACAAAAAGCTGCGGGCACGGCCGTACAGCCGAATCAAACTAAATCAGCCCAAGACCATGTAACCGCCGATAATCACTCTAAAAATGATATAAATAAGACCAAGGAACCCTCTCCAACTGGTAATAGTTCCCCGCCGGCCCGCAACCGTTCTACTATGCAGATAATGGCAAACCTATATAATGATCAAATCGATTGGCTAAATCAGATCGTTAATCGGGGTTATGACCATAGTAAGCATCTGGTCAACAAGGAACAGGTATTACGTTCTCTGTTGGATGCTTGCCAAGAATACCTGGAAGGCGAAATACCAACCCAATTCTCCAGCGAGACTGAGCTTAAAACCGTTTGGTTGGAACTGTTATCCTCCAAAAACAGTTAACTGCGGATTTATAAGCTTGACGGAACGGCACGGGGCCGTATTGAATGAGGGACAGCGGCTTTTAGGATATATCGCACGCCAATTACAGCTTCTTCAAATAATCTATGCAAAACTTAAAATATAAGAACAAACGCCCAGGGCACCTTAAGCGGTACTCTGGGCGTTGTTTACTTATCTAAGTTCTTCGGTTTGGATTACAAACTGCACTTTGCCTGCTACATTGGCATCCTTGCCCATATAAGTATCAAAACGGTCAACTTTGGTTTCCATAACGCGTTTTTGGGCCTCGCCAATATGCAACTCATTAACGGATTGGTCAATTCCTGAACGAATTGAATTAATTCCTTGCTGACGGATCTGACCTATACCGCTATTTATTTTTTCAGCGGCCTGGCGGGAAGAGTTGGAGCCTTCGGCCACCTGCCCCAAGGCATTTTGGGCTGACTCCAATGAATTGCTGGTAACAGACATGGGCGGCAGTTTTTGACCATTTACTTCTCCGCCCTGCACCAGCGTGGTAAGCGTAGATTTTTGTTTCTCCAGACCAACCAGTAAAGGCTTAATAATACCTCCGACCGCTGGGTTGTCGGCATAGGCCTGTATACTTTCAATCATTTTACCGTTTATCAGCAAAGCGCCTTGAGCCAATTGTTCTTCGGCTTTATTAAGAGCTATTAATTGCCCAATTCCTGATTTGATTTTATTGACTGCGTCTGCTAACTTGCTTTGCCCGTCTGCCAGTTGTTTACTTCCGTCTTCAACCTGTTCCAGGGCTTGATCGAGTTGAGTTATTCCCTCACTTAACTCACTTAATTTGCTCTCCATGTCTATATCCGGCAAAGGCGGCATCTTAGGCTGAACCACCATATTAATAGCATCCATTTCGAAGTCCTTTGCCTGCATCGTCAAAACGGCCTCCGCCTCTGGATAAGGGAAGAGTACCCAGTTGACTTTCATCTTCTCCCCAACTACTGTTACCATACCTTCAGGTGCATCTACCTGACTAAATTTCTCGATGGGCAAATCTACTGAAACCATGGTCATTAGCGGTGTATACACTTCCCGCGTAGCATGCTGCACCTGTCCTGCATTGGTATAAGCCAGGGTTTCCTGACTTTTCATCTGGTTATCGATTTTTACTACTATCTTCACTTCTCCTGATTTGCCAGGAAGTCGTTCCGGATTAACAGCTTTGCCATTTAAATAATATTGTATAGATGTTTTAATTGGCAGTGCCTGTTTGGTCTTCCCGGAATAATAGATGTCTTTTTGATCGCTGTTTAAATCAGACAATACTACCCCATCAGCTGATTTCTTCACCTTAAATGATCCGTTTAGTGCTTTTATCTGCTCCAACTGCACTGGATCTTTTATGTTTTCGGGCACATTACCATCAAAATGGAACCAGCTAACCACGGTGGTGTCTTTTACTGCACCATCGGCATTAAGCTTGACATAAACGGTTTCGTTTTTACTAACATCTCCTTTGGCTTCTGCCGCAGCTTTGCTTTCCTGTCCGGATGTTCCCTTTTGGGCTAAAGCAACTTTTGGTTTTTCAGGTGTTTTATGAACTGTTTGAGCCAGCATCGGGGTGGTAAAAACCAGGCCGAGTACTGCAGCTATGGTAATAATAAAGGCGTATTTTTTATGAGATTGTTTTTTCAATTCCTTCTCCTCCTTCATTTTTAAGTCCCTTGTGCCAGCGCAAGCTGGTAGCAGCAATCAGTTCTTGACAAATTACTAACAACGGGGGCAGGAAAAAGAGTATCGCCAGCATGCTTATAACCGCTCCCCGAGCAATCATCATACTCAAAGAACCAATCATATCCACTTTAGATATAAAGCCAACCCCGATGGTTGCAAAGGCTAAAGCCAAGGCACTGGTTACTATCGACCCGCCGGTTCCCTGAACCGCATTGCGGATGGCATTATATTTGTCATGAACCGCCAGTTCTTCCTTGTAGCGGGTGACCATCAGAATTGCATAGTTTATGCAGGAGCCCAGCTGGATTGCCCCAATCGTCATAACCGCGATAAAGGGTATGGTTGTATTGGTATAGTAGGGAATCCCCAAATTAATAAATATAGCCAGCTCTATCACCAGTACCAACAGTAACGGCAAAGTAATAGATCCAAACGTTAACGCCAGAATGATGAGTATTGCCCCGATCGACCATTTATCTACCTCTTTTTGGTCCGTGTCTGCCAGCTTGATCATATCATCGGTTAACACAGATTCCCCGCTTAGATAACTATTCGGAAAGTAACGCGCAGTTTGGGCGCGGATATCTTTTATCATTTCCGGCGCATGTTCGTCAGCAGGCGCATATTTTGATTGAATCAAGGTGTAGTCATATTGGCCATTACTGAAACTCTCTTTAATATCACTGGGGATATATTCATCCGGTATGGCGATATCCTTGACATCGGTAATGGAAGTTACCCCGGTAACCCCGTCAACCTTACTGAGCTGGGATGCTAATGCCTTTAACTTCCATTCTTTGTCACAGGGCGTGATAAGAAAAAGCGTATCGGAAGAACCGAATCTTTGTTTGATATAATCAGTGCTTTTAATTGATTCTATCTCCCGCGGTAATGCGTCAGAAAGATTGTAAAACACCGGGACATTTTCTTTACCGTAAAACGCGGGGAACAGCAGCAGAACGAATAATCCTGCCAGTACCCAGTAGCGTTTGGAAACCAAACGGGCTGTCCATTCAAATTTCGGCAGCAAAACCCGATGCTTATAATGGCTGATTAGGTCATCACATAACAGAATCAAAGATGGCAGCAAGGTCAGAGATATGATAACCCCCAGAGCCACACCCTTGGCCATAACAAACCCCATATCCTTGCCTAAACCTATTTGCATAACCGACAAAGACAAAAAACCTGCTATAGCCGTCAATGAACTGGAACCAATAGCTACAAAGGTTTTATGAATAGCTTCCTCCATGGCAGCTTCCTTCTTGCCCAGGCGGTTCTTTTCCTCCTGGTAGCGATGCAGTAGGAATATGGAGAAGTCCATGGTTACCCCTAGCTGCAATACTGCCGCGATGGCACTAGTAACATAAGATATATCTCCCAAAAATATATTGCTGCCCAGGTTGTATACCACGGCGGCACCGATTGAGGCAAGGAATAATACCGGCACAATCGTGGAGGTTAACGTCAAAGACAGAATAAAAAAGATTAAAACCACAGCCAGTATTAGATATATTGTTTTTTCATGGTTCATCAATATGCGCAGATCGGAAATTACAGCCGAGGTGCCGCCCAAATACATATTCCGGTTAAGCAGATCCTTTATTTCAGCGATGGCCGCCACCGTCAGCTCCGAACCAGAACCTTCCATAAACTGTATCTGCATCAAGGTCGCATCTTTATTATAGAATTGGTCGCAGACCTTTTCGGGAATAAATTCACGGGGAATAGTAATATCTGCCCAATTGTCAATCCAGATAACCTTTTCTACCCCATCGATTTTCTCAATCTTCTTTTTCAGATTTTGAACCTGCCAATCTTCTTGATCTTCTACCAGCAGAAAAGCGTTGCCGGCAACTCCAAAATCCTTTTCTAAAATGTTTTGACCCTGAACTGAATTGAGTTCCTGAGGTAAATAGGTTAACAGATCATAGTTTATCTTGGTTGCTGACATACCGTAAAATCCAGGTATCAGCAACAGAGCACAAAACAAAATGATAAACTTGTAATGCCTGACTACCCACTGACTAAAAGACTTCATTTATTTCTATCACTCCTTGTACTACAAGTTTAAATCAGATGATTAAATTACTTATGACTCCCAAAAATACCATTATAAGTAATTCAGTTACACAAGAAATTGCTTTTAGGCACAAAAATTTAATAGCGACCCTTAGGATGCAGCCTAAATCCATGTGTAATTCTGGCGGTCATACTTTTTAATAATCCATACCCTATCTGTTACCGTTTATAACAGGTTCTGAAAGATTGCATGACCCTGCAAGGAATTCAGATCAGGAGGCAGAGTTTGCAGTAAATTAGAACTAACTTGGCTTTCGGTTAACCCAGTTAGCACAACGATTGCCATAAAAATAACGATTATCATTCCCAGCTTACGATAGTTATGCATCTTTATATGCCAGTCTCTCATTTTCATCTCTCCAATATGATTTTATTTTCTTGATGCAAGGTTAAATCAGCCTTATGTTCCTCGATTTTCTACATCCCCTTCCAATACAGATTATTAAATATATATTTTGATATGCAATTACTTTGAATATCAAACTAATTGCATAAAAAAAGGTACTGCCTATTCTACTAATTTCATTATAATTTCCTTAAAAATCTTTCTCTCGTCTTGGCTTAATTGACCAAAGAGTTTTTCGGCCGAGCTTTTTTTACTGATCTGAATATCATCAAACACCTCTTTTCCCCGATGGGATAGTCTAACCTCCACAACCCGGCGATCATTTTCCAGCCGATCCCTTAAAACGTAACCTCTGGCAACTAAACGATCAACGGTAGTAGTAAGCGTACCAACGGTGAGACGCAGATGTTTGGCCAGGTTGGTCATCCTTTCCTTCCTGGTAAGTCCAATAGTATGCACGGCTCGCAAATCTGCCGGGCTAAGATGTTCTAAACCCTGCTCACGGTAATGTTCCTCCTCCAAAAGATTGTACTTGTCAATTAAAAGTCTAAAGAATTTATCCAGGCTTTCAAAATCGTCAGCACTCATTTAAGATTCACCTGCCTTTATTTTGATTATCAAAATAAAATGCCTTTATGATAATACCATGTTTTATGTAAAAGTAAAAGCAAAAAAACATCAGTTTTTAGAAAAAATAAAATAGGGGCAAAAAGTTATAATTTAATCTGAGTAATTAACTGTATTCAGAGTAAAAAAAGACGTTATTCAATAAATACGGTACTGCCGCTGACCCCGGGAACGGCCTGGGTAACGATTAGCCTTCGGGCGACCCTTTGTTTTAATTCTTCCACGTGACTGATAACCCCTACGGTCAGTTTTTCTGAACGCAGGTTTTCCAAGGCATCAACTACGATTTCTAAGGTTTCTGCATCCAAGGTACCAAAACCTTCATCCAGGAAGAAAAACTCCAAGGAGGCCCGTCCCATCTGGATATGGGAAGATAATGCCAGGGCCAAGGCCAATGAGGTTAAAAAGGTTTCTCCGCCGGAGAGGGTATGGGTGGCCCTTCTTACTCCCCCATTGTAATCATCCCGCACAATAAAATTACCCTCGGCACTGAGTTCCAGGGCATAGCGTCCGCGGGTAATATCCTTGAGTTTAACCGAGGCTTCCCGGGAGATATAGTCAAGCTGGATGCGGGCAATATATTCTATAAATCTTTTGCCTTTAAATATATTTTCCAAATCCGTTATCAAACCATATTCATGGTCAAGGTCATCCTTTTTTCGGTGCAGTTCCTGCCGGACAGACCATCTTTTTTCAGCTTCATTATAAGTTGCTTCTTGCAAAATGAGCCGGTTTTTTAAATCCTCTCGCCTTCCCTGCAGTTCCTCTCGTCTTAACTGAAGTTTTTGCCAATCTTCTGTACTTATACTAAATCCGCTCAGTTTTTGTTCTATTCTTTGAATATGGGCGACATTAAGTGCCAGATCAGCATTATATTCCTGTACTGATTGGCGCAGTTGATTAATTGCATATTCGTCTCTATAAAATTTGGACAATTCAACCCGGTCAGCAAAACCATTTTGGCTTAAGGCCTGCTCAAATTCAATACGTTCCTGCTCTAGCACTTTGCGAAGCGACCTTAGGTCTCCTTTAAGGTTGGAATGTTGCTGCTTAAGCTCGGTATACAGCTCTTTTTGATACTCAAAACTGCTGTTTATTTTCTGATAGTTATTTTCAATGTCGGTGATTATCTTCTCCTGGTCAGCCAATGCGGTCTTGGGATCTTCCTCACCGCATATGGTCTTAAGCTCAGCCTGCAGTTGTTTGAGAAGCTGATTTTTTTCCTGACCGCGAGTGGTAATCTCAGTTCTGCTCAGATCCAATCTATTGACTTCTTCCTGCAAAGATAACCTTTCAGTTTCCAAGCGGCTAAGTTCGGTTTGCTGAACCTTTAGCTGGCTTTCCAGGTTTTCTGCCTGGCGGTCATTTTGCAGCACCTGGAGATATTCTTCCTCCGCCTGTTGTATGCCCAGTTCTGTGCAAAGCAAGTTAAGGCGTTCCTGACTGGTTTGTAATCTTAGCCGACTCTGTTCTTGCAGGGACTCTTGTTTTGCCAGATTTTCGCAATCTTTTTGTTGAGCGGTCTTAAGTGCAGCGACTTCTGTATTCCACCTGGATAGCTGGTCTTTTAATTCGTTTATTTGGTCATCCGTATTCTTTTGCTGATTTTCCCAGGAGTTTATGGCAGATTTCAATTCTCTAAAATAGTCAAGGTTTTTTTGAGCCTGTACCTGCAAATCAGCAAGTTGGCGACCGTCAATCCTTTCATCCAGGGCGGCGAGGGTTTGTTCCTGGTAGACAACTTTAGCTGATAAATCCCGTAATTCAAGCTCAATCTGGCGAACCAGGGCCTGCTGTTCCGCCACTTGTTTATCTAAGAGCAGATGTTTTTGGGTAAGAGCCTCCATTTCACGTCCCTCATCGGCCTGAACAGGCGCCGGATGACTGGTTGAACCACAAACTGGACAAGCTTCACCGGGACATAGTTTTTTGGCCAGCACCGCAGCCAAATTTTTTTCCCGATTCTGGCCAATTAGCTGTTGATATTCCTGGCGCAGTGTTTCTTGGCTTTTAAGCTCTCCCTGTTCTTGGCTAAACCGTTCACTTAAGGATGTTTTTTTTGCATATAGCTTGGCCAAGGATTCCTGAAGCGTCTTTTTTTCCTGTTGCCAGGCAGCTAATGTATCGATCTCTTGCTGCAACTGGTTATTTTTCTGCTGCCAGTTGAGCAAATCTTCTTGACAACCTGGACAGTTTTCCTCCAGGTTCCGCTTTTTAACAAATAATTCATCCAAAACGGCTTTTTTTAGTTGGTGTTGTTCAGTCAGGGTTTTTATTTTTAGCTGACCAGCCCGCAAGCCTGTATTTAGCTGGTTGATATATTGCTGCAACTCTTCTTGCTTCCTTGACTCCTGCTGCAGTTGGCGTTCTTCTTCATAGGCATGATTTAATTTTTCCCTTATGTGGGGGGATATTTTTAGTTCTTCCAGCTTTTTGCGGCAGCCGTTGCTTAATTCCAATCGAGCGGTTATCTCGTTTTGTTTTTGTTCCAGGTCTTTTTTAAGTTCTGTTAACGTTTGGCTGAATGTCTGGTATTGCCTGCGCAGCTCATCATATTCATTTTGGATTTGCTTAATTTCTTCGGCTATTTTTATACCTCTTTTTAGCTGCAGGATTTTCTCCCGGCCGCGGGGTACTTCCAGATCTCTTTTTTGGCAGGCTTTTTCCCAGTCTTGGCGGGTGTTCATAAGCTGTTCATCAAGTTCAGTGACTTGCCTGTTTAAAACCAGCAGTTTTTTATTCCGTTCTGCTGCTTCAAATTCCCTTTGTTCCAGGCGGTTTAGGAGAGGTTTTATTTGAGCGGCTTGCTCAGCCCGGTCAATTTGCGCCTGCCATTCATTTATTTTTTCCTTCTGCAAATTTAATTCATCAGCTTGTTGCCTATAGGTTTCTAATTCCTCCTGCCACTCCCAAATGAGTTTGTATTTCTGAAATTTAGCTTCCACATCCCGCCATAGATATTCAGTCAGCAGACAATCCGCTTTCAACCGTTCCAATTGGGATCTTTGTTCAGTCATGGTATCCTCGCTTACATCTGCATAAGCGCTCAGCAGGCTTTCCATCTGCGCTACTTGTAGATATTGGCTATCTTTCAAACGCTTGATGCGCGCCGACATTTTTTCTCCGTATTCTTCGAGGGCAAAAATGCGTTCCAGCATTTGCCCCCGGTCGCCTCCCGTCATTTGCAGGAATTCGCTGAAACTTCCCTGCGGTAATACTACCGAACGGGTAAAATCCTCCGCATTTAAACCGATTAGTTCTTCTATTCCGGCATTGACCTCGCGTTGCCCTTCATATAAAACCTTGGGGTTATCGGGTTCACTTAAATCATAGAGGCTGGCTGCTTTGGTACTAACCCTTTCATGGCCAGTTTTGCTGTTGAAGGTACGTTTATAGGTTCTTTGCACTTGATAAATACTGTATTGCCCGCTTGCTCCCAAGCCAAATTTAAATATCACCTGCGCCGTATCGGTCTGTGTGTTGACAATGCCGTTAAGCTGTCCTCCAGCCCTAGGAATCTTACCATAAAGCGCCAAGGTGATACCATCCAGGATGGTTGATTTTCCACTCCCGGTCGGCCCAAAAATACCGAATAATCCACCTTCACTCAGACGATTAAAATCTATATGCTGTTCTTCTATAAAACTATTCAAGCCCTTGATCTTCAGTAGCAGCGGCTTCATCCTGCTCATCCCCCCCTTCCATAACATAAAGAAACAGTTTTGTCAGCTCAGCTGGGGGGGCGGCTCCTTGTTTTTGGAATCTATAAAAACTTTTGAACAACTCTTCCAGGTTAAGTTCTCTAAAATCACTTGGGTTGTGAGCCAGACATTCATCCCGGCTGTTTAGAATCGGGCGTATCTGTACGATATCCTGACGCAGGCTCTTCATTTCTTTTATTTCTGCCTGGGTTAAGACCCGCTCCGTATAAATATCTATATAGACCCAACTGCTGGCGGCTTGCTCTTGTCGGCATTTTTCAATGGCCATCTCGATACTGTTACATTCCCAGACCTCAATAGGTTTATAATTGTGCAGCCATATCTCCTCGACTTGAGCCGGTTGTTCCGGTACTGCTTCAACCAGAAACACGGCCTTGCTGTAGCCCACTTCACTCCGGCTGTACTGCAGCGGGGAACCGCTGTAGTAAGCAGGGACACCAGCCCCGCTTACCTTTTGGGGTCGATGCAGGTGTCCCAGGGCAACATACTGGGCTCTGGGCAGCATGGCAGCATCGACTGCCAAGCCTCCTCCCAACTGGATGCGGCGTTCAGAATCACTTTCCAGACCGCCATTGACATAGAGGTGAGAGACGGCCAGATTAATCGAATCAGCCTCATATTGCTGCGATAAATGCGCAAATATTTCCCCAATCCGGTCAGAATATGCCTTCTGGGACAGGTTTTCATCATCCTGCCCCGAAAGTATTTCATTGAGGCGCTTTTCACTGGGATAAGGGAGACTCAGGATAACCACCTTTTCATTTCGTATGGCTAACTTCAGATATCCCGATCCGGCTTCATAAACCTCAAAACCGTTATATTTTCCGCATTGCGCCACTGTTTTAGGCATCCCCAGCAGGATCACGCCGTGCTCCCTGGCCAGAGGCGCTGCTGCCATCAGACGCTCGGGATTATCGTGATTGCCTGCTATAACAACTATAGCCCGTCCTTGTTTAGCCAAGCTTTTAAGGGTTTGATAAAACAGACTCTCGGCTGCTGCCGAAGGATTGGGGCTGTCAAAAACATCACCCGCTATAAGGATTATATCTACAGACCGGCGCTCAGAAATTTCAAGCAGTTCTTCCAGGAATTGTTCCTGTTCCTGCAAACGGCTGCAACCCTCCAGGGTTTTGCCCAGGTGCCAATCAGACGTATGTAAGATTCTCATATTTTCACTATTTCCTCCGTATGAAACAGGTATAGATAGCTCTCTTTGACATTTTGATTAAGGATTTTTTCCAGTGCAGTTTGATACAGCTGTACCTGAACACTGTATTCCTGAATGAGTTCTGCCCGGTTTTGGGCACTGATATAATCAGTCTTGTAATCAACCAAAACCAGATCATCACCTTCTCTAAAATACAGGTCAATAACGCCCTGGATGAGCAGTTCTTCTTTTAAATCTTCTATTTCCGGCAGAAGTTCATGGGCTTTATATACCAGATTAAAGGGGACTTCCCGAAATACTTGGGAGGCATTTAAGAGGCGCTGCCCCAATTTGGATCGGAAAAAACGCAGGATTTTGCCGATCTGGATCGAATTAATCTCTTCCTCATCCAGCAATTCATTTTGCAGCATCTCCTGCAGCTGTTCTTCAATTTCATCACGGCTGGAAACCTTGGTTAAATCCAGATGCTGCATCACAAAATGCATGGCAGTTCCCCGCTCTGCACCGGTCAGCCCTGATTTTTTCATGTTATCACCAGTATCGTTCATAAACTCCGGGGGATTTATATATGCAGGCGGTTCGTATAAATCGGCCTCCAAATTTCCGGTCTGCAGTTTTTTCACAGAGCTGACCGATAGCTTGGACGGTATTTTAACGGCGTCCTGATATGGATAATGCCAGGCAAGCCTGGTATCAATTACTTCTTTAAAGGCAGAAGTTTCCTGGCGATTAAAAAACTGCATCCGGTTTAACATATTTATTTGATGATCTTTTAAAATTTCGACCTGTCTGTTAAGCAGAGCTGGGCTAAGTATTTCCACACGCCAGCAGGATTCATCTGGATTAATCTCGTAGCTGTCCGTTTCCAAGTTGATTAAATCGCGCAGGATTTCCCCATCTGGATGACGCATCACTACCGGGCCAATCCAATCCATGAAATTGCGTGCCTTGCTCAGATTAAAAGGCTCCAGGGCTTGATTCCACTTGACGGCCTGCCGGGGTATGTCCTTAAGGGAAGCTAACATAATAAGCTTGTTGACAGGTCGGGTACAGGCCACATACAGAATTCTCATTTCTTCAGACAGATTTTCCATCTTAATACGGCTTTTCATAGCCAGGCGCGGCAGTGTATCTCTGCTGATCCGGGCGGTAGGATCTATGTATCGTGGACCAATACCCAGGGTTTTGTGAAATAAGACCGGGGCGCTCGTATCACTGAAGTTAAACTGTTTTCCCATACCGGCCAAGATGACGATTGGAAATTCCAGCCCTTTACTTTTATGTATACTCATAATGCGCACCACATTATCATTTTCACCGAGTATGCGTGCCATGTCCATATCACCGCTGCTGGATTTAAGTTTGTCGACAAACCTGATGAAATTATACAGACCTTTTAAAGACGTTTCCTGAAACTGCCGGGCGCGATCAAACAGGATGCGCAGGTTGGCTTGACGCTGCAGGCCACCCGGCATGGCTCCGACATAATGGTAGTATCCGGTTTTAAACATTATTTCCCAGATCAGTTCCTCTATGGGCATATAGCGGGATTTATCCTTCCATAAATCCAGTTGATTCATAAACTGCCGGAGTTTGGACTGTAATTCATCATCATGGGTAGCCATATATTCTGCGGTTGCTTCATAAAAAGCAGGTGCTTGGCTATTTAAGCGGATAGCCAGCAAATCCTCGGCATTAAACCGTCCCAGGGGCGAGCGCATAACACTGAGCAACGGAATATCCTGTCTTTTATTATCAACTAGGCGCAGGAGGTTTAAAAAAATCTCTACTTCCAAGGCCTCAAAATATCCCCTGTTTACATCGGCATACACAGGTATGCCCTGTCGGGATAGGATCTCCAGATAAACAGCGGAGCGATCAATAGTAGAACGCATGAGTATGACAATATCTCTATAATCAACTGGACGTACAGCCGCTAGTCGGGGATCATAGATGGGCTGCCCCAGAAGTTCTTTTATTCGGCGAGCGGCGAAACTTGCCTCCACTTCGATATCGTTTATATCGTCTGCGTCTTCGTCAAACTCCAGCAGATCCGGATCTTTTTCTATCAGGAGGACTTCTATACTGGCATCCTCAGATTCTTGCATGGAAGCCCCATAATTCAGGCAGGCTCGCTCATCATATTCTATCTCACCCAGTTCCGGGGACATAATCTGACCGAAAATATAGTTTACCCCATGAATAATCTCGGCCCGGCTGCGAAAGTTCATACCCAGGTCTATGCGCCGGTTCAAATCGGTTTCTTCTGATCCAAAATTTTCATATTTGGCTATAAACAAAGTAGGATCCGCCAGACGAAAACGATATATGCTTTGCTTGACATCCCCGACCATAAAGAGGTTGTCATCTCTTTTTATATAATTCAGCAGGGCTTCCTGAACCAGGTTACTGTCCTGGTACTCATCCACAAAGATATAAACATATTTGGAACGGTAAGCTTCTGCCACTTCTGGATAGGACAGTATGTGCAGGGCAAAGTGTTCCAAGTCATTAAAATCCAGCATACCCTTGTCGGCTTTTTTTTCCTGGTAACGTTGCCCAAATCTATCCACCAGATCGACCAATGCTTGCATATAAGGGTGGAGTTCCACTAGATCTGAGGCATAATCGTCCAAGTTTCTGCCTAAGGAGCTGGTTTGGATGGATTGGATAATTTTCTTCCCCTCATCGCGCAGTGCCTTTACCTGATTCTGTAATTGAGGGTCACAATCCTTGGCTGCCCGCCCTAATCGCTGATGACTGGCTGTTTGCAATCTATCATAAAGGCAAGCAAAACCCTTTTGACGGCAGTTTTCCAAATCTTCAGTCAAAAGCAGATCAGCCTCAATAGCTGCCCGGTATCCATCCAATCCGTTGTCCTGGTTAATAAGAAGGAGAGCCTGGGCAAACAGCTCCCTGGCCCCGGCCAGTTGCATCCGTATATCCCGATTCAGATACTCAAACCAGTTACTGGCCTCCAGTTTATTTCCGTCCAGGTTAAATGCTTCGACTTGGGCAATCAACCATTCCCTGGAATCCGGCTGACTCTGAATAAAATCATGGGTTCTCAAAATAAGGTTCTCCACCGGAGTATCATATTTGGAGACGGCAAAACGTTCCGCCAACCCCAAAAAGGCTTCATTTTCCTCGGCATAGGCTTCTTCCATGATTTCCTCAACGGCCTCCAGACGCAACAATTCACATTCGGCCGTATCGCCGATACGGAATTTTGGGTCTATGTCCAGAAGGTGAAAATGTTCCCGCACCAACTCGGTACAGAAAGCATGCAGGGTGCTGATGGAAGCACGATTGAGCAACTGCATCTGCCTTCTTAGAAAGGAAGTATCATCATTATGCTGCTCATTTAATTGAGCTGCAATCGCCGCGCTAATTCTATCCCGCATTTCTCCGGCCGCCGCATTGGTAAACGTAACGATCAGCAGTCGATCAATGTCGACCTTGTCAGAAATTATGATTTGAATAATTCTTTCCACTAAAACCGCAGTTTTCCCCGACCCGGCGGCAGCAGCTACCAGGAGATTGCTGTTGCGTGCCTGAATGGCTTGACTCTGCTCTTTAGTCCAACGATTCATCAGCTTTCCTCCCTCGATGCTCGCGTATTTTAGTCATTACTTCAGTATCCTGCAAACCGGCCATGTTTTTAAATTGATTACCGGCAAACAGCTTGTCAAATTGACATACAGCATGGTAAATACAGTTGTCACAAGCCTTCCACTTATCCTTTTTAGCTGGCTCAATGGCGATCTTGCCCCTTAGCATTTCATCCCCTAGTTCCTTGAGCAGATCATTTATGTAATCTATCAGCAGTTCAAATTCCTGTTCTTCCAGAACGGAAGAGTTGGCGGTAAACTCATCGTTTTGTTTGATCCCCAGGGGCAGAAATTCAGAGTTGCCCTGCAGGGCGTTGTCCATAGAACGCACGATGGATATATCTTTTAAAGCCAAACCTTTCATCTTCAAAGCTTTGCGGATTTTTTCCTCAATATTGCTAAGATCATTGTCGGTAACAGATATTAACGGATCATCAATTTTGAAATAAAACAGACCTGCCGGTCTACGGGGCTTGAGGTCGCTGTCAGTCTGTTTCATCACCGCGAGCAGATATACAATCAGTTGCAGATTAAGACCGAAATACAGATCAGACAGGCTGAATTGTTTTTCCCCGCTTTTATAATCAATGATCTTTATATAATCGATTTCCTCTCCTTTTAAAACATCTATCCGATCTATCCGGCCTTCCAGGTAAATATGCTGGCCATCGCTCAGTACAATCTTAAGGGGCGGCAGAATATTGCCAAAACCAAAACCGGCTTCATAGAGTAAAGGCTCAAAATCCCCATTTTTAATATGTTCTGTGAGAGTCCATACGGCTCGATGGCTAATTCTTTTCAGCCTTTTGGCCAAGTAACGATATCTGAAACTGCTCGTTAATATCCCGTTATTATGTTGCGGCAGCTTCTGTTCCAAAACCTTTTCCATAACTGCTTCGCAATCATCCTGATTTAGATCCCGCCAATTTAAACCTTGTTCGTTCAAAGCGGCGGCAAAACCATACATCCCCTCATGGAGCACTACTCCGATATCGGGGGCGCCAACGGCAAAGGTTTTTCTCTCCTGGGGTCTTAGCCCATAACGAATAAAATGGGCAAAGGGACATGCCGCAAACTGCTCCAGGCGGGATACGCTGGCACGAAAGGGACTTTTATATAGATTTACTGCGGTGCGGGAATCTAAATCAGCACACTGATTCTGGTAAAACAGAGCCTCTAGGACTGCCTGACGGCGTTCATCCCAGGATTGGTTGTGAAAATACCATCCATAGACATCCCACCACAGATCTTCAATTTCTTCCCCGTCCAAATACAGGCGCAGGTTTTCGACAAGATATTTAAAACTGCTGTCAGCTGTAGCAATGTGTTCCATTTCAAGCTCCAAACTCTTGATAAGATCGCTTTGTATTTGGAGAGTGGGGAATATGCTGTGCAGACGGTTAATTAGCATCGAAGGCCGCATCGCTTTGCCTTCCTGGTCAGCGATCGCATAAGTAAGGTATAAATAATTTTGAGGTTTGCTAAAGGCCTCATATATAGCCAGACTTTCCTCCTCGGCTATCATTTCCTTATTTATACCCCAATCCAATCCATGGTTTTTAAAAAAATCTTTATCTTCCTCTGTAAAAATTCCGGCAGCGCTTTTTCCGGCTGGAATTATTCCGTCATTAACCCCCATTACGAAAAGTGCTTTGAGGTTACGGTTTTTGGAGCGTTTCAGATCACCGATCATTACCTGGTCTACAGTAGTAGGTATAATACCGACATCAAAGGCCTGGTAGCCGGTGGCCAGTAATCCGGCATACTCTTTTAGATTTAGTTCATTTTCACCCAGAATTTCAACCAGCTGATCAAACGTTTCCATGACGATTTTTAATACCTGGGCATTTTCATGAGCATACTCGTACAAACCCTGATTGCGAAGCTCCTCTATCCAGTTTAACAGTTTGTTTTCTATGTCCAGTACCTGCAGGTACTTATACATTGCCCGGCTGATATCCCGACCAGTTTTTTTCCCCGCTGTCTCATGGGCCAGTTTTTGTAAAGGTGCAAACAACCGTTCCCGGTACTGGTTCAACATTTCCAGAGCCGGTGTCCCCAGCTCATTTTGACCGCGGGTGAAGTTTTCCTGGCACAACCTGCCTTGTATCCCATAGGCCAGCATATAGTTTTCCATTTCCTCGCATTCTTCTGGATTCAAATCGGTAAAACCGGTTTTTAACAACAGGAATATATCTTCCTGACGATAGCCGCGGTTAATAACCCCCAGCGAAGCAAGAATCAGTTTAATAATAGGGTTGTTATCCAGCGGACGTTTCTCGTCCATAAAATAAGGTATTCTATATTCATAGAAAACCCTTCTGACGACCGAGCCGTAACTATCCAAATCATTGCATAGAACTGCCATATCTCGCCAACGATAGTCCTGTTCCCTGGCTAGTTCAACGATAAGAGAGGCGATGTGTTCTACTTCGCTGTAAATATTTTTGGCCGCAAAAACCTTTATGTTATTAACCGGATCTTCATAAGTATCCCAAGGGAAGGCGTAGAGCTCCCGGGTGAGATGGCGGAGTGGAACGGATAGCTTGTCACCCTGAGTCGTAACGGTTTCTTCCGGCAGGCCGTTGCCAACGGCAATTTCATGAATCTGCTCATAGCAGCGCCGGTAAGGCTTGAACAGCTCCTGATCCCGGCCGGACTTAGGGTCTATAGTCAGACAAAAAGTCGTATCCCGGGCCAGAGTCATTATTTTTTCCAGAATTCTGCGGTTTTGCGGGGTGAAGCCTGTAAAACCATCCAACCATACCCGGGCACCCTTAATGAAAGATGATTTTTCCATTTTATCTATCAAAAGATTAAATTGATCTTCCAGGTCTAGGTAATGCCCTTCCATATAGTTAATGAATGCTTCATATATGAGGGTCACATCCTGTAGTTTTTGTCGCTGAGGTCCGGCTTCCATTTCCAGTTGGCTGGATTTCAATAATTCCGGGGTAAGATCATATTGTTTTAATTCGGAAAATAATTGACTAAGATGTTCCACGAATCCTTCCTGTTTGCTCGCATTCTTATATATGCACAGGTCTTTATGTGCCTGGTTTAAGGTTTTTTTTATGATCATGTTCTTGCCTTGTTCGTTAATCAAAACCCGTGTTCTGCCGCCTGCCTCAGCCAAAATCCGATATGCCAGACGGTTAAAGCTAAGTACTTCAACTCGCATAATCCCAGGCAGCTGCAACTGCTCAATCAAATCCCTTTCGGCCTGCAACGTATATTGTTCCGGAACAAATAAAATCAACGGGTAATCGCCGCCCTGCTTTAAATCCGCCCCGATTTCCTCTATGGCACGGCGGCTCTTACCCGTTGCCGCCCGGCCCAAAATATATCTAATCACGATCTCACCTCTTTAAACGAATCAGTCTGGCTTGCAAACATTTGTTCGCTTTATTTTAACACATCTTTTTTTTCCCACCAAGCTATAAATTTTGCGCCCAACACTGCCGAAAACGGGTTTAAACGGTTTAATCAACTGGATATTCTTTTGCCTGTCTTACCATTTTACGATACAATTGGTTTGTTGGGGACAAGATGTGATAAAAAGGTGCAAACATTAAGGGAGAGGAATTCAAATGATCACTGGATTGGTAATTCTGGTAGTGGGGTTATTAATGTTCTTTTATGCCTGGATTCACTACCACAGGGCAGCCAGCACTCTCAGTTTGGTAAAGCAAGAGGATCTGGTTAGTTATTATCTAGATCTGGCCATCAGGCTTTTGCCGGTACCTTTTTGGAGCGCTCTAATCGGCATCTTATTGGCATTTGTCGGCATAATTGTTATTCTCATCAAAATTCCCTGGGTCTTTTAGACATGGATAACACTGGTTAATTCGGCAATCCTATAATTGTTCGGACTGTTTTAATCACCTTGCGCGAACTCCGGAAGCTCTCTCCAGGAATCGAGAAAAAATCAAGCTGACGTAACGATAGTATTAAAACCCCAAATGCAAAACTCTATGTCCTATGGGAAAAAACCGCGCTGCGGCCACCCAGCATCGCTAATATATTTATGCAGTTCTTGGGCAGACTCGTTAGGTGTATTTTCCCTATTTTTTTGTATCAGACCAAATTTGGGGTTCGCTCTTGCGGGTCAGTACGGTTACTAATATCATAAATCAGTTTCCTTCCTAAATAGTTGATACTTCACCAATTAATACGTATCCTTTATGTGTTATGGGCAGATTTTAGTTGGTAACCTTATCCAACAAGGCATCGTCATATTCGCCCAGATACCATTCCGAGGTAGCATCGGCTCCCAACACAGAACGTACAATAAGTTGGGTGCTGGGTTCAATTTTCTTTCGCAGGCCTTTTTCCACCTGTTTCACTTGCTCTGGCCCAAATACTACCGGCGTTCGTATTTTAGCAGCTACCAAGAAGACATTACCTTTTCTGGCATAATTGAATTCCAGAAGGTTGGCAGCTGGCTCGTAGGTTTTCAATTCTTCCGACAAGGTTTTCTCCAACTGCGTGTGAAATCGTAGTTCCTCTCCGCTCAGCTGACTGCCGACGTATTTTTCATCATAGAGATAGCGGGCAGCATCTACATCACGGGTTAGAACCGACCGAACCGTAAGATGGATTGGTACCTTTAATTTTTCGAAAAGTTGTTCTTCCAAAACTGCAACCTGTTCGGGAGAAATAACATTTGGCGTTCGAATGACTGCATATAGATTATTTACCCCTTTTTCTACTACGTTTTGTATATCGACCAGGTTGCTACCGGGATATAATTGCAGCCCTTCTTTCAGGATACCGGAGGCTTTGGAGATAAATACGTTTTGTTTGTTTTGTAGAAAACGACGGGCTTTTTCATCTTCGGAAATAAATACATAACCGCTACGGTCGTAGTCGCGTGAAATCATGGAGCGAACAATTAGTTGAATAGCAGGATCCACTTTCGTCTGCAGGGTCTTTTCGATCCGGGCAACCTGCTTAGCGTCAATTTCCTGAGGGGTTAGTACCTCTGCCATAACCTGCAGTTTGTCATCTTCATATTGATAACGAATATCTGCTACCCGGGCACCTGTATATGCTGCTACTTGGGTTGTAATCGTTTTTTGCAGAGATTCTGATAAAGCACGGCTGGCCGCAATCTGCTGCAGACTCTTGGTCATAAAAATGGCTACAAAAACGAGAATAACCATGCTCAGCCAAAAGCGATGCATAAAAGCGCTAAGCGTGGTAATTTCTTTTTCGGGTTTAGCCAGTCCGTATACCCAGTATACGATAGAAGCAGCCAACTCGATGGCCAGGAAATTAACAAAAAATAACAAGAAAGCGCCTCCTGCCAGGCTCCATTGTTGCAAAGCCAAACATATTCCGCAACTAGCTAAAGGAGGAACCAGGGCAGTGGCGATTGCCACTCCGGGTAATGCAGAGCCAATTTTATCATCTACCATGGCATATGCACCGGCAAACCCTGAAAATAGGGCGATTAAAATATCATATATGGTAGGCTGGGTTCGGGATAGGATTTCTGGACTTAATCCCAACCTAATCGGGATAAGACCAATTAATACAGCAATGGTCACTGCCAGGATAATGCCAGCAATTTCCGAAATTACTGCATTTTTTATTAAGTGTTGATCACCGTTGGACAGACCCAGCCCAATCCCAAAAATGGGGCCCATTAGTGGTGCTACCAGCATGGCGCCAATCACTACCGCAGTGCTTCCTACCAAAAGCCCGAATGAAGCGATAATTGTAGACAAGATCACCATTAAATAAAATGAAAAGCTGGGCTGAGATAATGTGCATATATTATTGTAAATTCGATCCTGGTTTTCTTTATCGATGCGAAGAGGGCGTTTGAACCTGAACCGACGAAATTTCATTAACATCTGATCCAACAATTATCGCGCTCCTCTCTTATCCGGGTATTCATACATTCTCTTATAAAAACCGGGATTCCTTTTTTTATAGACAGTTATTGATCTTTTTCAGTAAAAGAGAGAGCTGCCAGATGTGATGGACGAGCGCCCTTTAAGCCTGGCATAACTGGAAAACATCAATAGAATTAGCACGCATAAAAAAACGACAGACAGTTTTTACTGTCTGCCGATATATACCGCCACTTTAACGTTTCAGAAAATGTCCCTATCCTACCGCTGATAATCCAGTCAATTCTTCTACTAATCCAGCAACAGGATTCTAGCCCCGATAGCCAGCAACGCTATTCCCAACAGATCAATATAATGGAACTCATACTTTTTCATGCCGAATGCTCCCAGGCCATCGATCAACAAGGCGGTTGCTATCTGGGCAACAATAATAGCCGTAGTTGCATTTCCTACTCCGATTTGACCTATACTACGTACAACCGCATAAATAATAACGACGTTAAGCACCCCTCCCAGATAAACATACCAAGGTGCTTGACTTAATTTGTTTATACTATTAAAACCTATGCCCAGTGCAACTATAATCAGAAACGCAGTTATGGCTCCGATGACATGTACGATCAGGGTCGACTCCCAAATACCGGTTATTTTACCCAAAGCTGTATTGAGTGTTCCCTGCAGGGCCATGGCAGCTCCTGAACATGCGGCGACCCCAAGAAATATCCATTTTGACATGTTTGCTCTCCTCGTTTTTCCTTATTGTCCATCGGCTGGATGGAATTTATACCTGATAAAAATCAGAAGGCAGCTCTTGTTTTAAGAGCTGCCCCAGTCATATGATCGTTTTTACTATAAAAATTCTATTCGCTCATTACGTAAGCATCTTTCAGGCTTAAAACCTTTTCTGTCCATACTTTTTCAAATCTTTCCGGGTTAAGAGATGGATCTATAATCATTTTGTTGATCGCCTCTATCTGTTCTGGGCTTTGAACGAACGTTGAACGAAACATCAGGGCATAAGCAGCAAAATCACGAATCATAAAGGCGAATATTTCCTCAACTACTTCATCCTCGATGTGGTAAATCTTAATATTTTCCAGCGTAAGCTGCGCATAGGCCGTAGCTGCCAGAAGTTCTCCCAGGGCGATCATATAATCTACGTTGGACGCTTGCTCAGCGGTAGGTGCATTTTTAACTAAAAATTCCTTTAAAGCCTCCACCTGTTCGCGGAAAAGCAGGACATTGGTCTGATTCATCCCTTCATAACAAAGACGGTAATCACCGAAACGTACCTTTTTAAGACCGCCGGCTTTTTGTTTAAAGACATAATCGTCATCTGCCATATCATTACGTTTGGGTATCGGAGCAAAATCCGCCGGATTAAAGAAGTAAGACTGATAAAATTTGTTTACCAGGGCCATATTTACATGGGTAGTACCTTCCAAACGCGGCATCATGCCCGCATCGCGTATAAACATTTCCATAAAAGTGTCCTGTTCCATGCCTTTGGCACCAACGAGATCCAGCAACATTTGGGAGATTTTATCACCCTGGCTGCAGACCTTCATTTTAAGAATCGCATTATACATCAGATAACGCCGATCCTCATCCGAAGCCGAGCGGAAATAATCCATACACCTTAAGGCATAAAGCTTCATCGTTATAAGACGCAGATAAGATTCAGTAAACAGCCTGCGTACATGCGGGAACGCATAGACGGGCTTACCGTATAACACCCGGTTGCAGGTGTGATGCAGACATTCATAGAGGGCATGAGTTGCTTCACCGATGGAGGCCCACCCCACCATGCATTTACCTATATTGACTGTATTTAGGGCGGAATCCCAGGCCAAAGAACCGCGCGATACAATATCACCTTCGCTGACCGGATAATCATTGAGGTTGAATTCAGCAACATAGGCACAATGAGCCCCCTGGGTATCAATCTTTTTAACCAATTCATATTGCGGCTGCTGAGGATCAACCACGAAAAACACATATTCTCCGGTATCGGCCATTTTGCCGAACACGGAGAGCAGTGCCGCCTGATTGCCATTGCCGATATAGTATTTATTGCCCTTGGCTAAATAAGTCCCATCACCATTAGGATATAGGGTCATTTCATCGGCATAAATGTCATTCCCATGGTCGCGTTCGGACAGACCAAATCCAAAAATTGCTCCTTCGCGCAGGAGTGCCGCAGCTTTATGTTTTATAGCTTCATTATTTCCTAAAAATATAGGGCCCAATCCCAGGATGGTCACCTGATAGAGGTACTGATAATGCAGGGCGTAAAATCCGGATACCTCATTAAATTCTGCCACCCTCCACAGATCCCAGCGGGCATCCTCCCGACCGTAACCCGCCGGAGTAAGTAAGTCGGCAAATATTTCTTCCTTCCCGATGAAGTCAATGTAGTCCTCATACCAGGTAAAGTTTTTATCATCTTCTTTTATACTGGCCAATCCTTTTTTCTCAAAGAAAGCAATCGTCTTGAGCATAATTTCCCGCGCCCGAGGATCTAAATGTTCCCGTTCGTAATTATGAGGATTCAATAATACCATATTCAAAAGACCTCCCCTCGTATTGTTACTTATAATAATATCTAATTATGGTTAAATTTTCAATTTAACTATCAATTATAGTGTCTAATTATAGTTAATAGTATATTAGCGTTTTTTGCAAAACCTCAGTTAAAAAAATGAAGCCGCCAGGATTATAATCGTTCCCAGGGCCAATCCCCACCACCGGCTACCCTTGTTTTTAGCACCTGCCTGAGGCCAAAGTTGAAAGCAAACCAGATAGACCATGACACCCGAAGCCAAACCTAACATTAATGGCAATAGGTCAGGCAATACTTTCGCCATATATTTACCTATTATAGTCCCCAAAGGGGTTATGAACCCCAACAGTATAGTTTTAAGGAGAATGTGGTTTTTTTTCAGACCGCCCATCAATAAGGGGGCTGCAATCGCCATTCCTTCCGGGATATTATGTATGCCTATTCCCAGGGCAATAACCATGCCGGTCCTGGACTTCATTTCATCACCAAAAGCAATCGCCATCCCTTCCGGCAAATCATGCAGGGCAATTCCCAGCATAATCATATACCCAAGACTTATCAGGGTTTCAGCAGAATTAATCGCTCTAAAGAGCAAACTGTTAACAAATACCATGATTAATATACCAAGAGCCAAACCGATGCAAGTTTTGGCAACATTTCCAAAGACAAGGGCAGACGGCAGCATGTCAAAAACTACCACGGCTACCATAACCCCTGCCGCCAGACCTAAAAAAAAAGCCAGGCTTTTATTGCTCCAGCTTTTCCTAAAAAACAAAATTAACGCTCCAAAAGCTGTGCATGCCCCTGCCAGCAGACTCCATATTAATGAATTATCCAACTGCCCACTCCCCCAATAGAAATCTATAACAATTTTATGAGTGAGGGGTGGTTTTAATGAAAATTCCTGTGCCAAACAAGGTTTTAACTTAATATTAGCGGCATATTTTATTACCGCCTTACATATTTTGTAAACAGCAGACTGGCTCGTTTTTAAAAAGGGGGGTTACGATTGGGGGATAAATTGCCGATAGAATTAAAAGGGCTGTTTAAGTCATTTATGTTTGGCGCATTACTATGTATAGCCATCGGCGGGGTGATATATTATTCTGGTTTGCAGGAAACACTACTGGCACCTTTAGGCAAGCTAACCCTTGTTATCACAGTGTTCTATGCGGGATGTTACGCCAGCAAATCTTACGGAAATAAAGGCTTGATCCGTGGTATTACGATGGGCGTTTTATACTTTATACTTCTTATCATCGCATCGCTTATTTTTCAGGCCAGTCCGATTGATCTGACCAGTTTCTTCGTAAATCTGGCCATATGTGCAGGCGCAGGAGTGTTTGGAGGCATACTGGGGATTGGCTTAAGTGATAATTAGCCCCTGCCGCTGAGAACTAATGCAGGCGACTGATTTTGTTAAACGGGCCGGTAGTCTCCGGCTCGTTTAACAAATCTTATGGCCCAGATTATTTACCGCTACTTAAAAGCTAATAGCAGCTAAGCAAAAGGAGCAGCAATCCTGCCAGGAGAAACAACCCGCCCACAATAAGACTCGGATTGGGCATTTCTCCAACCTCCTTTACCAATCATAGCATTTTGGCAGTCTCAATAACTCATTAATATTTCTGATTTTTAGACTTCATTTCTCATCCCCAAACATCTTTTGTACCGGATAGCGTGCAGACATCTTATAGGGGCAGAGGACATGAACATATTCCTCGCCCTTTAACCTTCTATCCCCATATTTTTAGTAAAAGATTCCTCATAAACCCGGGAATACGAATATAATAAACACGCATTATGCTCACCCCTTCTTAGATTAAATGCTTTTGACGTATACTATGAAGAGGCGAAATAAAATGTTACTCTTTCGATTAAAAACTGGTATAAATGTTCACACCTGGCCTTCATAATCTCAGATTTCCAGCCTACAGCCAGACTTTAATATGCTCCGGCAAATCACGGGCGGGAACTGCTGCCATTTTTTTTATGGGTAAGCTGTTGCATAGAATCTGTCCATACTTTTTGTTAAGCAGACGGGGATCTAATATTACCACCGCACCCCGGTCCTGTTCACTGCGAATAAGACGTCCTACCCCCTGTTTCAAACGAATGGCAGCATCCGGGAGCATAAAATACTGAAAACCGCTCTTTTTTTGAAGTTGATAGTATTTATCCCAGGCGGTGCAATATGGATCAGACGGAGAACGAAAAGGCAGTTTGACGATTACCAGACATTTTAGAAGATCACCTTTCAGATCAATCCCCTCCCAGAATGTCTCCAAGCCCATCAGGATCGACCGTTCGTCACCTGTAAATCCCTCCATAAGCGCGCCAAATTCCCCGTCTTGGTTTTGCACTAATAATTGCAGGTTGTTTTCCATCAGATACGGACGCAAAATTTCTGCCACTTCCTCCATTTGCTTACGGGCAGTAAAAAGCACCATCGTTCTTCCCCCTACTGAAACCAGTAGTTCTTTTAGCACTTCAGCCATCTCCAGGTTAATTAAATCACTGCCCGGATCGGGCATATCCTTGACGACATATAAAGCGGCCTGTTGATCAAAGTCAAATGGAGAGCTTTCTAAAAGTGTGCTCAGTCGGCCCTGTTGCTGGTAAGTCTTAAGTCCGCAACGGCTGATAAAGTTTTCGAAACTGTTGTCTACAGTCATTGTGGCTGATACCATAACCAACGTTTTTAGCCTGTCATAGAGCTTCTCACCAAGTGTATTCCCAGTATAGATGGGAGAGGAGCAAACCGCGGCCGCTTTGCCCCGCTCAAATTCTATCCAGCAAATCGCGTCATCACGGGTCAAATTTTCCTCCATAATTAAGTATGCCGCATCGCTGATTTCCTGCAGGGAATTAATAATTGCCGCTATCTCCGGTTCCTCGGCACCGTCTAACTTGGCTTCGATACTACGCAGTCTCTCCAATAGCAGATTAATATTATACTGCCAATCTACATAAGTATCGACCGCCTCCGTAAATGCGTTCTTTTCCTGATCTCTTAGGGTGATTACATGCTGGTAACTATATTGATCTCCATAAACGGCGGTCTGGCCCAGCTTCCTAAAAAACTCCTCGCTTAAGGCTGCCGCCCGATCTGTAAACTGGCTGGCTTCAGTAATCAAAGCCGATAAGTGGGTATATTGGGATTTTAGGTGGATAAGATATCCGCGGCTGCCTTTTTTTATCTTTTCATGCAGGATTCCTAAATAATGATGGGTTTCATTAAGTCCAAAACGGAATGAAAGACTGTCAAATGATTCCTTGATGAAGGTATGTGCTTCATCTATTATCAGATTTTCATAAGTCGGCAAGATAGTGTTATCCACCAAGGTATCTGAGAGCAATAAGGCGTGATTGACAACAATAATATCAGCTTTATCCAAATTACGGATCATTTTCAGGCGAAAGCACTTATCATGATATCGACACTTGTCTTTAAGGCAGTTGTTGCGATCAGCCGCTAAAACGGGCCAGAATTTCATTTTCTCACCGGACAGGGCCAGTTCTTGGCGGTCTCCGGTGCGGGTAGACTCAGCCCAGTATAAAACCGCCTGGATAAAATCCTGTTCCGGTTCACTAAGACGTTTTTTTCCGGCCAGGATCGTCATGTATTTATTCCAGCATAAGTAATTTTCCCGCCCCCGGGCTTCAGCATACTTGATTGGGCCGTCCATTATTTTTGCCAGGTCAGGTAAATCATGTTCCATTATCTGCTGTTGCAGGGCTTTGGTTCGGGTAGAAACAACAACCTTCTCCCCCCTCTGACTGGCCCATAATACTGCCGGTATCAAGTAAGCAAAGGTTTTGCCAACGCCGGTACCCGCCTCAGCTACCACAAAGGTTTCCTCGGTAAATGCGTTCCCTATGCCCTGGGCAATTTTTAATTGTTCCTGACGGAAAGTGAAGCCGGCCAATTCCTGCTTCATTTTACCTTGCGGTCCTAGATATAACGTAATTTGTTTATCAAGCATCTAGTTTCCTAACCAGGTTCTTTCCCTGCTCCTTTGTTACATAATAAGTTCCAGCCAACGCCACCTTGTTTTCCTTAAACAGTTCTTGATACTCCTTTAAAAATGGCGGGGCGATCTTTATTGATAAGCCGCAGCTGGATGATATCTCCCTTAAGGTTGGAATCATAATAAATTCCCCCCCGGCATTTTTTAGTACTTTTTCTGCCTTTAGAGCGTGGGAGGTACTGACAAAAGTAAAAAGGTAAAACTCATTTATGGTGATTAGTTCATTGTTCATTGGTCTCTCTCCTGCTAATATTCTAGTTTCCCTGTGTTAAAAAAAGTAGCCTGACTGCTGCCGATCAATTTATCGTCTGTATAAACATCTGCTTGCGCAAAAACCAAGTTTTTACCTGCTTTGATCACTTTGCCTTGAGCGATGAGGGTATCACCTAATTGGGCAGCGCCTGGAAAGGATACCGAACAGTCTACGGTTACCCCCTTTATGCCCAGGGTTCGAACTGCGTTTCCCATTGCCGCATCAGCCAAAGTCATGATTACACCCCCCTGGATTATACCCAGGGCATTAGTATGGATTTCACCCAGTTTTACGGTCATTTCAATAAAACCTGATTCAATACGCTGCATATTTATCCCCAAGAGTTGATAAATGGGAGCTGTTTGAATGGAGTGTTTAATATGGTCAAAAAGTTGTTTGTCCTGTCCCTGCGCTGCCGCCAATCATCTGCAACCCCTTTCTATCCGACATACTATGGTTAGAAGCAAATTCCTGCTTCGTTAGCACTTACCTTTCTCATGATTTATATAATACACTTTTAACGGACAAAATAAGCAAAAAAAATAGGAGTACTGAAATGAACCGCAACCGATCTTTATGGTTAATCCCTTTGGCCACCCTGGTAGTATTTCTGGCTGCTTATCTTATTTACGAAGTAAATAGGCCCCAGCCAGCTAAAAAACCAGCTCCAACTCAAGAGTTTCCACAGGGCGAATCGAAATGGTATATCCAGTTTTCTGTCAAGCAACAGAAAGCGACTGCATATACCGAGGCAACCAGTGCTCCGGTATCTTCAGCCGGCAAAAAATACTTTATCGGTTCCGGCGCAGTTCATCCCCGTTACCCGCTCAATGCCGGAGGTGAGGCCAGAAGCCCCATTATTCCCTTTGGTACAATAATATATCTGTCTAAACCGATCGAGATAGCAGGCCAAAAACATAATAGCCTGGTTATAAATGATACCGGTGATGTTTATTATGGCTTATGGCCGGCCCATCCCTATTGGGTGGATATATACCATGGCTCGACCAACCGTTACAGCGTTAAGTCAGCCGACCAGGCCGGCATACGGCTTATTGATTATACCTGGTTCGAACCTTGGCCAGAGCAATAAGTAAGACCCCTGCAGTTTCCCTGAACGTTCTTTTTTACTGCGCCCAAACCATCCCTGAAATATTATTTTTTTTCATAGATGGCAAAGATCTGCAGGGCAACTTCTTGGGCTGGTTGGATTTTTAACTCGGCAGCCATATTTGATGTGGGCGAGAAATCAACAACTGAGCTGAAATCTTCCCATTTCACACAATCAAATGGCGACAATTCTATTTCCCTGAAACCATTGTCGGCAAATAGAGCCGTCAAAGAGGCCGGTTCAAAATGGTGCATATGCAACATGGCAGGAAACATTACTCCATCCCTATCCTCAAAAATGCGTTGTTCAGCCTCCCCATATTTGGTAGGAGCGGTAACAAAGACCCTTCCGCCGGGTTTTAAAACCCTTGAGAACTCTGCAACTATGGCTGCCGGATTATACGTATGTTCAATAACATCCAAGCAGTTTATCATGTCAAAAAAATCGTTTTCAAACGGCAGGGAATCTATACTGCCATGGCTAAAAGCTGCCGGAGTGGCGCAACCATGTAAAAGTTCATCTGCCAGCGGGAATTCACAGTAAACCTCCATGAGGCCTAATTCTTCTTCAATTAATTTAATCAGTTGAGGAAAAACATCTTTATGCCCGTTGTTCATCATATTCGATAATGCCATAGCTCTCTCCAGTCGTGCCCGGCAGGCGTCTACCGAATACACATCCATATACTGGCTCATAATCAGGGTGGCAAAACCAGCCCCACAACCAGCGTCCAATACCCTGCCCTGCATCTTCTGCACATGCGGGTAGACATATTTTAGGAAAGAGTATTCGCCTCCTGAAGAGAAATTCTGCAGGGATACTATTTCATTCAGATTAAATAGATCTTCCTGTCCCAGATATACACCGATTTCCTGTCTGAACCAATTGCGCAGTTTTATATCGTTGTTAAAGCAATTAATTATCTCATCCAGGTTACACGTTCCGGTGTAACGATAAATCATTTCTTTTTGCTCTTTGTTTATAACCTGCCATATATAATTCACAAAGAAAGGAAAGCAGATATTATCATGCGTATTAAAAAGAATGGCCTGTCCCGGGTTGGTTTCACGCAGTTTACGAGTGGTATGATAAAATTCAAACAAAAATGCGATTGATTCCTCATCATTGCGAGAAAACATTTCGGCATAAGCGTCTGCCAGGTTTTCCCGACTGGGTAATAAATCCTGGAAAATCTTTAAGACATCCTCATCCACCTGTTGAAAATAGTAATCAAAAAACTCTTTTAATATCAATTCTTTTTCCTCCCCGCCAAAAATACCCTATGTGAATATCCCCTACCTTTTGATAAGCTGCACCACCTGCTGGTATTCTTCTTCTTTATCCAGGCAATCCAACTGCCAAGTAATATCGACAATGAATTCAGCTTCCCCATCCTGAACCGGGATAAAAGGCTGCAACATAATACCCGAACTTTGGTATCCCAGACGGCTTTGCTCGGCAAATACCAGATCTTTATAGTAATATTTAACCGCCGGCTGAACTTCCATTTTTTCAATGGCGTCTCCCAGGAATTGGTAGCTGATGCGTCCGGCAAAGCGGTTGCCGTCCCCGCTGTTAATTAAATAGATATAGTCGGTTGCGGTCAGTGTTGAAACATCTATCTGCTGGTCAATTAATCCGGCATCTTCCATTTCCGGGGCAATGATATCCTGTACAGTAATGCTCGAATTACCTGGCGGTGCGTTAAAACCCAGCCAGGCAACCGGACAAAATGCAACTTCATCAGAAGGAGCCGCTGAAGTAACGATTTGCGGCACCAGGAAACAGTCGGCAAGTTTTTCGTCCATATTAACCTTCATTATAACCTGAAGCCGATCCGCAAATATTAGAAAATGTTTTCTAATCGTTACAGTACAGACTATTTCCTTATAGATTACTGTCTGCTCACAGCTTAGGCTCACCCGACTATGATCCAGCTCGGTTCTGACCTCATCCAGATTATAGCTGGCCTGTTCCAGATTACCCAGGGATGTGTATTCTCCATCCGAAAAATGTAAAAGCTCACAGCGCAAGGAGTTGCGGCAGTTTTCCCTACGTGCTCCTTGCGGGAAGAATTCTGTTTGCATACTGCTGTCTGTTTCCGTCATCACTAAGGGGCAGGAATAGCGATAAACCGAATGATAGGCTTTGATTTCCTTAAAGTCGCGTCTTAATATTTCCGCTATATGTCGATGATCGCCATCCAAAGGCGCGGACAGGACATGATGATAATGGACGCATCCACCTTCAAGATCTATTGCTAACGTCTGTTGCGGATTTAATATCAGGATTTCATCCCGGCCGTCAAAATCCCAGTCCTTAATGAGAATCGCATCCGGCTCGACAGGTTTTCCTGACAAATGCGACTGTAGGTGCATAAGCAGCCGATCACTGAGTTCCAGATAAGCCAATCCCTGCATATCATAGTAAGGCGAAGATCCATAGCAAGGGTGGCGGCTCGCCCACTTGGGATCCTCCTGATATAATAGGTTTCTAACCCGGTTAATCAAAGCATAGTATTCGCTGAACATAATTTCATAGTTCTGCGTCAGCAGGGTTTGAACCATTTCAAACCTCTCCGGAGATTGCAGGATGGATCTGGTTACCATCTCCTGCATGGCTCCCGCAAACTGATCCGCACTATGAGCTTCTATAACCGTTTTTTCAAAGTTTTCTTGCGCTTCTTCCAGCAGACGTAAACGGCTCATCACCCGGCGCAGCCGTTCATCTCCAAAAGCAACTCCCCTGATACCCCGTTTGGCCGTCCAATTTTCCCATTCCGGATAGCTGTGACTGCTGGATACTGGATAAGTATCGAGGAAACCAACCTTTTCTACATAATCACGCAACCCAATAAACGATACTTCATCATCTTGCTCCACCAGGCGGAAAAATTCCATTAACCAATCCGCATCCCCCTGCGGATCCTTGCTCCATTGACCCATTTTCTCAGCATCTTCAAAAACCAGTACAACGGGTTTTATTTCTCTGCCATATTGGGCAGCTAAATTACAGGCGTTTTCCAGGGCATCCTTTATATAAAACAAATAGTGGGCAGGTTTGACCTTTATTCTATCCCCCGGTATAAATGCATTTCTTTTGAGTAGTCGATAACGGTACTCGGTATGAACCGGCACGGCAGTAAATTCCTGACCTTGGATCTCGTCCCGCAGAGCAAAATACATTATCTCTGAGGGTAAATGGGCGATAGTCGTAAATGAAAATGGATCTTTAAATCCAAAATGCTTGAGGCAAAAATCGGCTGCCCCTCCCGGTTTGGCAAAATGGGGCAGGTAAAACGTTTCCGCATCCAGATAATAAATCGGCTTAGCTCCCAGCAGACCGGCGGCCCGACTGGTTTCGGCCAGAAGGGTTTCCCCGCACTCGCGCTCTACCAGGTGAATCCCCTGCCATTCAGGGGCCGTTACCCCAAACAATTCATGCGCGAGACGATCATATTCTTTTAATTGATAGAGGTAATCATCAAAACGGGAACTAAGCTGAATAAACGGTTCATCCGCAAATCCGCCAACAATTCCTATTTTCCCGCTGCCTAATAGATTTTTTAGGTTTTTTAGATAGTCTTGCTTTTGATCCCTGAACCAGTAGAGAAAGGGCCCGGAAAAATGCAAATTTATAAAGAACTTATCCAGACTAACGGCCTCACCCAAAAGTTTAAGCCAGGGCTGATAGGAATTAAGATAAGCCTCTTCCCTGGTTTTATAGAGTTGAAAGTGAGGCTGATGAAAATGAGGACAGAAGGCAATATAACCCTTCATATGCTACCTCCATTAAAACATTCGTTTACATATAGGATAAAAAATCATCTTCCATCTGAACGTTTTCCAGCCAGGAAAGAAAATCATTGCTGTAGTTGCCGTCCCGCAAAGCATTGGTTAAGCGCAAGAACTTGGCATAATGTTCAAAAAAACGCTTCATGGCATAATCGCGGGTAAGGTTATTGGTAACCATAAACAGCCAATCACTGCTTTCTAAGAGGATTAATTCACGCAGGGCCTGAGCCAATACCTTCTCCTGCAGATCTCCGCTGATCCTGTTTTTAAATATCTCTTCATACTCGCTGCTGGCCCGCTTAATAATTTCCCACATCCAGGTAGTTTCCTTGTTATCCCAAACGTAATGCTTCCCACCCATCCCCCAGGATGATTCAAATACCTGGGCTTCGGGCATCTCCGGGGAAATATCGGCTGGAAGAATAAAACTTAAATGAGAACTCTTATTTATCCCTCTAACTACCTCATCTAGCCAGCTTACCCCCTCCCACCACCAGTGTCCAAACAGCTCGGTATCGTAGCAGGCCACAATAATAGGCTGTGAAAAACCCAGTTTGTGCGCTTCATGGCCGGTATTTTCCACACCCTTGACAAAGTGTTGGGCATGTTGCCTGACTTTAAGCATAGCCTTTTCCGGATCATAGGGCAGTTTCTTATCAAAACTTCCTTGCCGATCCGTAACCTTCCAGTATTTAAACCCTGAACGGGAAGATTTTTTATGAAATTCACGATAGTTTTCGTCACCAGGATAGCCATAATCAGCCGACCAGACCTGCTGGCTGACCATGGCATTTCTGCCCAGAACCATGATATCCTTTCCCTTGATACGATAAGGCCGATATGTACTTAACCCAGTATTGGCAAAGGTTTCACAATCGCATTCAAGCTCCGCAGATACCCTGCTAAAATCGCCTAAAGGCTGACCTCCTTCAACCGCGTGGCTATCAACATAGAAATACTTGAATCCATTGGCGATCAGCAGATCTTCCAAACCCTGGTAATAACCGCATTCAGGTAACCAAAAACCTTCCGGTGATATGCCGAAATGGGTTTCATAGGCTCGTTTGCCCCAATATATCTGGTGGTGCAGACTGCTCTGATCTAATAAGGGCAAATAGGCATGACTGGCGGCGGTGGTAATAATCTCCACATCACCGTCACCTTGTAGTTTTTTCAAGGCGGCAATAATATCACCGTCAAGTTCAATCAGAAAATCACGCCTTATATCCCGATAAAATCGGTGATAAAATGCTGATAGGGCAGCTATCTGCGGTTCCCCCACAGAAAGATAATATCTTTCATCTTCAGCAGCTTTTTTTTCCCTCTCGCGCAAATAAACCACAAATTCCTGCTGTATATAAGAGGAGCTTAACTGATCTAATAATGTAGGACTGAAACTCAAAGTGACAGGGGCGCGTATCCCTTCTTCCTGCAGGCGGAACCAGGTCTGCAGGAAAGGAACGTAGGTCTCAGCCATGGCTTCAAAAAGCCATACTTCACCAAATGGCCACCTGCCCTGCCTTTTCACATAAGGAATATGGCTGTGCAGTACCAACATAATATTCGAATTCAAGGCTACACTTCCCTTATACTACTTCTTTCTTAGGTTTGGTTTGAGTTAAGACTTTCGTATAGACATCTTTGGTTGATTGGGCAATTACCGTCCAGTTATAGACCGACTCCACCAATCCGGCGGCATTTTGCACCAGTTGGGCGGTCAGATTTTGATCCGTCAGGACTTTGATAATGGCCTGGGCTAAGTCCGTTTCATTTCCAGCTGACACCTTTAATCCGGTCTGCCGATCCTTTACGATTCCCCCTAATCCCCCCACATCGCTGACGATAACCGGGGTTCTGGTTGCCATAGCTTCCAAAGCCACGATACCAAAGGGCTCATAATGACTGGGAAAAACCGCTACATCGGCTTTATTATAAATATAATTGCGTTCCTTGTCTCTCAAAAAGCCAGTAAATACGACTCTATCTTCTATACCTAACTCGTAGGCAGTTTGTTGCAGGACAGCCTTCTGCGGCCCCCGCCCCCCGATATATAGCCTCGCTTCAGGGATACGCTCCAATACCTGTGGAAAACAGGCAATTAGATGCCATATACCTTTTTCAGGTACCAGTCTGCCCAAAGTAAAAACCACCTTTTCCCCAGGATCGATTTCAAGGGGCGGTTCATCCGGCAGAGGCATGAATTGTTCCGGCTCCACGCCATTGGGAATGATTGTGACGGCATCCGGGTGAACACGGAAAAGGGAGCAGATTTCATGATGCATATATTGACTGCAACAAATAATATGATCTGCTTCCAGAGCCAAATTTTTTTCAATTTCATTAATTTCCAACTGTACCCGATTATGCAGACCCAGATTACGCCCATGTTCGGTGGCATGAATCGTTGTAACCAATGGTAATTCAAATATTTTCGCTACGGCTCGACCGGCATAAGCAACGATCCAGTCATGGGCATGTACCAGAGCAAAACCACCCACCTGAGAATTTAGGCGTACGGCTTCCCGTATGGCTTCACTGTTAAAGGTAAAAGTCCAAGCCTTAAAATTATCTATATTGGCTTCATTAACAGGATTACCTACCCGGTGAATGAAAACATTATGGTCATTCTCGTAATCAGAACCACATTTAACCCGCGGAGTGATAATATGTACCTCTACGCCCAACCGGGTCAGATAACGACTAATATCATAGACGTGTTGTCCTAATCCCCCCACCATATGGGGAGGGTATTCCCAGCTAAACATTAATATTTTCACTTTTGTACTCCTTATGATAGCAGTTATAAATCTATTAACCTAAATTCTACCAGATTTTTCTTTTCTAAAGTAATCTTTTTTGATTATAATGATTTAATGGTATAATTTCTAAAATACACTATTGCCAGGAGGTATTATAAATGAGTTTACCAGTTACACAAGCCTCGTCCAGAGCTTCTGTTATTAAAGATCCTGCCCTTGCCCCCCAAGGTTATAACAAATTGGAATGGGTAAGAAATAATATGCCGGTTTTAAATATGTTAAGACAAGAACTGGAACAAAGTAAACCCTTAAAGGACAAGACGATCTTATGTTGTCTGCATCTGGAGGCCAAAACCGGCTACCTATTACAAACCTTAATGGCAGCGGGTGCCGATGTAATTGCCTGTGCTTCCAATCCCCTTTCCACCCAGGATGATGTTGTTGCTGCTCTAGCCGATTCAGGTATTACTGTATATGCCATCCATGGCGAAAGCACCGAGCAATACCAGGAATTCCTGGAGACAGCACTTGATTGTCTGCCGGATGCAATTATCGATGATGGAGCCGATGTTATCAGCCTTTTGCACAAAAGCCGTCGTGAGCAAGCCGCTAGCATAATCGGAGGCTGTGAAGAGACCACCACCGGTATTGTTCGCCTGCGCTCCATGGATAAGGACAACACTTTGTTATTCCCTATGATAGCAGTCAATGACGCCGATATGAAGTATCTTTTTGATAACCGTTATGGAACCGGCCAATCGGTCTGGGATGGCATTAACCGCACCACCAATCTGGTAGTTGCCGGTAAATATGCAGTGGTGGTTGGCTATGGCTGGTGCGGTAAGGGCGTGGCGTTGCGGGCCAAAGGGATGGGGGCCAAAGTAATCGTTACCGAAATTGACCCCATCAAGGCTAACGAAGCTATTATGGATGGTTTCCAGGTCATGAGCATGATGGATGCAGCTAAATGCGGCGATATATTTATTACCGTAACCGGCAACGTAAATGTTATCCGCAAAGAGCACATGGCTGTTATGCAGGATAACGCCATCATGTGCAATGCCGGGCATTTTGATGTGGAAATATCCAAACCCGATTTAGAAGCGCTATCTGTCAGCAGTCGCCAGTTAAAACCTAATATAGAGGAATACATCCTGGCAGATGGCCGCAAACTATACCTCCTGGCAGAAGGCCGTCTGGTCAACCTGGCCGCCGGGGACGGTCATCCGGCTGAGGTTATGGATCTTAGTTTTTCCCTGCAAGCCCTGTCTTTGCTATATGTAATTGAAAACCGGGATAAGCTCGGCAACCATGTTTACAATGTACCTGCAGAAATCGACCGCCAGGTAGCCTATTTAAAACTAAAGGCCGATGGCATAGAAATAGATGAATTAACCAACGAACAGAAAAAATACCTGCAGAGTTGGGAATAGTAAAAGCCGGTTTTTTATAGCGCTATAAAAAAGAGGATTAAGATGCCTGAGTTTCTAAACCGGGCAATATTAGTCCTCTTTTTTTTAGAAAACACCTCAGAGGTTTCATCCGTATATTAGCAGAGCCTTTTTCACAAAATAGATGCAACAGGCAAAAGCGGGAAAGGCGGATTTATAAATGAATGACATCAACAAAAAATATATCTGGATTTTTTTCGTAATTCTGATAACTATACTGGTTGCATCTTACGTATTTAATTCCATGCGCTCCCCGGAACAGAAGCCTTACGGCACAGAAACCGGCTTTGCACATGAAACCGGCCCGGGACAGTTTTTTACCGTTCGTGACCAAGACGGATTTACTCTTTTTCAAACCGGGCTGTCCGTGCATGTAAATGATCGCTATATAAATGAAAACAATGTGGAATATATAATCATTAAAGTTGACGGTATGAACGCTACCGCCAATATTATACAAAAAAAAGCTTCCCTAATAAGCGAACCAATACTAAAAACCACCTTAGCCGGACAGGCACTTTTCCCGACCATCCCCCGGGGAAAATCAAGCCATGTCGTTGTGTATCACACCCATACGGATGAATCATTTATCCCTACCTCTGGCCAAGCCAGCAAACCAGGTAATGGAGATATCTTTGCAGTCGGTGACGCCTTAACAACGACCTTGCGCAAAGCAGGGGTAAGTGTTACCCACAGCCGGGCTGCGCACGACCCCCACGATATTAATGCTTACAGCCGTTCTCGCCGCACCCTGACTCAGTTGTTAAAAGAACAACCCGATGCGGCTTTTGATATCCATCGCGATTCAGCTCCGGCTTCAGAGTATTATACAACCATTAATGGAGTGGATAGTTCCCGGATAATGATAGTAGTAGGTATGTCTAACCCGAATATACGTACAAATCTAGCCTATGCCAAGCAGATTAAAGACCGGGCCGATGAACTGTATCCGGGACTGATACGGGGAATATTTATGGGGCGCGGTGATTACAATCAGGATCTGTACCCGACCGCCATGCTCTTTGAAGTCGGAACCGACAGTATCTCCCTTGATCTGGCGGAAAACGCTGCCCGCTGCCTGGGAGATGTACTGGTTAAGGAACTGGGAGTTCGCTAGCTTTATCCCATAAAAAGTGCCTGGTATCCTTCCTCATACTATATAATATGATAAATAACAGGGAAATTCTATTTGAGGAAGGTTACTGCTTTGACTACAGATCACAAATGGCAATCATTTTGGGTAGTATCCATCGGCATTTTTATGTCCACCCTGGATGGCAGTATATTAAATATCGCCAACCCAACCATTGCCCAAAGCCTGCAGGTAAATATGCAGCAGGTGCAATGGGTCGTAACCGCTTATATGCTGATTATTACGGCCACCTTGATTTTTTGGGGGCGGCTGGGGGATCAAATCGGCAGCACCAGGATCTATCGAAATGGCTTCCTTATGTTTACTATTGGGTCACTTCTGTGTAGCTTCTCCCCCTCTTTAACTTTATTAATTTTATCCCGCCTGATACAGGGCATTGGGGCAAGTATGATGATGGCTACCGGAATTGGCATCGTTGCGAATGCCTTTCCCGCTCAAGAACGCGGTAAAGCTCTTGGCTTAACTGGAACGGTAGTCGGTATAGGCAACATGACCGGACCCAGCCTGGGCGGTTTTCTAGTGGCTCATTATAACTGGCCGATAATATTTTTAATTAATGTGCCTATTGGCCTTTTGGGCTTTGCCTTGGCCACGCAATATCTTTTTGAGCCGGCCGAGGCCAAAACTAAACCTGTCTTAACCGGGCATGACTTGCCAGGCACCTTAACTTTTGCCCTGGCGGTTAGCCTGTTGGTCTACTCCCTTTCCACCGCTCCCAACATTCAGATCACCTTGTTCCTGGTTTCGTTAGGGCTGCTGCCCCTTTTCATATATATGGAAAAAAGGGCGCCCCGCCCTATGTTGGATCTGGAACTATTTAAGATTAAGGAATTCGTCTACGGAAATGCCATGGCCATGGTTGTCTACATTACCCAGACCTCGGTTTTTTTCTTGTTGCCTTTTTATATGGAACTCATGCTGGATTTCCCGGCTTCCTTCTCAGGACTTTTAATGACCATCCCCCCGGTAACCATGGCACTCACTGCTCCCCTGGCCGGTTCTCTTTCCGACAAAGTCGGCTCCAGCAAAATCCTGTCCTTCTCCCTGGCTCTATTAAGCTGTTCGTATATAGTTTTTTCCAGCCTAAGCGCAGAGATAAGCCTGCTCAAACTGATATCCGGTTTAGCCCTCCTGGGTCTGGGGATGGGCATGTTCGGTTCACCCAATAACAGTTCCATACTCGGTTCCATCCCCAAAGAAAAAGCCGGCTACGGGGGAGGTTTTATTGCCACCGTTCGCAACCTTTCCTTCGCCCTTGGCATAGCCGGGTCAGTCAGTATCTTTTCCATTATACTGGCCGCTTCCCAGAGGCATCTCCCTTATACTTCTGCCTATATACAAGCCAGCCACACCATATATTTAATCGCCGCTGGCATAGCCATAACCGGATTTATTTTCTCCTGGTTGGATATAAAAAGTAAACCCCTAAACCAGTCGGCCGACAATTAAATAACTCTTTTATAAAAAACAGCCTGCAGACCTAATTTCATCCCTACAAACCTTTGACCTGCAGTACAGCTTTTGCTATAATAGTTAAGCAATACACAAACGCCCGTAGCTCAGTGGATAGAGCACCGGCCTCCGGAGCCGGGTGCGGAGGTTCGATTCCTCTCGGGCGTACCAGTTAGAGAATTGGCACTCTTAGCGTTTTATATTTTAAGAGTGCTTTTTTGATGCCCGGACATTATAAAAACTAAAAACCTCTTTGCTGCAGCAAAAAGCAATTTCAAGTATTTGCGTTAAAGTATTCCTCTGAAACTTGTAATTGTTTTTTAAGTATTTCTTTCCATAGGTGCCCCTTAATTTCACCTGTTCCCATAGATATTTTGGTTCTCTTTAGGGTTCCGTCTTACGTACAGCCTTACTTGATATAGCAGCAAAAACCAGCATACCGGTTCCAACCTGTAGGCATTCCGAACTCACAACCGGAGCAGGCCTTACTTTGGTTGCGGCATGTCTTTTTTTAAATTGGTTCGAAGAGTCGTTTGTACTCTTCGTATTTCTTTCGATTCATAAGAACTGTCACCGGACAGTTTTCAAGGATAACCTGATAGCTTCTGCTGCTGGTATACTTAATCATTAGAATCTTGGCAGTATTAATGATATAGGAATTATGTGCCCGCACAAACTGTTCAGGCAGCAGACTTTCCAATTCATTTAGATTATAGTTGATTTCATATTTGCCCTGATCGGTATGAAGGATTGATTTTTTGCCATCCTTTTCAATACAGGCGATTAAATCAGGGCTGAGCAACAGCATACCTTCCCTTAACTTTAGGGCAATCTTATTGTTCGTTCTCATATTGTTGTTGGATATGATCTCGGTGAGAAGATCGGTAAGCTTCTCCTTTTGTATGGGTTTTAATAAAAAATCATACGGGTGAACAGAGTATGCGTCCAGCGCATATTGACCATATCCGGTCAGAAAAACACAAAATGTTTGGGGGCTAACCCTTGATATCATTTTGGCAGTTTGAATACCGTTAAGAGAATCATCCGGCCCTAATTCAATATCCAGGAGGGCAACCCGCGGCAAATAATCCTTAGCCGCTTTTACCGCTGACTTAGAATTATTCACCGCTATAACTTGGTTCACTAATGGATGTTTACCCACCAAGAGTTCAAGGAATTCCAGGGTGTAATTTTCATCTTCAAGTATAAGTACAGTTGCCATCTTTCTACCTCAGAGATTCAGGGATGTCAGGTTCATAAAGAAGGAACCATTTGTACGAATGAGCACTGGTTTGAGCGACAAATACCAAGACTGCTGCAAAGCATGAGGAGCCTAAAACTAATAATCTACGCATCATGAATTGGTAACCCCCTTTCCAAAATTATTTAGTAGCCTGTCGATAAAACCCATTAAGCGAAACCCTAATGGAGATATCAACACAGTACTCACTATTGCGCCCAGGATCATCGCCAGGGCAAGGGCATTATGGCTGAAATAAATAAACGTGGTAATACAGCCTGTCCACATTATTGTAGCGATAAACATATTGCGTTTTTGCATACGTATTATTCCGGGATCTTCTACAGGATTTTTCACTGTACTGGCCGGCACCCATCTTACAATGCAGAGTAAAGTGAATAGCAGCGTAAATAAACAAAGGATAGCAAGCTGATATGATTGTATTTTTATCTCTGCGGCAAGGCAGGCCGAACCCAGTATTAAACAAGAGCCGATCAAAATACACCGTGGGAAAGTACTTAAATGTACCCCTCCCCCAAATGCCCTAAAAGGGATAAAAACTGCTAAAAAAGCTAAAGTAGTGGGAATAATTTTCAGAAAAAACGCCACTAAGATCACCATAGTCAGATTGAGTATTAACATAAATACCAATTGAAGTGCATAAGCATAGATCTCAACGTTATCATCTGAATCAAGGATATGGCTTAGATTTTTAGCTACACCTGAGGCTATGGTTTTTACCATAACAATCACCTGCCCCTGGTAATTTAAGAATTATCGTGGTTTTAGATTTATTAATAATCTCAATTTCCCCCCCGTATTTATTGACCAGTTTGTTTACTATATAAAGTCCGTAACCGCGTCCCTCAGATCCTTTGGTTGTGTACCCCGCTTCAAAAACCCGTGATGGATCGCTTATGCGGTTCCCATTATTAATTATATAAATCGTATACAAACCATCCTCATATTTGAATTCCACTCCTACACGCGGGTTAGGATCAGTTGCTGCTGCTTCAATTGCATTATCCAATAGATTCCCCAACACACTGCACAAATCCCAGACAGGAACATTAATATCGGATACGTCACATTTAATGGCTACGGCGAAATCGATATTATTAACTTGAGCAACACTGCTTTTACTGTTTATCAAGGCTGCGATTGCTGGATTGTCAATATAGTAAAGCATGGTGTTGGACCAGTATTGACTGGTTATTCCGTTGACATATTCCTGTGCGGTTTCAATCTTGTTAAGCTCAATGAGCGCTTGAATCGTTTGCATATGTCTGACATATTCATGCCGCTGTATTTGCGTACTTTTTAATATGTTCTCTACCTGATTGAGGTGGTTTTTTAATAAAAACGTTTCCGCCTGGTATTTAGCCTGGCTTTCAATGTTTTTTATTGTAAACAGGTTAATAACACACATAACTATTAACCCCAAGTTAAGGTATGGTAGCGCCCTTTTTAATGTAGATAAATCAGCACCGGCAATAATACTGGTATTGATTAACACCAAAAATAGGGTTTGGATAAGTATAGCCGCTACCGCCCACCAAGTATTATGCTTCATTTATTTCACTACCAAAATCGTATAAAACCAAACCCTTTTTAATAATGCAGCCAAGCATAAGCATGGCAATTATTAAAATGGGAATGAATGTGACAAGGTTAAACCAAGGTCCAACAATAAGTTCCTCAAAGGGAATCTGCAAGACTTTCATTACAATCGGCAACATTGCGCTTTCCATCACCCCATAAATCATTCCTCCTAAAACGACTGATATAAAACAGTACCTTAAATGTATCCTGCATACGAGGGCGGATAAAAAACTTAGTAAAGCAATCAATACAAGGGTATTCACTACGTAAGGAACAGCAAGATACCTTAAAAAATAACTTAATCCGGCAACCATAAAAGCCAGTAATAACACATCTTTGGTCTTAAGCTGGAAATTAAATAGCCTAAATCCCAATTCAATAATAAATATGGTCTGCGGAACGGATATTAATAAAGCAATGTACCAGGGTATAGCATGCATACAGATCCCCCAACCCCTGAAAAGATATTACTTTATATTCAACATCAACCTATTTTTTCCTCCCCTAAAACCCAAATATGCCATTTACGGGCATGGAAATAACGTATTTTGTCCTATTTTTTACGTTTTAGGGCTTCGGCCATTTTATTATTGTTGCTTTCCGAAATCCATGCAATCCAGGCCCTTATGTGTAGTATTTAGGCCTGGAAATGTAGAATCTAGGATTTTCTATAGAAATTGTATTTTCTAGGGATTATTATAAATGTATCGTACGAATTACAATTGTGATCACAATGGGTGAGGTGAATAAACAGAAACGAGTGGAAGAGGTTCAGGTTTTTGTGCTATGCGGACTAATTCAGCCCTTTTTGCTCTCTGGTCAATAAATGCCCCTGTTGTGATTATCGCTTTGGGCAATTAATTAGTCATGGAAGGAAGTGGATAAGAAGTGTATAATATTAAAAAATATTGGGTAGCTCCTTTAACGATATTTATGGTGTTCAGTTTCCTGATTATTGCTGCACCGTCGGTACCCGCAATGGCAGAACCTTTATATGTAACGACCACTAGTGTTAATTTGCGCAGCCAACCGAATACGTCTTCATCAGTTCTCTTCACAATGGCGGAAGGAACAGCTTGTGTCTATCTTGGACAAAGCCAAAACGGATTCTTGAAGGTACAGGCGTGGAATCCGAGTAGTAGTGCGTGGAACCAAGGCTGGGTTGCTAC
>NZ_CGIH01000002.1:91549-94324 GCF_000983115.1 Syntrophomonas zehnderi OL-4
TAGGGATTATTATAAATGTATCGTACGAATTACAATTGTGATCACAATGGGTGAGGTGAATAAACAGAAACGAGTGGAAGGGATTCAGGTTTTTGTGCTATGCGGACTAATTCAGCCCTTTTTGCTCTCTGGTCAATAAATGCCCCTGTTGTGATTATCGCTTTGGGCAATTAATTAGTCATGGAAGGAAGTGGATAAGAAGTGTATAATATTAAAAAATATTGGGTAGCTCCTTTAACGATATTTATGGTGTTCAGTTTCCTGATTATTGCTGCACCGTCGGTACCCGCAATGGCAGAACCTTTATATGTAACGACCACTAGTGTTAATTTGCGCAGCCAACCGAATACGTCTTCATCAGTTCTCTTCACAATGGCGGAAGGAACAGCTTGTGTCTATCTTGGACAAAGCCAAAACGGATTCTTGAAGGTACAGGCGTGGAATCCGAGTAGTAGTGCGTGGAACCAAGGCTGGGTTGCTACTAATTATGTCAATGCCAGCAAAGTGGCCAGTAATCAAAGCGGCTCCGCCAAAGTCATTTATAATTCCAGCTTGGGTGATTCCGGAGACAGAATTTCAGCAGATGGATATGTTGTCTATGCGAGTTCTTCCGGAAGTTGGCTCAATCTTACCTGTTATTCCCTTAGTAATGCAGATTATACAGAGTTTAATAGGTATCACGACAGTGGAGGATGGCATGATCGTTCGACTACTTCATATGTTTACGGCAGGTATAAGGTTTCTGGCCCATCGTATTACTGGTTTGCTCTTAATTAATTGATACGTAGGGAGGGATTATTTACAATGATGAAATTTACTAAACGAATTCCCAGAATGCCTGTTTTCATATTGGTTATAGCAGTTTTGGTCACTGGGATAGCCTACTACGGAGTTAGCACCCAAGCGCAAGATCCGCCCAAATTGGATTTGGGGGATATGACTTTACAGATCAATAAAGTCGAATACGCCTTGGCACCGGCTTATAATGACCTACCAGATAATGTGGAAGTATTCATTGAACTCTACAACAACGAAGGTAAGGATGTTGCCTGTAAACCCACCGGTGAATTAATTTTTCTGTCTTCTAAGGGAAAACAATATCCAACGCCCGATAGGGAATATGGTGAGGAAATAAGTTCGTTTAACCTCAAACGGCTCCAACTCCTGAATCAAGACACCAAAAAACTCATTGACATGGGGTTAGCTAAACCTGATCAGCTACTTCCGGAGGGTCTTTTCCGTTGCGGATTTAGCACCCCAATTGACCGGGGGGATAGAATTATAACCGTATTGTATAAAAACGGCGATGCCGTGAAAAAATTGGATATCTCCCAGGTTGAAACGGTGGTACATGAACGTAAGACTGAACTTGGCGAGGAAGACTTCGTAGTCCAGAGAGACCGGGAACTGTACGGGCCATAATGCTTTTGAGCTGACAGTATATTAATAAGGAGACAAATACTCGTCAAGCAGTATCAGGGGTCATTGTACCCCTGATACTAGTGAAATTATTTCAAATATATCAGTGAAATGAAGACAGATGTTTGCTCATATTAACGGGAGGGTATATGGATTGAATAAACGAATTCCCAAAATACCTATTTTCATATTGGTTATAGCAGTTTTAGTCACCGGGATAGCCTATTATGGAGTTAGCACCCAAGCGCAAGATCCGCCCAAATTGGATTTGGGGGATATGACTTTACAGATCAATAAAGTCGAATACGCCTTGGCACCGGCTTATAATGACGCGCTTGATAATGTTGAAATCTTTGTTGGACTGTATAATAACAAGGGTATGGATGTAGCCTGCAAACCTGCTGGTGAATTGTATTTAATATCTTCTAGTGGTAAACAATATCCAACACCCGAAATTGCAATCAATGAAAAAATAAATTTGTTTAACCCGTATGATCTTCAAATACTCCAATACTTAAATCAAGACACACAGAAACTCATTGATATGGGAAAAGCTACGGCTGATGAGCTTCTGCCTGCCGGTCTTTTCCGATGTGGATTCGTCTACAGTATTGAACGAGGAGATAAGATTATCGCCGTATTGTATAAAAACGGCGATATCGTGAAAAAATTGGATATCTCCCAGGTTAAAACGGTGGTACATGAACGTAAGACTGAACTTGGCGAGGAAGACTACGTAGTCCAGAGAGACCGGGAACTGTACGGGCCATAATCGCTTTGAACGAATGAAGTATAGATAAGGACAAACAAATACCCAGCACAAGTTTCAGTGGTACGACTACCCCTGAAACTTGTGATCTATCTTACATTGTGATTCCATGCTATGATTGAAATAAAAAGTATGAAAAGGCCGCAGCAAAACCCAACCGGGGGTGACAAGTATACAGCGGGACGGAGTTATAATCGGTTACAAATTATCGTACTAACCACTCATAATCCTGCCGACAGTCCACAATATAGTCAACTTACACCGTCTGATCCTTAATCTGATATAGAATCAGATACCTTTTTCCCGCCAACATCCTGTGATATTTGTTGGGAGGAATAAAATCTGCTTCTAAAAACGGAAAACGCTCCGGCATTTGATAAAGGGAGTTGATAGCATCCATTAGATCATTTTTTACCTTACGGGTAGCGGGCAGGTTTTTCTGCGCCAAAAAATGAACATGGCCCGCCAACATCTGACGAGCCCGGTCGGAGACAATTACCTTATGTTGATGTTTCTTTTCCATGCTCTACCTCATCAAGAATGCTTTCCAAATAGCTGTCCCCTGAAAATATATTACTTTAATATTC
>NZ_CGIH01000002.1:94334-110423 GCF_000983115.1 Syntrophomonas zehnderi OL-4
CCGCCAACATCTGACGAGCCCGGTCGGAGACAATTACCTTATGTTGATGTTTCTTTTCCATGCTCTACCTCATCAAGAATGCTTTCCAAATAGCTGTCCCCTGAAAATATATTACTTTAATATTCAATATAAACCTATTTTTCCTCCCCTAAAATATAAATATGCCATTTACGGGCATGGAAATAACATATTTTTCCTATTTTTTACATTTTAGGGCTTTGGCCATTTTATTATTGTTGCTTTCCGAAATCCATGCAATCCAGGCCCTTATGTGTTGTATTTAGGCCTGGAAATGTAGAATCTAGGATTTTCTATAGAAATTGTATTTTCTGGGGATTATTATAAGTGTATCGTACGAATTACAATTGTGATCACAAGGGGTGAGGTGAATAAACAGAATCAAGTGGAGGAAATTCCGGTTTTTGTGCTATGCGGACTAATTCAGCCCTTTTTGCTCTCTGGTCAATAAATGCCCCTGTTGTGATTATCGCTTTGGGCAATTAATTATTCATGGAAGGAAGTGGATAAGAAGTGTATAATATTAAAAAATATTGGGTAGCTCCTTTAACGATATTTATGGTGTTCAGTTTCCTGATTATTGCTGCACCGTCGGTACCCGCAATGGCAGAACCTCTATATGTAACGACCACTAGTGTTAATTTGCGCAGCCAACCGAATACGTCATCATCAGTTCTCTTCACAATGGCGGAAGGAACAGCTTGTGTCTATCTTGGACAAAGCCAAAACGGATTCTTGAAGGTACAGGCCTGGAACCCGAGCAGCAGTGCGTGGAACCAAGGCTGGGTTGCTACTAATTATGTCAATGCCAGTACAGTAGCCAGTAATCAAAGCGGCTCTGCCAAATTCATTTATGATTCAAACTTGAATGATTCTGGGTATCGAATTTCAGCAAATGGCTTTGTCGTTTATGAAAGCTCTTCCGGAAGTTGGCTTAATCTTCCCTGTTATTCTCTTAGTAATGCTGACTATACAAAGTTTAATAGGTATCACGATAGTGGAGGATGGTATTATGCCCCTGTATCCACTGCATATGTTTATGGCAGATATAAGGTTTCTGGCCCATCGTATTACTGGTTTGCTCTTAATTAATTGATACGTAGGGAGGGATTATTTACAATGATGAAATTTACTAAACGAATTTCCAGAATGCCTATTTTCATATTGGTTATAGCAGTTTTGGTCACTGGGATAGCCTACTACGGAGTTAGCACCCAAGCGCAAGATCCGCCCAAATTGAATTTGGGGAAAATGACCCTGCAGGTAGATCGGGTAGAGTACTATCCAGCTCCGGCATACAATGACCTTCCAGATATCGTTATGATTAATGCACAGTTGTATAACAACGCGGGAAAGGATATCAAAATTGACCCCACTGGGGAGCTTATTTTAATTGGTGCTGGCGGGAAGGAATACTTGATGCCTAGTAACAAACCTGGAGAAATTTTGGCTCCTTTTGATCTTCAAAGGCTCCAGTACTTGCATCAAGACACACAAAAGCTCATTGACATGGGGTTAGCTACGACTGATGAATTGCTCCCAGTTGGTCTTTTACGCTGGGGATTTGGGACTCAAATTGATCGGGAGGATAGAATTACTGCCATATTGTATAGAAACGGTAACGACGTGAAGAAATTGGATATCTCCCAGGTTAAAACGGTGGTACATGAACGTAAGACTGAACTTGGCGAGGAAGACTTCGTAGTCCAGAGAGACCGGGAACTGTACGGGCCATAATGCTTTTAAGCTGACAGTATATTAATAAGGAAACAAATACTCGTCAAGCAGTATCAGGGGTCATTGTACCCCTGATACTAGTGAAATTATTGCAAATATATCAGTGAAATGAAGACAGATATTTGCTCCTATTAACGGGAGGGTACCAGAAGCGTCTCCAACGATATCAGACACATTGTGATTCAATGCTTTGATTGAAATAAAAAGTATGAAAAGGCCGCAAAACCCAACCGGGGTGAATTCTGCCTTACCGGAGGCCACACACCTTACCAGCCGCGGCTGCTGCCGCCGCCGCCTGCGGAACCGCCTCCACCAAAACCTCGGCTGCCACCGAAACCTCCGCCACCAAAGTAACCGCCCCTGCCTGGGTAGTATCCTCCTCCGCCTCCGCTGCGGGGGCCGCCGGATGAACCTCCGCCAGAACGATTAATACGGTATATAATGTATAAAACAATTAATATGCCAATAACAACCGGCCAGGACACGCCATTTTTATTAGCTGCCGACCGCTGACTGGATGTGCCGGTTGAAGCCGGCTGATAGGAAACATCATATTCCGCGGCTACTTCCTTTAATAGTGCATTATAGGTTGTTATAATACCCTGATCATAATTCCCTTCTTTAAAGAAGGGAATTAGATTATTGTCCTGAATCCGTCCCGTCTTGGCATCGGGCAAGGCTCCCTCCAGACCATAACCTACTTCAATCCGGCTTTTTCTTTCTTCCTGGGCAATAAGCAATAAGACCCCGTTATTTTTCTCCTTATCCCCTATTCCCCACCGGCGAAACAGTTCCAGGGAGTATTCCTCCAGAACCACCCCTTCCCCCAAAGCAGGAACGGTAACAACGACAATCTGAGCCCCCGTCTTTTCAGCCAGGTTTTTACTGGCGTCAATAATGGCATTCTCGGTTTCCGGTGCCAACATACCGGCATTATCAAGGCAGTAGAAATTGCTGTCCGGTTGGGGTATGTCCATAGCTGCCAACGTAGGGACCGCAAATACCAACAGTATTATAATACTTATAATCAGCAGCGACTTCTTGCGCACGTTATCATCTCCTGATGAACTAGTAGGCCTGTGCTAGAACTGAACCTGGGGTACCTCCTGGGTACCTTCAGCAGCCTTAAAGTATTCCCGGGCGGTAAAGCCAGCCATATTAGCCACCATATTACTGGGGAATCTTTTAATGCGGGTGTTATATGCCTGCACTGCATCATTATAGTCCTTGCGGGCCACTGTCAGGCGATTTTCAGTTCCAGCCAGTTCATCCGCTAATTGGCGGAAGTTGGCATCTGATTTTAGTTCCGGGTATCTTTCCACCACTACCAGCAACCGACTCAAGGCATCACTCAACTCGGCATCAGCCTGAGCTTTTTCTCCCACGGTATTAGCTCCGGCCAGTTTGCTGCGAGCTTCAGCCACCTGGGTAAATATCTCCCTTTCTTGGGCAGCATAGCCCTTGGTGGTTGCAACCAGGTTTGGTATCAGATCAGAGCGCCTCTGCAACTGGTTTTCCACCTGGCTCCACTTGCTGTCAATGGCTTCATTGGTACTAATCATACCGTTGTACATGGAAACACCTGCTATGAGGACGATAGCTAAAACTGCCATAACGATCCACAAAGTCCGGTTCTTCACTAATTATCTCCCCCTTGGATACACTAAAAATAATACAGTTATATTCTATTATATTTAATTCTAATCCGGCAATTAATATATGCCTTACATCCTATGTAATATATTGCCTTTCCGCCCAAAACATTTTTTTAGGCGAAGAGACACCACCCATGAAAAAGCAGGCCGATTCTATTTTCGACTTTGTGTCGTAAGTGCATAACACCGCGCTGCAAAATTGATGTTATAATTGCCCTGACAGCAATAAAATAATCTTTTACTTCTTCACAATGATCGCAATTTTGATTTAATGGGCCCAGGAAGTAGAGACCCTAAGTATCCTTAGAGTCATCTTTATAGATATCTTCATGCCCGGCTGCAAAGCAAAAGTAAGAAAAACTTAAGGAATAGGTTCGGTTTTTCGTAAGACTCGCTAGGTAGGATTTAACCAAGGCTCACGGGTTTACGAAATTCTAACGAAAGGTGGTGGTATATTTATATGGAGAAACACAGGATCCTGGTGGTCGATGATGATCGGGAAATTGTAAATGCCATCGCTATTAACCTCCAGAATGAAGGCTATGAAGTGCTAAAGGCCTTTGATGGACTACAGGCACTCGATATCATCAGCAACCAGAACATACAGCTAATTATCCTGGATGTGATGATGCCAAAAATGGATGGGCTATCGGCGACCCTGAAGATTCGAGAAGAGAAAAACATTCCCATAATCATTTTGTCTGCCAAATCCGAGGATACGGATAAAATACTGGGGCTTTCCATGGGTGCCGATGATTATGTTACCAAGCCTTTCAACACCATGGAACTTATGGCGCGGGTCAAGTCTCAGTTAAGGCGGTATCTGCGCCTGGGGGATGTCAATGTCGCCAACCGGGCCAACCTCCTGCAATCGGGCGGGCTGTGTTTTGACCTGGAAAGCCGCACCTTAACGGTTGACGGCGAACCGGTTAGGTTGACCGCTACGGAAATGAAGATTGTGGAGCTATTAATGCGCTTTCCCGGGCGCATCTTTCCGGCTGAGGAAATCTATGAGCGGGTCTGGGAAGAGCCGGCCTACCGGGTGGAAAATACGGTTATGGTGCATATTCGCCGTATCCGGGAAAAAATCGAGATAAACCCGAAAGAGCCTAAATACTTAAAGGTGGTATGGGGCATTGGATACAAAATTGAAAAAATCTAAACCGTTTACAGCCTGGATATGTTTTTTTCTGGGTGTTAGTATAATTACTGGCCTGCTTATTAGTGTTTTCATTACGTTGGGGCACTCCAGAGGAAATTGGGATGTTTTGCAAGATCCTTTTATTGATTATAGAGAAAGCATCGCCTTCAAGCAACGGACAGCTGATTATTATGGGCAGCTTTTCTCCCTGGCAGCTGCATCTTCATCTTATGGTGCCAGCTACATTGACGCAACAATAAATTCACTGGATGATGAGGGAATAAATCTAAAGTATTATGCAGTTAACAAAAAAAATAACTTTCTAGTACAGAATATCACATCAAAGCCGTCTTCCCTATCTGATTCAGGAAAGATGCCTGCCTTGCCTGCTGGATATAATTATTTCTGGTATTTTGATGGGCAAAAGCTGCGGGAAATTGACCATGGTAAAGTGATAGACATAAAGAGGCTGGATAGCGTTTATCCAAGGGAATTACTTGATTATTCCTTTAACCGCGCTCCCGCCGGAGATTATTCTGACGTCCAGGTCTTGCTGGCAGTCAGGGATAATCTAGTTAAAAACCCTTACGCTTATTCCAAATACTATGGCGATCAGCAATTCCTGTCTATTATTGGCTGGATTTGCATCGGCCTCCTGGTACTGGGACTGCTGCTGCTGGTTTTTGCAATAATAAATCGTCCCTCCAAGCGCGAGTATGACCGCAAATTAGCCTCCTGGATGGGAAGAATGTGGCTGGAAGTCAAACTATTACTATCACTCCTATTTCTTGTACCCTGGGGAATATTCGGCATTAGATTGTTCCCGGGTTGGGGGGATAATTGGTTTAACCGAGTATTGGGCATAGCCTGGGTAGTCTGTATTATCATTGCTTGCCTCTGGTGGTTTTACCTTATACTCATTGACCTCATCGTCAACCGGCAAAAATTTTTTACCCACAATTTGCTTAACTCCTTTTTAAGCTGGTACCGCAAACATGAAAAAAGGTATCCCTGGCAAAATTCGATGCTGAAAAGAGCCTATATGCTGGTTGGAGCAGAAGCTGTTTTGGCTATAATATCAGTTGTCTTTCTACTAGCAGCTAGCGGTTCTGGCGGATTAGCACTGTTGCCTGCCTTGCTAATAGCCGGTGCTGGTATATACCTCATTTACCGTTATCTAAAGCGCTACGATGAAACTATAAGCGATCTGGGCAGCCTTATGGATCATATTGAGCTTATCAAAAATGGCGATATGACTACCAAGCTGGAAATAGCAGAGGATGCCGACATTTATCCGGCCGTACAAAACCTTAACTCCATCCAGGAAGGTATGGATATTGCCGTTACCGAGATGATGAAATCCGAACGCATGAAAATAGATCTTATTTCCAACGTATCACATGATTTAAAAACCCCGCTGACCTCCATTATCAGCTATGTTGATCTGCTGAACAAAGAAGACGGGCTGCCAGAACATGTAAACGATTACATTAAAATTCTGGCTCAAAAATCAGAGCATTTGAAAAACCTGATTCAGGATTTGTTCGATTTGTCCAAAGCCAGCAGTAATAACCTGCCCCTGGATATGGAAAAAATCGATTTACCCCGTTTGGTTAAGCAGACCCTGGCCGACATGGAAGAGCCGATTGCCGCTTCCGGTCTTGTTTTTAGGGTAAATACGCCTGATGAACCTGTATATATAACGAGTGACGGCAAAAAACTATACCGGATCTTGGAAAACCTAATTATGAATGCATTGAAGTATTCCCTTGCAGGTTCACGGGTATTTATTGATTTAATTGTGGATAGAAATGAAGTAACGGTCACCATCAAAAATACGGCCAACTACGAAATGACCTTCGAAGAAGACGAAATACTGCAGCGCTTTGTTCGGGGAGATAAATCCAGAAGCAGTGAAGGATCGGGACTGGGACTTTCTATTGCGCAAACCTTCACTGAGATCTGCGGCGGAAGTTTTTCTGTAAAAATCGATGGCGATTTGTTTAAGGTTGAACTGCGATTTAAAACAGAGTCTGCTAATTAGGCGTTGTGGGTTTTTAATCCTGCTGATTTGCCAGCGTTTCGAAGTATAATTGTCATTTAAACCCGTCAAACTGCATCCCTGCGGGCGCACAACCAAAGCCAGGTGCATTAAAAAGCACCTGGCTTTTATGTTTTCGGAAATATCCGGGGTATTATTTTCTATTCTTCGTTTTGGTTTCGTTTAATATCTTGCGGACGGATTCTCTACCCCGGGCTTAATGCTGGTATCCACTCCGTTTTTTTTAGCATGGAAAAGCCCCTCAGGCGAAGCCGCGGATACAAAATTGGCAGGCAGCCAGTACATACTCGTTGTATCCGGATAGTAGTTACCGTAATAGCCGGAATCAGTCTGAAGATTTTCCATGAATTTTTGTAACTGCCCATCTTTCGTGTTAAGCACGTACAGGGAACCAGAATCAGCATAATCCAGGCGCAGCAAGACTAAAGTCTGACCGTCAGGCGATAGGGACAACGGGTAGTCAGCTTGAGTACTGTTTGGAGTGCTTAAGGATTGTGCTCCCTTATCAGTATTAATCCATATCTGTTGACCAGGTACCCTCACTTCCTGATGCCTGCCTTCATCCTGCCAGGCTTCATTTTCCACACCCCGGGCGAAAAACAATTTTTGACTGCCTTCAGCCCATATGGGGCGAGTATCAACCCTGTCCGCTTGACCGAGATTTATTACCTGGAATTGGTCATCTTTAATTTGTACCTGGGTTAATTTTTTCCCGCAACTTGCCAAACGATCTCCCCCAAGAATACAAACCAGACTCTTGCTGTCTGATGACCAGGCCAGCCATTCCTGATAGCCCAGGCTGCCACCAACGGTAAAAGGTGCTTGCGGATTCTTAAGATCAACAATCTGTAAACTCATGCCATCCGCATTAAGAGAAGCGGAATTCAAGGCTAGAAAATAGGCCAGATAACGTCCGTCAGGAGACAATATCGGCTTGGCTATTTCGTAAACGAAGATGCCATCACTTTCTTTTCCCGCATCAGCCGCTGGCAAAGTATACAAGCGGCTGATGCGCCCCTGCAAGTCTATCCGGTCAACTGCCGGGAATTCTTTGCTGTTGCGCACCCGGCTAACAGTCAAGCTTTGCCCATCCGGAAACCAACTTAAACCGTTTCCCAACTGATGAGCGTCTGCTTTTAACAAAGTGCTCCGGTGCCATTCTCTATTTTCTAAAGTCAAAACTTCCACGCTTTCCGTCAGGTTGGGAGAGTCATTTTCTTGCTTGACTATATAAGCAATGCTGTTTTCTGCCGGTGACCATACCGGAATATCACCAGCGACCGGTCGCTCATCCACACATCGGGGCTGCTGTCCATCGGATGGAACAATCCATAGCTTATAATCCCCGGTAGATTTATTATCCTCCTGGTGCTGTAGATAAGCCAACCATTGCCCGTCGCGGGACCAGCCAATGATTTGAGCAACCTGGGGAGTAGCAACCGGTTGCGGTTTTGCCCCAGATTTTTCTGCTTCCAGCAACCACAACTGTCCTTCGTGAATAAAAGCTAGGTGCAGGGGCAAGGTTTGGCTGGAAACCTTGTTTGGAATCGGAACAGGTAGGGTCGGACTGCTGATATAGATAGCTCTATTTTTCTCATCCCACTCCACCTTGACACCCAGGGCTTCCAATAATTCTCGGCCCGGAACCGCAATGCCATATTTCCAGGGCTTAAGTCCGCACCTCCAAATATGTTTCTGTCCATCCATTATGTAACTATTACTATCTACGGTCGTAGTCAACTGCCGTCCATTCAAAGCAAACCAGGCCTGGTTATCCCGAATATTAAAACGCAACCCGGGAATACCTTCTATAAGAGCTAAAGGTATCATGCCGACACCGCTTTTAGCATCGATAAAAGCAGTGCTGCCTCGAAATTTACCGTTGCAATAGACTTTTATACCAATGTCTTCAGCATTGGCATAGTAAACTGGACAGCTTACGCTTGTAAAAAAAAGTGAAAGGATAATGATTCGGATCAGCAAACATTTAGGCGGTTTTTTACTTGCTACTTGTACCATTCGATATTCCTTCTTTCAATAATAACTTATCCTAATATACGTTGCTGTGCCGTTAAACTTGCATAATTGCATGGATCACAGAACCGACTTGGGAAATACTAGAGAAGTGAAGCCCTTAAAACAATACTTTATGATAAAATGTATTTAAAAAAAAAGGAGGTAGCCAGATGCAACTCAGTGCACGTAACAACTTAAAGGGAAAAGTAGTCAAGTTGACGCCAGGAGCGGTTAACACCGAAGTACAATTACAACTTCCGGGCGGGGATATTGTCGTTTCTATTATTACCAAGGAATCAGCTGAGAAGTTAGGACTAGAGGTCGGCAAGGAAGCTTATGCGATTATAAAAGCTTCCAATATAATGATAGCTGTTGACTAAAGCCAGCCAGGGGGCGGATCGAGTCAGCGCAAGATTTTGGCTAGATTAAGAAGGAATTTTCTGCCTGGAGGGAGTAAGACCTTGTATTTAGGGATAATCTTTGGTCTCTATGTACTATTAACCATAGGACTCTATCACATCCTGGTAGTAAAACTGGAGGAACGTTTCGGGGTATGGCCCTGGAGCGTTTTCCTCTTGATTGGATTGCTGTGTATATACTTCTCCTGGCAGAGTTCAGGGGAAGCCCTGTCCATGTGGTGGGGTTATAATGCTTTTTTAAACCTGTGGACAATTAAGGAGATGTTTGATCAGCCCGCGCGGCGGCTGAGCAGGCACTAATCACCAGCACGGGGACGATCATTTGGCCTGACTAAACCCAGGAGAACCGCCCCCGTGTTTTTTTAGTGCACCAATTCTGGGGCGGTGCATATGCTACTATATAGTGTATGAATTGTGTACGTTATTTTTACAGGAAGGAGTGTAATTAGTGTCCCAGAAAATCAATGCTTCCCGGGTGGTAGTCAAGGTTAATAATAATTCTCCCGCTGCTAAGGATAAATCTAAAATCCCCCAGAACCGAAGATCTGCCCGGACAAATACGGGACCTGCGGTTATGCCGCCATCCCCCCCCAGTCAACCCCCATCAGACCGGACTATACCCCAGTCCAATCGGCGCATGACCCGCAACCAACCTGGTAATCAAGGAATTCCCCTGGAAATGTTTAAACAGCGAGCTTCGCCTTCTTCGTTACAGGCAACTCCCGGGGTTAGAAGAAGAGTTTCCCCGCCTGCCGGGTTTGCGGTTCCACCCGCTGACCAAATGCCAGCACCCGCAAGCAAGTACCGCGCGCCTTTCCCTGATCTTCCGTTGGTTGCAGATGTTGCCAACAGTCCGGAACCGCCAGAATATGACGAGGATTATAACGAGGATCTGCCTGCTTACCTGTTAAGTCAAAAATATTTTGGAACCAGGTTTTGATTACATTGCCAAAGCTTTACTACCCTCCTGCGCTAAAAAAGCTGCTTTATAGGCAGCCTTTTTAGTGCGATATAATTTTTAAATAGATCAATGGGTCATCACGGTGTCATCCGTGAAAAAGCAGTCATCACGAAACAAGGGAAAATCTTTTGTTTTGATGTTATGCCATTTATAGATTGAACCGACAATATAGCGTATTATCGCTCCTATCACTATTTCCGACCTCCCCGACGTTTTACATCCTTGCGGATTTCCTCAAAGCAAGCCTCGTCAACGGTTCCCGCTTCGCGGAATATCGCTACTGCCTGCGCCATTACTGTATAGTTTAATTTTGTTCCTTCGCTGTCGGCCAGATAGTCAACCGCTCTGTCAGGTGTAATCCCAAAACGTCCTGCAGTTTCTACTGCATCGATATTCGCACCAAGGAAGATAAACTCCCAGCCATATTTAGTTTTTTGTCTTTCAATCTGTGCCTTGACCTTTTCGGCAGAGTATTCACTACTGGAGTTTTCTTCGCCATCTGTAATAATCACGAACATTACCTTTTCGGCGCGATAATCCTCGGCAGTGTGCTTCTGCGCATTACCAATTTTGTGAATCGTACTGCCGATTGCATCAAGAAGTGCAGTCGAGCCGCCGACTTGATACTCCTTTTCAGTAATAGCACTGACCGCCTTAAGATCGATACGATCATGAAGCAGTTCGTAGTTGTTATCGAACAACACCGTTGTAATAAGGCATTCGCCCTCTACGGATTGTTGCTTTTTAAGCATTGAGTTGTATCCACCAATGGTGTCAGCTTCCAAACCGCTCATCGAGCCGCTTTTGTCGAGTATAAATACCAGTTCCGTTAATCCTTTTTTCATTGCCATGTCCTCCTTAAGTTTTATTGTGACTTAAGGATAACAATTTCGGCAGGGCGGCCGGTCGCTTGAGAAGCGACAAATACGATTCATTAGATTCCATAATGTATTACAAACTTATTTTTTCTTTAGCTTCCTCCAAAAGAACGATGATATCTGATGCATCATCTTGAAACGCATCCTTTGTTTCTGTGTTAATGATATCAATTAGCAGACTCAAAGACTCAGGAGGGATTATCTTTATACCCCATCTTGCAAATGCCTTTGACGGACGACTGAAACTCACTCCTCATCCCCCCAACAGTGGCTGATCGTACTCGAACAGTACTTCATTGATCTTTAAAACATCGTATTTGCCGTTGGTAATAAAATACTCAACGATAACATCGAACTTTACAGCGTGGGAAAGCGCATATCCCGCCCGCTCCAAGAGGTCATCGGTTTCGTCGAGCGATAACTCCAGTGCTACAGCAAGGGCTATGGCAGTACGCTTACTTGGCATATAGCCTTTATTGCTCCTAATCTTGGAGAATAATTTGCGGTCAAGGTTAGCCCGTTTATAAACTTCTACATCCGTCATTCCCTTGGCATTAATCAGTCGCAGAAGCATCTGGGAGAAAGGTTCATCAAGATTTCCGACCAAATCATCAAGTGGCACGCCAACGGATGGAGCGAGCATCTCTTCAAAAATAGGCTTATTGTAATTATTAACATCCTTGTCACCTTTGAATAAGGCATCCCGCTCCACATCAAGCAGTTGTCTTCGATTAATTTCGTTAGTCTTAATATAATGCTCATCAATGTAGCTTTCGACTGCTCCGAGCAGTTCACGGCTGATGGAGAATGCGGCCTTATCATACACCACAAGAGTCACATCAAGGTCATGATCTATAAGAAAATTATGAATTGCCGATGTAGCCACTTGAAGGGCTTCGTCTTTTGGGTATCCGTAAATCCCGCTTGAAATCAATGGAAACGCTATGGTTTCACAATCATTTTCAATGGCTCTCTTCAGCGAGTTCGTATAAGCGGAACAGAGATGCTGCTCGTTTTGCTCCTTGTTCCATTGTCGATAGACGGGACCTGCTGCGTGGATAATGAACCTAGCAGGCAGACCGAATCCCGGTGTGATAACCGCCTCGCCCGTCTTAATAGGAGCGAGCTTATCACAGGCAGCTTGAAGCTGAGCCGCTCCTGCCGCTTTGAATATGGCTCCGCAAACACCACCACCCATTTGCAAATCAGTGTTGGCGGCATTGACGATGGCGTCCGCTTTTATTTTTGTGATGTCCTGCCGGACAATGGTAAATGGCATTGCTAATCCCTCCGTTCAATTGGTTTTATTGGATTTTAGCACACCTTCGCTATCAAATTGGCAATGCTGCTATCATAATTTCTTAGGTCGATGAAAGAAACATAAACATTGACATTGTCATCTGATACATACTTAATTCCATCCCTGCTTACGTTGTCAGAAAGCGGATAGAGCAATATAATACTGTCCGCATCATATTTCTTGCTGTAAGCGTACATTGGGTACATATCGGCGGCTGCCGGTAAAGGCTGCTCCGGTTAACGCTCAGCTGAAGGCCTGCCGGGCAAGGCTGATTTGATGTTTGCCAGGCTCCGCCATGGCTTTGCGTACTTCGACCGTACTACTTGAGGCCAGTTTTTTTTGAGCCAGTCAATCTCATAGGATTGCTGACCAATGATCTGTTGATAACGGGATTCTTTTTCCTCCATCTCTTTCCTGAGTTTCCCGGCCTCGTCCTTGTTATGTTCGAAGACCATAGCGGCATTCTTGATAAAGTCGCTCTTCCACTGGCAGAGCATCTGTGGATTTAACTGGTACTTGCCGGTCACCTGGTTCAGGGTGGATTTAAAGGCCGGGTAATAAATGAGCTTCTCCAAGATGACCTTACAGCCATGCTACCCCTGCCGGCTAAACCATTTACGATCGGCCGTATGCAGAAATTATCGGCCAACAAATACGGCAAAGTCTGTGTTGATACAAACATATATTCCGCATCACCCCAGGTGGCAAATAAAGAACTATACATGCGGCTAGGTGCCCATCAGGTGGAACTATTAAACGAACAATACCAGCCTATCGTAAAACATAAACGATTATATGGCCAGAATCAGGAACTAATGGATTGGCTGCCTTACCTAATTACACTGGCCAAACGCCCTAATGCTTTGAAATATACCGGATTTTATCGTGAACTACCTGACCCCTGGCAGGACTATTTTAATAATCTGGATTACGCGGAAAAAAAGAAGAGCCTAAATCTTTTGGTACGTATGATAACCGAAACAGATATGGATACAGCAACCATATGCTTGCTGGAGACATTAGATTCCGGCAAAGCAGATGCTGACAGTATCCTGTTAAGCTACCGCCGATTAACCGAACCAACCTTTAATGATTTTTTGCCGTTATTATCTGCCGGCATAAATTCACCGGCAATATATACTCCTGATCTGACCTGCTATGATACTTTCCTGAAAGCAGGTGAGTGCAGATGAAAGAATTGATTAAAGACTATTGCAAGCAATTACGCTGGGGAAACAGCATAGTACAGAACTATGCAGATATTAAGGCTGATACCCACGAAGAGTTTCTGGCTAAACTTTTAGAAATAGAGGTTAAGGGACGGGAATTAAACCGTAAAAACCGTTGTTTAAGACAAGCCGGTTTTGATGTAATAAAAACCTTTAATGGCTACAGTTTTGATCATATTGAGATACCGGCATCAATACCATTAGATGATTTGAAAACTGCAGTCCTCCTAAAAAACAGGGAAAACCTGATTCTATATGGCCCGGTGGGAACGGGCAAAACCCATATGGCTACCGCCATCGGTGTAGAAGCTTGTAATCAAGGAAAGAAGGTGGGATTTTATAGAACATCAACCCTGGTCAACGAGTTAAATGATGCCCAAAACGCTGGTAATCTGGGCAAAATGCTAAAGCAACTGGCGAAGCTGGATTTACTAATTTGCGATGAATGGGGTTATATTCCCCTGGATCGCCAGGGTGCACAGCTACTCTTTCAAGTAGTAGCTGATTGCTATGAAAAACGCAGTATTATTATCACTACCAACTTAGAATTTAGTAAATGGAATGGCATATTCTACGATGAGAATTTAACCAGTGCGCTTATTGACCGCTTAATCCACCATAGTCATCTACTGGTTTTTGGTGGACAAAGCTACAGACTTACACATTCCACGATCAGGAAATAATGGAAACTGGGGTGCTGGATTTATTTTTTGCCGTCTGATGTATTTTATACTTGCCAAACACAACTACATTAGCTGTTATAGTAGCATTACCCTGTGGGTATATTTTATCCCGCTATAAAATACCAGGTAAAGTTATTTTAGATACTTTAGTTGATATTCCTATTATACTACCCCCCTTAATAAGTGGGATTGCCTTATTAATTTTTTTCGGACCTATATTGGGCAATTCCTTAGCCAAAATCGGTATTGATGTAGTGTTTAGCAAACTGGGAGTTGTAGTAGCCCAATGGTTTGTAGCTACTCCTTATGCGATTAGAACTTTTCAACAAGCTTTTAACAGTATAGATCCACGTATGGAAAAAGTAGCTAAAACCCTAGGTTATTCTCCTGCCCAAGTATTCTTAAAAGTTACTATTCCTTTAACTAAAATGGCTTTAGTCGGTGGAATAATGATGTCTTGGGCTCGTGCTTTGGGAGAATTCGGTGCTACTGCTATGCTGGCAGGAATCACAAGGATGAAAACGGAAACTTTATCTATAGCAGTCTTTCTAAATATGTCTATAGGAGATATGAATTTTGCTATTGCGACTGCTATTGTTATGCTATTTTTAGCCTTATCTTTATTAATAATTGTAAAAACTCTAGTAAAAAATGAGGTCCAACTATGATAACACCTTTATTTCAAGTTTCTAAATTAGATGTTAAAGCTGGTAAATTCGCCTTACAAGATATTACTTTTTCCTTAAATAGCTCAGATTATCTTATAATCTTAGGTCCAACTGGTTGCGGTAAAACTATGCTTTTAGAAACTATTGCAGGACTTCGCAAACCTACTACTGGCAAAATAATGCTTCAAGGTGATGATATTATTGCTTTTCCCCCAGAAAAACGGGGGATAGGATTTGCTTATCAAGATAGCCTGCTATATCCTTTTTTGACTGTAAAAGAAAATATCCTTTTTGGGGCTAAAGCAAGAAAAAAGGATAAAGACCACTCTACACTTAAAAGATTAAATAACTTAGCTGAAGCTATGCAAATTTCTCATTTACTAAAACGCTATCCCCATTCTCTAAGTGGTGGCGAAAAACAACGCGTTTCCTTAGCCAGAGCAATTTTGATTAATCCGCCTATACTTTTATTAGATGAACCCTTATCTGCATTAGACCCCCAAACTCGCTATGTTATACGTGATTTGCTTCGTGAAATCCACTTTAGAGAGGAAATAGGAATAATTCATGTTACCCATGATTTTAATGAAGCCTTACAATTAGGTACTCATTTATTAGTAATGGATAAAGGTAAAATCTTGCAACAAGGAAGCCCGCTAGAAGTTTTTAATCAGCCTAATTCTTTATTCGTGGCTAATTTTTTACAATACGAAAATATCATCCCTGGAAATTACACAACAAAATGGTTCATTATCTTTTGCTAATCAAGAAAGAGATTGGATAATCAGTCCCTTACCCAAAAAGAAACATATGGACTATAATAATAAAAAAATAAATCTTGCCCTTCATGCTTGGCAAATAAAAATAGCTAAAACAACTGATGTATCTTCTAACCTGCCAAACCATTGGCAAGCAATAGTAAAAAAAATAATATTACATGGTACCCATGTTGAGATAACTTGCCAAGGGAAAGGATTATGGAATATAAACACATCTAGAAATGAATGGGAAAAACTAGGGTTACAAGTTGGCTCTATAGTAACTTTATCAGTAAATACAGATGATGTTCACCTAATATATTCATAGTTTTTTCGTAGCTAATGGTGTCAAGGGTGTCAGAAGAACCGTCCGAGATCACTGAAAAAGCAACCCTTTTAAGCCGCCCTGGCGGCTACCCACAGCCCATCAGGTAGGTTAATCTGTAACCGGCAGGATAAAAACCTCAAAATAAACGAAGATAACCCTTTTGAAGCGGATACCAGTTTGGCTATCCGCTTTAAGTTTACCGCCAGGGCTGTTAGTTTGGCCTGAATGCGGATGCT
>NZ_CGIH01000003.1 GCF_000983115.1 Syntrophomonas zehnderi OL-4
GACCATAACAAATGCCACAGGCACAGTCACAACAAACGGAACAATCTACATAGCACCAGGAACCTACAACGAATCAGGAATAACCATAAACAAAGACATGACAATCACCGGCGAAAACCAGGAAAACACAATAATCAATGGACAACAAAGCGGAAACAGCATATTCCACATACTATCAGGAATAACAGCCAACATAAATAACCTAACACTCACAAACAGCACCTCAGAGATGGGTGGTGCCATCTACAATGGTGGAAATTTAACTGTGACGAACTGTACATTCACCAACAACACCGCAACTTATGATGGAGCTTATGCTCGTTATGGTGGTGGTGCCATCTACAATGAGTTTAAAAGTGGAATTTTAACAGTGAAGAACTGTACATTCACCAACAACACCTCGATTCATGGTGGTGGTGCCATCTACAATAAGAGTGCAAGTTTAACTGTGACAAACAGTACATTCACCAACAACACCGCAACTCGGGGTAGTGCGATCTACAATGATCTTGGAAAAAGTTTAACTGTGACGAACTGTACATTCACCAACAACACCGCAGGTTTTGGTACCATCTACAATTATAACAGTGCGGGTTTAACTGTGATTAACAGTACATTCACCAACAACACCGCGGACAGTGGTGGTGCCATCGACAATGATAATGGTGCAGATTTAACTGTGACGAACTGTACATTCACCAACAACACCGCAACTCGTTATGGTGGTGCCATCGAAAATAATCATGGGGCAGGTTTAACTGTGACGAACTGTACATTCACCAACAACACTGCGAATAGTAAAAGTGGTGGTGCCATCGACAATAGTGGTGGAGGTTTAACTGTGACAAACAGTACATTCACAAATAACTATGCCTATAGTTTTGGTGGGGCTATCACCAATACTGGAAATTTAACTGCTATTAGCTGTACATTCACCAACAACACCGCAACTAGTACTGGTAGTGTTATTTGGAGTTATCAGCCGGACGCTTCTAAGGTTGTTGTTGTTCATTTCAACAGGATTGTTGGAAACAATGCAAGTAACAGTCAGATCCACTGTAACTATGGTATTATAGATGCTAGGTTTAACTGGTGGGGTTCAAACCTTGATCCATCAATTTATGTGTCTAATGATGTTCACGGTAGTGTTGACGTAAGTTCCTGGTTAGTTCTGAATATCACAACGAACCCTGATAATATCTTCTATGGCGGTAATTCAACTGTTAGTGTTGATTTACTACATGACAATACTGGAACTTATCATGATCCAGTAAACGGCCATGTACCAGATGGAATAGTTGTGGATTTCGCAAGTGACATGGGAAACTTAGAACCAGTATCTACTGTATTGGTAAATGGTAGTGCAACCTCAGTTTTCACAACAACAACCATCGGTTCAGGAAATATCACAGCCACAGTTGATAATCAAACAGTTTCAACACCAATAACAATAAACCAATCCCCTACCACAATTACCGTGGACCCAGTTAACGGCCACACCGGCCAAACCATAACAATAAACACCCACATAACAGACTCCAACGGAAATCCAGTGAACGAAGGAAAAGTAACATACAGGGCGAACAATACAGTTATCGGCACAGTGGATGTCTCCAATGGCCTAGCAACCATTAACTGGACCATCCCCACAACCTGGACCACCGGTACCTACAATATAATTGCAGAATACTCAGGCAGTGCTAATTACTTGGCTTCAACCAATACCACAAACCTAACAGTAAACCCAACACCAACCAACGTCACCGTGGACCCAATTAACGGTGATGCGGGTCAAAGTGTGACTTTAACCACTCACGTAACGGACTCCAACGGAAATCCAGTGAACGAAGGAAAAGTAACATACAAAGTAAACGGTACTGTTATCGGCACAGTGGATGTCTCCAATGGCCTAGCAACCATTAACTGGACCATCCCCACTACGTGGATTGGTGGCGTTTACAGTATTATTGCAGAGTATTCTGGCAGCGCCAATTACTTAGCATCTAACAACACCACAAACCTAACAGTAAACCCAACACCAACCAACGTCACCGTGGACCCAGTTAACGGCCACGCAGGCCAAACCATAACAATAAACACCCACATAACAGACTTCAACGGAAATCCAGTGAACGAAGGAAAAGTAACATACAAAGTAAACGGCACTGTTATCGGCACAGTGGATGTCTCCAATGGCCTAGCAACCATTAACTGGAC
>NZ_CGIH01000004.1:0-157138 GCF_000983115.1 Syntrophomonas zehnderi OL-4
TACTTCCAAGCCAACAAAAGTTTGATTATATTTGCCTATACTGTATAATATATGATAAATTTTATAGTATATATTTTATTGCAATTATAAATTCTCATATGCTTAATCCTGAGGCCTTCTCAGGAGCGGGGGAACCATTATTTTTGGGGTGAATCCAGTTTACTGGTAGGGATTCCTGAACCGAACCCGACAGCTAACCTCGTAAGCGCGTACAGGGGAGATTTAAAAATTGTGTGCCTGCAAATATGCCTAATATAGGTGTCTCATGGCTTCTTTTTTTAGCTTTCCTTAGCTTCCCTGTTAAAAAATATTGCTTTTAAATATCTACCGCTGGTACGAATTAAGACATGCAAAATTAGAAATAACTATAACTATAACTTTCGAATTAGATTATGAGTTATTTTTGCATAAAATCAAAAACAAATGGCATTTTAAGTCTATCAAAGGGGTATTTAACTAATTTATACAACTTTTTTTGCTGCTTGATTATGTAAACCTCAGGCGGTTGATAGTGGTTTATTTATTTAGAAAGAGGAATGATATTTATGCCTAAAATCCAAGTCAATAATTTAAGCAAGATTTATGGCAGCAGCCCCGAAAAAGCGATTGAGATGATGGAAAACGGGTACAGTAATGATGCCATCAGGAAACAAACGAAAAATGTGGTGGGAATTAAAAATGTATCCTTTTCGATTGAAGAAGGTGAAAATTTTGTCATAATGGGGCTTTCGGGCAGCGGCAAATCCACCTTACTCAGATGCATGAACGGACTGAACAAACCTACCAAAGGCACGATTATTATCGATGGGCAAGACATAAGCTCGGTCAGCAAACAGGAATTGCGCGAAATCCGCAGGACCAAGATGAGCATGGTCTTTCAGAGATTTGCCCTTCTGCCGCATAGAAACGTGAGAGACAATGTTGCTTACGGGCTGGAAGTTCAGGGCATGACCTGGGAACTAAGGAAGGAAAAAGCCATGCAATCTTTGGAGTTGGTGGGTTTAGAGGCATGGAGCGAATATTATCCGGAGAACCTCAGCGGAGGAATGCAGCAAAGGGTTGGAATAGCCAGGGCGCTGGCCACAGATCCGGATATTTTACTTATGGATGAACCTTTTAGCGCCTTGGATCCGCTGATTCGCCAAGAAATGCAGGATGAATTGATTGAGCTGCAAAAGAAACTGCGCAAAACCATCCTTTTTATCACCCACGATTTAGATGAAGCTCTTAAAATCGGAGATAGGATTGCCATTATGAAAGACGGCGAAATATCACAGATGGGCAGCCCGGAGGATATCTTAATGTCACCGGCGACTGATTATGTAGCCCGCTTCGTGGAAAGTGTGGATCGCAGTAAAGCGCTTACAGCATCTTCAGTAATGATTAAGCCGCGGTCGGTGATTTACCCCAAAGACGGGCCGATGGTGGCCTTACGCATAATGGAGCGTTACGGAATGTCGGGGCTCTTCGTAACCGATCGTGACGGTGCATATATAGGTTATATCTTAGCTGAGGATGCTTCTAAAATGGCCAAGCAGGGAGAAAGGCTGTTGGATCCAGGTATACGTAAGGAAGCACCGGTAGTTGCTCCCGATACTCCTTTGGCCGAGATTTTGGAAGTAATGGCTTATACCCGGATACCAATTGCTGTGGTTGACGAACAACAAAAACTAAAAGGGGTTCTAGTCAGAGGATCGGTAATTGCTGGACTTGCCGGGGAAAGGAGGGAACATGATGGATTTACTGCCTAGGATTCCGATAAACCGTTGGACAGACATTGGCATTGAGTATCTGCAAATAAAATGGGGAGGGGGCTTTGATTCATTAAGCGAATTCTTAAAGGGTTTTATTATTTCCCTGCAGGATTTATTAATCTTTATCCCCCCGGCTTTAATGATCCTTATATTAGCGCTGCTGGCCTGGCGATTTATAAACAAGAAAGCGGCCCTGTTTGGAATAATTGGCCTATACCTTATCTACAATGTGGGCCTCTGGGGAGCAACCATGCAGACGCTGGCTATGGTTATCAGCTCAGTTGTGCTGTGCATAATACTAGGCATTCCCCTGGGGATACTGGCGGCCAAGAGCGATACCGCCCACCAGATTATTACTCCCATACTTGATTTTATGCAGACCCTGCCGGCCTTTGTATATTTGTTGCCGGCTGTAACGTTCTTTGGTCTGGGGGTTGTGCCTGCTGCCATTGCTACCCTCATTTTTGCAATGCCACCGGTTATAAGGCTTACTGATTTAGGCATTAAACAGGTTCCGGAAGAATTAGTGGAACTTGGTCATTCCTTCGGTTCAACCTTTCATCAGATGCTTTTTAAAATTGAACTACCCTTAGCCCGACCAACGATTATGGCGGGTATCAACCAGTGTATAATGCTGTCCCTTTCCATGGTTGTCATATCAGCCATGATCGGTGCTAAAGGATTAGGAGGTGAGGTATGGCGGGCGATTCAGCGCATGGAAATTGGAAATGGCTTTGAGGCCGGACTGGCAATTGTTGTAATAGCTATATTGCTGGATCGTATTACCCAGAGCTTCGGTAAAAACGAAGATTAAACAGAAGGGAGAAGTCAAATGTTTAAAAACAAAAAAATGATTGTACTAATAAGTATGCTGGCGTTGCTATCTTTTACCCTGGTGGGATGCGGGGGCAGTAAATCTCCTCAAAATAAAGCTGGCAAAGATACGGTTAGGCTGGTATATGTGGAGTGGGCCTGTGCCACGGCTTCAGCCCATGTAGTCGCTGAGGTTCTGGAAAACAAGATGGGATACAACGTAGAATTAACCCCGGTAGCAGCCCCCTTGTTATTTGAAGCCCTGGCCAATGGCGATGCAGACGCCATGACAACTGCTTGGCTGCCGATTACCCATGAGAGCTACATGAAAAAAGTCGATGGAAAAGTAGAAAATCTGGGGCCGAATTGCGAAGGAGCCAAGCTGGCTATCGTAGTGCCGGAATATGTTACTATAAACTCCATTGATGAAATGAATGATTACAAGGATAAATTTAAAGGTCAGATTGTAGGGATCGACCCGGGTGCCGGGGTGATGAAACTGACCGAAAAAGCCATTAAGGATTACGGACTTGATTATCAATTGGTCGAAGGCAGTGATGCGACCATGACGGCTGCTTTAAAGAGCGCTATTGACAAAAATGAATGGGTGGCGGTTACCGGCTGGATTCCTCATTGGAAATTTGCCCGCTGGGATTTAAAAACCCTGGAAGATCCGAAAAAAGTTTTAGGAGAAGCGGAACATATCGATACAGTCGTTCGGCCAGGCTTGAAAGAAGATATGCCTGAAGTATATGAGTTTTTAAAGAAATTCAAATGGGATGTTGATGACCTGCAGAATGCCATGCTGATGACTTTGGAGAGCGGTACGGATAGTAAAGAAGCTGCCCGCAAATGGGTAGATAAAAACCCGGAACTGGTAAACAGTTGGCTGCCTGATAAATATAAAAAGTAAGTTAATCAAAGCACAAAAAACCGCTGTCCGCAGAGGTTGATCCAAGTATTTTAAAATGCGCTATAGCAATAATTGAGACATTTGCTTATTAATAAACCTGTTTGGGCAGTGTTATGCATGGACTGAGCAGGAATGAGCCGAGGCAAATGTCTCTTTTTATTATTGATTTGGTTAGGGAGGGGTAGGTATGAAGATATCAAGAAGAAATAATACTATTCCTATAATCGCCATGTTGTTGCTGCTGTCTTTTACCCTGGTGGGGTGCGGGGGCGGTAAATCTCCCCAAAATAAAGCCGGTAAAGATACGGTTAGGCTGGTATATGTAGAGTGGGCTTGTGCGACTGCTTCCGCTCATGTGGTTGCTGATGTTCTGGAAAACAAGATGGGATATAAGGTGGAATTAACTCCCGTATCAGCACCTCTTTTGTATGAGGCCTTGGCCAGCGGTGATGCTGATGCCATGACAACTGCTTGGCTGCCGATTACCCATGAAAACTATCTAAAGAAAATGCAGGGTAAGATTGAAAATCTGGGCCCCAACTGTGAGGGAGCCAAGCTGGCTCTGACGGTACCCGCCTATGTTACCATAGACTCCGTAGAGGAATTAAATGCCAAGAAGGAGAATTTTGGGGGTCAGATTATCGGAATCGATCCCGGTGCTTCATATATGAAGCTTACCGAAAAAGTCATTAATGAATACGGATTGGATTATGAACTGGTTGAAGGCACCGATGCCACTATGACGGCTGCCTTAAAGAGCGCCATTGACAAAAACGAATGGATAGTTGTGACGGGTTGGATCCCTCATTGGAAATTTGCCCGCTGGGATTTAAAGATCCTGGATGAACCCAAAAATATTTATGGAGACAGCGAGTATATCGCAACGATTGTCCGCCCCGGACTTAAGACTGATATGCCGGAAGTATATGAGTTTCTACAAAACTTCAAATGGAGCATCGATGACCTTCAAAACGCTATGCTGCTGTCATTGGAGTACGGCTCGGACAGCAAGAAAGCTGCCCATAAATGGACAGAAGAAAATCCGGAACTGGTAAACAGGTGGCTGCCTGAAAAATATAAAAAATAGATTTTAATAGTTGCCGGTGAGCTTCTGTAGCGCTAAAGGCAACTATTAAGGATGCGCCCTGCGGGCACCACGTATGTTGCCTAAAGGCAACGATTAAGGTTGCACCCTGCGGGCACCACGTATGTTGCCTAAAGGCAACGATTAAGGATGCACCCTGCGGGCACCACGTATGTTGCCTAAAGGCAACGATTAAGGATGCACCCTGCGGGCACCACGTATGTTGCCTAAAGGCAACGATTAAGGATGCACCCTGCGGGCACCACGTATGTTGCCTAAAGGCAACGATTAAGGATGCACCCTGCGGGCACTACGTATGTTGCCTAAAGGCAACTATTAAGGTTGCACCCTGCGGGCACCACGTATGTTGCCTAAAGGCAACTATTAAGGTTGCACCCTGCGGGCACCACGTATGTTGCCTAAAGGCAACGATTAAGGATGGCTTGTGCGCACTTGGGCAGTTTAAAGAGGAGGGGAAAATGTTTCACGTGAAACATTTTCCCCTCCTCTTTTTTGTCGATATCGCTTGTTAACGATATATAAAGTCCCTAACCTCTCCGATTTAATCTATCCGCCAGCGGTAACCGCCCTTTTGCTCCCGGAGTTAAACCGGGTTTTTTAGTATCTTCAAAATTAAAATGGGCCGTGTAGAGGCTGCGATATATGATCTCGGCCATGCGGTAGACCAAAAACAAGCGGGTGTTTTGCAAAACCATCTGCTCCAGAAAACCTGCCACATTAACAACGGCGGAAATGTGAAAATCACCTACCACGGGCAGGTCTTTATTTAGAGCCGTACCTGGCTTTAAACCACCGCTTTTTACATTGATATAACCGATGCGCTTGGTGTTACCCAGGCTGGCATCTATAGCTGCAATTAAGGGATTGACATGCGTGGCTTTAATTTCTTGAATTGTTTTAACCAGATTTACGGCATGCACCGGGTTTTCCAGGCTGCCATACACGTGAAAACGAGGCGACATGGATAAAAGTCTGGTGCCGACAATTGGGCCTAGACAATCCCCGGTCGCGCGGTCGGTACCAATACATAGATAAACTATGTCTCTTTCAAAGTTTGGATTCATATTAATTAAGTGAGTAAAAACCAGTCTTTCTATCCGAGGAAAGCAGGCCGGATCTTCGAAATGGTAAGACTCTCTGGCATCAGGCTGAACAGATTTAAATAGATTCATTTACTACCCCCGCAAATGTACTCACTAAATACTCTTGCCATACCAGAAAGTTTTTATTCGTCCCCTGATGATTAGAAAAAGTTTTTGGAAAGCAGGTGAAAGGATTAAGATTCGTTTGATGCTGATAATGGGCTACTTAGGAGCCGTAATTGGAGCAGGGTTCGCCTCGGGTCAGGAAATAGTACAGTTTTTTGTTGCGTATGGAAACCATGGCTTGCAGGGCGTTTTCGTTTCAATATTACTGTTTGCCGCCAGCGGCGGAGTTCTTTTATATACCACCCATAAACTAAAGACATCGGATTATCAGAAAGTCCTGGCTTATCTATGCGGGGAAAAGCTGGGTGGAATCGTGGACTTTCTGTTGGCAATTTTCCTTTTTTTAGGTCTGAGTACTATGCTGGCAGCCAGCGGAGCAGTATTTTATGAACATCTTTATCTGCCAAAAACATTCGGTATTTTTTTGGCCTATGTAATGCTGATTATAACCCTGGCAGCCGGACGAAAAGGATTGTTCTATTCATTTAATGTGCTGGTTCCGATAAAACTGATCCTGCTTATACTTATATCGGGTTATGTGGTAATCTTCGGCGACATAGCTACCCAGAGCAACATAACGTTTTTAATGCCTCAGGACGAAAAATATTGGCTGCTGTCCAGCATACTCTACGTTGCTTATAATTTCTCCCTGGCCATGGTGGTTTTAAGTGAGTACCAAAGCGTCAGCTCGCCCCGGGAGGGAATATGGGGAGCAGTTGAAGGCGGCCTGCTGCTGGGTGGGTTGGTTTTGCTAAATTATCTGGCATTACAAAAGTTCCTGCCTATGATAATGCACTATGAGGTGCCTATGCTGTTTGTTGCCGGGCAGATTTCCCTTACCGCCAAACACATCTATACGCTGGTACTCTGGGTAGGCATTTTGACAACCGCGATTGCTAACGCATTTGCCTTTGCTCAGCGTTTTGCGAAATTTACTGGATTAAGCTACCCACTATGTTTGATTTTTTGCCTGACTATGGCACTGCCTTTGTCGCTGCAGAGTTTCTCCGGGCTGGTCAGCAAAGTATATCCCGTTTTCGGTATGCTGGGAATATTAATCCTGGGTGCATTAAGCTATCGGTTTATAGTCGATTTGATGCAGGGAAGCCGGAATCGGGGGAGTGCTTAAGGCAGCTATACCTAACTAACCTCCCTGGCAGCAGGGTGCATCCTTAATAGTTGTCTTTAGGCAACATACGTGGTGCCCGCAGGGTGCATCCTTAATAGTTGCCTTTAGGCAACATACGTAGTGCCGCAGGGTGCATCCTTAATAGTTGCCTCTAGGCAACATACGTGGTGCCCGCAGGGTGCATCCTTAATAGTTGTCTTTAGGCAACATACGTAGTGCCCGCAGGGCAAACCACCTATGAATAGCTGAGTGATATGGAACGATCAGAGGTCGTTCCGAATAAATAGAAGCAAAGGTTATTTCTTGTGTATCAGCTGCTAATTGAGTGCGAAGAATATACAATTAAGCAGGTCAATGATATTATTTTAGTAAACTAAATGTCAGACGCCACAATTACCAACGGAAAAACCTGTGGCGCATACGGATTACAAGCAAAGGCAGAATTTACTGGCCAGCCGAAGCTGAAAACCACATCTGTCAGGGAGGAAGGCATTTCAGAGATGATGAACCTGAGAAATATCCCGGCTATTGACGAACTGTTAGGTTTACCGGAGGTTAATAACTTTATAGAAAAGTACCGGCGGGATTTCGTTGTACAGTCACTACGCCAGGCCACCAATGAGGTAAGGGAGGAACTGCGTGCAAACGGCGCAGAAAAAGACAAGGCACAATTAACCACAGCGATTGTTGAGCGGGCCTATGAATTGCTGGTAAAAAGCGCGCAGGGCAGCCTTAGTCGGGTTATCAATGGTACCGGGGTGGTGCTGCACACTAATCTGGGCCGGGCACCGCTAGGCAATCAGGCCTGGGAATATATGCAGGAAGCCGCCCAAAATTACAACAACCTGGAATTTGATCTTTTAAGCGGGCAAAGAGGCTCGCGCTACGTTCATGTTGAAGATCTATTAGTACGTTTGACCGGGGCGGAAGCTGCCTTGGTGGTAAATAATAATGCCGCAGCGGTTCTATTGGGACTGACCACCCTGGCCCAGGGAAAAGAAGTAATTGTATCCCGAGGGCAGTTGGTTGAAATAGGAGGGGCCTTTCGCATACCGGAAGTGATGAAAGCCAGTGGGGCTGTCCTGGTAGAAGTAGGAACTACCAATCGCACCTATCTGTCCGACTACAATGCAGCCATTAATGATAATACCGGCTTATTGTTTGCAGCTCATACATCCAATTATAAGATTAGCGGATTTACTGCCGAGGTGGATTTAAAAGACCTATCCCGGCTGGGACAAGAAAAAGGAATTCCGGTTTTTCAGGATCTAGGCAGCGGCATCCTAGCTGATCTGGGAGAATGGGGTCTAAGCGGTGAGCCTACAGTACAGGCCTGTGTCGAGACTGGTGCTGATATCATCAGCTTCAGTGGAGATAAACTGTTGGGCGGTCCGCAGGCGGGTATCTTGATAGGCAAGAAAAAGTATATTGACCAGATGAAGAAAAACCAGTTGACCCGCGCTTTAAGGGTGGACAAACTAACGATTGCCGCCTTGGAGGGAACTCTTTTAGAATATTTATGCGGAAATCCCCGTCAGGGGATTCCGGTTATAAATATGCTGACCCAAAGTTCCGCTTGTTTACAAAGGCGAGCCGAAGAATTGAAGGATCGGCTGGCTGAAGCCTTGTTGTCCAATGGTAAAATCAGTAAACTGGAAGTAGTTCCTCTGTATGACATGGTAGGAGGCGGCGCCTACCCCACTTATCAGCTTCCGGGTTTCGGCGTGCAATTGGCCTTCGCGGATCAGTCTCTAGAGAAAGTAACCCAAAAACTGCGCCTTACAAGCCCTGCTTTGCTGACCCGCAAGCAGGAAGATACCATGTTAATAAGTGTCCGCACCTTGCTGGAAGGGGAGGAGCATCTGCTAACCCAGCTGCTCGCCCAGATTTTATTATAAATGCAAAGTTAAAATGGTTGCAGCGCAAAGGAGGAAAAAACCTTTAAATTATGGGTTTTTAAACGGAGGTATTTATGAAAAGAGTTATTGTGGGAACGGCAGGGCATATTGATCATGGCAAGACCACTCTGGTCAAGGCATTGACCGGGATTGAGACAGACCGCCTCAAGGAGGAGCGGCAAAGGGGCATATCGATTGAACTGGGTTTTGCCCCTTTTAACCTGCCCGATGGGCAGAAGGCGGCGATAGTTGATGTGCCCGGACATGAGCGCTTTATACGCCATATGCTGGCCGGAGCTTTTGGCATAGATATGGTTTTATTCACGATTGCAGCCGATGAAGGGGTTATGCCCCAGACCCGTGAACATATGGATATTATTGAATTGCTGGGGGTTAACAAGGGTATTGTGGTCATCACGAAAAAAGATATGGTGGATGAAGAATGGCTAATGCTGGTAGAGGAAGAGATAAGGGAATATATAGACCAAAGCATTTTAAAGGGTTCTCCTATGATTGCTGTTTCCGCGCTGACCAGGGAGGGTATACCCGAGCTTCTGGATATGATCGCTGAAGTAGCCGGAAGTGTAGTGGAAAAGCCGGTTTTCGGTCAAGCGCGTTTGCCCATCGACCGGGTTTTCAGCATGGCGGGGTTTGGCACGGTGGTTACCGGGACTTTATGGTCAGGGCAGATCAATGTAGGAGATACCTTGGAGTTGATGCCAGTGCAAAAAAATGTAAAGGTAAGAACCCTGCAGGTACATAATGAAAAGTTGCCGTCAGCTTATGCCGGGCAGAGGGTTGCCGTCAATATTCAGGGAATTGAAGTTGGGGATATTAAAAGAGGCTACCTTTTAGCCAGCAGCGGTTATTTGGAGCCCAGCTACCGGGTGAATACACGTTTAAGACTGTTAAAAAGCAGTGCGCGTTCTTTAAAGAATTGGAATCGGATTAGGTTTCACCTGGGAACTGATGAAACACTAGGGCGGGTAGTTTTGCTGGATCGCGATGAACTGCTGCCCGGGGAAGAGGCATATGCGCAGATCGTCATGGAAAAACCGATCGTGGCTTATAAGGGGGATCCCTTCGTGATTCGGTATTATTCCCCGGTCAATACGATCGGCGGGGGCAGTATAATAGATCCTAATGCGCCGCGCCAAAAACGGTTTAGGGAAGAAGTTTTAAATGATCTGGCGGTGAAAGAAGAGGGCAGTCTGTATGATGTGGTCTTGCATGAAATAGAAAGCGCCGGACAAGAGCCGCTGACGATACAGGAAATCATGCGACGAACCGGTAGCTCGGAAGATGATATTAAGATAGAAGTTCAACAGCTCTTAGACGATGACAAAGTTGTTGACGTTACCGGTAAAGGCGGTTACTATTTCAGCAGCTTAGGTATTGACCGGATGGCGGCACTCATGGATTCTACCATGCGGGAATACTTAAGCAAATTCCCTTTAAGAGCGGGGTACCCTAAGGAAGATATGCGCAGCCGCTTGTTTAATAATTTAAATTCCAAGGTATTCACGGCCTTGCTTAAGTATTTTGAGGAAAACGGTCAGTTGTCAGTTAAAAACAATCTGATTGCACCCTATGGCTATCATCCCCAGCCAGGAGATAGAGATAAACAAATGATTGCGGAGATTAACCGTACTCTGGAGCAGAACTTCTTTTCGCCTCCCGGATTGGATGAGATTGAAGCCCTTCAAGGTCTGCCTGAGACTGATTTAAACGAAATAATTAGCTACCTGCTTGATAAGGGTGAGATCATAAAATTAAGTGAAAACATCTACTTTGCCGCTGCCGCGATTGAAAAGGGCAAGGATTTGTTAGAGGCGTATTTCGAGCAGGAGAAAGAATTATCCCTGGCCACCGCCCGGGATTTATTTAATACCTCTCGCAAGTATGCCTTACCTTTGGTAGAATATTATGATAAGATTCGCTTTACTCGCAGGGTAGGGGATATGCGAATAAAGGCTTAAAGGGGTAACAGGAGGATTAGGTAATTGGCAAAAATAGGCATTCCGCGTACATTGGCGTATTTTAGCTACTATCCGTTTTGGGAGACATTTTTTAGCCAGCTGGGACATGAGGTGGTGGTATCGTCTCCAACCTCAAAAGCGATCCTTGATAAAGGAGTCAAAGAAGCGGTCAATGATGCCTGCATACCGATTAAGATATATCATGGTCATGTGGCTGATCTGGCGGGACGGGTAGATTTCATTTTCTGCCCCCGTATGGTTAGTGTGCGCAAATATGGAGATTTTGGCACCGAGACATTTTGTCCTAAATTTCTAGGCCTGCCGGATATGGTGCGCTTAAGCATGAGTGAGCTGCCACCCATTATAGATGTGCGGGTTGATCTGAAACAAGGCCGTAAGGCTATGGATCAGGTCTGTCAGGAAATAGGCCGGTTACTGGGTAACCCGGAGAAAGAAGTGGAGAGTGCCCAAAAAAAGGCCACCGCTGTGCAAAAAAAATATGACCGGCTGCTGCAACAGGAGATTTTACCTGATGAAGCCATGACGATGGCCTTAACCCCAGGAGCAACGCCCCAATCATCCCAACCCGTCCAACCGGATCTTAAAATAGCCGTATTAGGCTACCCATATACGATCTATGACCACTATTTAAACGTTGGCTTGCTAAGCATATTAAGAAAAGAAAACGTTAAGGTCTATACCCAAGATATGCTGCGCAATAAAACCATGAATAAATACGGACAGACCTTGCCTAAAAATATGTTTTGGTATTATTCGAATCGAGCCGTTAATGCCACTTTGTATTACCTGGACAGACCGGATATTGACGGCATCATCCACGTTACCGCTTTTGCCTGCGGGCCTGATTCCATGGTGGACAGGCTGATGGAAATCGAAACCCATCGCCGCAGCAAACTGCCTTTTTTATCCGTAGCCATTGATGAACATACCGCAGAAACTGGAGTAAGAACCAGAGTAGAAGCATTTCTGGACATGCTCCGCTATCGGAGGGAGAGTTTATGAAAGTCAGTTTTCCCCATATGGGTTACTCGCCTATCGCTTTTAAATGGTTGTTGGAAAACATCGGCCACGAATGTATAATGCCCCCGGAACCCAGCAAAAAAACCCTGGATCTGGGAGTTCGCTATTCACCGGAATTTGCCTGTATACCATTTAAAATACTTACCGGAACCTACTTGGAAGTAGTCGAGGCTGGCGCCGAATTAATCTTAACTTCCGGGGGTATGGGGCCATGTCGGGCCGGTTATTACTGGGTAATGCACCAGTACCTGTTGGAAGAGCTGGGCAAGGATGTAAAAGTGATGGCTTTTGAACTGCCCCTTTGCGACCTTAAAGATTTCTGGAAAAAACTGCGTTATTTGCGCAAGACCGGCGGGGTATCGGCTAAGGAATTTGTTGAGAAAGTAAAAATAACCTGGGAAAAAATAAAGGCGATCGATGATCTGGAAATACGTTCCCATGAATTGCGTCCCTTGGAAACAAAACGCGGTGAGACCACCCGCAAGCTGGATCTGGCCCTGGATATGGTAGATCAGGCTAATACCTCAGAACAGATCGAGGATGCCCGCCAGGAAGGACTTAAGCTTTTAAACGCAATGACATTGGACAAAAGCCGCAACCCCCTCAAGGTAGGTATTATCGGAGAAATTTATGTCGTTTTGGAGCCGGCCGCCAATCACTACCTGCAGATCATGCTAGGGGAGATGGGTGTACAAACCGACCGCTCCATCTATCTAAGTTCCTATACCCGTAAAAATACGATTGTAAATCTGGAAGGCGATATTTTCAAAATGGCGCAGCCTTATCTAAATGAAGCGCCGATTGGCGGACATGGGGTCAACAGTATTGGAGAGACGGTATTATATGCCAAGCATGGTTTTGATGGCGTTGTCCAGTTGGCTCCCTTTGCCTGTATTCCGGAGATAGTAGCCAAAAGCATAATTCCTAGTGTCAGCCGGGATTTGGATATTCCGGTGCTGACCATGTTTATTGATGAACAGACTGGCAAGGCCGGAGTACAGACCCGTCTGGAGGCTTTTGTTGATTTGATGGAATACAAACGCGAGAAAAAGTTCAGTAAAGAGGAGAGCTTGGTCATATGAAGGTCGGATACTTAGGAGTGGATGTAGGATCGGTTAGCACAAATCTAGTAGTAATTAATGAGGAAGGCCAATTATTGGCGTCCGAATATCTAAGAACCAACGGCAAACCTATCCAAACCGTGCAGGAGGGTTTATATCTGGTTGGCCAGAAAATAGACCGGGAAGTAGAGATAAAAGGGGTAGGCACGACCGGTAGCGCCCGCTACCTGATTAGCTTAATCATCGGTGCGGATGTCGTTAAAAATGAAATTACTGCCCACGCCGTAGCCGCAAACAGCGCGGTGGAGGGGGTTCAGACGATTATTGAGATCGGTGGGCAGGATTCTAAAATAATTATCCTGCGGGATGGGGTAGTAACCGACTTTGCTATGAATACAGTTTGCGCAGCCGGAACCGGGTCGTTTTTGGATCAGCAGGCCAGTCGTTTATGTATTCCTATCGAGGATTTTGGCGCTTATGCCATGAAATCCAAAAATCCTGTGCGCATAGCAGGAAGATGCGCAGTATTTGCCGAATCAGACATGATACATAAACAACAGTTGGGTTATAATACGGAAGATATTATTGCCGGTCTATGTGAGGCCTTAACCCGCAACTATTTAAACAATGTGGGCAAAGGTAAAGAAATATTAGCTCCGGTGGTTTTCCAGGGTGGTGTGGCTGCTAATCAGGGTTTGGTTAATGCCTTTGAAAGGGAATTAGGGATGAAACTCATTATTCCCAAGGATTATGGCGTGATGGGGGCTATCGGCGCAGCGATGCTGGCCCAAAATATTACCCGCAAAACCAAAAAAACCGCATTTAAAGGTTTTGCCATTCAGGATATAGAATTCAAAACAACCAGCTTTGAATGCAAGGGTTGTGCAAATGCCTGCGAAGTACTGCAGTTTTATGAAAATGAAAATTTAGTTGCCCGCTGGGGAGACCGGTGCGGGAAATGGGAAATGCAAACAGTATAATCGTTTCAGCGAGTCAGGCTAATATATTATCAGGGCCAGTAAGGCTTTTGGTTTTAAGTTTATAACATAGTCAGTAAAGACTGTGCAATAAAAAAAAAGGAGGAATAATCGGATGAAGAAGAGGGCAAACAAAAGACTGGTTGGTATCCTGATAATGATGTTCATGCTAACCATCGTAGCTGGCTGCGGCGGCGCCAAAACCGGCGACAAAAATGGCGGGGCTTCCCCAACCGGGGATAAGATTCCCGTGGGCATCAATGTTGAACTCTCCGGCGATGTGGCTAGTTATGGTTCTAATGCGGCCAACGGCGCCCTGCTGGCAATGGAGGAAATCAACAAAGACGGCGGTGTTTTAGGCAAACAGTTACAGCCTCTGAAAAGAGATTGTCAATCCAAAGCAGATGAAGCCATGAACCTCAGTGCATCCCTGATTGATGATTCCAAAATAGTGGCTCAGATTGGACCACTGACGAGCGGCAACGTAGCTGGCAGTACCCCCATGATGCTCAGCAAAAATGTACCCCTGATTGCTCCGGCGGCTACCGCTATTAATGTTACAGTGGATGAAAAAACCGGCAAGGTAAAAGATTATATCTTCAGGGTGTGTTACCTGGATTCTGACCAGAGCAACCGTATGGCTGAATTTGCCATCGATGAATTAAAGGTTAAAAATGCCGCCATTTTTGGCAGCACTTCCGATGAATATGCCAAAGGATTGGCCAAATATTTTGAAAAGAGCTTCACAGAAAAAGGCGGAACCATCGTTGCCAAAGAAGGTTTTGTCAATGGTGATAAAGAATTTAAAGCCGCTCTGACCAAGATAAAAGGCAAAAACCCTGATTTCATATATGTACCCGGATACTATACCGAAGTATCCGTATTGATCAAATAGGCTCGTGACCTGGGTATCACTGTGCCTATCGGCGGCGGCGATGGCTGGGATTCACCCGACATGGTCAAAGTAGCCGGCGCAGATGCACTTAACAACACATATTTCACCAACCATTATTCCGTGGAAGACCCGGATCCGACAATTCAAGCCTTTGTAAAAGCCTACCAGGACAAATATAACAAATTGCCGGATTCATTTGCTGCCTTGGGTTATGATTCAGCCAAACTGCTGGCTAAGGCTATCGAAAATGCCGGTGATGCCGACCCGGTAAAAATCAAAGAGGCATTGGCCAATATGAAGGATTTTAAAGGCATTACCGGTACTATGAGCATCAACGCTCAACATAACCCGATCAAAAAAATAGTCGTAATTGAATACAAAGATGGAAAACTAATATCCAGATAAACATTCCATCCTTTTCCGAAGAGAGGGGTAACCCTCTCTTTGTTAAGGAAAAAAATGGCATAAACTAAAATGGCCTTGGCGCACTTAAAGTGCGGACTTTTTCCTTAGATCATATCCTAAGCAGCAGTAAGGAAGTGGCGAGCTTGCTTGAATTTATGCAACAAATAGTTAACGGGTTATCTTTAGGAGCGATCTATGCCCTGATAGCTCTTGGCTATACTATGGTTTACGGCATAATAAAACTAATCAACTTTGCCCATGGGGATATAATGATGGTGGGAGCTTTTGTAGGGTTTTTTTCTGTGACCATGCTGGGAGTAAATATATTTGTCGCCCTGCTGGCGGCCATGGCGTTCTGTGCCCTGCTCGGGGTCGCGATAGAAAAAGTGGCCTATAAACCTTTGCGGCAGTCTACCCGCATAGCTGCCCTGATAACTGCTATCGGCGTATCATTATTCCTGGAATATGTCATGGTATACTTTTTTACTCCCAATCAAAGGGTTTTCCCGGCAGAAACCTTTTCCCTGCACAATTATCATATTGCCGGACTGGTAATTTCCAACAAAGACATGTTTGTCTTCGGGTCGGCAATCATACTCATGATTATCCTCCAATATATCATAAAAAGAACGCGCACTGGCAAAGCCATGCGGGCTGTTTCGATAGATCAGGAAGCCGCCGTTTTGATGGGTATTAGCGTTGATAAAACCATATCCATTACCTTTGCCATCGGCTCTGCGCTGGCTGCTGCGGCCGGAGTACTAATAGGCATCTACTATAATACGATTAACCCCCTAATGGGAATCATTCCCGGATTAAAGGCCTTTGTGGCCGCCGTACTCGGCGGAATTGGCATTATTCCCGGAGCCATGGTGGGCGGTTTCGTTATGGGTATGCTGGAAACGATGGTTAGCGGCTATGGCAGCAGTCTTTACCGTGATGCAGTTGCCTTTGGCGTTTTGATATTAATTCTGTTGATCAAGCCTTCCGGATTGTTTGGCAAAAATACCGGCGAAAAAGTGTAGGTGACAGACATGCAGACAATAATAAAAAACTGGAACTGGAGAAAATTTGTATTCGAAGTGCTGGTGTTAACCGGAATTTTTATGTTGATTCAGTATGGGATCAGCAACGGCCTTTTAAATTCATACCACCAGATTAATCTTAGTTCCATGTGTATTAATATTATGCTGGCGGTTAGCCTGAGTCTGATCAATGGTTTTACCGGGCAGTTATCCTTGGGGCATGCCGGCTTTATGGCGGTGGGAGCTTATACGTCCGTGGTTATGACCAATATGTTAGGACAGCCTTTTATATTGGGCATACTAATGGCGTGCTTGATGGCTGGTCTGGCCGGATTTATAATTGGTGTACCTACCTTAAGATTAAAAGGCGATTATCTGGCAATTGCTACCCTGGGTTTTGGCGAGATTATCCGGGTGGTTTTGCAAAATATAGATTACGTCGGCGGCCCGGCTGGAATCCTGGGCATAACCCAGTTGACGACCTGGCCTTGGTTGTTTGCGGCTACCGTGCTTACGGTGGTAGTTATTGTAAACCTGATCAATTCAAGTTACGGCAGAGCCATCATATCCGTACGTGAAGACGAGATAGCCTCTGAACTGATGGGTATTAACACAACATACTATAAGGTGCTGGCTTTTGTCATAGGAGCTATGTTTGCCGGTTTGGCCGGTGCCATGTATGCCCACTATTTTTATATTATTAAGCCGGGAACATTTAACTTCATGAAATCATTTGACATTTTGGTCATGGTCGTGCTGGGAGGGCTGGGCAGCACAACCGGAGCGGTTATTGCGGCCATATTCATCACCCTTTTGACGGCAGCTTTACAAAAGTGGGCGGCGATCCGCATGATATTGTATGCTTTTATATTGATAGTTATTATGATATATCGTCCCCAGGGCTTGATGGGCAACAAAGAACTGACCACTAAAACATTTGGCAGGGTTTGGGGTGATAAAAAATGAGCCTCATGGAAATAAAGAATCTGCATAAGTCTTTCGGGGGTCTGACCGCAGTATTGAATTTTAATTTTGACATTGAGAAAGAAGAACTGGTCGGTTTGATTGGGCCGAATGGAGCCGGTAAAACGACCGTGTTTAATTTAATCACCGGAGTATACAAGCCAGATGAGGGCAGGATTTTCTTTAACGGTCAGGATATCGCTGGGCTGCCACCTTATACGATTTGTAAAAAGGGCATCGCCAGAACCTTTCAAAACATCCGTTTGTTTAATGATCTAACCGTTTTGGATAACGTTAAAATTGCCCTGCACAAAGATGTTCCCTATAGTCTTATGGGAGCCATATGTCGCACCCCCAGGTTTTTTCGGGGAGAGAAAAAAATTGAGGATAAAGCCCTGGAGTATCTTAAAATATTTAACCTGGACAACAAGAAAGATGAAATTGCCTCCAATCTGCCTTACGGGGAGCAACGGAGATTGGAAATAGCGCGCGCCCTGGCAACCAGCCCGAGTTTATTGATTTTGGACGAGCCTGCCGCTGGCATGAACCCCCAGGAAACCCATGATTTAATGAATTTAATCGCCTCGATCCGGGAGAGATTTAAGCTCTCCATCCTGCTGATTGAACATGATATGTCCCTGGTTATGGGGGTATGCGAACGAATTTATGTGTTAGATTACGGACAAATTATAGCTGAAGGGCTGCCCGAAAAGATCAGAAATGACAAAAAAGTGATCGAAGCCTATCTGGGAGAGGAGGTTTAAAAATGCTGACAATAAACGAAATCGATGTATATTATGGTGCCATCCATGCCCTAAAGAAAATGTCCCTTGCCGTAGAAGAAGGAACGATCGTAACGCTCATAGGCGCCAACGGAGCCGGCAAGACCACCACGCTTAAAACCATCTCCGGGATACTGCGGCCCAAAAACGGTACGGTAGTTTATAAAGGAAAAGATATCAGCAAAACTGCCCCGGAAAAAATAGTCAGCCTGGGTATTTCTCAGGTGCCGGAAGGCAGGCGGGTTTTTCAGACCATGTCGGTGATGGAAAACCTGGAAATGGGGGCCTACCTGCGTAAAGACAAAAAAGAAATAGCAGCCGATATGGAAAACGTTTTCGTCCGTTTTCCCCGCCTTAAGGAGAGGCGCAAGCAGATGGCTGGAACCTTAAGCGGAGGTGAGCAGCAAATGCTGGCCATCGGCCGCGCGCTAATGGCCCGGCCGGAGTTGTTGTTAATGGATGAACCATCCATGGGATTAGCACCTCTATTGGTTAAAGAAATATTTGAGATCATCAAGGATATAAATGCCCGGGGAACGACCATCCTGCTGGTCGAGCAAAACGCCAATATGGCACTTTCCATCGCTGATCAGGCCTTTGTTATTGAGACCGGTGAGATAGTCCTTAAAGGCAGTGCCCAACAACTGATGAAGAGTGAAGAAGTCAAAAAGGCCTACCTGGGAGGGTAAATGCCTATAACCACCCCGAAATGAGGAATGCTGCCGCTGATAAAAAGAAAGGGTAAGGAGTGAAGCGTGACAGGAATGTCTCCGTGTTCTCCTAAAAAGTAATAATTACTCTGGGTAACTCATAGTTTTCAGTGTCCGTCAGTTTCTTTAGGAGCAATTCTACAATTCTAAAACCGATTAAAATCAGTGGCTGTTATAATATTTGACCACCGGCATCCCGGTCGGTTGTAAAGACGTTAAGACGACTATTGGATAGGGGGAGTATAAAATGAAGGTTAAAAATCGGATGTTAGGCAACCCTATAACCGTAGAACTGGACACCAGCGTTACCGAAGCATCTACGTTAATGAAGGAACACAACATACGCCGGCTACCGGTTCTTGACAAAGGAAAAGTCATAGGGATTATTACCTTGAGTGATCTGAATCAGGCCGCACCCTCTTCAGCTACGACCCTAAGCACCCATGAATTAAATTATCTGCTGGCTAAAACCAAGATTAAGGACATTATACCCAAAAAGCAAAAAGTGATTACCATTTCTCCGGAAAAATATATCGAAACCGCTGCCAAGCTGATGCGCGAAAACAAGATCAGCGGCCTGCCCGTTATCGATGACAACGGTAAATTGGTTGGGTTAGTAACCGAAACAGACATCTTTGATGCCTTTATCGATATCCTGGGGGTCAAACGAGATCATACCCGCATAGATTTTTATGTCTCCGACCGTCCGGGCGCCATGGCGGAAATCACCGGATTAGTAGCCCAAAAAGGCAAGAGCATAACTAATACGGTACTCTATTTTGACAACAAGAAAAACATGTACAGGATGGTTTTGCGCATAGAAGAACTAAACTGTGATGATGTAATTGATGCCTTGAAAGATCGAGGCTATGAGGTAGAGTCAGTAATTATCCACCAGGAGGAATTATAAACACACCTTGGGATTAATTATAAGGCGGATTTGACATTTTTCTTCCTGAATTATATACTCATGTAGCTAGCCATGCATTTTTTTATTATGGAAGCGGATCGATCCTGGTGGGTCGCCTGGACTTCAAATCCAGTTTGCGCCGCAGTGATCCTGCGGTGGGTGGGTTCGATTCCCACACGCTTCCGCCAAATACTAAATAAAAAAAACCAACAGTTGCCCCGAAACGGAAAACGGAGGTCTCAGTTGGTTTTTGTCGTTATTTAGACGAAAAACATATCAGGATGTCAGCAATTACTTGTAGAAATATTTTCATTAATCCTCATGGCTTAATCCACCAGCTTTGATCTCGATAGCTTTTTTGCAGATCTTTTAACTGATCTTTTGCAGCGGAAAAACGCATCTTCATTTCCAGCAACCACCTCTTAAAGTGCTTATCCATCTGGTCTGAAAAGCGGTGGTAGTCCGAGTCAGTCCAAACGGGAATACAATCTTCCTTTATGATGCCCCGTGCTCCACATATCGGGCACTCTACCTGTTTTGCAGGAAGCAGCCGGAAAAGATCAGATCCACAGACGGGACATTCCCTGGTTCCTGGATGATACTCACGCCCAGTAAAGATGTCCCGCCCCAGGGTCTGCGCATAGCTGATATTTTCAGGGTTTAGCAGAGATTCTCCTGGCAGCGTAGCATGCACCTGCCAGCAGTCGACTAGTTTCATTCTTAGCAGTTTTGGCATGACAATAGCGGCAGATTTGCTGTAACCCTCCCACCCTTTGCTTCCATAAGGCATTACGATCACACAGGGCTTTCCCTGTGTACTTTTCGTATCATTTTGTGCCCCCACCAAGCGGTCAGTCAGCATTTTATAATAGCCGTGCGGTCCCAGAAAATATACTGGAACTCCAATAACAAGTGCGTCCGCCTCTTTAATTTTTTCAATTACAAAATTAAAATCATCCTTGACAGGACAAATCTTATCAGGCTGCAGGCACTTATAACAGGCTTTACACGGCTCGATCTTCAGATCAGTCAGCCGTATTAGTTCCCGGTTACATTCCTGTGGGATGCTGCCCATGATCTCCTTAACTAAAAGCTCGCTGTTGCCTAGTTTTCTATGGGATATTATTAATCCAAGAACCTTTTTCATAATCAGATTCCTCCCCATGCGTTTGTAAACAGTGTCTACATTTACTAAGCCATTTTCATTATAACAATAGGCTATTGGTCGAAGCCCGCCCTATTTTTCTATCGATAAGTATAACAGTTACGGAAAATACTGCATATGTCAAAAATAATCTTGAAACAGTTAATTTTGAATATTGCTTACCGGATTTTAAGTTTGCGTCAAGCAATTTGTAATAATAATATATAATCAGTTTTTCCCGGGACCAAAAACCTGATAATTTTTTATTAGGTGACAGACTAATGTCACAGGCACGGGGTAAGATATGACTACCGGGGGGGTGAGATAGAAGGTGGAAGCTACCTATGAAGACCAGTATCAAAATGTTCTAGGCTGTTTTTGGCGTACTGAAAATGAAATATGGGTAGGTTTTATCCAGGATAATGTGTCCAGCGGAAAAGTGGAACTAATGAAATCTGCCAACGCAGTTCTTATTCTTTCCTGTCGCGATGTTGAGCATGATGCAGTTTCCACTTGAAAAAGTCGTTGACTTCTTGTAAGACTTGCTTTTTCTCGTCGGGGTGTATAGATGCCTGATTAAGCATTGTTGCAATCTCATCCAGCACTACATACTGATTACCGCTCTTATTTGTATTTACTCCCAGCAAATAATCAACACTAACCTCAAAATAGCTGGCCATTTTGATTAAGGTAACATGATCAGGGTAGCGCGAGCCGTTTTCATAACTGGCGATTGCTGAGCGCGAGACTCCCAGGATCTGAGAGAGATCCTGCTGACTTAGGTTGGAGGCTTTGCGCAGATTCCTAATGCGTCTGCCCAGATGGTCTACTTCCATGGTTATGACATCCTTATCATAAGATTCACTATAACTAGCTATAAATTATATCGAACTCGTTTATGAAGTCAAATAGGCCAATTCTTTCTAAAACGTGCTTATAAGCGCCGCTGAAGCAGTAGTTGTAAACATAAATGTCACTATATGAGACAAAATAACAATAAAACTCTACAAATAGTAACGGATTTGTATTACAATTGACCTATTAATGGAAACGGGAGTATGCAAAAGAAAGACACAAATCGCAACCCGCATCCCGGAAGGTGACGGACAGGAAAACCGTACCCCATTCAATAACGGAGGTGATAGCTCAATACGGACAAGCAGTTTTATCCTATAGCACTAATCTAAAGGAATTGTAAAAAGGAGGGTTTTAACTTGTACAGTCTGATTCACAACCAGAAGCGCCTGAGCTATCTGGTAGCAATTGTATTTATGCTTACGCTGGTCTTTACCCCAGGGGATTCAGCCTGGGCCAACCCCGCAAAACTTAAGGATATCCAGGGTCATTGGGGCCAGGCCACGATTGAAGCAATGGCAGAAGCGGGCATAGTCAGCGGTAATCCAGATGGCACCTATGATCCGGAAGGGAAAATTAGCCGTTCCCAATTTGCCACCCTAATAGTAAAAGCCTACAATCTGAAAGGCAGCGGGAAAATTTTTACCGATACCGCTTCCCATTGGGCTAAAGACTATATCGCCATAGCCAATGCCAATGGTATCGTCAGCGGTTACAGCGACAGCAGGTTTGGGCCGGACGATCCCATTACCCGTGAGCAAATGGCGGTAATGATCGTTAAAGCAGCCCAACTTGCACCGTCTGCGGCAGCCGTAAATTTGCCCGACCAAGACCAAATATCAGCTTGGGCGCTTTCTGCTGCAGCGACTGCCTATGCCCATAATATTATAAAAGGCATGCCGGACGGACGTTTTGCTCCGCAGGATTTTGCCACCCGCGCCCAGGCAGCCGTGGTAGTCTATGCAGGCCTAAAAACCCAATCGCCTCCTCCGGCTCCTGCAGAGAATTACAACCTATTTGACAAAGCTGGAAAGTACGGGCCGACAAGCGGAACTATAACCGTTAACGGCAATGTTACCGTAAAAGCCCCTGGTGTTACCCTGCAAAACCTGGTCATAAAAGGCGACCTCATTATCGCCCAGGAAGTCGGAGACGGCGATGTTACCTTAAATAACATCAAAGTTGAAGGCAAGACCTACGTCCGTGGCGGAGGTTCAGACAGCATCCACATCAAGGGCGGACAATACAGCGAAATTATCGTGGAAAAAACCGCCGGCGGACAGGTGCGTATCGTGCTTGTTGATACCCAGGGTGTTAAAGTAACTTTGGCTGAAAATGCTAAAGGCGAGGAAATAATCCTTCAAGGAGAAATCAAAACCGTTACGGTCAAAGCCGACCATGTAAAAATCACCACCCAAGGTGCCACCACCATTACAGAATTCAGAGTTGCAAGCGGTCTTACCGGTATTAACATCGACCTTGGCAAAGACAGCACCGTAAAAGAAATGCTTCTGGATTCCAAAGTAACCGTCACAGGTGAAGGAAAGATTAAAGAAGCCAGCGGCAGCCAAGCCAAGGAATCCAGCTTTGCCAGACAGCCGGATAAAATTACTGCCCCGAGCGTCGGCGGTGGAGGCGGTGGCGGGGCTAGCACCCCGGGGACTAATTACAGTTCCATCAACAAAGCGGGAACCTATGGCCCGGCTTCTGGAACTGAAACCGTTAACGGCAGTGTTACCGTAAAAGCTAAGGGAGTAACCCTGCAGAATCTGGTCATAAAAGGCGACCTCATTATCGCCCAGGAAGTCGGGGACGGCAACGTCACCCTGAACAATATAAAAGTTGAAGGCAAGACCTACGTCCGCGGCGGGGGTAAAGACAGTATCCACATCAATGGCGGACAATACAGCGAAGTCATTATAGAAAATACTGCCACTGGCGGAGTGCGTATCGTGGTAGTTAATAACCAGGGCATCCAGATAACCTTGGCCGCAAGTGCCACAAACGAGCAAATTATCTTAAGCGGCAGTATAGGAACCGTTACCGTCAGAGCCGAAGGTGTAAATATCACCACCCAGGCTGGCAGCCAAATCGGCCAGCTTAATATTCCAGAGGGGCTAAATAACGTTAATATTAACCTTGCCGCGGGCAGCACCGTCAACGAAATGGTGCTTGATTCCAAGGCCTCTGTCACTGGAGGCGGGACAATTAATGAAGCCAGCGGCAGCAAAGCAGATGATTCCACTTTCAGCAAAAACCCTGAAAAAGTCATATATAATGCTGACTTTTCAGCCGTAAACAGTTTCGGCATCCATGCGGACAGAGTTTATGCCGGATATGAGCTAAAAGACAAAGACAATAAGAGGATCGACTTAATAGCCAGCAACATTAATAAAATGACAGTATTAGAGCCGGGGACAACAGAAGCTAAAAACTTAACCGTAGGAAATGATAACGACCCGCTGCTGTGGTTTAACGTAGAAAAAGCCGCCGGTGACTACAAATACACCGTAGAAACCATAGCCGGAAAAACCTACGCAGCAACCTTGAAATGGTCTGTACCCAAGACCGCCACCTGGGAATCAACTGGTCGGGAAGGAACCAGACCCGGCACCAGCGATACCTATGTAGAATACAAACTGATGGATGGAACAAATCCTATATCCCTTAAAGTAGGCGAGGCTAAACTATTTGCCAGCAAAACTGACGACAAATGGAAGAGCCACGAACTTAACACAGACGAAACACTGTGGATCAAAAAAGATGTAAGCGGAACCTTCACCTACTTTATAGTAGACAAAGATGGTGCAATGTATAAGACCACATTGGAATATACAGTGCCGGTAGTCCCAGACCCAGAGGTATCCGGAACCATCACCCGTGGTGATAGCACAGGCGGAGACTTAACATTTAATGTTGAAGGCGACACAATTAAATTTACCGCAGGGGAAATCAAATGGTATGACGCAGATCCAAGTGTAGGTAGAAACGAAGCAGGAAATCGTGTAGGCGTAAGGATTAATGCACCTGCAGATTTCAATACCGATGCAGTTAAAGTAACAATCGGAGCAACAACTTACGATTGGAAAGATATCAAAGATGGCGATAACTACTTCTTGTGGTATCCATTAGTAACAGAAGCTAACAAAGTATTCACAGCAACAGTAGTTTGGAATGGCAGCTCAACTCAAGAATTTACAGTAGACACTACAGGAACGACCTTAGAAGCTGCACCAGTAATACCAGACCCAGCAATAGAAGCCACCTTTGTATCAACCAATAATGTAGGCATAGCTCCTGATACAGCAGGAGAAGCAGCAGGCAAGATTTTTGCAGAGTACAAACTGACTGCTGAAGGCGCAGATGTATCCTTAGCCGCAGACAACATTGGCAGCGAAGGCTATATCAAAGTAAAATTCGGCGAAAATGGAGAATGGACAAATCTAACCGCTAATACCGATGCCACCCTGTGGTTTAACGTAGAAGCAGCAAACGGTGTACGCTCCTATGAAGTTAAGACCAAAGATGACAAAGTATACAATGCAACCTTAAATTGGAACGTGGCAATCAAGAACGCCACCTGGCAAGCAACCGGCGGAGAAGGCCAGCATGAAGGAAAAACCTATGTAGAATACAAACTGATGGACGGAACAAATCCTATATCCCTTAAAGAAGGCGAAGTTAAACTAATTGCCAGCAAAGATTCAGAAGGCAAATGGGAAGAGTTAGAAGCAAATACCGATGCAAACCTGTGGTTTAACAAAGCCAAAGCAACAGGAAATTATGACTTCTTCGTAGTAACCAGTGGGAATGTAATGTATAAGGCGACACTGGGTTGGACAGCACCAGATACCGAAGCACCAAAGCTTGGCGAAGTAACATTAACCAATGATAAAGATGGCAACCTAGTATTAACAGTAACGGCAACTGACAACGGTCAATTAGCAAGCCTGGAAGTAGACCATAGCTTAGATAGTCAAGGCGTACCGGAATTTACAGTAGGCACAGAAGACGTAAAAGACGAAACGACTGGAGCAAGTTCAACATTTAAAAATGGCACATGGATAATGAATTTTGGCCAACAAATGAGTGCACTTGTAAGGGAAAAAGCTAATGGAAAAATAACCTTCTATTTTGTCATCAAGGACGTTGCAGGTAATCAGTTTGGTGATATGTACAATGTAACTCCTGAAATGACAAAAACATTGGATGTACCCCAAGCTACCCAACAGTACCATACCTACAAGTTTAATATTGAGGGCTTGGCTACGGAGTATGTTGTCAAAGACGCCTTGACAAACCCGACGGATGATAGCTTTTCCGGAATGAATTCCATTAAGCTGAGCATCGTGGTAGATAACCAACAAGACAAGGCTTATGGCGGCAATGTGCGAGTAGCGGCGGTAGGTGCAAAAAACCTGCAGCTATGGGCCAAGGATACAGCCAATAAATGGTGGGACATCAACGTAGTCGGCTGGGGGCCGGAGTCAGGTTTCCCCATTACCGATGCAGTAACCGATGTCTATGTCGTAGCTACATCGGTCTTTGACGGTGACGTAACCTTGAAGTTGGTAGACGTTACCGGCCAATATGGTGCAACCGATAACACCATTATTAATCAAGCAGTGGCGTTTAAAGCCGTAGTTGACCCGGCGGCCCTGGCAGCAGTGAATTCTTACCTAACGTCGGATAATTATGTCTACGCCAATGCACCTGGAGCCCTAGAAGGCTACTTAGCTACCTTGGGCATGGCTATTGGACAAGACAGCGATTATGCGAAACTGCAGACAGCAGAGTACAACCGCAAGACAGCAGTATTTAAGGATTTGTATGATAACAAACCGAATGACGGTTACGACCCGGCTACCTTAAAGACGTACTTTAATGAAATGGTAGCCACAAGATTAGTAACACAGGCGTCCATGGATAAAGTAAACAATGCCAAAAATATTGAAGCCCTTGACGGCATCTCTTATGTGACCATCTTGCTAGAACAATTTGGAAAAGTAACATACGGGAAGCATTCAGGCATACCGGTTGAGACCAAGAAAGCTACACTGCAGGATCTGGTAAACAGATATAATGCTCTGGATACGGATGATAGTAAAGTAGCGGTATTGCAGATAGTGTTCGATGGCAGAATCTATCCCAGATCTCAGGCTACCACTGACAAACTGGCAGCAGCATTGACCGAGGTAGAAGAAGGGGCAAAAACAGAAGCATTAGAAGCCTTTAACGGTATAACAGGAACATTTGCCGACATCCAAGTGCTAAAAGATAATGCAGGCGCATTAGGTCTTGACCTTACAGACTTTAACACCTTAGACGATAAAACAGGTCAACAAGGTGGAAGACAAACGGCTGTAATGATAGACATTTCCAACAACAAGCCTGATGGTGGATACACTATTAAAAATGTTAAGGAGTTGTTTGACAGCATTGTCACGGTCAGACTTGCCACCCAGCAATCAATGAACTTGGTAAACACCAACGGAGAACCTAAAGATATTAAATTCGTTCAAATTCTATTAACTGCGTTTACCAATGCCAAGCATGAAAACCATGGTAGTAGTTCAACTATAAGCGCGAAGAAAGAAGAAATGCAGGGGCTAGTAGGTGACTTTAACGCATTAGGCGAAGGTGATGCCCAAGCGGCGGTGCTGCAGGCTGTAAGAGAAGCCAAAGGAGACGGTTTCCTGAGAGCAAGCGCACCAACCAACGAGTTAAGAAAAGCAATTGATAAAGTAAAAGCTGATAACGGAGTTGACAAATAGAAACCACCAATCATAACCAGCCACGGGGACGGCGGTTCTCGTGGCTGGTTATGAATATTTGGGTCGTAAGGAGTGGCCGGGGGGAGGAATAGTAATGGCGGAAAAAGCACGAGAAGGCTTATCGTATATCTGTCGGTGGTGGCAGGGAAAATGCTATGCAAATTAAGACCAATCGCTTTGAAGAGCTGTTTTAGATACCCCGATACCACCCACCAAGCCTGCCAAGGGAAGCCAGCCGCGAGAACCGTCCCCGTGGCTGCTCTGAAATTTAGGTAGGCCAGAATATTTTGTAAAATCAACTATTTTGCTCGTTGATTACTGCAAGATACCCCCGGAAAACATTTTTTCCGGGGGTATCTTATATATGATATGTATTTTGTTAGATGGAGGCGATTTCCTCATAAATGGTAATCTGAGGTTTGGCTTCCAGGAGACCGGCAATTTGGGCGGAGAATTCTTTAAAATAGGGAGTGGAGCCGTGATAATCCAGGGCCGCTTTGTCCTTATACATTTCATAGAACATGAATTGCCCGGGGTCGCCTTTAGCGCGGTGGAGCGTATATCTTACCGTTCCTTCTTCTTCCTGCACCTTGGGTATAATAGTCTTTAGGACTTCTTCCAGTTCTTTTTCCTGGCCGGGTTTGGATTTAAAAATGGCTGTGATAACGATCATTTAATAACCCCTCCTTGTTAACTAAGCCTTAAGGTTATTTCCTATTATGCTACGAAAAAGATATAATTACAAACGGGTATATAGGCGCTGCAGAAAAGCTGATTGAAAAAAAAAAAATTATATATATAATCAGTATGAAACAAACTATTGGCAGACCTTAATCAGACCAGATCTGCAGGTGGGGTTGCTCAATTTAAAAACAATTTTTATATTAGGTGGTTAGAAAATGAAGGCAATTATTATCGGTGCTGGTAAAGTTGGTTTTAGCATGGCGGAGCTTTTATCCAGCGAAAATCATGATGTAGTGGTGATTGAGCAATCTCGGGAAAGACAGCGGATAGTCGAGGAATCCTTGGATGTGCAGGTGGTGTATGGCAGCGGCTCATCTACTTCGGTGCTGGAGTATGCCGGGGTGCGTAGCGCGGATCTTTTTTTGGCGGTTACCGAGTACGATGAGCTGAATATGGTGGCCTGTCTGTTGGCTAAAAAGTATGGGGTAAAGTCGACCGTAGCCCGGGTGCGCAATCCTGAATACCTGGAAGTCAGAGATTTTGCCCTGAACGAGATTATGGGCATCGACCTGATCATTAATCCTGAACGGGTTACGGCCCAGGAGATATTTCGGATCGTGCGCAATCCCGAAGCTTTAAGTGTTGATTATTTTGCGGATGGCAAGGTACAGATGATCGAACTGGAACTAAAAGAGGGATCTCCTTTGCTGGGAAAAAGGATCAAAGACCTGGACAGTTCAGTTCCTTACAACATTGTATCCATAGCCCGCAAACATAAAATGCTGGTGCCCAGCGGTGAGGATGTTTTTCAGTTGGGCGACCATATTAATGTAATGGCTCAGACCCTGGAAATGAGGGAAGTAAAAAAGATTCTGGGGTTTCAATCCCGCAAGGTGGATAACGTAACGATTTTGGGCGGTGGGCGAACCGGCTGCTATCTGGCTCAGATGCTGGAGCATATCAGACCACCTATCCAGATTAAGATAATAGAAAAAGATCTGTTTAGAGCCCGGATGATCTCCGAAAAGCTTGATCATACTTTGGTAATCCACGGCGATGGCAGTGATTACCAGTTGCTGGAGTCGGAAAATGTCTCCAGCTCAGACATTTTTGTGGCAGTAACCGATGATGATAAGATCAATCTTTTGTGTGCCTTGATCGCCCGCAACCTTGGGGCCAAAAAAACGGTTTGCCAGATGAAGCGTACCGATGTGATGCCTCTGGTAAACCAGATAGGTATCGATGCCATACTAAGCCCGCGCCTGATTACGGCCGGAGCTATCTTAAAATATATGCGGGCCGGAAACATTATATCGGTCACCCTGTTTGGCGAAGACCGGGCGGAAATGCTGGAACTGCTGGCCCAGCCGGGAGCCAAGGCAGTCGGCAAAGCCTTAAAATATGTCAGATTACCGATGGGTTCCGTTATAGGGGCCGTAGTGAGGGAAGATCAGGTGATAATCCCGGATGGTAATTTTAAAATTAACCCCCATGATCGTCTCATGGTATTCTCCTTGCCGAAACATATTCGCAGGACGGAGCAACTTTTTTTAAATGGGGGCGGGAGATAAGTGATTCGTTTAAGGGTCTTACTTTCCAATCTGGGCCGTATGACCGTAATAATAGGCATATCCATGTTGACCTGTCTAATCTGGACACTGTCCTATAGGGAAAATATTACCGGGGGAATTATTCTGTCTGCAGGGATTACTATTGCTGTCGGGCTTATCCTGGTTTACGCTTTTAAAAATCAGGATAGCCTTAACTATAAGGAAGGCTTTGCAGTGGTGACCCTAGGTTGGCTGTTGGCCTCGATTTTTGGAGCCTTGCCTTACATGCTGACTGGCTACCTGCCGACTTTTGCCGATGCCTGGTTTGAATCGATGTCGGGGTTTACGACTACCGGGGCCAGTGTAATAACCGATGTAGAAGCACTGCCCAAAGGGCTGTTGTTTTGGCGCAGCCTGACCCAGTGGCTGGGAGGTATCGGCATCATAGCCCTTTTTGTGGCGATAATCTCCAATATTGGAGTAAGGGCCAATCAGCTCTTCAAGGCTGAAGTGCCAGGGCCGGTATCCGACAAGATCAGTCCGCGCATTCGGGAGACGGCCAAAACCCTTTGGAAAACCTATGCGGTATTGAGTTTAGCTTGTCTGTTGACATTGTGGGCACTGGGGATGAATTTTTTTGATGCCCTTTGCCATACATTTACCACCCTGTCCACGGGTGGTTTTTCTACTAAAAATTCCAGTATCGCTTTTTACAGCAGCCCTTTTATTCAATGGGCAATTATCATATTTATGTTTATCGGTGGAACAAACTTCGGTCTGCATTACATCACCTATAAAAAGCGCCGCCTGACCACGTATACGAAAGACAGTGAATTTCGGCTATATACTGCCATCGTTGTTGTGGCTACCTTGCTTATCGCGATTAACCTGGGAGATGACGGCGGCTTTCTAAAGGGTTTTGAAGAAAGCATCCGGATAGGCTGTTTCCAGGTGGTTTCAATAGTTACCAGTACCGGCTTTGCGACCACAGATTACAATCTATGGCCGTCCCAGGCGGGGATTATATTGCTCTTGATGATGTTTGTGGGCGGCTGTGCCGGTTCTACCGGTGGCGGCATAAAACCTGGCCGCTACCTGATTATAATGCAACGGACTGTCATTGAATTACGCAAAATGATCCACCCCCAAGCCATTATGCCCCAACGTTTTAGGGGCAGGGTATTAAATGACAATCTGATTATTAATGTATTCCAGTTCTTCTTTCTATATATTTTAGTGGTTGTTGTCGGCACGGTAGTAATGTGCTGGCTGGGGATGGATTTCTTAAGCGGTCTGACGGCTTCGGTCACCTGTATGGGCAATATAGGACCCGGTTTTGGGCAGGTCGGTCCCACCTCAAATTTTGCCATGGTACCGGCATTGGGTAAGTATGTATTATCTTTTGAAATGCTGATTGGACGTTTGGAAATATATCCGCTGCTGGTGATGTTGCTGCCAACTTTCTGGCATGAGTAGCAGCAGATTATATCGGCTTGGTTTTTCCCGGTGAGGGGCGGCTTACATTTCCTGGTGTTCTTCGGCGTGGCCCTTTAGGGACAGCCTGTGGGCTAAGAAGCGCAACCCCAGCAGAAATAGTATGGTGGCGGCCATGATTAAAAGTATGGTGTTAATATCCTGGGCATTAAACAGCGCCAGCCCCAACCCTGTATAGAGGATGGCTGTAGGTAGCTTGCCGATAGCCGAGGAGGTTACAAAAACGAAAAAAGATACGCCGCCCAGGGCTGCCGCCACATTAATTAAGGGGGTTGGCACAAACGGAATCAACCGCGATATCATAATACTCCAAAAAGCTACGGTGGGGTTGTGATTGTCGATATTATATCCATAACGGTTGTCAAGCCATTTTGCCAAAGGATTATAACCCAGCAGCCGACAGATCCAGAAGGCCAGGCAGGCTCCGCACAGAGCTCCGAACCAGGCCAGGAAAAAACCCAGTTTAAAACCAAACAACATACCGCCGGCGGCTGCCAATATAATGTAGGGAAAAACCGGCAGAGCCGCTTGGATCACAAATAATATAAATAGTACCAATGGTGCCCAGTGGCCAAATTGTTGGACGTAGTTGTTTAGAACTGTAAGGTTTTCAAACACTGAGGGTACCTCTTTTCTCCCACTTTAAACGTTCCCTATAGGAACGTTTTTTTGTCGCCTGCTTATTAATAAAGTCATTTACGGACGTTATTTACAACGTTATCAGTGTATCATAAACTAATAAAATTGCGGAACGCGGATTTTCAAAAAATTAAAACCTATACCGGCAATTACCTCCGGCTTGATAGCGCGGATAGTTTGACAGCTGAACCTGGAAGTATGGTAATCTAATAAATATCAGCCATATGCCAGGCTGGCGGTTGCAGTACCGGCATACTCAGAGCCAAGCTTTTTCGGTCTGCTCCGTTGTCAAAGCTGGAGGTGAACCGATAACCATGAACGCTTTTGACTATATGCTTCTGGCTCTTCTGGGGATCAGCGCCCTAAAGGGTTATAATCGCGGCTTCCTATCCGTGTTGGTAAGGTTTGCCAGCACCCTGGTCGCATTGTGCGCGGCGTTTTTTTTCCGACATGATCTGGCTGGTTACCTGGAAAAACAGTTTGGCCTTAAAACCATGCTGGCCCAGGCGGTAGCGGATAAATTCCCCCAGCCGAGTTGGGGAGATTTAAAATCGCCGGATTTGCTGCCCTCGCTGAAATCTTTGCCAATAATACAGGCACAGCTGGATTATTTCGCCGAACTGGTTGTAGTGGTAGTTTCTTTTATACTTTTATACATTATAATCAGTAAAGGGTTGCGTATTATATGGAAACTTATGGAGTCACCCTGGCGGCAGGGATTACTCGGCAAGATCAACCGCCTGGCTGGACTGCTGCTATTGGTATTGAAAGATCTGCTGATTATTGCTGTGCTGCTGGGTATATTATATCCTTTTGTACAAAGCGGTGCCAAAATTGGATTATCCGGGTTTGTTAACACCAAAATCTGGCTGGATCAATCCTATCTATTGCCTTATATTATGGATATTTTTGCCGGGTTGGAAACCCTGTTGAAGCCAGGTGCATAGATTAAGCGGCGCCTAGGAAGATTAGATAAGAGATACAGAACAGATGACTTTTAGGAAAAATCCAATGGAAGGGGCTAAAACAATGAAACTGAAAAAAAACAAAAAACCAGATGATTGCTGGAGCAAAATGACTGATGGAGACATTAAAAGCTGTAATTCCTTTAATGAAGGCTATATAGACTTTTTAAGCCGCATTAAAACCGAAAGAGAAGCCGTAATGTATATTAGTGAGCTGGCTCGCGAAAAGGGATTTAAGCCGCTGCGGGAGCTAAAAAATATTAAAGCCGGGGATAAGATATTGATAGAGCACAAGTCCAAGGTGGCATCTCTGGTGATAATTGGCAGTGATCCCCTTATTCAGGGGGTCAATCTAGTAGCTTCCCACATCGATTCACCGCGTTTGGATCTAAAGCCACGGCCGGCCTATGAGGCCGATGGATTAGCCCTGCTTAAGACCCATTATTACGGGGGGATTAAAAAGTATCAGTGGCTTTCCATTCCATTGGCCTTGCATGGGGTGGTCGCCAAAAAAGACGATTCCTTAATCCAGGTTGAAATAGGAGAAAAAGCTGAGGATCCGGTATTTACCATTGCGGATCTCCTGCCCCATCTGGCTAAAGACCAGATGGAGAAAAAAATGTCTGAAGCAGTCAGCGGAGAAGGCTTAAATGCCCTGGCGGGCAGCCGGCCATTAAACGATAAAGATGATGAGGCAGTAAAGGCCTTGGTTTTGGATATTTTGCGGCAACAATACGATATTGAGGAAGATGACTTTACCAGTGCCGAACTGCAATTTGTCCCTGCTTATGCAGCTCGTGAAATTGGACTGGATCGCAGTATGATAGGCGCGTATGGGCAGGATGATCGGGTCAGTGCTTATGCTTCTTTGATGGCTGCCCTGGAGATAAAAAAACCGCAAAAAACAGCGCTCTGCCTTTTTGTCGACAAAGAAGAAATCGGCAGCACCGGCAATACCGGCTTACAGTCCTTGATAATAGAAAATATTCTGGCCGAACTCATGCACAAGGCAGGCTACACAGATTATTACAGTCTGCGCCAGGCACTGGCAGGCTCATCGGCATTGTCGGCTGATGTAAATGCCGCGGTTGATCCGAACTATCCGGATGTATTTGAAAAAATGAATTGCAGTTTCCTAAACCGAGGGGTAGTCTTAACTAAGTACACCGGTTCACGGGGCAAATACGATTCCAATGATGCCAATCCCGAATTTCTAGCCCGGATTAGAAATCTTTTTGACGATGCCGGGGTGGTTTGGCAGGTGGGCGAATTAGGCAAAGTCGATATCGGCGGGGGCGGCACCGTGGCCCAATATATGGCCCGCTACGGAATGGAAGTCCTTGACTGCGGGGTGGCATTGTTGGGCATGCATTCCCCTTTTGAAGTTTCCAGCAAGGCCGATGTATATATGTCCTACAAGGGCTACAAAGCCTTTATGCAGGATTTCAAATAGATAACAATAAAAAAAACCGGGAGGTGAGAAAATGAGGACTGAAAAGAGGCTGACTGAAATGGTGCGGGCGGCCGGCTGAGCTGCCAAGATAGGTCCGGGGACCTTGGAAGATATTTTACATGGATTGATTTTGCCGGAAGATCCGGCTTTGCTGGTGGGCATTCATACCCGCGATGATGCCGGTATTTACATGCTGAGGGAAGATTTAGCCCTAATTCAGACCTTGGATTTTTTCACTCCGATGGTGGATGATCCCTATATATTCGGGCAAATAGCGGCGGCCAATGCCATTAATGACGTCTATGCCATGGGGGGGCAGCCGCTGACGGCCATGAACGTGGTGTGTTTTCCGCAGTGTGAAGATATGGGCGTATTAAGGGACATACTGGCGGGAGGATTAAGTAAGATCAAGGAAGCCGGTGCTTTGCTGGTAGGCGGGCACACGGTGGACGATAACGAACCCAAATATGGTCTGGCCGTATCCGGACTGGTTCATCCGCAGAACATTATCAGCAATAGTCAGGCCCGACCCGGGGACAACATCTATCTTACCAAACCCATCGGCAATGGAGTAGTGGCTACGGCTGTTAAAGCCGAGATGGCTGTCCCGGAGCATCTGGATGAGGCGGTAAAATGGATGACTACCCTTAATAAGGCAGGAGCCGAGGTTATGCAATCATCAGGCATAAAATCAGCCACAGACGTAACCGGCTTTGGTTTATTGGGACATCTGTTTGAAATAGCCACTGCCAGTGACGTGCAGGTGGAGGTATATGCGGAAAAAGTGCCACTTTTAGCCGGGGTCAGGGAATACGCTGGTTATGGATTGATTCCGGCAGGGGCGTACAGCAATCGTGAATACCTGCAGGACAAAGTTCGCTATGAACAGGAACTTGACGAAAATCTTCGCGATTTATTATTTTGCCCGGAAACGGCTGGGGGACTTCTGATAGCAGTCCCAGAAGACCAAGAGGAAGTTTTTCTAAAAAATATGGCCTTAAAAGGCTCTCCGGCTCATCAAATTGGCAAGGTTGTGGCGGAAAAATTCGCCCCCATGCGAATTATGCGCTAAGTACGCATTTAATACCAGCAGTTTATTTTTGCCTAAAAAAGCGCTCGAGAAGTTAGGGGGAGTTGGATGGAGAGAAAAGCATTTTACCTGGGTGATATAGTGCGTATGAAAAAGCAGCATCCCTGTGGCAGTTTCAACTGGGAAGTGATACGCATGGGTGCGGACATTAAGATAAAATGCCAAGGCTGTGGCCGGATGGTGATGCTGCCCCGCAGCGAATTTGAAAAAAAGATGACCCGGGTCATCACCCCGGCCCCGGCTCCTCCGGAAGACTAACCACCAAAAGCGCGTTCCCGTGCACATACCGATGACCTTACACATATACTGTAATAGTATTAGTATGAGCAGGGGGCGATATCATGACCTTGCAGCCCGTGGAAAAACAGTTCTCTACCGGTGATCTGGTAGTATTAAAGTCGTCCCGGAGGGACGAAAGATACTGCATTATTGGGTTTAAGCATAATCAGGAAAAACAGCAGGTAGCTATTTTAAAAGCGCTTTATAATGAAACCTATATCATAGAAAAACCCGTCAGCGAACTAAACACCCTTTTAATCAAGGGAAAACTCTAAAACGCAACAAGGGATACAAGGACACAAGGGGACGGTTCGAGACCCGCTGAATGGACTTTTCCAGTGGTCTCGGACGGTTCTCCGGTGTCCTTGTGTCCCTTGGGGTGTGCTTGCATCTCGGCTTCAATACTGGTATAATTCTATGGAAATCCCTGCCCCGGAGTATATTCGGGGCCGTTAGTCCAGAGGGAGGAGGTGTTTGAATGCGTGATTATGAACTGATGTATATCATCAAGCCTGACCTGGATGACGAAACTATAGCTGAAATCAAAGCCAGACTTTTAAAGATCATTGAAGATTTTGGCGGTGAATTCGTCAACGAAGTGCCGGGTTGGGGCAGAAAGCGCATGGCGTATAGGATAGAAGACTATGCTGAGGGTATCTATGTCTTGTGGAACTTCAAGGGAAAACCTGAAACAGTTGCAGAACTCGATCGGGTTATCAAGATATCTGACTATCTGTTACGCCATATCATTATTCGCAAAGATGAAAAATAGGTCTGATGGTTGGGGGGTCAAAAAATGTATAATCGGGTTATTATTATTGGGCGGCTGACACGCGACCCAGAACTAAGATATACACCCAACGGCACAGCAGTAGCTAGTTTCACTCTGGCGGTTAACCGCAAATACAACCGTGAAGAAACTGATTTTATAGATGTGGTAGCCTGGAGGCAATCGGCCGAATTCTGTGCCAACTACGGCAGTAAAGGTCGTTTGACCATGGTGGAAGGTCGCTTGCAGATACGCACCTATGAAACCCAGGAAGGGCAAAAACGCAAAGTGACCGAAGTGGTAGCTGACGAGCTTAAATTCCTGGACAAAGCCGGGACAAGTTCTGGTAGCGGTGGTTCTAGTCAGGCGGCTGGCCGCAAAGAAAGTACCGAATGGGAAGATCTGGGCAGGGAAGTCCGTTTGGAAGACATTGATATGATTGATAAACCCGAGGAAGACGAGATCCCCTTTTAAATCTCTATAGTATAGGAGGTTTGAGGCTTGAAAAAGGATAAACGCAAAAAAAGACGTCAGTGTAATTTCTGTGCTGATAAAATAGAAACGATAGACTACAAAGATTTAGCTAAATTGCGCCGGTATGTTACAGAAAGAGGCAAAATCCTGCCCCGCAGAATTACCGGGAATTGTGCCGTACATCAGCGCCAGTTGACGGTCGCCGTTAAAAGAGCCCGGATTATGGCATTGATGCCGTACACTCAAGAGTAGTATTTAATAAGCCCTCTTAAGCCAGGAGGGCTTATTTTTATATTATGAGATCATGTATCACCGTTTTAATGCGTTCAAGCAGGACTTTTACTCCACGTGAAGAAAAAACAAATGTGGAGGTGTCAGGATTTGAACATACGGAATAAAAATAAAGATTTAGATATTGCCACCAACCTCAAGGTGATAGAATGGCTTAAAGCTGAGTTGGTCGAATCAGTGGGGGCTTTATTAAAATCATTGTTGAAGGCTGGCAATGATGCCACCAGTGATGCACTGGCTACCATCATAATCGTTTGTTATATCCTGGGCAAAAGGGTCGGGATCAGCTTTCAGGCTATTGATATGCGGATTAGACATAAAATAAACACCAGCATCAATGATGCCCATGAAATAGAACAATGGTACGGGGATCTTTCGGATTTGCAGAAATACCTGGATAAGAAAGACAACAAAAAGAGGTGATACATTGCCGGCAGTCGTAAATATAGCTGTTTTGTCTTCGTTGGCCTGTCTGGCTATGGCTGGTTTGCCTGCCTTGGTTTTTATCGGGGGAATTTTCTGGGGAATCAGTCTGGTTTTGGGCGGTTATTACCTTAACCGGAATAAGTTGATTTTGGTGTTTGCCCTAAACCTGGTTCTTATCTATATGCTCTCTGGAGCTGCCAATCTGCTTTACGCCCTGGTGTTTTACGGCATACCCTCTCTCCTGATGGCGATATTGTTATCCATGCGAAAATCATATTATGAAATACTTGGTAAAGGCATGCTGGTAATGATTTTAAGCGTCGGCCTTTTTTTAGGAGTGACTTACCTGCAGCTGGGAGAAGGGGGTTTTGACGAATTACAAGCTAGAATCAAAAGCGGTATGCAGGAAAGTATAGATATGTCGGAAAAATCAGGGATATTTGAGTTTTACGAGAACCGGGGAATCAGCCGGGATGAAATTGAGACTGCGTTTGCAAATCTGGCCGAGACACTGCTTAATTATCTGCCGGCCTTTTTCTATCTGCAGGCTATCTTGGGTGTTTACTTAATCATCTTATTAAGTTCATTACTGGCCCGCAGAAGAAAGCTACAGGTTCTTGACAAACATCCTTTCAGCGAGGAGATTATGCCCTGGCAATTGGCCTGGGTGGTCATTGCCGGTTTGGCATGCTGGCTTTTAGGGCGGGAACAAATGCAGTTATTGTATTATATCGGGGCTAATATATTAGTTATTGTTGTACCGGTCACAGTCTACTATGGCTTGTCATATCTAGTTTACCAACTGCAGCATATGCGGCCCCAATATCGGGGCTGGCTGCTAGCTTTGCTGATTATAGTCTGTCTTTTCTTTTCCGTATCAGCCATTATTTTCATTGGTCTTATGGGGCTGTTTGATTCATTATTAGACTATAGAAAGCTACGTCAAAAGAAGGAGGGGACATAGATGAAAATTATTCTCACCCAGGATGTTAAAAAACTAGGCACACGCGGGCAGATTTTGGAGGTCTCGGATGGCTACGCCCGCAACTATTTATTGCCGAAGGGTTTGGCTGAGGAAGCTAATAAAACTCGCTTAAAAGAAATCCAGGAGCAAAACCTGCGGCAAGAAAAGAAAAAAAACCAAGAAAAAGAAAGTGCCGAGGAATTAAAACAAAAGCTCGATGGACAGTCTTTGGAGATAAAGGTAAAAACCGGCGGCAAAGACAAACTTTTTGGTGCCGTAACGGCCAAAGAGATCGCCGATGGGCTGCATGAAAAATTCGGCGTAGAAGTAGATAAAAAAAAGATAGAGGTAGGGGAAGCGATTAAGCATCTGGGGGAATTTAAGATCAAGATAAAGATTTATCCCTCGGTGCAAGCGGAATTAAACTTGATTGTAAGCAGCGAGTGATTCCGATCATCGAGGCCTAAAAAAGGTATACTATTTGATTGCAAGCAACAAGTAAAAATCCGGGAGGATTATATAGTGAAGCAGCTTAGGTTGAAAACGGATATGAGACAAAGAAATCAGCCCCAGCCTTTGGACTTGAAAATACGCGTAGATATATTAAAAAAGCAAACCCAACGATTATTTGGAACCCAGGAATTTATCATTCGGGCCAGCAAACTTGACGCAGTAGATATTTTAAACTCTCCCCGTCTAAAAGATCAGTTGCTGGCTTTACATAAAATATTGTCCGAGACGCCCACCATAAACGAGTTGCCTGGCAATCGGAGTCTGGAGGAAATAACAACCGAACTGGAAAACTTAGTGGCTGAGCAATACGCCCGGCAGGCCGTTGAAAAAAAGATGGAAGCGCGGGTACAGGAAAAGATGGAACAGGATTATAATCAATATGTCCAGGAGATCAGCCGCAAGGTAATAAAAGAGCAGACTAAAAGCTGTGAAAATGCCCAAACCTTAAAAAAACTGGGGCTTTTAGAGAAAATGGAATTTAACGGTCTGAACAGATCAGCATTTAATTTGCTAAGACCTGCTTGCCTGGAGGAACTGATCGGTCAGGAACAGGCGGTCAAGGCACTCCTGGCCAAACTTAACACACCTTATCCGCAGCATATTCTGTTGTATGGGCCTCCGGGAGTAGGCAAGACTACATGTGCACGGCTGGCCATGGATATGGTCAGAGGCAGCCAATACAGCGTTTTCAAGGAAAACGCCCCCTTTATTGAAGTCGATGGCACTACGCTGCGCTGGGATCCGCGGGAATCTACCAATCCGCTCTTAGGGTCGGTTCATGACCCTATTTATCAGGGAGCCCGGCGGGAATTGGCCGAAGAAGGTATACCTGAACCGAAACTGGGTCTGGTATCCGATGCCCACGGCGGTATATTATTTATTGATGAGATTGGGGAAATGGATCCGTATCTGCAAAACAAATTACTAAAAGTGATGGAAGATAAACGGGTATTTTTTGAATCGTCTTATTATGACCCACACGATGAAAGCATTCCCCAGTACATAAAAAAGATTTTCAATGAAGGGGTGCCGGCAGATTTTATTTTGATAGGCGCAACGACCCGTCCCCGGGAAGAAATAACCCCCGCTTTCAGATCACGCTGTATGGAGATATTTTTTGAACCGCTTAACCCGCAGCATATTAAACAGATAGTGGCCAACTCAGCCCGCAAACTGGGGGTTAAGATAGCCGATGATCTGCAGGATATTATCTGTAACTACAGCAATGATGGCAGAACCGCCAACATGATTTTAACCGATGCTTTTGGCATGGCCTTTAATGAAAATTCAGCTCAAGACGGTACAATCGTTTTGCAAAAAGAGCATATCCACGGTGCTATTCAAAACAGCCGTCTGACACCCCAGATGATCTGCCGAGTCTCCCGCCAGGCAGAAACCGGCAAGATATACGGTCTGGGTGTTAACGGTTATCAAGGATCGTTAATCGAGTTGGAGGCGATTGCTTTTCCTGCCGAGGGGCAACAGGGAAGCATCCAGTTTAATAATACCGCCGGTACCATGACGAAAGATTCGGTAGCCAATGCCGCTTCAGTATTTCGGAAACTGCATGGGTATAAGCTTAATAATTATGATGTACATATAAATGTCATCGGCGGAGGGCAGGTAGATGGCCCTTCTGCCGGGGCTGCCATATATTTGGCGATAAGCAGCGCCGTACAAGAAAAACCCGTTCGTCAGGATGTGGCGGTCAGCGGAGAGATTTCGATTCAAGGCCGGGTAAAACCTGTAGGCGGGATATACCAAAAAATAATCGGAGCACGGCAGGCCGGTATCAGCAAGGTATTAATACCACGCGATAATATTGCCGATATACCTACCGGCATTAAAGGCATTGAGGTTGTTCCGATCGGTGATATAAGCGAAGCCTATGAGCATATATTTGATTTGGCTAAAGAGAAGGCCAATTAGGTAAAATAATAGTTAAATAGCCTGCTAACAAAGGGGGTTAGTTGACACACTAAGCCCCTTTTGCTACTATTAGTTCGTTGGTGAGGTTTAAAAACCAGCCAACATTTCCTTGTATGGGAATATATCTAAACGAAATAAACCAGGGGGTGGGCCTATGTCAGCAGTAGTATTAGTAGGGTCCCAGTGGGGCGACGAAGGGAAAGGGAAAATCACTGATTTCCTGGCTGAAAAGGCTGACTGTGTAGTCAGGTATCAGGGAGGAAGCAATGCGGGACATACGGTCGAGGTGGCGCAGGAAAAATTCATGCTGCACCTAATTCCGTCTGGAATATTATATCCAAAAACAACTTGTGTAATCGGCAATGGGGTAGCTGTCGACATGGAAAAGGTCATTTCGGAGCTTAAAGGCCTGCAAGGACGCGGCATTGATACCAGCAATTTAAAAATCAGCAGCCGGGCCCCGTTAGTTTTGCCCTATCATAAAAAGATTGACGCGATAGAGGATCAATATAAAAAAATCGGGACTACCCAGCGGGGAATCGGACCAGCCTATACCGACAAAATAAGCCGGGTGGGTTTTCGTCTCTGCGACATATTATATGATTCGACCTTCCCGGCTCGCTTTAAAGCGGAGGTAGAACATAAGAATCAGATCTTGGAGAAGGTCTACGGCGAACCCGGTTTTAACGCGGAAGAAATCATCACCCAGGTAATGGAGCAGGCTTACAGCCTGGAAAAATACGTGACCGACACCTCCAAACTCGTCAACGATACGATCAAAGCAGGTCAAAAGGTACTGTTTGAGGGCGCGCAGGGGACTTTGCTGGATATAGATCACGGTACTTATCCGTATGTTACCTCTTCCAATCCTACCGCCGGTGGTGCCTGCCTGGGAGCCGGTGTAGGGCCAACCAGCATCAGTCGGGTATTAGGGGTAGTTAAGGCCTATACGACCAGGGTAGGAGAAGGTCCCTTCCCCACTGAGCTGCTGGATACGGACGGCGAACAACTGCGGCAAAAAGGTGCGGAATTCGGAACTACCACCGGGAGAGCCAGAAGGTGCGGCTGGTTGGATGCTGTCATTCTTCGTTACGCAGTGCGGGTTAACGGCCTGACCGACCTGGCTATCACCAAGCTGGATGTATTGGACAGTTTTGACCGGGTGAAAATATGCGTGGCCTATCGCTACAAAGGAAAACTGCTCCAGGAATTCCCAGACAATCTGGCCATATTAAATGATTGTGTCCCCGAGTATATAGAAATGGCCGGCTGGCAGCAAGACATCAGCAACATAGAAAACTATCAAGATCTGCCGCCCCAAGCCCAGGACTATATCGCCAAGATTGAAGAACTCACCGGCGTTAAACAAGCCCTGCTGGCCGTCGGCCCCAAAAGAAGCCAAACCATCGTAACCGACCATCTTTTTTAGACGCCCGGGGTTAAGAAGGCTGAAAAAATAAGATTTGTCATGCGAAAAGTTACAAACAAAGAAGCTTTTTTCAAAATGGATATTAGCAAAATTTTACTCACTCCCAAGGATTTTAGGCCAACAAAAAGACGTTTTTGGTTGGCCTTTTATATTTTAACAGATGCTTGCTCCCTTTAAATATTTGAATAATATTTAAACGGGTGCTAAAATAAAATCAATCCATTCAAAGGGGCGCGTAACTCAGCGGGAGAGTGCTACCTTCACACGGTAGAAGTCGTGGGTTCGAAACCCTCCGCGCCCACCATAAATGATTGAAATGATTGCATAAAAAAAGTTGGGTGTAACGCACCCAACTTTTTTATCGTTAACGGTTATTCCAGAGGTAATTCGGTGAGCTTGACCAGGTCAACGTTTAAGGGGGAGATTTTATATTTGCCTTCCCACATTCCCTGAACGATATCGACTACCTGTTTGTTCACCGGGGTGGCTACGTTGTACTTTTGGCCCCAATTGTAGATTATGCCGTTGTACGTATCTATTTCCGGTTCCCGGCCGCCTTCAATATCGTAGAGCATTCCGGTTCTGATATTGCGGTGGGGCCCCATCAGTTTTTGGAAGATGGGTATTTTTTGTTCAAATTCCTTCTGGGTATTATGATCCAGTAATCTAATATCAAAACCCTGAATCGGCTCGGGGGTTACATTGGCAGCCCTGGCAACAGCCAGAGATTCTTTCCAGATCTGGGCTGCACAGGCTAAGGCCTTGTTACTGTCTAATACGTCTCCGTAAGGCCCGGCAACTACAGCAGACATGGTGCTAAATGCAGAATTTATGGTTAGTTTCGTCCAGCGGATGCCGATTAAATTATTGGTCATTTCCGGCTGGCCGGCATTTTTAAGGATTTCATATACCTCGTGGAGGCGGGGGCTATCCTGGCCGTCCAGCTCACCCAGGTCATAGGACATTTTATCCGGTTCTGAAGTTAGCTTGGATACCCCAGGTTCCACCAGGGTTGCTCCCCAGCCTACGATACACCCCAATACCCGCTCTTTGCCGACCACTTCGGCTACGGCATCTTCGGGGATGCCATTTTGCATGCATACCACGGTACCGTCAGCTTTAAGGTTTTCCTTGACATATTTTAAGGCTGATTTGTTGTGGGTGGTCTTGGTCAGGTAGAGCAGATAGTCATATCCGCCCGTCATTTCATCGGGAGTAATCGCTTTTACCGGCTGGTTAAGTTCCATTAAGCCAGTTATCTGGGCACCCTTCTCGTTTAGGGCTTTAACGTGCGGAACGTTTACGTCAATTAAATCAATGTCATACCCATTTTTAGTAAGCATGGCCCCAATAACTGTTCCCAGTGAACCTGCTCCCATTATTCCCAATTTCATAGAAGAATACCTCCTTTGTATTTTTATCAGCATGGTTTGATTACTATGTTGATAAACTCAAGATATGGCAATGAATGTTTACCAGTTAACGCTGGCATTTTTTAAAACCCCGCATAAAATGCCGCCTAGGAATGCATTTTTCTCAGTTCCTGTTTTAGTATTTTACCGGTGGCATTACGCGGAATATCGTTGGTTATATCCACGAATTCGGGAATTTTGTACTTGGCTGTTTTATCTTTAAGGAAGTCCTTGATTTCATCGCCAGTAAGATCTACGTCCGGTTTGGGTACGACAAAGGCTTTTACCCTTTCGCCCAAGGCCTGATCGGGGATGCCTATTACAGCTACTTCGGCTACTTTGGGATGCCCTTCAATGACTATTTCAATCTCCCGGGGGTAGATGTTCTCGCCACCGCGGTTAATCATATCTTTCTTGCGGTCAACGATATAAATGTAGCCATCCTCGTCCATATAGCCTACATCACCAGTATGCAGCCATCCGTTCCTGATGGTTTCTTTAGTGGCTTGCGGTTGATTCAAGTAGCCTATCATATTGTATCCGCCTGAGGTGCATATTTCGCCGACTTCTCCGGCGGCCATTATTTTATTGTCATCATCCATAATTTCTACCGGCTGTCCAGGCATAGGCAGACCGATGGAACCCGGTTTTTTTATTCCGGCCGGGGGGTTAACGGAAGATAGCCCGATTACTTCGGTTAAGCCATAACCTTCTACGATATCTACGTTAAATTTCTCTTTAAAGCCTCTGATAAGCTCAACCGGGAGTGGGGCAGCGCCGCACATGGCATATCTTAATTTGAGTTTGGAACGATCAATCGTTTCAGGATCGATAGCGGTGTAAACATAGGAGTACATAGCCGGGACTCCCATTAAGACGGTAACCCCATAATCTAAAACTGTGGGCCAGAAATCGACCGGGGAAAAGGCTTTCCTGATACATAAGGTTTGTCCGCAGTAGACTACCGGATAGCTCCAAACACAAATGGGATTGGTGTGAAACATCGGCATTATAATCATCATTACGTCATTGCCTTGGAAGAGCTGAATCTTTGCCATGGATTGACTGATAAGAAGCTGTGCCCGGTTGGATGATAGAATACCTTTAGGTTTGCCGGTTGTGCCGGAGGAGTATAGTAAAAGGAAGGGATCATCTGGTGATTGAGGAACCAAGGCTTCATCATCAGGATATTTGGCCAGTATATCGCTTAGTACAGTTTCAGCAATATTGGCGGTGTGTTCTACTCCGGTAACGACTTCAACCACGATGGGTTTATGTGTAGCCTGGGCATAACCAGCCGCAAAATCCTGCATATATTCACTGCCAACGAAAGCAACTTTGGGTTTGGAATCATCCAGGACGTAGGCAATTTCCGGTCCTTTCAGCATATAGTTTATTGCCCCGGCAACAGCCCCCAGTTTTTGAGCACCAAACATAGTATAATAGATTTCGGGTGAATTCAAAACCATTACCGATACCACATCACCCTTGGTAACGCCTTTTTCCTTCAGATAGTTGGCTACCCGATTAGCCCGCTGATTAGTCTGAGCGTAAGTTATTACCTGATCGTAGAATAGGACGTGATTTGCATCCGGTTTTTCTTGAACCCTGGTGTAGAACATTTCAGCGATACTGTTAAATTCCAGCTTCCTTCCTTGTAAGAAAGGTGCTTCTTCTAATGTTATGGTTGGAAATTCAAGTCTTTTTCCGCTCATCGTTTAACCTCCTTAATATGGATAAAGGTGTAATTATTTAATTTTAAAATCTTCCCGAGCCGTTATTTTCGGGATTTTGGACCCAACAAGTTGCATCTTGGGGTCATATCGAAAAAACACTAAGCCATTGGTGACCAGGGGTGGTAGCCTTGGGGTGGTAGAAGTAAGTCTTCATTTTATGATCAGCCAATGGCTTCCAAAATGTTTGCAGCCCGTATCCAGGTTGTTGGCAGTAGCGTATAGATACTTTAAAACTGCAGGTTATAGGCGTCAGCTTTTTTGGCAGCTTTGCTGCATTACTGTCTGGTATGTACGGCGCTGCAAATCTACCAAAACCATAATCCTCCTTTCCACATAATGCGCTTTCGGGTATTATTTCATAATTACGCAATTATTATGCCAGTAACAGTTTAATTTATAAAAAGTCAGGTATGAAGGCTGATTTTTAGCCCGGTCAAGCCACTCATTTCAATGACAGGCAAGGTTTTTCTTAAGGACAAAATAAATACGTTATTGTAATAATAATAACAGATATTTACAAAATAGTTGACTCAAATTGACGCATTTTGACGAAAACGGGCGACACATACTGTGTCAATTATAAGATAAAAACAATGCTGGCGAAACCTATTCCCGCAATTCCTTTTACAGGGAATTATCCCTTGCGCAATTAAGCGTTCTGTGATACCATATTTCTGCGAGTAATGCGGAGCCGTGGTGTAGCGGTTAACATGCCGGCCTGTCACGCCGGAGATCGTGGGTTCAAATCCCATCGGCTTCGCCAGTTTTAAAATGAGCGGGAGTAGCTCAGTGGCAGAGCACCGGCTTCCCAAGCCGGGTGTCGAGGGTTCGAACCCCTTTTCCCGCTCCATAATCCAGGTATAGTAACAGACGCGGATAACGCAGCAACCTTAGTAGCGGAGGTAATTCGCTACGGGGGTTTGGAATGTATAAACCTTCAATCTGTGGCTATCTAATTACCATTGTTTCGAAGGTGTAAACTTAATTCAGGAAGGGGGTAAGGAGTTTGTCAAAACATATGACGATGGTTGTTAAGCCTAGTCTTAAAAGAGATAAAGAATCTATAAACTGCCGGGAATGTGCCACCTCTTGCCAGTCGGCCTGTAAAACTTCTTGTACGGTTGGAAATCAGAACTGTAAAAATCAGTAATTAATTATAGATAAGAGCGGGGCGCAAGCCCCTTTTTTGTGCCTTCGGGTAATATCAGACAGATTAGTCTGTCGGGTCAAGAGTGAGGAGAGCATTTTGTTATCACTTGCCAACTATGATTTTCAAGCCCATATCCATCTGTTTAAATGGCAGGAGCATAACCTGCTTTTAGATGTTAATAGCGGAGCTATTCACGTATTGGATGATGCCAGCTGTAAATTTATTAGTAAATTAATGCAGGTTAAGGGAGATTTCGACGTGGCCAGGGAATGCCTGGCCCAGGAAATACCGGCACTGGAATTGGATGAAATAATCGCAGAGGTATCAGCCGCTATCCAGGCCGGGGCACTTTTTACCCCTGCAGAGTTTTGGACGGTAGACCTGTCTGCCATGCAAGTCAAAGCCCTTTGCCTGAATGTCGCTCATGCCTGCAATATGAAATGCAGCTATTGCTTTGCGAGCCAGGGTGATTTTGGCATGGACGCCTGCCTGATGTCGCTGGAAACAGCCTGCCAGGCACTGGATTTTTTGATGGAGAAAAGCGGGGCTGTAAAAAACCTGGAGGTAGACTTCTTCGGTGGCGAACCGCTACTGGCAGCCCCGATGCTAAAAGACCTGGTTCAATACGGCCGTAAGTTGGAAAAGCAGTATAACAAAAAGATTAATTTCACCCTGACTACCAATGCCCTCTTGCTAAATGATGAGATAATCCAGTTTATATTGGATGAAAAGCTGGGGGTTATCCTCAGCCTGGATGGCAGGCCGGAAACGAATGACCGTCATCGGGTGTTAAGGGATGGCTCCGGAAGCTATGATATCATTGTGCCCAAAATTAAGAATATGGTGGACAAACAACCGGTAAGTTATTACGTGCGGGGTACTTTTAGCAGGAAAAACCTGGACTTTACCAGGGATTTGCAGCATCTGGTGGAACTGGGGTTTAAGTCGATTTCACTCGAACCGGCGGTGGGCCCTGACAATGGTTTCAGTATTCAGGAAGAGGATTTGCCTGCAGTCCTGCAGGAATATGAAAATTTAACCGGGCTGCTGTATAACTACCAGTTGTCAGGAAAGCCGGTGGATTTCTTTCATTATAATCTGGATCTGCAAAAGGGGCCCTGCCTGGCCAAGCGCATTTCAGGCTGTGGGGCAGGTGTCGAATATCTGGTGGTAACGCCTTCCGGGGATATTTACCCTTGTCATCAGTTTGTGGGCGAAGCCGGGTTTTTAATGGGCAATGTTTTTACGGGACTTTTAGACGAGGAGATAAGGTTAAACTTTTCCGGTAATCACCTGGGAAATAAAAAAGAATGTCGAAATTGCTGGGCGCGCTATTTCTGTGGCGGAGGCTGTCATGCCAATGCCTACCACAGCAATAACGACATATCCATACCTAGTAAAGTAAGCTGTATGATGCATCGCAAACGCATTGAAGGAGCCATTTATTTGGAAGCCATGCAAAAAACAGAGGCGTCATTTTTATAAAATTCCATATATTTAGCAGGAACTTCTTGCTTGATGTAGAACTATAAACAAACAGAAATCATATTTTGGAAATTGGAGATTATTAATGTTAAATTTTATAACTCACAGGAAAATGCTAGTAATAGCAGGGGTATCATTGTTTGTTTTTTTATTGGGAATTTGGTGTTTGGGTGTGAAAACCCCAGCCTATGCGGTTTTTATCAACGGTCAAAAGAAGTTTATCGTTAAGGATGCGCGTACTGTAGATAAGGCTTTAGACGAAATAACCAAAAAGCAGGTAGGCGGTCGTAAAAATGTAGAACTCAGCAGCAAAGTAAACCTTAAGAGAACGTTTGTTAAGCGTGATTCCCTAATGGCCGCTACCCAGGTTGAAGCAGAACTTAAGAAGAACCTCCAATTTAAAATGGCGGCAGCGGCGATCGTTGTAAACGGAAAACCCATCGCTTATGTAAATAATGAAGCTACGGCCAAGAAATTGCTCGACAAGATCAAAGATGAAAATAGTCAGGTTGAGGAAGGCGAGAAACTTATCACGGCAAAATTTGTTGAGAAAGTGCAGATTGAACCGACCCAGGTTGCTATAGCCCGCGTATTGTCATCTAAGGGGGCCTGGAACCTGATTACTACCGGAACCGCCTGCCCTGAAAAATATACCATCAAGGAAGGCGACAGCCTGTGGAGCATAGCCCGTCAGCACGATATGTATGTTGCTGATATATTAAAAGCCAACCAACTACAAGAAGACGATATTCTCGATCTCGATCAGGAGATCGTACTGATCAAATGCAAGCCATACATTAATGTGGTGGCAAAAATTGAGGGCAGCAAAACCGAGGCGATACCCTATCAAACCAAGGTCATAACTGATCGTGGCGCCAGCAACAGTGTCAATATCAAAAACCAGGGTGCCGATGGTGAAAAGCAGATAGCCTACGTATTAAGCAAACGCAATGGAGTAATTGAAAATCGGGAAATATTATCCGAAAAGATTATTAAACAACCCACTGATCGGGTGGTCGTAAAAGGTACGCGGGTGGTCAACGTAGCTTCCCGTGGCGGCAGCCTGGGGTCAGGCCGTCTGTCCTGGCCGGCGCATGGTTCGATTAGCCAGTATTTTAGCGGCCGACATAGCGGGATTGATATTGCCGGCAGCGCCGGTTCAGCGGTTCGGGCAGCAGACAGTGGCACGGTGGTCTTTGCCGGCCGCCAAGGGGGATATGGTAATTTTATCATTATCAATCATGGCAACGGCTTAGTAACCCGTTACGCCCATTGTTCCAGCCTTAATGTATCCGCAGGGCAGTCGGTTGCCAGCGGACAAACTATCGGCACCCGCGGCTCCACCGGAAGGAGCACGGGCCCGCATCTGCATTTTGAGGTCTTAGCCAACGGAAGGTTCGTAAATCCGCTTAACTATTTGCGCTAATTACATGTATAACCCTGGCCTTAAGGGGTCAGGGTTATTGTTTTCTTTAGCACTAATGAAGGAGGCAATATAATGTATGACGTCATTATACTGGGGGCCGGCCCAGCCGGTTTAACCGCCGGGTTATATACCGGGCGCGCCAAATTAAAAACATTAATCCTGGAAGCAAGCAATATTGGCGGTAATGCTGCCTGGATTGACCAGCTTGACAATTACCCGGGATTTCCTGAAGGCGTTTCCGGGGGTGAATTGATGGACAGCTTCTATAAACAGGCGGAGCGCTTCGGCGTAGAAACCCGTTTTGAGGAGGTAATTAAGGTTGAGTCCCTGCCGGAAGGAAAAAAAGTCACTACGACCGAAGGATATTATATGTCCCAGGCGGTGGTTATTACCCTGGGTGCCAAACGCAGAGAATTAGAGGTTCCCGGTGAACAGGAATTTAAGGGCAGCGGCGTATCTTACTGTGCTACCTGTGATGCGGCGTTTTTTGCCGATTGCCCGGTAGCGGTCGTTGGTGGGGGCGATTCAGCCGTAAAAGAAGCCTTGTTTTTGGCAGACATTGCCTCCAAGGTTTATCTTATCCATCGCCGGGAAGGATTCAGGGCCAACCAAACCGCTGTGGACAAAATGCTGGCAAATGATAAAATTGAACTTAAACTAAATAAAGTTATCACCCGAATCGAGGGTGATGGGATCATGCGCAGGGTTGTTCTCCGGGATGTTAATACCCAGGCCGAAGAAGTTTTGGAGATTGAAGGTTTGTTTGTAAGTATAGGCTTGGTGGCCGCAGCCGATTTTTTGGAAGGATTGGTGGAAACCAGGGATGGCTATGTGGTAACCGATGATGAGATGCATACTTCCGTGGAGGGAATTTTTGCGGCTGGTGATATCAGGGTCAAACAAGGCCGTCAGGTAGCTACGGCGGTAGGCGATGGCGCTCAGGCCGGAATCGCTGTAACCGCCTATCTCAAAGAATAGCTGATATACCAGTATTTGCTTAGCCCCTTATAGCTTTACCCATAGTATAATCATGGGTGGAGGGGAGGGGCTTTAACCATGTTGTTTGGGAACAAGAACAATCTTAGTCTAATACTGGTACTGTTGATTATAGTACTGGCAACCCTGGGACTTTCCAGGAACAGCTCCTTGCCCAGGCAACTCTGGCAAAATTTCTTTCGTTTTATGGTAGGACAGGAAACCAAATTAAGTACGGCTCAGCTTAATGAGCTTAAAACTGAGCACTATACCGTCAAATTTAGTGAACGTGATAGTGATTATGTTCACCTGGTAGCTGATACAGCCGAAACAGCCTATGATTTGGTTAGCCGGGAGATGAACTGGCAAACGGGCCAGAAGACAACTATTATTATATACCCGGACAGCCAGAGCCTGGCTAAGAGTTTTGGATGGGATAAAGACGATAAGGCCATGGGGGTTTATTGGGGCGGAACTATCCGTATCCTGTCACCTCGGGAATGGTTAAAACAACCATATGACCAGGAAGAATTTCTAAAAAATGGCCCGATGGTGCATGAATTTGTACATCTTATGGTTGACGAAAAGACCCGGGGGAATTATAATCGCTGGTGGACGGAGGGAGTAGCCCAGTATGTAGAAAAAAAGCTGACCGGTTTTGAATTTAAAACCTCTGCAGCTGGACAGCCGGACTCCATGTATACACTGGAGGAACTAGCCAAAAACTTTGACCGATTAAATCAGCAGGCTGCTTACTGGGAGTCGCTGAAAGCGGTTGAATATATCGCAGAAAAATACGGTGAAGAATCTATATATGTGATTATGGATTACCTGGGAAAAGGCTACACCATGGAAAAAGCCTGTGAAATGGCTACAGGTACTGATTTTAAAAATTTTGCATATCAATGTTATCAATATATGGAAAAGCAATAGTGAGGTGTACTTCTTGAAGGACATTTTGGTAATTGAGGGAGGACAACCATTATACGGCAATGTACACATAAGCGGTGCTAAAAATGCCGGGCTGGTTCTAATTGCAGCCAGCATAATGGCGGAAGGTGAAACGATTCTCGATAACGTTCCTCGAATCTGCGATGTCGAGGTTATGGTACAGATATTAAATGAAATGGGCGTTAAGGCCTTTTGGAACGAAGATGACAGCTTATCAATAATACCGCCTGCTACTACGGTAAAGACGCAGACACCCTATGAATTAGCCAAAAAACTGCGGGCATCAAATTTATTCCTGGGGGCTCTTTTGGGACGGCAGGGTGAAGCCATAGTCTCCCTGCCCGGGGGATGTGACATCGGTTCCAGACCTATGGATCTGCATCTTAAAGGGGCTCAGGCCTTAGGAGCAGATATTGATATTGAACACGGTTATATTTATGCACGGGCCCTCCAAATGCACGGTTCCAGAGTTTATCTGGATTTCCCCAGTGTGGGAGCAACCGAGAATATCATGATGATGGCCGTTAAAACTCCGGGGTTAAGCATTATCGAAAATGCCGCCAAGGAGCCTGAAATAGTAGACTTGGCTAACTTTCTTAATTCCATGGGCGGCAAAATCAGAGGGGCCGGAACCGATTTAATCAAAATCGAGGGTGTTCCGGTCTTAAATGCCTGTCGGTATACGATTATTCCTGATCGGATAGAGGCCGGTACGTATATGATTGCCGCCGCGATTACCGGCGGGGAAGTACTGGTTGAAAATGTGATCCCAACCCATCTGCATCCTATTGTCGCTAAATTGCAGGAAACCGGGGCCACGGTACAAGAAACCGAACAAGGGTTGCTGGTCAAGGGCGGGCAGAGAATTTTGCCGGCAGATATAAAAACGTTGCCTTATCCAGGATTTCCAACGGATATGCAATCCCAGATGATGGCGCTGCTGTCGTTGGCGGAAGGTACCAGTGTAATCGTGGAAAACGTTTTTGAAAACCGCTTTCAGATTGTAGATGAACTAAAACGTATGGGTGCCAAGATAAAACTGGAGGGGCACTCTGCGATTGTGGAAGGGACACCGTCACTTTATGGTGCCCGGGTGAAAGCTACCGACCTGCGAGCCGGAGCCGCGCTGGTATTAAGCGCACTGGCGGCGCGAGGTGAAACGACTATTGAGGAGGCTATCCATATATTCCGCGGCTATGAAGATATTGAGACCAAATTAAAATCCCTAGGGGCCAAAATAAAATAACCAGCCATCCCGGCTTCGCCGGGATTTTATTTTGGGCAGATTATCCAAGTATAAATCAAATTCCCCGGCTAAAAATATCTTTATCGATTGGTTTAGGGGGAATAATGTGGATCGCAAAACTGTGAGGGGGCTAAAGTTCTTTCTAATTTTTTTCTGCTTCGGCTTGGGCCTGGTTCTTCTGGTCACCAGCCTGAGCAGCCCGAATAGACTGGTAATCCAAAAAAACCAGGAGCAGTCGGTAGCAGGGTCGGTCAGTGACGTAGCCCGACAGGTAAGCCCGTCTATCGTTGGGATCAGCAATTTGCGCAGTACGGGCGATATGTTTAACCGAAGCAAATCAGAAGCGACCGGATCTGGGGTGATCTATGACCATCTAGGACACATCATAACCAACTACCATGTTGTGCGCAACGCCGACCACCTAATCGTTACCTTGGCGGATGGCAATACCAAGGAAGCCAGCCTGGTAGGTTCTGATCCCCGCACTGATCTGGCGGTTATCAAAATCGCAGTCGAAAAGAAAGTAACCCCGGCCCGGCTGGGCAATTCCGACCGTCTCGCGGTAGGGCAGCAGGTGGTTGCCATAGGTAACCCTTTGGGATTAAGATTCGCACGTTCTGTAACCTCGGGAATTGTAAGTGGCTTAAATCGGGTAATTACGACTGAAGAAGGTTTTGTCCTGCGCCTTATTCAAACTGATGCCGCTATTAATCCGGGTAATTCAGGGGGTGCCCTGGTTAATCTGAATGGGGAAGTAATAGGCATCAACACGATCAAAATAGCGATGCCAGGCTTTGAAGGAATGGGTTTTTCCATACCGTCCAGCCAGGTTAAAACCATCGCTGCTGAGATCATTAAAAACGGGCGGGTTATCCGTCCCTTGCTGGGTATAAAAATCCTAGGCGAAATCAACCTACAGGAGGCCAGATACTACAAACTGCCTGTTACCAATGGCGTTATTATTGAACCCCTTAAAGGCGGACCGGCTATAAAGGCGGGCATTAAGCCTAATGATATTGTCAGTAAAATAAATGGGAAACCTGTAAAAACAGGTCTGGAATTACAGGAAAAAATCTTTGCCTGTAGAGCCGGGGATAAAGTTACCCTGGATATTACCAGATTACCTGCCGACAAAAACTCGCGCATTGAAAACCTGCGCTGTCAGATAGAACTCGTTAATTCATGAGCCAGGCGTGAGGAAGAAATAAATGCTTAGGAACCGACCCTTTTAAGGGGCGGTTTATTTTTGGGCATAGCTGGGTTATGATATTAGACACTGAAAACTATGCCAAAGCGGAGGGTAAGGTTGTGAAATACCGAATTATTTCAGTAGGCAGGATTAGGGAAAATTTCTATCAGGAAGGTATTAAGGAGTATTTAAAAAGGTTGACCGCTTATACGGCTATTGAAATGCTAGATGGTCTGGAGGAGAAAATATCCCCTCGTTCTTCGGAAAAAGAAATCGCCAGGATCTTGCAAAAGGAGGGGGATAGAATCCTTGCCCTCTTGGGGGATAATGAAATACTTATTGTTTTAGATCCCCAAGGTGAAGCCTTAAGCTCCGAACAACTGGCAGTCCGTGTCCAGGAATTAAACCTCCAGGCTAAAACCCGCATTAACCTGGTTATAGGTGGTGCTCATGGCCTTGCCCCGCCAGTCAAGCAAAGGGCCGACCAGACCATTTCCTTATCCAAAATGACCTTTCCCCATCAGATGGCGGTATTATTATTAACCGAACAACTATACAGAAGCTTTAAGATCTTAAAAGGGGAACCATATCACAAATAAAGCAGGCCCAGGGATCATACCTAGGCCTGTTCCTGGGGCTCCCGGTTATAACAGGTTGAGCACGAATTGGGGCAGATCAAAACAGCTTTTAATAAGCGGTTTATTCACATATAATAAATCCTGACCTCTCAGCCTGGCCGGGTCAGGGGTAATATGCTGTTTTGATCCTACGGTGAAGCTCCAAAATCCGCCGGGATAGGTTGGCACAACGGCCATATAAAGTGCGGCTTTGGCAAAAATAGAACTGATTCTCTGGTGGGTTTGGCGCATTATTTCAGCATGAAAGATAGGCGATTGGCTCTGGCAAACCATGAGACCATCATCTTTCAGGGCCTTAAACAGGCTCTGATAAAAGCTTTTTTCAAATAAAACTTCTGCCGGACCGATGGGGTCAGATGAATCAACGATTATTACATCATATTCTTGGGCTTTGTTTTTTACGAAATCAACCCCGTCCTCAAAAATGAAATGCACCCGGGGATCAGATAAACGTCCGGATACTTCCGGGAGGTGGTTTTGGCAAGCTTCAACCACCAGTTTATCAATCTCTACCAGATCGATGCGTTCTACGTGGTCATATTTGCAGATTTCCTTGGCAGCGCCACAGTCTCCGCCGCCAATTATCAAGATCTGCCGGGGATGGGGATGAATGCAAAGCGGTACGTGGGAAATCATCTCATTGTAGATATGCCCATCAATGGAAGTGGTTTGAACTATACCGTCCAATGCCAGCATACGTCCAAATGCATACGAATCCAGGATCATAACATACTGAAAGGCAGACTGTTCTGCGTAGATTATATCTTTTATCCGATAATCAATCTTCAGGTTTTCCCGTTCGTCTTCGGTCAGCCACAAATCCCCATTTTTCTCAGATAAATATATCGGTCTTATTTTATCCATGGTTACCTCCAATTCATAATATCAATACAATAACTTTTTTCTATTATAACAGAACTTCTTAAGGCAAATGAAAACAGGATAATTACATAAACCAAAATGGAGGTAAGCTTAGCGCATTTATATAATAATTTTAATAATAGCTAAATTTGCCATAATATAATTAAAGAAAAACAAATCTTATGAATAAACGGTTTAAATCATTAGGGAGGATTAGTATGGAAAATGTAGTAATCAGGCAACTGGTTAGGAATACCGCCAGGTATGAAAATCAGGAAGTTGAGCTTTGTGGCTGGATAAGAACCAATCGCGATCAAAAGTCCTTTGGATTTATGGCTCTTAATGACGGTACTCATTTTACGACCGTACAGGTCGTTTATGAAAAAGATGGACTTGATAATTTTGAAGAAGTAGCCCACTACAGGGCCGGCTCAGCGATTTCGGTGCGCGGTTTATTAGTTTTAACCCCCCAAGCCCCGCAGCCGTTTGAAATAAAGGCTCGGAAAGTAGTTTTATTAGGGGATTCGCCGGAGGACTATCCGATTCAACCCAAGCGCCATACCCGGGAATTTTTGCGGGAGCAAGCCCACCTGCGGTCTCGTACCAACCTTTTTGCAGCGGTTTTCAGGGTGCGATCCGTGGCTGCCTACGCGATTCATAAATTCTTTCAGGAAAATGGCTTTTTATATGTGCATACCCCGGTCATAACAGCCAGCGATGCGGAAGGGGCGGGAGAAATGTTTCGCGTAACCACCCTTGATGCCAAACAGCCGCCCTTAAACGAGGCGGGTGAGGCTGACTTTTCCCAGGACTTTTTTGGCCGCCGGGCGAATCTTACGGTGAGCGGACAACTGGAGGCAGAGGCTTTTGCTCTGGCTTTCAGGGATGTTTATACCTTTGGGCCAACTTTCAGAGCTGAAAATTCCAATACTGCGCGGCATGCAGCCGAATTTTGGATGATAGAACCGGAGATTGCCTTTGCGGATCTAGAGGATAATATGAACCTGGCCGAAGCCATGGTGAAATATGTGATCAACTATGTGCTGGAAAGTCTTCCGGAGGAAATGGCTTTCTTTAATCAGTTTGTCGATAAAAATCTACAGGCCAGACTGGATAGTGTAGTAGGATCAAAGTTTGCCCATATTTCATACAACCGGGCAATCGAAATATTAAAAGCGGCCGAGGAAACGTTTGCCTATCCGGTAGAATGGGGTCACGACCTGCAGACCGAACATGAACGGTATTTAAGCGAACGTATTTTTTCAAAACCGGTTTTTGTTACAGATTATCCGCGGGATCTCAAAGCTTTTTATATGCGCCAAAATGATGACGGAAAAACGGTGGCTGCCATGGATTTACTCGTTCCGGGAGTCGGCGAATTAATCGGCGGCAGTCAAAGGGAAGAAAGGGTTGAAAAACTGGAGCAGAGAATCAAGGAACTTAAACTTGATGAAAGGGAGCTGTGGTGGTACCTGGAACTGAGAAAATATGGCGGAGTTAAGCATGCTGGATTCGGGCTGGGATTTGAAAGGCTTATTATGTATATAACCGGGGTTAGCAATATAAGGGATGTAGTGCCTTTCCCCCGAACCGTTAAATCGTGTGAATTTTAAAAACGCGGGCCAGTGGCTGTCATAAAGAAGGCAGAAAAAACGATTATCGCAGTTATTTGAACACTGCCGGCACTACTTTATTTGAATAACGAAAAGATAATAAGCAAAATTCCGGTAGGGGAAGATTAGCTTCCTCGCCGGAAACTAAAATCCCCGCTACCAGAGCAGATTTGCTGGAGTATCCCCACCTATAATCTTAACTTTTTGACCCGGTTGGTTGCAGCCTTTGACCGGGGGGAGAAGGAAAATTAATCAGCCATAAATCAATTAAAAATCATCGATTTTAGTAATCGAAAATCTCAATGGGAGCATCAATAACGGACATATCGCCAATCTTGATCAGCTCCAGAATATGCCATACGTTGGGTACGGCGTTGTTAAGATAATAACGGGCCGACAGGACTTTACCCAGATAGAAGTTGTAATCATAGTGATCGGCGGGCAGTTCGGCCAGACGTTCTTTGGCGATGCGAGCCTGATCCATTAAGAGGAAACCGCAATAAGTCTGGGCAGTAGCAGTCAGGATACGCCGGGCGTAAACGGCCATCAGCCCCAATTTGCCGGCTCCGACATAGCCGCCGATCGTCATCTGAATCTCACGGTAAGCCGCCAGGGCTTTTTCCAGATGTATCATCTCTTGATCCATGCCTTCGATTTTACCTTTATACTGTGCTAAAAATTCATCGATTTCCCCTAAGACTGAGGCGAAAATAGCACCTTTGCCGGCCATCCATTTGCGGCCGATCAAATCCATAGATTGAATGAAGTTAGTACCTTCCCATATAGACCAGATCTTGCAATCACGGGCGGAGTTAGCCGCCGGATAATCTTCACAATATCCATATCCGCCGTAGGATTGCAATGATTCAGCCACCAGTCCCCAAGCTTCGTCACTAGGATAAGCTTTGCACAAGGGGGTCAGCATATCCATTTTCTTGCGGGCCCATTTTCTGCGCTCCGGATCAGGATCATTTTCGGAAACATCATCATAGAAATAACATTTGGCCAGGAGGGCACGACAGGCTTCGGTGGTAGCCTTGTTAAGCAGATACATGCGTTTTACATCCTCATGCTTATTTATGGTAACCTTGCCGGCCTTAGGGTCGGTTAAAAGGCGTCCCTGAATACGTTCTTTGCCGTAATCCTTGGCATTCCAGTAGGCATTGGCGGCTACGGCGGTGGAGAGACGTCCGGTGTCCAGGCGGGCTTCGTTCATCATGTTAAACATCTGCATGATGCCCTCACCTACGCCGTTTTCATCGGGAGGATTGCCGATCAGCCAGCCGCGGCAATTATTATTTTCACCAACGACCAGGGCACAGGTTGCCGAACCCTTTAAGCCCATTTTATGTTCAATGCCGATACACTGAACATCGTTAGGGGTCAGGTTGCCATTTTCATCAACCCAGAATTTGGGGACAATAAACAAAGAAAGCCCTTTGGTACCGTTTTTGGCACCGTCCACCCGGGCCAGATAGAGATGAATAATATTTTCGACATCGTCACGATCACCGCAGGTGATAAAAATCTTTTGCCCTTTCATTTTATAAATGCCGGGTTCATCGGTGGGATAAGCCTTGGAAAGAAGTTCACCAACGTCCGATCCAGCCGTGGGTTCAGTCAGGCACATGGTTCCTCCCCAGGTACCTTCAAAGAGCTTGGGCAGGAAGCGCTGTTTTTGTTCATCACTACCATAGTGTTTTAAAACATTGGCAACCCCGCTGCCGGTAGCCATGTAGGCAAATAAGGCCGGGTTGGCAGCAGCCTCTATTTCGAACAAAAGGCTGTTAAGAACGATGGGCAGAACCCCTTCGGCCTCATCGTCAAGATTACTGGTAGCCCATCCGTTTTCGTGCATAAAACGGATGGCCGTATGGAATGAAGGGGGCAGGTAAACCTGTCCATTCTCCCAACGGGCTCCGATATTATCGGCATCTTCAGCGGTGGGAGCGATTACTTCGGCAGCAACTTTACGCACTTGATCAATGATGGTATCAAAATCGTCCAAGGTATAATAATCCTTATATTTATCGTATGCTAATATTTCTTCGGTGGGTAACCATTCTTTTAAGATAAATTTTATGTCTCGGGTATTGTATGCGAATTTGTAAGACATTTCTCACTCTTCCTTTCACTAATTTGCATCGTATTAAACGTATAAGTCCTGACCAGACGTGAGCATAACCCATGCCAGGTTAAGCATTGGGTTAGCTTGGCGGTGTGTTCCCTTCCCCCCCCTTTCGTTTCATTTTATTGCCAGACGATGAAAAATATAACTATAACATCAAGTTTTTACATATAATACGCCAATTACAAATATTTTCCTGCTAAAATCTGTAGAATAATAATAATTTTTGCTAAGGAAGCTGGTAATACGAAACAGGGGAGCAAAGAGATGAAGCTGTTTGAAGTGTTAGGGGATAATATGAGGCTCAACTTTGTTTTCACCTTCACCCCATGGCATTAGGGGATTAAGGGCAGGTCCTTCGATGATACTGCCGTTATAACTGAATCTGGAGCCGTGGCAGGGGCAATCCCAAGTTCTTTCCGCATCGTTCCAGGCTAATTCACAGCCTACATGAGTACAGGTTATATCCAGCAGATGCAGGTGGCCGTTCTCATCCCGGTATGCCCCGGTTTTTTCGCCTTCAACATCAATAACCATGGCTTCGCCTTTAGAAATCTGCGCATTTTCAGCGGCCGGTTTGAATTTGCCGACTACAAAATGTTTGGCTACATTGATATTTTGGGTTACCAGGGGAGTAACTGAAGAAATATTAAGCCGGCTTGGCCGGAAAACTTCGATCCAGGAATTATCAGCACCTAAGAGCAGATCCTTTATTAGCAGAGCGGCGACCGTGCCATTGGTCATACCCCATTTTCCAAAACCGGTAGCAATATAAATAGAGGGGGTTTTGGCAGTGATTCTGCCAATATAGGGAATACCGTCCGTGGTCATGCAATCCTGGGTAGACCAGCGATAAGGAATATCAAGCACTTCAAAGGTGTTCTTTGCATAATCAACCAGATTAGTATAATGTGTGTTGGTATTCAAATCCTGGCCGGTTTTATGAGATTCCCCTCCTACTAGAATTATTTCACCATCACTGGTTTTTTGCGCACGCAGGGAGCGGGTGGGCTGCTCTGCGGATATATACATTCCGCCGGGAAAAGGGTTAGCGGTTCTTATTCCCAGGGCATAAGACTTCACTGCATATATTCTGGAAAAATAAAGTCCCCCGCCGTCGAAGAAGGGATAATGAGTAGCGACAATTATCTGGTTTGCTTTTATCCGGTTGCCTTTTCTGGTTAATACGGCCCAAGGCGAATCTTTTTCGATATTGATGACCGGGGTTTGCTCAAAGATACTGCCACCCTGATTAATTACCTCCTGAGCTAGTACCAGCAAATATTTTAAGGGGTGAAATTGGGCTTGATCATCGAAACGAATTGCGGCTTCAATTTTTATAGACAGGGGAATATCTTCACAATAAACCGCATTTAAGCCTAAACTGTCGGCAACCCGAACTTCCTCCTCGATCTGTTTGATATATTCAGGGGAACTGGTGTATACATAAGCCGACTGGCGTTCAAAATCACAATCTATCTGTTTTTCCTTAACTAGATCGGCAATCATGTGCAAAGCACTTTCATTGGCTTGGGCATAAAGTCCGGCCTTCTCCGTCCCTATTTCTTTTTTTAGTCGGGCGTATATTAAGGAGTGCTGGGAGGTTATTTTAGCGGTTGTATGGCCGGTAGTACCGTGTAGGATCCGGTCTGCTTCCAGGAGCGCCACCTTAAGTCCGGCTTTTGTTAATAAATAGGCCGAAGTTATGCCGACCAAGCCGCCGCCCACTATGGCTACATCCGCTGTTATATCTTCACTTAATGAGGGATAATCAGTTTTCGACACCGAACTAATCCAGTAAGGGTTGGGAGCGTCCTTGAATGTGCTGTATATAATAAGCCCTCCTTAAAAATTGTCTTTAAAAATTAGTGCTTAAAGATAGGCTGTGCATTTGTGCAAAAAAATATTTAGCTGATATCAGTAAAAAATGTATTTGCCAGCCTATAATTACCAGGAGCATTTTGTAAGGGGCGGTATTATAAAAGTATTAAGACCAAATAATAAGAAAAACAGGAAGGCAGGGAAAATTGATGCCCTTTTTTATAGTGAATCAGAATGGAATCTATCCTTTTGCGTATGAAAGTTACGAACAGGCCGGGGAAAATTGCGAGAGCGGAGAATTTGTCTTTATTGCCGACAGCATGGAGTTCCTGGAGGAGTTGCTGGAATCCTAGGAAGTTACCTGACGTCTATGCTTATGTTTTTTCATGCGACCGGGAAGTGCCCCCTGGTTTTTAGGATTTTACTGTTTTCCAATATATAAAATAAGGTTTTAGTTCAGGATGCAGTAATAAAAGGGTATAATAATTAGAATAAAGACCCCATATCATTTGGGTGTCTTTTATTTTAAGGGAGGAAAAAGGATGACCACGGAACAGAATAATAATCCGGAAGAAAACAATAATAACGAGGCCTTAACCAACTTTATTCAAAACATTATAAGTGAGGACTTAAAAAAAGGGAAAAACGGAGGACGGGTACACACCCGCTTTCCGCCGGAACCGAATGGATATTTGCATATAGGCCATGCCAAGTCTATCTGTTTGAATTTTGGTCTGGCGGCAAATAATGGGGGAATCTGCAACCTGCGTTTCGATGATACCAATCCCATTAAGGAGGAACTCGAATACGTTGACTCTATAAAGGAAGATGTCAGGTGGCTGGGGTTTGATTGGGAAGAACGGATGTATTATGCTTCAGACTACTTCGATAAGCTGTATGAATCGGCTGTGCAGCTAATAGAAAAAGGATGTGCTTATGTCTGCGATTTAAGTCCCCAGGAAATCAGACAATATCGGGGTACGCTCACCGAGCCCGGTCAGGAGAGTCCCTATCGTAACCGCTCGGTGGAAGAAAACTTGGATCTATTTACCCGCATGCGGGCCGGAGAATTTGCGGATGGCACCCGGGTTTTAAGGGCTAAAATTGATATGGCTTCACCCAACCTGAATATGCGTGACCCGGTTATATACCGCATTTTAAGAGCCTATCATCACCGTACCGGGGATAAATGGTGCATCTATCCGATGTATGACTTTGCGCATCCCTTATCAGATGCGTTGGAGAGTATTACCCATTCAGTTTGTACCTTGGAATTTGCCGATCACCGGCCTTTATATGACTGGTTCCTCGACAATGTGGATTATAATGCGGATAAAAATGGGCGTCCCCAGCAAATCGAATTTGCCCGCCTTAATCTTAGCTACACGGTGATGAGCAAACGTAAATTAAGAGAATTGGTGGAGAACAACTATGTAAATGGCTGGGACGATCCCCGTATGCCGACTATTTCCGGGTTGCGCCGCAGGGGGTATACGCCGGAGTCCATTCGTGATTTTTGTAATCGCATCGGGGTAGCCAAGAGAGATAGCGTGGTTGATATAGCACTGCTGGAACACTGTGTCCGGGAAGATTTGAATTTAGATGCTACCCGGGTGATGGCTGTTTTGCGGCCCTTAAAGGTTATTATCGATAATTACCCGGCTGATCAGGTGGAATGGCTGGAGACGGAGAATAATCCTGAAAACCCGGCCATGGGTAAGCGCCTGATCCCTTTTTCGCGTGAATTGTACATAGAACAGGAGGATTTCATGGAGGATCCGCCCAAGAAATTTTTCCGTTTGCGGCCGGGCGGGGAAATAAGGTTAAAAAGCGCCTATATCATCAAGTGTGAAGAGGTTATCAAAAATGCTCAAGGGGATATCATCGAATTGCATTGCAGCTATGATCCTGATTCCAAGAGCGGCGGAGCAACCAGCGGCCGCAAGGTCAAAGGTACCTCCCATTGGGTATCGGCCGCCCATGCCATTTCGGCTGAAGTGCGCCTGTATGAGCATCTCTTCCTGACCGAAAACCCGGATGATGAAGAAGATGGCAATGATTTTAAAACCAAGCTTAATCCCAACTCCCTGCAGGTACTTACAAATTGTCAGGTTGAACCCGGTTTGGCAGAAGCTTTAGCCAGGAATAGATATCAATTCCTGCGGCAGGGCTATTTTTGCCTGGACGTAGATTCCCGACCGGACAGGTTGGTATTTAACCGCATCGTATCCCTGCGCGACAGTTGGGCCAAAGCCCAAAAATCATAATAAACGCGGATTACCGCAGTACCCTAAATAGCGACCGGGCACTCGGCAGGAACAATTTACCATCAAGCCGGCTCAAGTTTGGGTTGAGTGCCGGGAGTTTCTGCGGTCTGATGCTAGAAGCTCCCGCTGGAAAACTAAATATCAGGTATATATTAGGACGAAGCTACCCATTACCTGCCTTGGTAACGGAAGCTTTAGCTTTCGTTGGGGGAAGTTCAGTTTCCCAACCGTATCATGCAGCCATTTTTATAATTGTGGCCTGCGGTCACGAGAAGTTAGCAATTTATGAGGAGGGTTTTTAAGTGGCAGGGGATTTAAATTGTGAGGATAAAGGCGATTTTGAACATTTTATGATTAAAGAAATCTTCGCTGGGCCTAAGGCATTGCGGCAAACTTTAAACGGCAGAATAAAGGATAATAAAATCATCTTCAGCGGGCTTAATTTTGAAATTAAGAATATAAACAAGATATTTATTGCCGGGTGTGGTACTGCGTATCATGCCGGGTTGGTGGGGCGCAAAGCCATTGAGGAATTGACCGGTCTTCAGGTGGAGATTGACCTGGCATCCGAATTTGCTTATCGCCGGGTATTGTGGCAGGCAGGTGACCTCTTAATAGTTATTAGCCAATCCGGTGAAACCGCCGACACCCTGGCAGCCCTTTATAAGGCGAAACAAGCCGGAATTCCTGTGCTGGCTATATTAAATGTTCCAGGTAGCACCATGGCCCGTTGGGCGGATGCGGTAATTTATACCCAGGCAGGCCCGGAGATATCCATAGCCTCGACCAAAGTCTATCTGACCCAGTTAATGGCATTGTATCTGTTGGCTTTGTATTTAGCCCAAGAAAGAGGTACGTTGTCGGAAGCAGAGCTTAACACCTATATTAAATCCATAACCACCATTGACCAAAAGGTAGAAAAAGCCTTGGCTCTGCAACCCACCGTTAAAGAAATAGCCGGTTATTACCGCGATACTGATAATGCCTTTTTCCTGGGCCGGGGCTATGATTATCCCGTTGCTATGGAGGGGGCATTAAAACTTAAAGAAACGTCTTATGTACACGCGGAAGCATATGCTGCCGGGGAACTAAAACATGGTTCGATTGCTTTGCTCAATGGCGATGTCCTGGTAATAGGGCTGGTTAGCCAGGATGCTTTGGCGGAAAAGACTATGTCCAATATCGATGAAATAAAATCCCGGGGAGCCCAGACTATCGTTATATGCAAAGAGAGTTTGCAAAAATACTGTCAGGAGTATGAAAAAGTTATTATTATTCCCGACACGGAACCCTGGCTGGCACCTCTGGTAACGGTCGTTCCTCTACAGCTATTTGCTTACTATATGGCGGTTTTCCGTGGTACCGAGGTAGACAACCCCCGGCATCTGACCAAAGCAGTTACGGTAGAATAGGGGTCCCCAATAGAGGTTTGGACGTGCCGGATACCCATGCCGGAGAAGATGTTAAGTTATTATTGATGTGTTAACTTTGGAACCGCCGTACGCCGAACGGAGCGTGCGACGGGTCGGCAGATAGGGCAGTTAACTTAGGGGCGGGCACTTAGCCGATTATTTGGTTTACGGCCTGCCTTACCTCCGGCCAACTTTGCACGCGAATGATGTTGTCATGCTGTAGATGAGCATTGTAAGGATAATCAAAAAGGACTACCGGAAAATAGCTGCTTAACTCCCAGGCCAGGTCGTGATGATCCTCTATCATTAGTTCCACCCCGTTGTCCAGGCAATCGGCCAGCTTGCTGTAATGATGCATATTATCAGTATTATTCATGATCAGCTTGTCATATTCAATCTGATGAAGTTCCAGCCACTCCCGGGTTACGGTAGCCACAGCTTCATCCCGTTGGTTGCGGGAGGTAATCAGGATAATACGGTTTTCCTGATGTAGTTCGCGGATAATTTCCACGGCCTGGGGCTTAGGCAGAACCTGGCGATAGATATCAGCCAGATGGGTTCGCAAAAAAGCTTGGGAAGTGGGCCTATCCCAGCCCAGCGATTTTTCCAACGCATAGTGTGCTAAATCAAACTGGTTGGGGAGACAGTTTTCGCGATTATATTTATTAGCAAAAGCAAAGATCGTTTCACGGGTTGTACTGATGGTATTATCGATGTCAATCCCAATATTCATAAAAAATCTCCTTTCCCAATCCTACCTTTCATTTTACCCTTCCCGGAGCACAAGTCAAAACCAGTAACGAAAATTTCCCGCCTGCCAAGGTTTGACAGCAACGATAAAAATGATTGCCCCACTGAAAAATCAATATGAATCATAATACGCAGAGTATAACAGTTTTCAAAAACCCGCGCCGTTTTTTCCCCTTGATTTTAAAAGCCAAATAATGCAATACTATATATGAACATATATTCAGGTGTTAAAGTGTGGAGGGATAAAGATGAGGGATGAATTCCTGGATCGCTGTGAGGTTCAATGCATCCATGAAGAAAGCGTAATCGCTGTTCAAAAGGAAATGATAAAAGATGAAATCGTTTTTGAATTAGCGGATTTTTTTAAAACCCTGGGCGATTCCACCCGCATCAAAATGCTCTATGCCCTGATGCAAAGAGAGCTTTGTGTGTGTGATCTGGCCGCAGTTATCGGGGCTTCCGATTCGGCGGTATCGCATCAGTTGCGGGTGTTGCGCAGCCAAAAACTGGTCAAGTTTCGCCGCGAAGGCAAGATACTCTACTACAGTCTGGATGATGAACACGTTAGAAGCCTTTTTGCCCAAGGATTAGAGCATGTTATGGAATAGGAGGATACAAAATGGCAGGAGTTGCGATCCCGGCAGATTTTTTATACGATGAGGATACGTTAAAGATTGGCGGCCTGGATTGTCCGAATTGTGCCGCCAAGGTCGAGCAGGCCATCAGCAAAATGCCAGGTATAGCAGAAGCCCGGCTTACCTTTAGTACGGCCAAACTGCAGGTAAAGTACGACCCGGCGCTTATCGGGCTGGATAAAGTCATCAATCAGGTTAAAAGCCTGGGCTATACAGCCTATGCGGTTGGTTACCAGAGCGGTTTAAGTGACAATAAAAGCATCATTCGCCTGCAAGGATTGGATTGCATCGACTGTGCCGCTAAACTGGAGAAACGGATCCTGGCAATGCCCGGGGTTAATTCGGCGCAGGTTAATTTTGGGGCAGCCAAAATGGAAGTTATCCACCAAGGGCCGGTTAATTCAATTCTGGAAGTAGTAGAAAAAATGGGCTACCAAGGCAGGCTCGAAGGAGCGACCGATCTTAAGGTTCCGCCCCAATCGCTGCTGGCAAGCAATAAATATGTGCGATCTACCCTGATATCTGGAAGCCTGGTTTTGTTAGCTGTGCTCAGTCACCTGGTCAATGCCCCGGTGACCTGGACCCATGGCCTGTATATCCTGGCTATCGTTCTAGGCGGTTATCTGCCTGCCAAAGCAGGTCTGGCGATTTTAATCAATGCCCGCGAAATGGATATGAATGTGCTTATGGTAATTGCCGTCATAGGCGCCGTGGGGCTAGGGCACTATGAAGAAGGAGCGGCGGTAGTCGTCCTGTTTTCACTAGGCAATGCCCTGCAGGCCTATTCTATGGATAAAACCCGCGATTCCATTCGTATGTTGATGGAAATAGCTCCTCGGGAGGCTCTGATCCGGCGTAATGGAACAGAAATAACCGTACCGGTGCAGGAGATCTGCCTAAAAGATATACTGGTGGTTCGACCTGGTGAAAGGATTGCCATGGACGGCAAGGTCGTTAAAGGAATTTCGGCGGTAGAGGAAAAGGCGATTACCGGGGAATCACTGCCCGTTGATAAGGAAGTCGGGCATACTGTATATGCCGGTACCGTAAACGGATATGGCAGCCTGGAAGTCGAAGTCTTAAAATTGGCTCAGGATAATACTATTAACCGGATTATCAGCCTGGTAGAGGATGCCCAAGGGCAAAAAGCACCTGCCGAACAATTCGTGGATAAATTCGCCCGTTATTACACCCCCGCAGTTATTGCGGCGGCTTTTCTAGTAGCTACGCTTCCCCCGCTGCTGGGCTCGCAATCTTTTCACCATTGGCTGTACCAGGCTTTAGGTATGCTTCTGGTTGCTTGTCCCTGCGCCCTGGTTATTTCTACCCCGGTGTCAATCGTTTCGGGAATCGGCAGTGCCGCTAAAAACGGCGTGTTGATTAAAGGCGGAGCCTATCTGGAAGCCTTAGGGGACTTAAGAGCCATTGCTTTTGATAAAACCGGCACACTCACCCAGGGGCAGGCTGTGGTAAGCGATATAATTGCTTTTAGGGGCAGCCCGAATGAAATTCTGACTATAGCAGCTGCTATCGAGTCCCGTTCCGAACATCCATTAGCAGCGGCGATTTGCCGCCGGGGGCAAGAAGAGGGACTGATCCTGCCGCCAGTAGAGGGTTTCCAGGCGGTAGCCGGTCAAGGAGCGTATGCAGACATTAAAGGGCAGCGTTACTTTATTGGCAACCAGCGTTTTTTCAAGGAATCTGAACTTGATTCGCCGCCCCAAATGCAAATTGAGTTAGAAAAGCTGCAAAATCAGGGCAAAACGGTGATGATTTTGGCGGATGCAAGAGAGTTCTTAGGTCTGATTGCCGCAGCGGATCGCTTGCGTGAAGATAGCAGCCGGGAATTGGCCCGGCTTAAGCAAATCGGTATTGAAAAAACTATAATGCTGACGGGTGACAATGAGCGCACCGCCCAATCGATTGCCGCCGCTGTGGGAGTAGATGAATACCAGGCTGATCTGCTGCCGGAGGACAAGGTCAGGGTAATGCAGGAACTGTTGGACCGCTATAATCAGGTAGCTATGGTAGGCGATGGAGTAAACGATGCCCCGGCACTGGCGATAGCTACCACTGGGATTGCCATGGGCGCTGCCGGAACTGATGTAGCTCTTGAGACTGCCGATATTGCCTTGATGGCAGACGATTTATCCAAACTGGCTTACGGTATCGACTTAGGCCGCAGAACCCAGAGGATTATCAAGCAAAATATTGCCTTTTCACTGATAGTAAAACTCGGCATCCTGCTCCTGGTAATCCCCGGCTGGCTGACCCTTTGGCTGGCGGTAGTCGGGGATATGGGCACTTCCTTGCTGGTAACCCTGAATGGAATGCGGTTGTTAAAAACCCCGCAAGGTGTATAGACGCAGATTTATTGTCAAATTTTCATGGGCATTATATTCCCCGCGAAATTAAGCAGTTTTTCTGCCCCAAACATGGTTAATCAGATTCTAACAGCCTTGTTTGTTGCGCTGCTGCCAGCCTTCCGGAGAGAATACGGACATGCATTGGACGCGGTGGGTCATCTTGTTAGGGGGGGATTTTAGAAGTTCACGGGCTAAGGTAAACACCCTGCGGGGGTCCTCGGTTTTGATAGCTTCCCCATGTGCCAGCAGGATAGTGGCGGCATCTAGGGTAGACAGCTTGGTATATGATGATAGCATCTGCTCTGGAAACATTATCGGTAGGGGATTTTGATACTTGCCTTTGACTTCCAGAACGCAATCTGAGACATAAAGCAGGGATTCGGCTTGGTTATATAAAACCAGATCATGGGAAGTGTGGCCGGGGACATGGATAGCCTGCCAGTCTTGAAAGATAGGCAGGCTGTCACCGTCACTGAGCAGAAAATCGGCATTAATCCTGCGGGGAAAAAAGGTTTTTTCCAAGCTGCGTTGCATACGCCGGGCTACCCCCTGCATCATAAAGCGATCCAGTTTATGCTGAATAAACCCGCCCGGGCCGGCATACCAACGATCCAACTCATTTTGGGAAGCGATTAGGGTGCCAAACCTGTTGCGCAGATTGGCTGCCCCCCCGCTATGATCCGGATGTATGTGTGTTACGACCGCCAGTTTAATATCCTGAGGGGAACGTTTAAGGTTTTGCAAACAGTAATCTTCAATACGCTGAACATCGCTGGCTGCCCCGCAATCCAGCAGGAGCAAGCCATGTTCGTATTCTGCCAGAAAAATATTGGTTATATAACCAGGAATAACATGTAAAACAAACCGGTTTAATACCATACCATATTTACCTCGCTTTTTTGCCCCAATGAAGCATCAGCTCAACGGCTGGTACAAATTTATCAATAGTTGATGATTATTCTGCAGTGGCAGATAAAAATCCTCTCAGTGCCACTCAATATTTTTCAGGTTGCCTTAATTAGCCTGGATTACATTATATGCCGATGGTGGCTAAAAAATATTACCGCAATTTCCTTTTGGGGCTACGTCCATTATTATAGTAGATAGTTATCCTCCGTCAAGAAGTAAGAAGTCGGCCGGTAAATCATAATAAATATATACTGGCATACCAACCGCTTTTGCGGATTTCATAATTTAGGGAGGCTGATGAGGTGACAATTAATTCCCGGAGCGCAGCCCGGCGTTTTTTCAAGGTCATTAACCTATTCGTACGGATATTTTGGTCTTTTTTTTCTCTCAAATTCAAGGCTTTATGGCATAAACCCGGTTGGAAGGATACCCGCCGGGAAGAACTATATTTCTTGGAAGCCCGCCGCTTTAGAAATACCGCCGTGGAAATGGGTGGTTTGCTGATTAAGTTGGGCCAATTTCTAAGTACTCGGGTGGACATATTGCCCCAATCTGCCACCCGGGAATTAGCAGGGCTGCAGGATGAAGTGCCGGCGGTGGCTTTTCAGGATATAGCGGCTTTGCTTGTAAAAGAGTTTAATATGCCCCTGCATGAGGTCTATGCCCATATGGACGAAACCCCGCTGGCTTCTGCCTCCTTGGGGCAGGTGCACCAGGCAGAACTGCCCGGGGGCGAAATAGTGGCTGTCAAGGTATTGCGGCCCGGGATTGAAAGACTGATCGATATAGACCTTAGGGCCATGCGCCGGGTGATTGGCGGATTAAAGCTTTTAACTGACTGGCAAAAATGGGTGGACTTTGACGCCATTTATGAAGAATTTGCCGTTACCCTCCGGGAAGAGCTCGATTACCTGCAGGAAGGGAAAAATGCTGAAACCATAGCTCAAAACAGCGCTGCGGATCCGGATTTGATTGTCCCCCGCATACATTGGGACTATACCCGGCGGAGGGTGTTAACGATGGAATTTATGCAGGGAATGAAGGTGACCGACTATCAAAGCCTGGAAAAGGCAGGTATTAACAGATCCCGGCTGGCCCAAAAACTGCTGGAGATCTACGTAAAACAGATCCTGGTGGATGGTTTTTTCCATGCCGATCCCCATCCGGGTAATTTATTTATCGATGCCGAAGGAAGAATCATAATGATTGATTTTGGCATGATGGGAACCATTTCCCCGGATTTGCGCAATACCTTAATTCAGATGGTTTTAGCCATGGTGGCAAGGGAACATCACAAGGTCGTTTTCTACCTCAAACAGGTAGGCTTTGTGCGCCGGGATGCGGATGATGAAATATTGGCCCGGGCGGTCGGGCTGTTCCTAGAGCAAACCCTTGGTGAGGGTCTTAAATCATTTGATCAAGATGTCATGATATTATTGGACGATCTGGAAAAACTGTTGTATGAACAACCCTTTCAGATTCCCGCACGTTTTACTTTTTTAGGGCGGGCTCTGGGAACCCTGTATGGAATCTGCATAGGCCTGGATAGTAAAATCAGCTTCCTGGACGCAGGCAAACCTTATCTAAAACAATTTATGCCCAAGCAGGCACGCCCCAGTCAGATCATAAAAGAAAAAGGGGCCGCCCTGGGAACAGCTTTAGTAGAGGTGCCGCCGCTGCTGGAAAAAACACTAAGGAGAGCCGAGCAAGGTCAATTGGAGGTTAAAATCCCGCTGAAAAACGTTGAAGCGGCTCTTATGCAAAATGCTCAGGCCAGCTATGCGATTGCCTGGGGAATCGTCCTGGGCAGTTCATTACTGGGTACAGTCTATCTCTATGTTCACCATTTTACGGTTGCGGCCCGATGGGGAGGTGCGGCCAGTGTCATATTTTTCTTGATTTTACTGGCTAAGACACGTACCCGGCAGCGTTCCAGAATGCCGCGCCACCCGGAAGGGATTCCCAAAGGGCGTTATTAATATACTGATGAAGGTATAGATTTATCTTTAACCGGCCCTGCCCATAGAGGTCAGATTATAATTCCCTTTATCGGCGGCATTCTGGCTCCTGACCAAGGCGTTTTACTCAAATATTATAACGGGCAACATAATAATGAATAGCTCCATTATGATTGTCAGTCGCGGACTTGGTAACAGCCTATTTCTGCAAAGATTTTTTAACCGTCCTGAAATAATTTCTATTGAATTGAAGTAGTGATTATAGCTATAACCAGAAGATTTCATGCTATATTATAGTAAAAATTAAGTGGAAGGAATGTAATTATAAAATGAATAACAAAAAAAGATTACTTATGATATTTTGTGTGCTTATTTTACTCACAACAGCAGGGGGTATGCTGGTGGGTTGTAATGAGAGTGCCAATGTGCCTTCGACATCGGCAAACGACAAAAATAAAGCTGCCATAGATAATCAAACCGACTCTATACATAGCAAAGAAGAAAATATAGAAGCCTATCTTCAGTCAAAAGGATATAAAATGCAAATGAATAGCGGGATGGGTTTTGATATTTATGTACCCTCTATAGACCGCGAAAAAAATCAGGCATTTTTTAATAGTTTAAATAATAAGTCCATGCCAAATGGATATGATTTTTCAAGTTATCTGGATAAGCCGCTACAATACGTGGCAGCAGCCATTGAAGATAATGGTATCTACAAGGATATTAATTTTTTATGTTGCCAGGAACAAATCGTAGGAGTATGGGTTGATGTTTCCAATAAAGAACATCTTGACACCAGGCAAAAGTTAATCCCCTTTAATTTCGTATATGACACCCCGGAGAAACTGCTAAAATATCAATCGAAGTATGTAGGCGATAACAGTAATGTAACAAATTTGGTATATACATTACCCTATATAAATGGGGTTAAACCTTTAGGTATTGAACTTAAAACCGATAATAAGCCCTACGGCATTATTGTAAATTGCCATGGATATGGCGTTGATAATAAATCAAGCTTACCCTATTTTAAAAATGCTGCGGTAATATTTAGTCTTATTGATAATGTGGAAGTTATAACCTTCAATATAACCGATATGGATAACAATAAGTCTTTCGATTTTACCAGAGCAGAAATAGAAGATTATTTCCAGCAAGATGTGCGCCAATACACTAAAAGTAATAAGGAATATAAAAAGTTTTTAAAAGCGGTACTTGATGTAAACCTGAATTAACATTATCACCTAAAGTTCAGCCGGTATAACCCGATCCCTGAACTCTTTGAACCTGGCGGCACGCAAATTCTATGTCTGGGAAAGATTTGAAGGTGCATTATACTGCTCCCTGGGAGCAGTATAATGCACCTTTTACGGATATCGCAGGATCGCTGCGGAAATGCAAGTCCGGGGACGGCAAATAAATCGCAAGCGAGTCCGTAGACTTATGGGCATAATGGGGATTCAGGGAATCTGCCCTGGCCCCAATCTCAGTAAACGTTTACATGCCAAATATGTACACCCGTATTTACTGAGGAATCTTAAGATTGACCATCCAGATCAGGTATGGGCCATTGATATCACTTACATACGGTTACGTCAGGGATTCATGTATCTATTCGTTATCGTAGATCTTTACAGCCGCTATATAGTGGATTACGAACTAAGCACCAGTATGGATCGGCATTGGGTGCTGGAATGCTTTAAAAGAGCATTCCAGCGCAGAAGGCCGGAGATCATCAACAGTGATCAAGGTAGCCAGTTTACCAACCAGGCCAGTTTACCAACCAGGACTATATCGAACTCCTTCAGACCGAAGGGATCAAGATCTCCATGGATGGCAAGGGACGAGCCCTGGACAACATTTTTGTAGAGCGATTTTTCCGAACGCTCAAGTACGAGAATATCTACCTTAATGAGTATGAAACCCCGAAATCTCTGCGCAGAGGGTTAAATCAATACATAAAGTTTTACAATGAGCAGCGGCTCCATGGATCGCTTGGATATAGATGCCCCGTTGACTTCTACCATCAGGACCTTGCCCAAATAGCTCTATTGTCAATTGGGGCCATTTTACTTGGATATAGTTATGCCCATGAATGGTATGGAATTTTAGAATCTGAAGTGCAATACTGGGGTTATCTCAGTGAAGCATTGGGCCTAATATTACTTATACTTATCCTGCCTCGTTTTAAGGGAGTAATTTTAACGAAAGTTATCTTATTCATAGGCTTGATTATTAATATTCCGCCAATCATACTCTGGTTTATATTCCATGGTTCTATCGACTCCAGGGATAAAACCTAAAAACCCAAGAAACCCCCAAATTCCAAGCAATCCAAGCCTTTGCGGAAATTTCATGCTCGACTCATGAAAGAATCGTAGTCCGATTAAACTAAAAGCGGCAAACGTAGCCAACCATGGTTTAAAGGTACCTAATCCCGTCATATAGCCTATAACGCCCACCAATCCTACGAGGCCAACCAGTCCAAGGCTCTCCGGAAATTTTAAACGAAAATTAGACATCGACATGAAATAGCGCCGCAGACTTTTTGGTATGCTGAAAACCCATCAGGTTGCCTTAATTAGCCTGGATTACATTATATGCCGATGTTGGCTGAAAAATATTACCGCAATTTCCTTTTGCGGCTACGTCCATTATTATAGTAGATAGTTATTCTCCGTCAAGAAGTAAGAAGCCGGCCCGGTAAATCATAATTACTCTATACCCTGGCATTCCAACCGCTTTGGAGGATTTCAAGATATAAAAGCAAACCGCATCCTTATGAAAATATTAATAATCTCTCATGATATAAATAAGAAATATAGTTGATGTATTTTGTAAAATAGTAGAGTGTCAGGTTCTGCCTGAAAGGAGTTGAAATCATGAGTGATAAAATTCTTGTGGTTGATGACGAACATGAAATAGCATATTTAATAGAAGTCTACCTGCAAAATGAAAATTATGAGGTATTAAAGTTTTATTCTGCCAAGGAAGCTCTTGCCTGTATTGAAAAAACGGAAGTTGACCTTGCAATTTTAGATATTATGTTGCCGGACAGCAGTGGTTTCACGCTTTGCCAGAAAATACGGGAACGTTATACCTATCCCATCATTATGCTGACTGCTAAAGATGAAGAAATCGACAAAATAACCGGACTTACATTGGGTGCTGACGATTATATCACCAAGCCCTTTCGCCCGCTTGAGGTAGTGGCGCGCGTAAAAGCACAGTTGCGGCGATATAAAAAGTATAATCCCGGGCATGGGGAAGACGTGGAAAAAGATGTCATCCTCCATTCCGGCCTTGTTATGAATATTAAAACCCATGAGTGTTTCTTAAATGAAGAACCGCTCACCCTGACACCTACGGAATTTTCAATTTTGCGAATTCTTCTTGAGAACCAAGGCAAAGTTGTAAGTGCGGAAGAACTATTCCATAAAATTTGGAAGGATGAATATTACAGTAAAAGCAACAATACTATCACTGTCCATATCCGCCATCTGCGCGAAAAAATGAATGACACTGTTGAAAATCCTAAATATATAAAAACCATATGGGGGGTTGGCTATAAAATTGAAAGCTAAAGATAAAAGAGAATTTGATTATACCCGTATGCAGATTAAAATATTCTTTTTTCTGATTGGAGTAATTGCCGCCTCCTTTTTGGCTTTTGCTTTAATGTACTATTTTCATTGGAACAGGATTGGCGGAAGATTGATTACTCATATAGCGGGGTATTTCCTGCAAATAGGTTTTTTTGCGACGCAAAATTTATATCAGCTATTTTATATCTTGTTGATACTGCTTATCATGGCAGGGCTTTTTCTCATAATCCGCGCATTTTTGCGCTATGTTACCAAGCCGCTGTCCGATGTTGAGCAGAGCCTGGGGATGATTCTCATTGACAATGCGGAGGAAATCAGCTTGCCGGAAGAACTGACCGCCATCAGCCAACGGCTAAACGCCATGAAACAAACCCTGGAACGCCGGAATCTGGAAGCCCAAACAGCCGAACAACGTAAAAACGAGCTTGTTATGTACCTTGCCCACGACATCCGCACTCCCCTTACTTCTGTAATAGGATATTTGAGTTTGCTGGAAGAAGTGGAAAATATGCCGCCAGAGCAGAGGGAAAAGTATACGCATATCGCACTCGAAAAAGCCTACCGGCTGGAAAAAATGATCAATGAATTTTTTGAAATAACCCGGTACAATCTGCAGCAAATCCAAATAGAGAAAACGGATATAGACCTCTACTACATGTTGGTACAATTAACCGATGAATTGCTGCCCATTTTGTCAAGCCATGGAAATACAGCTGTTTTACATGCAGACGAAGAATTAATGGCCTATGGCGATGCTGAAAAGCTGGGGCGGGTTTTTACCAATGTTCTGAAGAATGCGGCTGCTTATAGCTACCCGAATACAGAAATTCACATCCTAGCCCAAAAAAGAGATGATGCCGTAACTATTACATTTCAAAACAGGGGTGACACCATACCGCCTGAAAAATGCGCTACTATATTTGAAAAGTTTTATCGCCTGGACGAAGCACGAACGAGCGATACCGGGGGTGCAGGGTTGGGACTTGCAATTGCTAAAGAAATTATTATATTGCATGGCGGCTCCATTACCGTGGAAAGCTGTGCAGATATAACTTCTTTTATTATTACACTTCCGTTTAAATAACACCGCTTCTTAGTATTTTCTTAGGAATTTATCAAGAAAGTATTAAATTTAAGACGGCAGAGACCGGATATACTGTAGTTAGTAAATTGCGCAAGACTGATAACTTCAACTACAGTATAAAAACGGGGGTTGATTCATATGGATATAATTACGATTTTTCAGGCATTGCTCCGCTGGGGTGTGTTTGCACTCATCGGAGGCTTATTATTGGCGCTTAGCATTTTTGTAGGGTATTTAATATATAAAAAGGTGTTTCATGGCCAAAAGAGTATGTCGAAAACGCAGTGGATTACCCTGTTTCTTTTGTCATGCTGGCTACTGCTGGTATTGGCATTAACCTCCTTAAGCCGCGGGGCAAACTTTACCGGTAGCTTCAATATAGATTTTTTCAGCGGCTATATAAACGCATGGAATAAGTGGTCCATCAGCGAATTGCAGCTTATAATCTTCAATATGCTGATGTTTGCACCTTTGGGGTTTTTATTGCCGCTTTTTTGGAAAAAGGCAGAGAAATTCAAAGTAACCCTTTTCGTGTCGATTGGGCTTACTATCTGTATTGAAATCTTACAATTATTTACGGGAACGGGGATATTCGAACTTGATGATTTATTCCACAACTGTATTGGTAGCTTGTTTGGCTATTTCTGCATAATGGCAATACTCTCTATTATTAGGGAAAAGCGGGTTCGTTTTGCTCCCCTTGGAAAAGTATTGATTTTCCCGTGTGTCATTGGAATGATAATTGGCAGCGTGTCTTTGGTTTATGCACACCAGCCTTACGGAAATATGCCGATTCTCCCTGCGGCAAAGCAGGATATGTCAAAGATTCAAATTAAAACCGATCTTTCCTTAACAGATCGACCTGCCACAGCCTCCATTTATAAAAATACCTATACGGAGGATCAGGATTATATAAAACGGATTATAGCTGGGCTTTCCGAATTGGAGGATATCACCTTTTATGGTATTCAACGCCGTGAAGACGCAAACCGGGTTTATACCGGCAAAAATCCCCAAAATAAAGAAGTAAAACTGGATTTCTTTTTCAGGACGGGGGATTGGAGTTACACAACATGGCGTGATGCCGCCGCCTTAACCGAGGAAGCAGCGAAGAATCATAGAGATTTTTATAAAAACTGGCTGAAAAAAGGTGAATTGCTCCCTGCTAACGCTGTTTTCAGTATACAAAACAACGATACGCTTAGATGGGATGCACTGGATGAGAACGACCTGGCAACTGGCAAAACCTCATTCACATCTGGCTCTATCCTAATGCAGTTTGATAGCAAATCGGAACTTGCTTATATGTATTACGGAATTAGCTGGAATGAATATGTAGCAACAGAAGACATTATTTCTCCCCAAGCAGCCTTTAAGCAGGTTGAAGATGGAAACTTTGAACAGTATGTACCCTTCCAGCCGGGAGATACCCTGTGGGTCAAAAAATGTAAGCTCGCTTATGTTTACGATACGAAAGGATTTTATCAGCCTGTATATCGTTTTACTGGATATATAAACAGTAAGGATAATTCCTGGAATTGTCAGATTCCCGCTTTGGCAAAATAAAACTTTCTTTATAAAATTATTTAACCAGGCAGAGATTGCATATTTGCTCCTACCTGCTGATAATTTGGAAAATATCAATCTTACCTTAAGATTTTCTTAGCAATTAAACAACTCAATATTAAAATTCGGCCTGTCCGCTTTTGATAGCATAGTCTCATCAAAGCAGACAGGCTTTTTTATGTAGTAAGGATTATACGACGATAAGAAAACGAATTACTCCAATTAAGAAATGCGAAATAGGCTATCCGCTTCTGGAAGGGACGGACATTGTTGAGAAAGGATTGAAAGCAAAATGAAAAGATTAAATATAGCGATCTTATTCGGGGGATGTTCTCCTGAGTATAGTGTGTCACTCCAATCGGCCTACTCTGTAATTACGCATATAGATACCGACAAATTCAGACCCGTTTTGATTGGGATTTCACCTAAGGGAAACTGGTATCGGTTTTTAGGGGATAATGGAAAAATTGCATCCGACACCTGGTGCAATTCCTCGGACTGCTTGCCGGCAGCAATTTCGCCAGATCGTGATGCGCTTAAACTATTGGTATTACATCCTGACAAAGTTGAAGAAATCCCGATTGATGCCGCTTTTCCTGTTCTCCACGGAAAAAATGGCGAGGACGGTACAGTTCAGGGCATATTTGAAATGGCAGGAATACCGATTGTCGGCTGTAGCACACTGGCCGCGGCGCTTTGCATGGACAAAAATCGTGCCCACCAGCTGGCACATATGGCCGGTGTGCATGTCCCCACTTCCTTCGTATTAAAAAAGATGGATGCCACAATTGCTCTGGAATCGGCAGAGATTCTCGGATATCCCCTGTTTGTAAAGCCGGTCAGGGCTGGTTCCTCCTACGGCATTACTAAAGTGACTCGCCGGGATGATCTTCCCGCCGCTGTCAAGTTGGCTTTTGAATATGATGATGAAGTCATCGTAGAGGAAAGCGTAACTGGATTTGAAGTGGGCTGCGCCGTTATGGGCAATAATGAGTTGATTGTCGGGGAGATCGATGAAATCGAATTATGGGACGGATTTTTTGATTATACGGAAAAGTATACCCTGAAAAACTCGGCCATTCATGTCCCGGCGCGAATTTCCAAAGAAAAAGCGGAGGAAATCAAACAGACCGCCCAAACGATTTATCAGGCCCTGGGCTGTCGTGGTTTTGCACGGGTGGACATGTTCCTTAAAACTGACGGCCAGGTCATTTTCAATGAAGTCAATACGATTCCCGGCTTCACCTCCCACAGCCGGTATTCCAATATGATGAAAGCCAGCGGCATTTCTTTTGAGCAGGTCATTTCCCATGTGATTGAATTGGCGGTAGGTGTTTAAAAATGCTGGTGGTAGTGAAAAAGTCTGCTCGTGCTGACAACCTGATTTACTTTGGTCAATGCTTGGTATCCCTGCTGTCCGTTAAATATAGCAAGTTTTCTTGCCCCAATGCCTTCACACCGGTGGTGCTGTCCGGCCATAACACAGACGGGTTTTTTCTGCGTGAATGGAGGTATCGTAATGACAAAAAATAACCAGTATGGAGGGCTGGATACATTCAAACTTATCGCTGCCTTGCTGGTCATTTGCATCCATACCTCGCCTCTGACTACGTTCAGTGCAAATGCAGATTTTCTTTTAACCCGGATCATCGCCCGGATCGCTGTGCCTTTCTTCCTAATGGTAACAGGCTTTTTTATCCTGCCTCCCTACCTGTTTGCAAGTAGCCGGGACAGGCTTCCGCTTATGCGGTTTCTCAAAAAGGTTGTGTTTTTGTACGCTGTAGCCATCATCATCTATTGGCCGGTCAATCTTTACGCAGGCCAATTCAAGGGGCTTGATGTTGCCGATGTTATTCGCTTGGTCCTGTTTGATGGCACGTTCTACCACCTGTGGTATCTTCCGGCCGTAATTCTCGGTGCTCTGATGGTATTCCTGCTGAGCCGCAAGCTGTCGTTCCAGGCGGTTATGGTTGTCAGCCTGTTTCTGTATGGCATTGGCCTGATGGGAGACAGCTATTTTGGTGCGATTTCTGGTGTGCCGGTTCTAGCCACGGCCTATGACGCCATGTTTCAAGTATTTTCCTATACCCGTAACGGACTCTTCTACGCTCCTGTCTTTTTGACAATGGGCGCATGGTTTGCTCATTCCCCACAGACTGGCGGCAGGAAAAAAAGTGCGGCTGGGTTTGCGCTTTCCATCCTGCTGATGACCATTGAAGGATTTGTCCTGCACTATACAGGCTGGCAGCGGCACGACAGCATGTATGTTGCTCTTCTGCCTTGCATGTATTTTCTCTATCAGCTGGTCATGGTGTGGGATCGAAAACCGAACCCATTTTTACGGACTATTTCCACCTGGATTTACATCATTCACCCCCTTTTTATTGTGGTTGTGCGGGGAACGGCAAAAGTAACCGGGCTTGTGGATATACTGGTACGAAACAGCCTCATCCATTATCTTGCCGTGGCGGTACTGTCTGTTTTGTTTGCTGTGTTGGTGGCCAAGTTGTCCTTTTTAAAAAAGCAAAAACGATTCCAGAAAGGACGGGCTTGGATAGAGCTTGACCGTGCTGCGCTGCGCCATAATGTGTACGCCCTTCGCGCATTGCTTCCTGATGGTTGTGAGTTGCTGCCCGCTGTCAAGACAAATGCCTATGGACATGGTGCAGTTTTGATTTCTCAGGAACTGAACCGGCTGGGCGTAAATGCCTTCTGCGTTGCAACCGTTTATGAAGGGGCTAAGTTACGTAAAAATCGCGTCAAGGGAACGATTTTAGTTTTAGGCTATACCCACCCGAGTGATTTTTCACTGCTGTGCCGCTATAAGCTGACGCAGACTGTACTTGATCTCGCTTATGCGCAGCTACTCGACCAATATGGCAAAAAGATTTCGGTGCATGTCAAAATTGATACGGGAATGCACCGTTTAGGAGAGCGCAGCGAAAAGACAGAAGAAATAATCAGGATTTTTCAGTGTAAGAACCTAAAAATAGAAGGCGTTTTTACCCATCTATGTGTGGCTGGCGATCCTTCCCCTAAAAGTACAGAGTATACTCACATCCAGACAAAAGCCTTTTACGATATCATTGCCGAGCTTAGCCAGCGCGGATTTCCATGTCCAAAAAAGCACATCGTCAGCAGTGATGGCCTTTTGTACTATCCAGAACTGGCTGAAAACTATGCCAGGGTGGGGATCGCACTCTATGGATTACTAAGCAGCCGCGCTGATTTGAAACGCTGCGGCATTTCCTTGGAGCCGGTTTTGTCCATAAAGGCGCGCATAGCTATGGTTAAGGATTTGTTCCAAGGGGAAGCTGCCGGTTACGGACTTCAATTTGTAGCTTCGCAGGATAGCAGAATAGCGGTTGTGGCAATAGGATATGGTGACGGCATCCCGCGTTCCTTGTCGTGTGGGGTGGGAAGCGTTTTGATTCAGGGCATCAAAGCCCCGATTGTCGGGCAGATATGTATGGATCAAATGTTGGTGGATATCTCCGACATTCCAAACGTCAAGTCCGGAGACATCGCCGTTATTATTGGGCAGTCCGGGAATGAAAAAATAACTGCCTGCGACCTCGCTGAGCAGGATGGGACAATCTCCAACGAAATCCTTAGCTGCTTGGGTGAGCGGTTGGAAAGGCTGTTAATATAAGATTTTAAAAAAGCAACTTTAGCCTTGGGCTGGGGTTGTTTTTTTTTTGCTGTTTTTGAGACTTTTTCACGCAGTCTGCCTTCAGCCCGGATGCTCATTTAATATTGACAAGTTTAGCTAATTCTACTATTCTAAAATTAAAACTAACTATACCATTTGAGTATAAATTGGGAGGTGCTAAACGGATGCAACTAAACCAAGCAACTGACTATTCTTTTCGGGTAATCCTGCACCTAACTTTAAAAGATACTATTGTCTCTGCTAAGGAGTTGGCAGAACAGGAACAGGTGCCTATGCGTTTTCTGCTAAAAATACTCGGTTCTTTAGTTAAAGCAGGTATTTTAAAATCTTATCGTGGTCAAGAGGGGGGCTATGCATTGGCTAAAGATCCCAAAGATATTACTTTGTTAGATGTAATAGAAGCTATGGAAGGTCCCATTGCTATTAATCGTTGTTTAACCCATCAGGATTACTGCAGTAAACGTTGGACTAAAGTATGTCCTGTCCATAATGTACTCGGAAATATTCAAAAGGAGCTGGTAGATGACCTTAGTAAGCATAATTTTCAAGATTTAATTAATAGCTATCGTAGTTGTCAAAACGAGTAAATATAGCGAAAAAGCATGGTCAAAATCACTATTTTTACTCTGCTTAAAAAAAGTAAAGGAGGGTAGTCTGGCAAATTGAGTCTTTCAATTTTCAAAACTAAGGGGGGATTTACTACATGAGCGAGTTGTTACTTGCCCGTTGGCAATTCGGTTTAACATCTGCATACCACTTTTTATTTGTTCCTCTTACCCTGGGATTGTCTCTGTTAGTTGCAATTATGGAAACCGCTTATGTTAGAACTGGCAATGATACTTATAAAAAGATGACTAAATTCTGGGGAAAACTATTTGTAATTAATTTTGCAATGGGAGTAGTAACCGGTATCGTATTAGTCTTTCAATTTGGTATGAACTGGTCCGAGTATTCCCGCTTCGTAGGGGATATTTTTGGGGTTCCTCTGGCAATTGAAGCACTACTAGCCTTTTTCTTAGAATCTACTTTTTTAGGGATTTGGATTTTTGGTTGGGATAAGATTTCTAAAAAAATTCATTTAATGAGTATTTGGTTAGTCGCTATTGCTAGTAGCATATCATCTTTATGGATTTTAACCGCTAACTCTTTTATGCAAAACCCGGTCAGTTATCGACTTACAGAGACGAAAGCTGAACTGGTAAATTTCGGCGGTTTATTAACCAACTCCTATCTTTGGCACCAATTCCCTCATGTGTTGCTGGGTGGTTTTTGTACGGGAGCTTTTTTTGTTTTAGGGGTTAGTGCTTATCATCTTTTACGGAAAAATGATGCAGCTTTTTTTAAAAAGTCTTTCCAAATCGGAATTATTATAGGTTTAATTAGTGTATTAGGGGTAGTTGGATTAGGACATGTTCAAGGACAATACTTAGTAAAAAACAAGCCTCTGAAAATGGCAGCAGCCGAAGCATTATGGGAAACTGCTGATCCTGCTCCTTTTGCCATAGTAGCTAGTATTGATCAAGAAAAGAGGGAAAACTCTTGGGAAATATCAATACCAGCCTTTACCAGTTTTATGGCCTATAACAGCTTTTCGGGAGAGGTCAAAGGATTGCGGGATTTACAAGCCGAATACGAAGCTGCTTATGGTCCAGGGGATTACCTACCGCCAGTAACTCCTGTTTTTTGGAGTTTTAGACTCATGGTGGGAGCTGGCTCCTTAATGGCTTTACTTGCTTTGTTAGGTATTTTCGCCCACTTTAGAGGTAGATTAGACGATAGAACCTTTTTATTACGTGCCTTTACTTGGGCTATTCCCCTCCCCTTTTTAGCCAACTTATTTGGTTGGATTGTGACTGAAATGGGTAGACAGCCTTGGATTGTTTACGGTTTACAGACTGTAAATGATGCGGTTTCGCCTAACGTATCTGCGGGAGAAATATGGGTTACCCTCATCGGATTTACCGTTATCTATTCTCTTTTAGCATTAGCAGATTTATATCTTCTAACTAAATATGCTAAACTTGGCCCTATTGAAATTGATATTAGCAAAGATATTCAAGTTCCTGGGGAGGAGGTTTCCTTATGGACCTAAATATTCTATGGTTTATTCTAGTCGGTGTCTTGTTTTGTGGGTTCTTCTTTTTAGAAGGCTTTGATTACGGTGTCGGGATATTACTGCCTTTTGTTGGTAAAACAGATATAGAGCGACGGGTTCTAATCAACTCAATTGGACCTGTTTGGGATGGGAATCAGGTTTGGATGATTACTGCTGGTGGTGCTATTTTTGCAGCTTTTCCAAATTGGTATGCCACCCTTTTTAGCGGTTTTTATCTGGCTTTGTTTCTACTATTGTTAGCCTTGATTATTCGCGGGGTATCTTTTGAATTTAGAAGTAAAGATGACAATCCCTTATGGCGTTCTATGTGGGATTGGGCTTTATGGTTAGGTAGTTTACTGCCAGCTTTACTATGGGGAATTGCAATAGCCAATTTAATACGTGGGGTACCGATTGATGCTAACATGCATTTTACAGGTAACTTTTTCTCCTTGCTATCTCCTTTTACAATAATGACTGGGATAGCCTTTGTAGCTTTATTTACTTATCATGGCGCCTTGTATTTAACTTTAAAAGTAGAAGGGGATTTATTGCAGCGGGTTAAAGATTTAACACCTAAACTTGGGGTAATTGCTATAATTACCGTAGTAGCTATGGCTGGCTTGCTGCTGGCAGAAACTGATATTATAGCTAAACCTATTTCTATGATAACTTTAGCTTTAACAGCAATAGTATTAATTGTTTCTGTCTTGGCTGCCCGAGGTGGCAGTTTCGGTCGTAGTTTTTTTGCTACTGCTTTAACTATAGTATTTACTGTAATTACTATCTTTACTGGACTATTCCCTCGAGTAATGGTTTCTAGTTTAGAACCTGCTTGGAATCTAACTATTTACAACGCAGCTTCCGGTTTTAACACCCTTAAAGTAATGACTGTTGTAGCAGTAATCTTAGTGCCGATTGTATTAGCTTATCAAGCTTGGGCTTATTGGACTTTCCGCCATCGGGTCAGTGTAGAAGACTTAAATTATTAACTGAGAAAAAAGCTTATAAATTTTGGTTTTAATACTTTGATTTAGATGAATGTATAAATACTCTATATATTTATACATTCATTTAATTATTATTACTTTTACTCTTTAGTAGAAAACGGGGGTCACTAAATGGCACCTAGCTCCTTATTAAAATTAACTAAACATATGAAAAAGGAATTCATATTAGTTATCATAATTGGCACCTTAACAGGTATTTTAATAATATTTCAAGCCCTAACTATCGCCCGCATTGTGGATGGCAGTTTTTTAAAAGGTTTAGGGCTGGCAGACCTAAAACCATTATTCCTAGGATTGTTATTTATTATCCTCTTTAGGGCCGGCCTTTTTTGGCTAGGGGAGGTATTAGCCCATAGAGGTGCTACCCTAGTTAAAGAAAATTTACGCAAGGAATTGTTAAAACACCTTTTTGCCCTAGGTCCCATATATGGTCGTAGTCAAGATACTGGGCATCTTGTCAATACTTTAATAGAAGGAGTAGAAGCACTAGAAGTATACTTTTCCCGTTACTTGCCTAACTTAGCCTTAGCTGCGATTATTCCCATTGGAATTTTACTGGTAGCTTTTCCCCAAGACTTATTAACTAGTTTGATCTTTTTGCTAACAGCTCCTTTAATACCTCTATTTATGATCCTGATCGGCAATTTAGCCGATGCTAGAGCTAACCAACAATGGTATATCTTAGGTCGGATGAGCAGTCATTTTTTGGATGTGTTAGACGGATTAGCTACTTTAAAACTTCTTAAACAAAGTGCCTCCCAAGCCCAGATTATGTCACGTTTAAGTCAGGAATGGCAAACTACCACCATGAGCGTCCTTAGAATTGCCTTTTTATCAGCTTTCTTTTTAGAGTTTTTTATTACTATTAGTACTGCCATCGTAGCCGTTGCTTTAGGTTTAAGACTCATCTACGGAAAAATTGCTTTTGAAACCGCCTTTTTTCTACTGCTTTTAGCACCAGAATATTATACCCCCTTAAGAACTTTGGGAGTTAACTACCATGCTGGTATAACTGGTATTAAGGCAGCCACAGATATTTTTGAACTGTTAAACACCCCTATACCACCTCAACAGGAAGGTAAAAAAATAGTCACCCCCCAAATACTTGCAAAAGGGATTGCTTTTACTAACGTCAGCTTTGCTTATAATAATGAAACGACTGCTATAAAAGATGTTTCTTTTAATATTAAACCAGGAGAAAAACTAGCTATTGTAGGTTTTAGCGGGGCAGGAAAAAGTACTATTTTACGTCTTTTAATGGGCTTTGTCACCCCTCAACAAGGTAATATATTTATTGGGGATACCCCTTTAACAGATTTATATATGGATAATTGGCGCGAACAAATCGTATTAGTCCCTCAAAACCCGTATTTATTTTATGGTTCTGTTAAAGAAAACATAGCTTTTAGCAGACCAAAAGCTACCTTAAAAGAGGTAAAACAGGCAGCCCGGTTAGCGGAGATTCATTCCATTATCGAAACCCTTCCCCAAGGTTATGATACTATTATTGGTCAGGGGGCTCGCACTTTAAGCAGCGGACAAAAACAACGATTAGCTTTAGCCCGAGCCTTTTTAGTAGATAGCCCCTTAGTATTGCTAGATGAGGCAACTACTAGTCTTGATCCAGAAAATGAACAGCTTATAAAGCTAGCCTTGCAAAGGTTATTGACCAATAAAACCGCTATTTTAGTAGCCCACCGGCTAGCTACCTTGGAAATGGCAGATAAAATTATAGTTATGGAAAAAGGTCAGATAGTAGAGCTAGGTACCCATAAAAAGTTACTAGAGGCTAAAGGCAGCTACTATCAACTAAGGCAGGCTTACGGGGGGATAACAATTTGAAAACTACTTTCCGTTTAGCAAAATTAAGGGTTCCTTATTGGAAACTGATAGTGTTAGGAGTTCTTTTAGCTTTTTTAACTATAAGCAGTAATATGGGGCTATTAATCGCCTCAGCTTTTTTATTATCTTGGTCAGCTTTAAAACCATCTGTAATGGATTTAATGAAACTAATCGCCACGGTACGTTTTTTTGGTTTATCAAGGGCTGTTTTTCGCTATGGAGAGCGGTATACGACTCATCAAGCCGCATTAGCTATTTTAGGCAATATAAGGAACTGGGTTTATCTTGCTTTAGCTAGCCTGTCTCCTGGTCAACTACAAAACTATCATAGTGGTCAATTGCTATCCCGCTTAGTTACTGATGTGGAAAAATTACAGGAAATCTATCTTCGGGTACTATTGCCTCCTCTAATTGCCTTGTTGGTGTTTATCGCTACTTTTGTTTTTCTGCTACAGTTTCACTGGTCGTTGGCGATATTCTTTGCTTGCCTATATTTTTTAGCTGCCCTAGGCATCCCTTTATTAGTTAAACGACTAACAAAATCAAAAACTGATTTAACTAGATCCAGGGAACTTTTAAATACTTATCTTACCGATAGTATTAAAGGTCTTACGGAGATTACCGCCTTTCGCAGAGCTAGTGATACTATAGAAATAGCTGCAGGACAAGACAATAGTTTAACCCGTTGGCAAAACCAGTTAGCCAGCAGAAATGCCCTAACCGGCACCTTAACCCAGCTAATCTCACATTTAGCAATGTATACCACTCTATTATTGGCAGTTTACTTAGTATCTAAAGGAGAGTTAAAAGGTATTTGGATAGCCCCTTTAGCATTAGGGGTATTAGCTAGTTTCGAAGCAGTTCAAAACTTAGCCCATATTATCCCTAACTTGGAGGATAGTATTTCTGCCGGCAAACGAGTCTTAGAATTAGTTGATACGCCTCCAGCCGTTATCCGCCCTCATTTAGAGGAAACTTGGCTGCCTTTGCCAAATTACAACTTGGCTGTTAATAATCTTTCCTTTACTTATCCCGACTCCAATCAACCTGCCTTGGAGGGAATCAACCTTTACCTTCATCATGGAAATAAGATTGGTATTGTAGGTGCAAGCGGATCAGGTAAAAGCACCTTAGCCCATTTACTGTTAGGCTTTTGGCGTTATGAAGAAGGATCTATCATGATAGGAGGCCGGGAACTAAATTCTTTCCCCGAAGAAATATTATGGTCTACTTTAGGTATAGTATCACGCCAAACTTATTTGTTTAATGCTACTATTAAAGAAAATATACTACTAGCTAAGCCCGATGCAACCGAAGAAGAACTATTAAAAGCAGTAGCAAAAGCCCAGCTAATACCCCATCTGGAAAAACTACCTAAAGGGCTTGATACTAAAATTGGAGAAGACGGTTGGAAGCTATCTGGTGGCCAAAGACAGCTGGTAGCTTTAGCAAGAATTTTTTTAAGTAATCCGCCTATACTGATTTTAGATGAAGCTACCGAAGGTTTAGACCCGATTACTGAACAGGAAGTACTAATTGCTGTTAAAGAATTAATGGAACACCGTTCCGCAATTTTTGTTACCCATCGGCTCCTAGGTCTAGAAGAAATGGATGAAATAATAGTCTTGGCTCAAGGCAAAATTGCAGAGAAAGGTCGCCATCAAGATTTAATAAATAAACCTAGTCTTTACCGTAAAATGTATCAGGCCACCAACTAAAGCCTGAAATGAAAAGCTTAACGCAGTCTGTTGTCCCCGGGGCTGTTTTCGAAGATATGTAGGAAAAGCTCGGCCAAGCGGGGGTCAAACTGGGAACCGGAGCATTTTTTTATTTCCTTTATAGCCTGGGCGTGGCTGGAGGCATTTTTATAATAGCGCACATGGGTCATAACGTCATAAGCATCGATAATGGCTAATATTCTGGCCAGCAGGGGGATTTCCTCTCCCTTAAGTCCCCTGGGGTAACCGCTGCCATCCCATCTTTCGTGATGGCTTAAAACCTCCTCGGCTATTGCCATTAATTCATGGGATGAGTGAACGATACGATAGCCTATCTCCGGATGTTTCTTAATTGAATCCCATTCCGCCGCCGACAAAGCCCCCGGCTTGTTTAGTATTTCGTCAGGAACTCCGATTTTGCCAATATCGTGTAGTTTAGCCAGCAGGGACAGGCGATCAATTTCATGATCCGGCAGGTTTAAAGCCCGTCCAAACTTTATACCCATTTCCTTAATTCGTTCAGCGTGTTCCTTGGTTTCAAACGTCTTTTCGTGCAGACTTATCTCCAGGGAAGAAATGATAGAGTTGCGGATGCTCTTATTTTCCAGCAGCTTATTTCTATACATCACATTTTCGGCTTCGGCGATAACTTTATAAATATCCTGCTGGGGGGTGGTTTTAGTGGCTACCCCCAGTGCGAGGCTGGGCTGAATCGGAACCGGGTTGCTTTCCTGACAGGCGATTCTGATCTGTTCACAGATAGAAGAAGCAATGGTTTCCGGGGTTTGGGGCAGTAATACCACGAACTCGTCCCCGCCCCAGCGAGCGATGATATCATCGGGCCGACAGCATTTTTTAAGGATACCGGCAACCTCAACCAGGAGTCTATCTCCGGCTAAATGACCGAAGGTATCATTGGCCAGTTTTAATCCGTTGACATCACCCATGATAATACTCAGAGGCAACTGCCAGGGCTTCTCCAGACGCTGAAGTTCTTCATCAAAAAATGCCCGGTTGCAAAGGCCGGTCAAGCTATCATTGAAACTTAAATAGCGAATCCGCGCTTCCGCTTTTTTCCGCGCCGATATTTCCTCACCGGCCACCAGGATATGGGAGTAATTTTTATCGTAATCAAAGATCAGGTCGATCTTATACTGCATATATAGTTTTTTACCCCATTTGGAGGTATGCTCTGCCTCTACCGTGAAGGAATGGCTGCTTTCATAATGATCTAAAAAAGTGCGGACTAAATCCGCCATTTCCGGACGCTTTTCCGCTTCCCTAAAAACATTTAGGCCGATGATGGCCTGCCTGGAGGGCGCCCCCATTATCTCCACCCAGTATTCATTGGCATCCTGTATTTCACCATTGAGGGCGATTTTAAGAAGTCCCAGCGGGCTTTTTTCAAACAGATGACGGTATCTGGATTCACTGGCTTTAAGCTTTAGTTCGGCTTCCTTTTTGGCGGCAATATTCCGGGTGGTGCCAACAAAACGCAAAGGGTTCCCCTCGTGATCCCATTTAACCACCTTGCCCCGACTCATTGCCCAAACCCACTGCCGGGATTTGTTTAAAAGGCGGTACTCGGCTTCGAAATAGGTGGCTGAACCTTCAAAATAACTCTTTAGGGCCGCTTGTACCGTTGGCAAGTCAGAGGGATGTACGCGGGTTTCCCAGTTTTTGATGTGAGGTTTAATTTCGTCCAGATCATAGCCCAGCATTTTAAGGCCCCGGTCATTAACGTATAAATGCCCGGTTTTAATATTGTAGTCCCAAAGACCATCATCGGTTGCCCACAGGGCGAAATCCAAACGCTCCTGGCTATCCCGCAGCTGGGCATTAAGCATCAGGAGGTTGTTCTGCGAGCTTTGCAGTTCGGCATGGATTTCCTCAAGTTCAGCATAGGTCTCTTGCAGCATGTTGTATTGGTGAACAATAGTTTCTTCATTCTCTTTGCGCCGGGTAAGATCATAGAGTACGGCAATAACAGCAGGTTGTCCGTTCCAGGTAGTATTGCTGGCGGTATGATCGACCCAGATATCACGGCCATATTTAGTTCTTATTATCAGTTCCGGGATCGGAACCACCTCTTCACCACGTTGCCTGGCCCAGGCTCGTTCTTTGATTATTTCCTGATATTCAGGATGAACCAGCTGCCAGAAATCAATATCGGCACATTCTTTTAGGGTATATCCGGTCAGCGCAGTGAAGGTAGCATTTATAAAAACGAAACGGTTGCCCTGCAGGATGTGAATACAGGCGGGAATGCTGTCAGCCAGGATCTTAAAGGTGCTTTCGCTCTCCTGCAGGTGTGTTTTTAGCTCCGAGTATTTTGATAGTATTTGTTGTAAGTCATTGACTTGCTCAAGAAGGAGTGCATTTTCTTTTGCAAGGGTCTTGGCAGCTATTTTATCACGCGTCATAAATGCTCCTTAAAAGATAACGATATTAAGTAATATATTTATGGAAAAAGCAACCAAAGCATCTTTTGCATAAGCTGCAGGTAGATAAATTGCCCTAAGCCGAAGAAATTAATTATTTTTGGAAAATATTCTATATCCCTTTATTAAAATCCTGCAAAAATTATGAAATTAATAATATCCTTTGGAAAATTTACCGAAATAAGGAGAAGGCCGGAAATTTTTAACCATTTCCGGCCTTGGAGGTATTTTTGGTAATGATAGTGATGGGGACTATGCACCGGGATAGGTGCTGTGGTATTTAATACCGTTTTCATCAGCGCTTAAGTTAATGACAGCATTTTCCTTGATATCTCCGGCTATTATCTGCCTGGATAGCAGGGTTTCTACCTCCTGCTGGATAAGCCGCTTGAGCGGGCGAGCGCCATAAGCGGGATTGTAACCCTTTTCAGCCAGATAGGCCAGGGCCTTGTCATCCCAGGTAAGCTGGCTGTTTAAATTGTTTTGTAACCTTTGGGCCAATTTATCCAGCAGTAAGCTGGCGATTTCCGCGATTTGGTCTGCACTAAGAGCTTTAAAGACTATGATTTCATCGAGACGATTCAAAAACTCAGGACGAAAATGCAGTTTCAAAAGATCCAACACCTGCTGTCTCATGGCGGCAAATTCGCCGCCCATTTCCTGGAAGTTTAAGATTTCCTGGCTGCCGATATTGGAGGTCATTATAATGATGCAATTGCGAAAATCGACCGTGCGTCCCTGGCCGTCTGTCAAGCGGCCATCATCTAAAATCTGCAGCAGGAGATTAAAGACATCATGATGGGCCTTTTCTATTTCATCAAACAGGATTACGGAATAAGGTTTGCGGCGTATGGCTTCGGTAAGCTGACCGCCTTCTTCATAACCAACGTAACCGGGCGGTGACCCGATCAAACGGGCTATACTGTGTTTCTCCATATATTCAGACATATCCAAGCGGATCATGGACCTTTCATCATCAAACAGGGCTTCGGCCAGAGCCTTGCTAAGCTCAGTTTTGCCAACCCCGGTTGGACCCAGAAATACAAAGCTGCCTACCGGGCGATTAGGATCCTTAAGACCGCTGCGCGAGCGCAAGACCGCATCGGCCACAGCCGTGACGGCTTCATCCTGGCCGATAACCCGCTGATGCAGAATTTCTTCCAGGTGCAGCAGCTTCTGGCGTTCTCCTTCCAGCAGACGGCTGACATTAATGCCGGTCCAGCGGCTGACTACCCGGGCAATATCCTCTTCTCCGACTTCTTCCTTAAGCAGCATGTGCTGGCCTTGTTTAACAGCCAACATTTCTTCCTCGGCGGCCAGTTTTCTGCCTAGTTCGTCCAAACGCCCGTATTTTAGTTCAGCCACCCGGTTTAGATCATATTCGCGTTCGGCTTTCTCCATCTCCATGCGGCAGTCTTCGATATCTCGTTTTAGTTGACGTACCCGAGAAATAGCCTGCTTTTCAGACTGCCACTTGGCCTGCATGGCATCAGCCTCACCCTTTAAATCCAGGGCTTCTTTGACGATATGCTCCCGTCTTTCCCGGGAAGCTGCATCGTCTTCTTTCTCCAGGGCGGCGGCTTCAATTTCCAGTTGCATGATCCGCCGGGTGATCTCATCCAGGGCGGACGGCATGCTGTCAATTTCCGTGCGCAGGCGGGCGGCGGCTTCATCCATCAGATCGATGGCCTTATCCGGCAGAAACCGATCGGCAATATAACGATCCGAAAGGACTGCCGCCGCTACTAAGGCCGAGTCTTTGATGCGCACCCCGTGATGTACTTCATAGCGTTCTTTCAAACCGCGCAGAATGGAAATAGTATCTTCAACTGAAGGAGGATTGACCATCACCGGCTGAAAACGTCTTTCCAGGGCGGCATCTTTTTCGATATGTTTACGGTATTCATCCAAGGTGGTTGCCCCAATAGCCCGTAGTTCTCCGCGGGCCAGCATCGGTTTTAACAGATTGCCGGCATCCATGGCCCCTTCCGCTGCCCCGGCTCCTACTACCGTATGCAGCTCATCGATAAACAGAATCACCTGTCCGTCAGACTGTTCCACTTCCTTGAGAACCGCCTTCAAGCGTTCTTCAAATTCTCCCCGATATTTGGCACCGGCTACCAGGGCGCCCATGTCCAGGGCGATTACGGTTTTGTTTTTCAGTCCCTCAGGAACATCCCGCGCAACGATGCGCCGGGCTAAACCTTCGGCAATGGCGGTTTTGCCAACCCCCGGCTCGCCGATTAACACCGGGTTGTTTTTCGTGCGCCGGGATAGGATTTCCATTACCCGGCGTATTTCTTCATCCCGCCCTATGACCGGGTCTAATTTGCCCTCTACTGCCAACCGGGTCAGATCCCGTCCATAACGCTGCAGGGCTTCATAAGAATCCTCCGGGTTATCGCTTTCCACCCGCTTTAAGCCACGGATATTTTTCATGGCGATTAAAAGATTATTTCTGTTAACGCCCCTGCTTGTCAACAAATCACGCAGATCACTTTCTCCCTCCGCAGCCAGGGCCAGCAGGAGATGTTCCACACTGATATATTCATCCCTTAATTGGGCGGCTTCCTTATCAGCCTGGGTCAGGACGCGGGACAAACTGCTGCTTAGATAAAGCTGTCCTTCATAACCGTGTACCGCAGGTATTCTATCCAGCAAGGCCTGCAATTGTTCGTTTAGTTGGGGCAGATTGACCCCGGCCTGTTCCAGCAGGCGGGGGGCAAGACCGTTATCCTGCTTAAGCAAGGCCTTAAACAAATGTTTTCCGGTTACTTCCTGATGATGCAGGAAAGCCGCAATTTGCTGAGCTTCATTCAGGGCTTCGCGTGATTTTTGGGTAAATCGTTCCATATTCATTTATATCACCTCCATTTTAGGGATTGAATTTCCGTTTCCAATTCTTCAATCCGATCCAGTAAATCCAGGATTATTGCAGCACCTATAAGGTTAACCCCCAGCCGGTTCCTAAGGCTGGCAATCCGCCTAACCCGACTGAGATCACTGACACTGATATAGTCTGTTTGCAGCGTTATAATTCCCATCTCATCTAGGGTTTTAAGCAAGTCGGGATGGAAACCCGCGCTGGACAGGGGCAACAGTTCTTCACAGCTTTCATAGTATATTTTAATCATGGTCATTTTCCATCCCCGCCTTGTCTGATTTCTTTTAGTTTACGGTACAGGTTCTTCTCTTCCTCAGTCAGATCCCGAGGGATATCGATCTGGATCAGCAGATACTGATCGGCTCGACCGCCTTCTTTAAGGGGCAGTCCCTTGCCTTTCAAACGCAGGCGGGAACCATTACGGCTGCCGGCAGGGATCGTTACAGTTACGCTGCCTTCCAGGGTAGGAGCCTTTACCTTATCCCCCAATACAGCTTGTTCCGGACGCAAGCTGATGGAAGTTTCCAGATCCCGTTCTTGGACTTTAAACAACGGATGGGGCAGCAGGTTGACTTTGAGATAAAGATCTCCGGCTGCCGCTCCCCCCAGCCCCTGGCTGCCCTGTCCCTTTAAACGGATGGTACTGCCGGCGTAAACACCGGGGGGAATTTTAATGTCCAGATTTTTCTCCTCTGGGAGATTACCGGTACCACCGCAGCGGCTGCAAAAACCGCGGCCTCTTAGCCCCTGTCCTTGGCAATCGGGACATAGCTGCCGGGAGGTTAGACGAATCGATTTATTGCCGCCATGGTAGAGTTCTTCCAACGTTAAATCCAGATTGGTTTCTATATCCTGACCAGGACGGGAGGCTGACTGGAAAGGTGAGGTGCCCGCTGCTCCCGGTACGCCAAAAAGGCTGGCAAAAAAGTCGCTGAAACCGCCTAGGTCTTCCGGATTTATATTAGTACGGTAATAATGAAACCCATCCCTATCCGCACCGTCAAATTCCTGACCGGCTTGCCAGTTTTCTCCCAGACGGTCATATTTGGCACGCTTGTCATTGTCTTTTAATACTTCATAGGCTTCATTAATACGTTTTAGTTTTTCCTCTGCCTCATCCTTCTTTTTACCCGTATGTAGATCAGGATGCCACTTACGAGCTAATTTTCGGTAGGCAGCTTTGATATCCTTGGCACTGGCATCGCGGGGGATCCCCAGGATTTCATAATAATCTTGATATTTTACTGCCATTTATCCCCCTCCGTTCGGCGCAAAGCCTTTAATTTTCCTCAAATTCAGCATCCACGACATCGTTATCCGCCGGGTCTTTGCGGTTTCCTGCATTTACATCAGCCTGATTGGCAAGATCAGTCAGGCGAGCGGCCGCGGCCTGTAATTTATTTTTTAATTTATTGATGGTATCAAGCCCGGCCTTCTCCTCCAGGGCCTTTTTCAAATCACTGATTAAATTCTCTATTTCGGCCTTGTCTGCCGGGTTCACCCTGTCTTGCAGGTTTTTTAGCTGTCGTTCGACATTATAACCTAGACTGTCGGCTTCGTTGTAGGCTTCCGCTTCCGCCCGATGTTTTTTATCTTCTTCCCCGAAGGTTTGGGCCTCATTTACCATTCGATCAATTTCGGCTTTATCCAGGTTGGATGAGCCGCTGATGGTAATAGTTTGTTCCTTGCCGGTGGCTTGATCCTTGGCACTTACCTTCAATATGCCGTTGGCATCAATGTCAAAGGTAACCTCGATTTGCGGTAACCCCCGGGGGGCCGGAGCAATCCCGTCCAGTTTAAATTTACCCAGGGAACGGTTATCTTTGGCCATATCCCTTTCACCCTGCAGCACGTTAATATCTACTGCCGGCTGGTTATCCTCGGCGGTGGAGAAGACTTCACTGCGCCGGGCCGGAATCGTGGTATTGCGGTCGATTAACCTGGTCATCAAGCCTCCCATGGTTTCAACCCCTAAAGACAGAGGGGTAACATCTAGCAGTACCACATCTTTTACTTCTCCCGAGAGAACTCCGGCTTGGATTGCGGCTCCAACTGCTACCACTTCATCCGGGTTGACTCCCATATGCGGCTCTTTGCCGGTTAGATCTTTAACCAGTTTTTGCACCGCAGGAACCCGGGTGGAACCGCCGACCAGGATAACTTCGTCCAGATCAGCGGTGGTCAGATGCGCATCATTAAGGGCATTTAGAAGCGGTTGCCGACAACGTTCCAGGAGGTCATGAATCAGATTTTCAAAGTTGGCCCGGGTTAGTTTAGTATCCAGATGCCTTGGCCCGCTGGCATCAGCCGTAATAAAGGGCAGACTTATCTGGGTCTCGCTTACGCTGGAAAGCTCGATTTTAGCTTTCTCAGCGGCTTCGGTGAGCCGCTGCAGCGATTGTTTGTCAGCGCGCAAATCTATCCCGTAGTCTTTTTTAAACTCTTCGGCCAGCCAATCCACGATGGCCTTGTCAAAGTTGTCTCCGCCCAAGTGGGTATCACCATTGGTAGATCTAACTTCAAAGACTCCTTCGCCTACATCCAGGATGGATACATCGAAAGTTCCTCCGCCCAGATCAAAGACCAGGATGGTTTCATTACTCTTTTTATCCAGGCCGTAAGCCAGGGAGGCGGCCGTAGGCTCATTTATAATGCGCAATACATTCAACCCGGCAATCTTGCCGGCATCTTTAGTTGCCTGACGCTGGGCATCATTAAAATAGGCCGGAACCGTAATAACAGCATCAGTAATAGTTTCGCCCAGATACTGGGAGGCATCATCGACTAATTTTCTTAAAATCAGGGCAGAGATTTCTTCCGGGGCATAGAGCTTTTCATTCACCTTGAAGCGTACTGCGTCATGGGGCCCGGCTACGACATCATATGGCACCAGACTACGCTCATCGGCTACTTCAGAGAAGCGGCGCCCCATAAAGCGTTTTACCGAATAAAAGGTATTTTGCGGATTAAGGGCGGCCTGGCGCCGGGCAATCTGCCCAGCTAATCGTTCGTTATTATTCTTAAAAGCAATCACCGAAGGAGTCGTGCGGGCTCCCTCTGCATTCACGATAACTGTGGGGCTGCCGGATTCCATAACAGCTACCACCGAATTGGTCGTTCCTAAATCGATCCCTACGGCTTTTTTCATATTATTTCCCTCCTAATTAAAATGATGGTTTAAATTAAGTTTGAACTTTGAACAGCAAAATATAAGCGGCTTTAAAAAAACTTTTACTAGTAAAGTCTTGCTATTTATATACAGTATAATTACCAAATTCTTAATAGTCAAGAATAGTCAAACTATTTTTTTAACTATTTCAGTTACGGGATCGTTGATTGACTGGTTAATGATGAGTGCAACAAGAGAGGCGATCCCTTAACCTGGGATCGCCTCTCTTAATGAAAGGGAGGTATTATTTTTAGCCAAAGTAGCGTTTTAGAAGGCCGGCAAAGGCTGCGCCATGTCTGGCTTCGTCTTTGCACATTTCATGCACGGTATCATGAATGGCATCATAATTAAGCTCCTTGGCACGGGTGGCCAGATCTTTTTTGCCCTGGCAGGCACCGTGTTCCGCCTCTACCCGCATCTGCAGGTTTTTCTTAGTATCTGCGGCGACTACCTCACCGAGCAATTCGGCAAATTTAGCAGCATGTTCGGCTTCTTCCCAGGCAATTCTCTTATAGGCTTCAGCAATCTCCGGGTAACCTTCCCTATCTGCCTGACGGCTCATAGCCAAGTACATACCCACTTCGGTGCATTCACCTGTGAAGTTGGCTCTAAGACCAGCTAAAACTTCCGGATCAACGTCTTTGGCAACACCGATACGGTGCTCGTCAGCCCAAGCCAAGCCTGCCGTCTCTTGAGCTTCATTAAACTTTTCCCGGGGGGCACCACACTGGGGGCACTTTTCCGGGGGAGTTTCACCTTCATGTACATAACCACACACACTACATACCCATTTCTTCATAATTATTGTTCCTCCTTATAAATGATATGATTTTATTAATCCTGCAACTGTTTATTTAAACAGGCCAGGCAGGTCCCGCGAAAATAAATGTGGCTTTCATCCACTGCGAAGTCTTTTAAATCAGGGAGAACGATATCGTTATCTTCAAACCAGATATCGTAAATTTTTTTACATTCCTTACACATAAAATGACCATGCATCGATACATCTGCATCATAATGCATCTCATTTTCAGCAATGGTGATAAGCTGAACAAGTCCTTTGTTAAGGAACAGATTAAGAGTGTTGTATAAAGTCGTTTTAGACAAGGTTGGGATTTCCTGAATAAGTTCTTGGTAAACCATATCCACATTGGGATGGTTACGATGAGTGACTAGATACTCATATATTTTCATCCGGTGATGGGATGGTTTAATACCATGATCTTTCAACAGCATCGCAATCTCTTTCATGTCCATAAGCATTCTCCTAAAAATGTAACAAAAACAAATTTGTAATGATTACAATTAATTTATATAACAAATTTAACCCTTTGTCAAGGGTTAAAAATCAAGCCCGGAAAATGCTTTTGATTGGCCTGTAATATGGATTGTTTGCTATAATAGTCAAAATCGATTCGTTAATTTTTTATGGTTAATGAAGAAAGTGGAGCTATAAATGCAGATACATATCCTCGCCAGCGGCAGCACTGGCAATGCGACATTTATCGAAATGGGTGGACATAAAATATTAATCGATGCCGGGATCAGCACCCGGCGAATTGAACAGGGGCTGGCAGCAGTCGGCGTTAAAGCCGGAGAACTGGATGCGCTTCTGATTACCCATGAACATACCGATCATATCAGAGGGCTGGATGTTCTGGTGCGTCGCTACCAAATGCCGGTCTATGCTCGCCCGGCGGCCTGGGAAAAAATTCCCTGCCGGGACAAATTACCGGATAAGTGCTGTCGGGAGTTAGGTAGCGTTCTGGAAATCGGTTCAATGGAGATTGAAGCCTTTGCCACTTCTCATGATGCTGCTGACCCGGTCGGTTTTTCTATCCGCCAGGGCCGACTGAAATGCGTTTTGGCTACTGATTTGGGAGAAATCACCCCGGCAGTGGAAAAAGCCTTGGCTTATGCTGACACAGTAATTCTGGAGGCCAATCATGACCCGCTCATGCTCCAGGAAGGTCCTTACCCGATGTATCTTAAAAAACGCATCAGTGGTATACGGGGTCATTTATCCAACCAGCAAGCCGGTGAGGTACTGGCGCGTATTCCCCGGTCAGGTGTGATGCAGGTTTTTTTGGCTCATTTAAGCCAGCAAAACAATCATCCCCGCCTGGCTTTACAAACGGTATCCCAAGTTTTAGAAAACAGAGGGTATAAGTTAGGGGAAGAAGTCTTGCTGCACCGAACTTACCCAAACACAACTGCCAGTATGAGGGGATAGGTCTGCCCGTGGCCAGGTGAAATTAGGTTAAGCAGGCGATTAAAAATTTGCTTAACTGATTGGCGGCAGATTCAAAAGTAAGGTTGTTTTCCAGGATGAATTCCGGATTTAATACGGCTTGTATGGAAGCTAAAAGAACCGCTGCCAGGATGCGGGGATCAATTTCCTGCAGGGAGCGGTTTTCACTGCGTTCTATATAAGTGCTAAGCATAACCCGGGCACGTTCGCTGCGAAAATCGTCGATCCGTTGCCAGAGGTGGGGATAGTGAACCCGCAGGTCGTTCAGGGTGACGGGGTTAAATATAAACCGGCCGTGGCTGAAAATCTCTTTCATTACAGCGGCTATCATATCAGGCGGGGTATCTTGCGTGGCAGCGATACTATCCATGGCATCCTGCATATGTGCCATAAAGACATCCAGGGTAGCCCCAATAATTTCCTCTTTACTGCGAAAATAACGGTACACAGTACGCTTGCTGACACCTGCCTGGCGGGATAGTTCATCCATATTCAAATTATAGAAGCCCTTGGTAAGGGCCAGATCCCGACATGCCAGCAGAATTTTGGCGCGTATATCCATATCATCTCACCTGCCTTTAGGCTATTTTCTTTTGGAACTTTAGGGTACTGATAGTCAGCATAACGATTGAAAATACCAGCAAGGCGGTAACCTGTCCCATTAAATATTGGTAACCTATGCCTTTTAATACTATTCCTCTGATTATATCCAGATAATACGTTAGAGGCAGGGTGTAGCTTAAATAGTAGATAAATTTTGGCATGGCCAATCGTGGGAACATAAAGCCCGATAATAAAATACTTGGCAACATCACAAAGAAAGACATCTGGAATGCCTGCATCTGGTTTTTGGCCAGGTTTGATATCATTAGCCCCAACCCCAGTGAAGCCGTAATAAAAAACAAGGTTAAAAGATATAATTGCAGGAGGCTGCCGCGGATAGGAACCTTAAAAAGAAGCACCCCGACTAAGAGGGCTACCGTTATCTGCAGGTATCCCAGGACGACATAAGGAAGGATCTTGCCGATCATTAGCTCCAGAGGTTTAATAGGGGTGACAATCAGTTGTTCCAGGGTGCCGCGCTCCCTTTCCCGCACGATTGCGACCGCTGTAATTATCACCATAGTCATGGTTACGACAATGCCCAGGATTGCCGGCACCATATAATAGGCCGTGATTCCATCCGGGTTATACCAGGGCCTAACGCGGATGTCGTAGGGCGGTTGTCCGCTCAATTGCATCTTCTGAGTCAAAACCTGCTGAGATTTGATCAGGCCGATGGAATTTGCTATAGCAATGGCTTGGTTGGCTACCATGTTGTCACTGGCATCCACTATCACCTGAACGGGTGCCGTGATTCCCTTTTCCAGGTTGTGATTATAATCAGGCGGGAAAACAATGCCCACCTGAGCCTTGCCGCTGTCGATTTCTTCGGTTATGGCTTGAAAGCTGTTTACGCTATTGGTTACATCAAAATACCCTGAGGTCGAAAATGAGGCCAGCATATCCCGGCTGGAAGAAGACAGGGATTGGTCGAAAACTACCGTAGGGATGTGTTTTACCTCAGTTTGAATGGCATAGCCAAAAAGGATGAGCTGCACCAAAGGTATCATAAAGATGAGGGCCAGGGTCATACGGTCCCTTCTCATCTGTAAAAATTCTTTTTTAAGGACGGCTGCAATCCGATTCATATTCATAATAACACCTTCCCCCGGTCGGTTTATGCAAATCACCTTTATCAGCCAACATCTCTAGCCTTCCCGGCGGTACTTAGTTTTTTTGTTTAGCCAAACTAATAAAAACATCCTCCAGGTTGGGAACAATCCGCTGTGGATTATGGCCGGTAATTTCGTACAGTCGCTCTACGGCTTCCTCATTTGCAAGTAAAACATGTATAAAAAGTCCATGCAGGCTGGCTTCCAAAACCCAGGGCTGGGCACTCAGGCGGGGCAGCCAATACATAGGATCAGGCAGCTGCAGCCTTACCATAATGCCTTTAATGACCTTTTCTTTCAGACGGTCGGGTGTATCCACAGCCAGCAGGTATCCCTGCAACATAAACGCAATATTATGGCAACGTTCCGCCTCATCCATAAAATGAGTGCTGACGATTACGGTTGTCCCGGCTTGAGCCAGGTCATGAATAATATCAAAAAAGGCCCGTCGCGATGTAGGACTGACCCCGCTGGTAGGTTCATCCAAAAAAAGAATCTCGGGGCGGGAAATTATAGCACAGGCCAGGGCCAGACGTTGCTTGAATCCGACACTTAGATCTGAGGTTAAGGCCCGGCGTTGTCCGCTAAGCTGTGCCAGCTCCAGCATCTCCTGAATCCGCACTCGACGCTGCCGGTAGGGTATATCATATATCCCGGCATAAAACTCCATGTTTTCAGCTACGGTCAGGTCATCATAAAGGCTGAATTTCTGTGACATATAACCGATACGCTTTTTAATGGCTTCGCTTTCTTGTACCAGGTCATAACCCAGAATTTCCCCGCTGCCTGAACTAGGCTCCAGGATACCGCACAGCATACGCATGACGGTGGATTTACCTGCTCCATTAGGGCCTAAAAAACCACAGATCTCTCCGGGCTTGATTGCTAGGTTAACGGATTTAACGGCGGTAAAGTCACCGAATTTCTTGGTTAGATCCAAGGTTTTTATGGCGTATTCCATCAGTCGGTTCCTCCCTCCGCCAAGGCTACAAAAACATCTTCCATGGTGGGTGCGGCTTCACTTATATGTAAGGTGGAAATACCCAGACGGGCTAAATGAAAGGCAATATCAGAGCGCGCTGTCGGGATATCATCCACTACCACAAGGTATTTGTAGCCGTAAAAAGATACATCCAGTAAACCGGGAACGCCATTTAGGATGTGAGGATCCCGGCTATCGATACGCAATTCCAGCAGTTTATGGCCGAAAGCCTGTCTTAGGCCGGCCGGGGAGTCAACCGCCTTTATTTGGCCGGCATTAATAAAGGCCACCCGGCTGCACAGTTCGGCTTCATCCATGTAGGGAGTAGAAACAAGTATGGTTATACCGGTTTGATTTAAACTATAGAGTATTTTCCAGAATTCATGGCGAGATTCAGGATCAACACCATAGGTCGGTTCATCCAGGATAAGGATTTCCGGTCGGGTAATCAAGGCGGTAGTAAGGGCCAGTTTTTGTTTCATACCGCCGGAGAGCTGATCAGCCAAGCGTTTCTTAAAATCCAACATTCCGGTTATTGCCAGTATTTCCTCGGCTCGGGCTATAATCGTTTTTTTGCTCAAGCCATACATGGAGCCAAAGAAAATGACATTTTCCATAACGGTTAAATCACCATAAAGGCTAAAACGTTGCGGCATATACCCCAGGTTTTGACTGGTTTTGCCCGGCCGGTCGGGTGGAGCGCCCGCCAGCCAAATGGTTCCTTTGTCCGGAGTGATAAGGCCACAGACGGTACGGATGAAGGTTGTTTTACCCGCTCCGTCCGGCCCTACCAGGCCGAAAACATCTCCCTTGGCGATGTGCAGGCTGACTTCATCCAGGGCTTGTACATATCCAAATCGCTTGCTTAACCCAACGCACTTAATCATTTATTTACACCTCATCAAATATCACATCAGCCGGCATCCCGATTTTCAGAGTTCCTTTTTTATTCTCAAAACTGATTTTAACCGCAAAAACCACATTCGTTCTTTCTTTAGGGGTCTGAATCGTTTTCGGGGTAAATTCCCCGCGGGAAGCAATATGGCTGACTATTCCGGTATAACGGTTATTATCGCCGCTGACGGTAAAATGCACCTTTTGACCAAGTTTGATATGGGGCAAATCATCGGTGGGAATATAGACCTTAATCCACATTTTTTGCAGATCGGCTATTGTAGCCAGGGAACTTCCTAATGGTATAAATTCTCCCGGCTCATAATTGCAGTTTAAAACTGTACCGGTCAGGGGAGATGTTAACTGCAGATCCTGTAAAATACTCTCACTTGCTTTCAAAACCGCTTTGCTTCTTTCCAGCTCGGCGGCCGCAGCATTAATCTGCTCGGGACGGCTGCCTGCTTCCAAAAGATTTTGCCGGGCTCGGGCTGTATCCAGGAGATAATTCTTCTGGGCGGCATTGGTGCGGGCTTGATCCAGGCTTTCCTGAGCCAAGGCTCCCTCCTTAAACAAGGCTTCAGCTCTATGCAGATCCCGGTTAGCTTTATCAAGATTGCTCTCGGCTATCTTGACATTGCCAACCGCTTCCATAATCTCCTGGGCTCTGGCCCCGGATTTCAAATCCTGCAGCTTGGCTGCGGCGGTCAGCACTCCCATGGCATCCCTTTCCTTCTGGGCCAGAAGATCGCTGCGGGAAAGCACCGCCAGCAGCTGATCCTTGTAAACCATGGAGCCTTCCTGGAAATGCAAAGCCTCTACCGTACCAGGAGCACGTGCCGTAACATCTACGGTGGTCGCCTCAATAGTACCGCTGGCAGTAATATAGTTTGGATCTTTATCTGTATTAAGGTAGTAGATCCCGGTTGCGCCTAAAAGCATGATAATAAGCACAAGCAGAATGGGTTTTTTGTAAGTCATTAAAAAAACCTGCCTTCCTGGAAATGCATGTTAGCCTAAATTATCAAAATATTCACAATATATTGACCATTTAAAACGACTGCGGATATAATATTACTAATCCGCTTAAAAACTATACTTTTTATCGGGTTTATTATTAAAAAAGATTTTCAACAGACGCGGATCATGCGGATTAATTAGACCCGGATTTTATACAGATCGGCGTCAACTTAAATAGCGACCCAGCCGGGTAATTTACGACTAACCCGGTTTAAGGTCGGGCTGAGTACCGGGGGATTTAATCTCAGCAGGTAAACTGATTTGTTATAAATAGTTTACCTGCTGTCAGATTAGCATGTGTTAAGGAAGTTTTCAAGAGGTTTTTTTGAATATAAATTGCATGCGGAACAGATAGCAGGAATAAGTTCCCATGCATGTCCATAATATTTAGGGAATAAATAGGGGAGGGGTAAAATGAGGGATTGGCAAGAGGATTATAAGAGAAAGCTGACTACAGCCGAGGATGCGGCCCGGTTTTTCGCAAATGGTGATCTGATCGTGGCTCCTTTATCAAACGGGCAGCCTACAGCCCTGGCAAATGCAGTTGCCAAAAGGGTTTCCCAGGGGGAATTATTCGATTTAACCTATGTTAGCGGGGTTGATGTACGCTGGTTTGACCTATACCAGCCTGATCTGGTAGGCAAGGTACTAATCGATTGCGGGTTTGTCGGGCCGGCTACCCGTCACTGGGTAGGGCAAGGTTTGTTTACCTATACGCCCTGCCGCCTGGGCGAGACGGTGGATATGGTCAGCCAGTGCCGCCGCGCCGATGTGGTAGTAATGGTAGTATCGCCCATGGATAAACACGGTTTTTTCAGTACCGGCTGCAATGTGGACTGGGGCTGGGAGACTGCCAAAGTCGCCAATGCCCGGCATATCATCGTGGAAGTCAATGAAAATATGCCCCGCACATTTGGCAGCAACCATCTGCATATAAGCGAAATATCAGCCGTTATAGAAAACCATATACCGCTGTTTGAACTGCCCGAAATTCCGATTACACCTGCGGATGAAGCAGTCGGTCATTATATAGCTGATATGATCGAGGATGGCTCCTGTTTGCAGATTGGGATTGGGGGTATGCCCAATGCGATAGCCAATTTCCTGGTTGATAAGAAGGAACTGGGGATTCATTCCGAAATGCTCACCGACACCATGGTAGACCTCTATGAACAAGGGGTGGTAACCTGTAATCGCAAGAACTTAAATCCCTATAAATGGATCGGCTCCTTTGCTCTTGGTACTCGTAAACTCTACGATTTTATCGATGATAATCCGCTGGTGGAAATGCATTCTACCAAATATGTAAATGATCCTTATATTATCGGCCTTAATGATAACCTGATCTCTGTAAATGCCACTTTGGAAGTAGACCTGACTGGACAGTGTGCCTCTGAGGCCATAGCCTTTAAGCAGTATACCGGCACCGGCGGACAGCTTGATTTTGTGCAGGGAGCCTGGCGTTCCAAGGGGGGCAAATCTTTCCTGACCCTTTACTCTACCTATACAGACAAGGAAGGCAACCTGCAGTCTAAAATAGTACCTACCATGACCAACGGTATATATACGACCGTATCCAGAACCGATGTTCAGTATGTCGTGACCGAATACGGGGTAGCCAATCTTAAAGGCCAGAACCTGCGTACCCGGGTCAAGGAATTGGTTAGGATAGCCCATCCCGATTTCAGGGATTGGCTGGAATTTGAAGCCCGCAAATTGAATTTCATCCCTTAAAACACCGTTCGTTTACCGTATCCTTCTTAGCGCAGGCTTTGGTCTCCGCCAGGGAACAGACACTGATAATTAAGATTGGCTGGATTTACTCAGAGTCTATAGTAAATATGTTTATAATCTCCGTTGGGGAGGCCTCGGCCTCCCCTTTTTCCTGCGGAAGTTAAGTTATTCGCTGCAGAGAAAAAGATAATCTTAATGGATCAGTTTGTTCCGTGTCAAAAAATTCCCGCATCTATAAAATTTCTCTGTTTTATAAATGATTCCCTGGCTTTTTTTATTTTTGACCGTCCTGTTGGTGTTAAGACATATTAACAAATGTGATAAATAAAGTTAACATATCTGTTAAGACATGTTGAATTATGCTGGCGAATCTGTTTATCTGTCAGGACATGATTCTAGACGATCAGGGCCGTTATTTGCCTGGTATTTTTTTTGGCATGTTGTTTGCAGCATAAACTAATTACGAGGGGGCAAGTAAAGTGGAAAAATCCGAAATAGGTCAAAATGCAAATATTATTCAGATATCCAGCTTAAAACGCAGCTTAGATGATTTGAATCTTTTCTACCAATTTGTTGAGAATATACCGGTGCCAGTTTATATGTTAAACGGCGCTCATTATTCGTATGTTAATCCGGCTATGATAAAGGCCATGGGTTATAGCTGGGAAGAATTGTCCGCCATGAATTGGTGGGATCCCGTTCCGCCGGAAATAAGGGAGGAAATAAAAGAACGAGGTTTTGCCAGACAGCGAGGTGAACCGGCGCCGGACTATTATGAGCTGCAGGTAGTAACCAAGAGCGGGGAGATCATATGGGCAGAGCATTTTTACAGTATCCTTTTTTTCGGCGGCAATCAGTACACGATTGCGGGCGCTTATGATATTACAGCCCGGAAACGGGCCGAAAATGAGCTGCAAGAAATACAAAACGATCTGGAGAAATTGGTTAAGAAGCGAACCGATGCCCTCCAGGAGGCGAATGCCCAATTAACTCGTTTTAATAAAAATCTAACCGATATTTTTGAAAATATGTCTGATGGCGTTATCGTAATTAACGCCGCCGGTGAAGTGGAGGTATTAAATCAGGTTTTGCACCAAACCTGGGGGCCTTTGCTGGGCGAAATAGAAAAACGCCTTTATGAGATGGCTCGCCGCGGAAGCAATACTTATATCTCTAATATGCTGGATCAACAGAGACCTTTTAAAGACGTTGAATTGATGATCCCTACGAGTCAAGGGGATATTTATTGCCTGGCTTCGGGTACCCCTATCAAAGGAGAAAAAGGCAAGCTTGATTCCATGATATTTTTTATTCGTCCAATTAAAGAAGTTCACAAACTGGTTAATCGTTTTAGCGGTGCCTGGGCGAATTTTAATTTTGAAGATATCGTCAGCAGCAGCAGGGCGATGCAAGATGTGCTTGCAGTCGGCTATGCCGCTGCCGAAAGTATGTCCAACGTCCTTATACAGGGTGAGAGCGGCACCGGCAAGGAGCTTTTGGTGCAAGCGATTCATAATCACAGCAGCCGCCGTAACGGGCCATTTGTAGCCGTGAACTGCGGGGCTATTCCCCGGGAATTGATCGGCAGCGAATTGTTTGGTTATGCCGAAGGGGCATTTACCGGTGCGAAAAAAGGCGGAAATCCTGGAAAGTTTGAAATGGCGGCTGGGGGAACTTTATTTTTAGATGAAATTGGAGATATGCCCCTTGACCAGCAGGTAATTCTGCTAAGGGTATTACAGGAGAAAAAGGTTACCCGCATAGCCGGCAATCGGGTTATCCCGGTTGATGTACGCTTTATATGTGCAACCAATAAAGATCTCTACCAGGAGATGCTGAAGGGCAACTTCCGGCGCGATCTTTATTATCGCCTGAATGTTATTTTTATTCAAATGCCCCGCCTGCAGGACAGGGCCGAAGACATCCCTTTGCTTTTCAAACATTTCCTGGAAAAAAGTGTGCTCAATCAAGGCCAGCCTATGCCGCGGGTTCATAACGATGTTTTTGAGATGTTGATGAAATATAGCTGGCCCGGTAATGTGCGCGAACTAGAAAATATTGTAGAAAGGCTGATACATGCGGGTTTTGACGGGGAAATAAAGGTTGAACATTTGCCGCCGGAAATACGCAGCTTTAATAATGACTTAGTTCCAATGCAGGAAAGTCGGCCCATATCTAATCCTCCCTCCCGGTATCTTACCGCCCGGCAGCGGCTGGATGAATTGGAGCGCAGCGAACTGTTAAACCTGTTAAAAAGATATGATGGCAATATAGCCAAGATAGCCAGACATCTATCGGTTTCACGCAATACGGTTTATACGCGCTTAAAAAAATACCAGATAGAGTGGCGCTGATTTGCTATTTTGCATAAAACCTACCACGAGGGCGTTAGCCCTCGTTTTGTTTGTCGCCATAGATGCGGATAATGTGAATATGCGCGGCATAATAGACCTGGATAAGACAGATTTAGCGGATTTAAACAGATGTTTTTCTAACAGATAATATAATTCAGGGTTACCCGTAAGCAATCAGTGAACTTCAGTATCTGCTTAATCTGATTCTGGTGTCATGTTAAATTAACAATACTGTCCTGCAATAATGATAGTTGCGTAATGACAACATGACATAAGAACATATGGCTATAGTTACCATAAATGTGCACTGATCTGGATTTTAGGCTTGATACAATAGGTTTAAAATTGTGGAATAAAAATTGCATAATGGAATATTTATTAGTAAAACAACACGCAGCGAAAATACTCAAATTTTAACAAAAGAAAGGGGGGAGGGTTAGCTATTGCCTTTTATCAATATTGAGTAATTAAGGGAGGAAATGTATTGAGTACTTATATGGAGGAATATAAGAGCAAATTAATTACGGCAGAAAAAGCTGCACAACTGGTACAGTCAGATGATCTGATAGAATATGGCGCCTTTAACACCAAACCAGTAGATTTTGATATAGCACTAGGCAAACGGGCAGGTGACGGTCTGCAAAGGGTATCCGTGCGTGGTTCTGGCACCGTTCCGCCGATTCCCCAGATAATCCAGATGGATCCCAAAGGTGAGACTTTTCAGTACTACAACTGGTATTATACGGCTCTCGACCGTGCGGCGGCAGAGCATGGCCTGTGCAACTATGTTACCGTCAACTACCATGAGGCCTTGTCCATGTTCGGTAATGAAAAATACTATCATACCTGGCCTGATATCTGGATTGCTCAGGTCACACCTATGGACAACAACGGTTGTTTTAACTTTGGCATAGGAAATTCGCATAGTCGCTCTTGTGCACTTTTCAACCGGCGTTTGGCGATTGTTGAGGTTAATGAAAATCTGCCCTATTGTCCCGGCGGAAATGCTGAATACGTGCATATCAGCGAAATAGATTATATTATCGAAGGGTCTAATAGCCCGATATTCTGTTCTCCACCAGCCGATCCGGCTTCTCCCGAGGAGGAAAAAATAGCCAATTACATTATGGAAGAGATCCATGACGGCTGTCTTATCCAATTAGGCATAGGATCAATGCCGAACCTGCTGGGCAATAAAATTGCGCACTCCGGCCTCAAAGATCTGGGTGTACAAACTGAAATGTTTAGTGATTGTTATGTTGAGATGTATAAACACGGTTGTATAACGAATAGAAAAAAAGCTTTTGACCTTGATAAAAGCACATATACGTTCTGTCTGGGCACTCAGGAAACATATGATTTTCTAAATGGCAACCCCCGCTGTGCTTCGGTTTCGTGCGAATACTCCAACAATCCCATAGCTATAGCCCAGCATGAGAATGTTATTTCGATAAATAACATTATTGAACTCGACCTGCTCAGCCAGGTTTCTTCCGAGACGAATGGATTGCGGCAGATATCAGGAATCGGCGGACAGATGGACTGGACGTTTGGCGCATTTCACTCCAAGGGCGGCAAGGGTATTCTAGCCTTTACGTCAACTTATAAGGATAAGGATGGCAATCTTAAATCCAGGATAAAACCTTTGCTGACTACCGGCTCGATTGTATCGGTGACCCGTCCTTCGGTGCATTATCTGGTAACGGAGAATGGAATCGTTAATATGAAATCCAAATCCGCCTGGGCCAGAACCGAAGCGGTTATCAACCTGGCTCATCCCGAATTCCGCGATGACCTGTTAAAATCGGCTAAAGAAATGGGTATATGGTCGCGCACGAATCGCAATCCCTGCTAGGGTTAGGTATTAATAGACGCGATAACGCGGATATACGCGGATTTACGCGGTTTTATTGGGGAATAGACACAGATTACACAGATCAGACAGATTTACACAGCAACCTTAATTATGAACGAAGTTCATATCAGTAGTACCCGCAGGGTGCAACCTTAATTATGAACGAAGTTCATATCAGTAGTACCCGTAGGGTGATCATTTATACAGCCGATTAGCCGATTATTGGGATTATAAAAATGAAACGAGGGAGAGAAAATGAGAAGCAACCAGGAGTTATTTGATTTAAGCGGGCAAGTTGCTATCGTAACCGGGGGTGCTTATGGCCTGGGGGTGCAGATGGCTTATGCCTTGGCTGAAGCCGGAGCCAGTGTCGTGATTGCGGCCCGGACGGTGGAAAAATGTAAGGCGGCTGCTGAAAAGATGGAAAAAGAGCTGGGCGTAAAGGTTGTACCGGCACGCCTGGATCTGACCAAGCCGGAGGAAATCGATGCTTTATTCGAGTTGGTGATGAAAGAATTTGGCAGACTAGACATAGTTGTGAATAATGCCGGGGTCGTTTTGGTAGATCATATATTTAAATTCCCCTTAGAAAAATGGCATACTGTAATGGACACCAATCTGACCGGTTTATGGCTAATGTGCCAGCGAGCCGGGTCGATTATGACCAGGCAGGGCTATGGCAGAATTATAAATGTTTCTTCCTGCGCCGGGATGGTGGGGACGAATCCGAATTTCGTCATGTCTCCGCCTTATAATGCCTCCAAGGCAGCCGTAATCGGTCTGACCAAGGATTTGGCCGTAAAATGGGCTAAAAAGGGAGTAACGGTAAATGCACTGATTCCAGGTTGGTATGGAACCGATATGGGAGAGATGAGTTCTCCTGTACATGACGTTTTAAACCAATACTATATCCCCATGGGCCGTTTTGGCGGTGATGATGAACTTAAAGGAGCAGTTTTATTCCTGGCTTCACCCGGGGCCTCTTACTGTACGGGGACGACTTTGGTGGTCGATGGAGGTACGATCGCCCAATAATTAGATTGCCCCTCATTTTTTAGACCTTGCATTTAAGCCAAGGTAAATTAAAAATAGGGAGTGCTCCCAACCAGAGCCTCCCTATCTTTTTGCCCGGGCATTTTACCCCCAATTAGTTAGTATATTAGTATATATGGATATCCAGAAGCTGTGTGCGTCCATGCCAGGACGTATCTGTTACGATAAAATCAGTTTTGTCAATACGCACCTGTGCCCCGATCAGATCATAGGTTTTATTGCCGTAAGTAAAATGAGCCGGGTCAGGAATCAATATTTTGCTGAAGCTGATCCAGTTGCCGCCGACTTTTATAAGAACCGTATCATCGATTCCTTCCATGTATTTGCGGTTATTATTATAGAAAATATATTTTATCGGCTGATTGGACAGATAGGCGTCATTAGACTCCGATGTCTTTAAAACATTGGTTTGCAGGCGGCTGTCATACTCGATACGGTCGATCGCGTATACCTTGTTATCATAGCGGCATTTAAATGAAGCGTCTAATTTATACTGCTTGCCGCCGATACGAATAACATTTGTAGAAACGACCATGATCTGATCCAGATCATATATGACATTATCTTTTAGTATCTTAACCTCATCGGCATCCCGGTAGACATCATTGATAACCACCCAATTGCTGAAAGTGCTTTCACTGCAATAGAAAATAAATTTGTGGTTATTTATAGCTATATTATTGATTTTATAAGCAGTGCCATCGACAATCATCGTCACCTGGGAGGCGGAATAGGTCTTTTGATCATACGAAAAGTTCCCGTTGGCATCTATGGTTACCTCAGACTGGCGATAACGTTTACCATCGATTATAAAGTCAATAGAGTGTATGTTATTTAGATTTAGGGTATAAGTGCCGGCAAAGATAGCCGATACATCGCTTAAAGATAGCCCCTTTTTGATGACCGGGTCAGTTATATAAAGCAACAATTGAGTGTCGCCGGTACTGTAGCTGATCCCTTTTATATCAAAAAAACTGCTCCCCAATTCCAGGGTAATCCTGTCCCTTAAAAGATCGTAGGTTCGGCCATCTATTTTAACCGTCTGTTTGTCTATAATCTGCATATCGGCAAGATAATAACTGCTGTTGGCGGAATTTATGTATATTTTCACAAATTCAGCATTGTATTTGTGAGTAGCTGTGCTTACCGTGTAAATAGTCTGCGAGGACGGATATACAACGAGCTTGTCACCGGCGATAGTTAGTTTATTTACCTTGTAACGAACATTGTTAACGACAATATCCGGATTGTTTGTGGAAACATCCAGCTTGAAGGCATATTGACCATTGACCACCAGGTACCCGCTGGAAACAGATAAGTTTAACACGGCTATGTCAGTCATGCCTGAACGTATTATGAGCGGACTGGTTCCCAGCTTGAAAAGTTCGTCCCCAATCGCTATCGTGCCAATACTGCCGCTAACGATAGGATTTAAGCCCGGGTTGGGGGAGAGGGTTCCCTTTTTATCCAAGAAACTGGATAAAACCGTGCAGACTTGAGCGCGGGTCATGTTACCAAAGGGCTCAAACTTACCTCCGGGATAGCCAGACATTAAACCCAGGTCGAAAGCTTTTTTAATAAAACCTTTGTAGCTGCTTTTTTCCACTTCGGCTCTATCTTCGAAGGGAGGCAGGGTTCCATTGTCGGCCTTTTCCCCCAATGCTCTAACCAACATGGCGGCTGCCTCACTGCGTTTGATACTTTGATCTGGTTTAAGTCCGTTAGGATATTCGGAGGGCACTAATATACCGCGTTTAACAGCTTCATTTATACGGGCCTTAGCCCAGTGTTGGTTGACGTCAGTAAAGTATTTGGTGGTAGCATCCCCCGTAGTTACCCCAACACAGGCCATTAAGGCACTGGTAAATTCAGCCCGGGTCATACTATTATCGGGTCGAAATTTCCCGTCAGGATAGCCGCTGACATGACCAAGTGCTGCCAGTCTCAGAATCGAATCTTTAGCCCAGCTGTTTTTAATATCGCTGAAGTTGGCAGCGGCCAATGCCTGCCCGGGACAAACAGACACAAGTAAAAAACAGGTTAACAATAAATAGATCCAGGTCTTTTTCACAAATTCTCCCTCCTATTATTTATTTAAATAAAAGCGATAGAAACCAATGCTTATAACCTTTTGACTAAAACCTCCTCCATCAGCACGCTCCGCATCTATTTTCTAATTAACCATACGCATAATCCCTTGATATCTTACGCCTCAGGATGGCTATTACACTTTTTCTACTTCACCGTATTCCACCCCGAAAGTTTCTACGCTGACTTTTTGCATACGCTGAGCTTCAAAAGGTTTGTCACTGTAATTGCGTTCTACATTAACGATACGATCAACCTCATCCATGCCGGAGGTGACTTTGCCGAAAGCCGCATAATCGCCATCTAAATGTGGGGATTTCTGAGTCATGATAAAAAACTGAGAGCCAGCCGAATCTGGAAACGAGGTGCGGGCCATGGAAATAACTCCTCGGTCGTGCTGCAGGGGATTTGCAAAACCGTTAGAGGAGAATTCCCCTTTAATGCTGTAACCGGGTCCGCCGGTACCGGTTCCCTGAGGGCAGCCTCCCTGGATCATAAAACCCGGAATAACCCGGTGGAAAATGACCCCATCGTAATATCCGGATCGAATCAGAGAAATAAAGTTGTTCACGCTATTGGGCGCTATCTCAGGGTACAGTTCAATTATGATCTGATTGCCGTTTTCCATCGTGATAGTCACTTCGGGATTTTTCAATTTAAATCATCCTTTCTATGGTGGCCGCCAGGCCCTACTTATTCTTGTCTCCTTTAAATTTACCTACGATATCCGGTACCATACCCATGATTTTATCCATGGTACTTCGGTTGCTCAGCGGCAATACACTGACCTCGTCATCCTTGATGACAATAACGGCTACCGGGGTTATTTTACCTCCGGCACCGGCACCGCCCCCGGAATTATCGCTGCCCTTTAAATCCTGGGTATCGGCTCCGGCGTTTCCGGCTCCAAACGAGACACTGGTAATGGGAATAACGGTTACATTTCCGGCCGTAATTGGTTCCCCCACGATGGTGTTGGTGCGGAAAATTTTTTCCAATTCTTCAAATAAAACCCCGATATTTTGCGTAAGATCCATTTTATATTGTCTCCTTTCTGATATTATTATACTGGCTTTCACGTAAGGATTCCCTTGGTTATTGGGCAGGTGTCAGATGAAGCTGTCTGATTGCAGGTCTGATTTTAGGATGCATTATAAAAATAATAACCTGTCCGAACAGCCTGGCCGGGCTAATCCTGCCGCTTGCCTTTAGTTCACCTTTGAAACAAGGTTCATGCCATACCCCGGTTACATCGATCTTAAAAACATGATTTAAGCTCTGCAAAATACCTAAAATACCCATCAGCCATCCGGTGTAATGAGGTTCGTCAAAACCAATCCAGACTTTGATTGTCATCTGCTGAGGGCGGATTACGCGCCACAGGTTGATTGCCAGCCGCCGGATTGTCTCTCGGAATTCTAAATCCCGGGCCATATTTAACAGCGGGTGAAAAAATGTTTTAAGGGATTGGCGGTAGGGTTTTTCTGATTGTTGTTTGACAGTACCTTTATCATCTAGATTTATACTCCGTTTGACAAAGAGCAGATACCAATTTAAGGTCTGGCTTTTCCAGTTAAAACTAATACCATAAAGACAATTGCGGACAGAGAGATTCAGCTTGTCAGGCATCTGATCCCAAGCAGCATCGAGTTTGTAATGAAGCGGGACAAAAAAAAGAACGCTTATTATTCCGATCAGCCCCAATAAGGCCAGCAAAAAATATCTTGCTATCAGCAGGTAGATCGCTTCCCTCACCATTATTTCAAATGCCAGTGAATCCAAACCGTTCGTCTCCAGAAAAGCTAAAACCTGTTTAAAGCTTTATTTAGCTACAATTGCCCGGTAACTGGTAAATGATAGCTATAGTATAGCGCATTTAAAACATCAATTTGTATACAATTACCTAATGTTATAAAAAAAACAAAATAATATCTTGATAATCAAAATATTCGGGGTTATACTTTGGATATCAAACTACTTTTATAGGAAACTATAATATAAATCAACTTTATGGGAAAGGCTAATTCTTAAATCAGCACTAATAGTACATTAAAAAAAAGGAGGTGTTTTAATATGATCAATCAAGCTAAAAAATTTGTCGGGGAAAAAGCCGTTACCCAGGCAACCAGGTATATCAGCAAAGATCCCGAAAAAAATCTAGGTAAAGCCATAAGCCTGGCGGAGAAGCTGGCGGTCAGGGAAGACCACAAAAAACAGATCGCCACAGTAAAAACCTACCTGCTCGATCCCGAATCAAACTGGCATGAGCTTTATGTTCGCACTATGACTGAATCAAACCAGAATGTCCGCGAGCGGCTGGCGGTTGATTTCGTTATAAATGCTGTTTTGGCAGGTATTCCCCGTCAATATGAATTGGCTGAAAAACTTGGTTATAGCATTCCCTGGGCTATCCTTATCGACCCCACCGATCGATGTAATCTGCGTTGCACTGGTTGCTGGGCGGGAGAATATACCAAGAAAAACGATTTGGAGTATGAACTGCTGGATAGGATTATCCGGGAAGGTGAAGAACTGAATATTTTTTTCTACGTTTTCTCAGGAGGAGAACCCTTGGTTCGCAAAGATGACCTTTTGAAGCTAGCTAACAGCCATCCTAATAGTATTTTTCACGTATTTACTAACGGAACCTTGATTGATGATGAATTTGCCAAAGCTTGCGCAAAGGCGGGCAATATAACCTTTGCCATAAGTATTGAAGGTTTTGAGGAAACTACTGATTTTAGACGTGGAGCAGGTACTTTCCAAAAAGTTATGCAGGCCGCCGATGTACTAAAGGAGCATGGGTTGATATTTGGTTTTTCCGGTACTTATCATCGCAAAAACGCTGAGGAAGTTACATCGGATGAATTCATCGACCTGCTGGTAGATAAAGGTTTTCGTTTTGGCTGGTATTTTACTTACGTACCAGTGGGGTCTGACACCGATTTGGATTTTATGGCAACTCCTGAACAAAGGGCTGATGTGTATTGGCGGATTCAACATCTGCGGGAAACCAAACCGATTTTTTTGGCCGACTTTTGGAATGACGGCGTGACTACCGGTGGTTGTATAGCTGGCGGTCGGCGTTACTTCCATATTAATGCGGCTGGAGACGTTGAACCCTGTGCTTTTATCCATTACGCTACCTGCAATATTCGTGATATGAGTGTAAAAGAGGCACTGGGCAATCAGCTTTTCCTAGAATATCAAAAACGTCAGCCATTTAATAACAACCATATGCGGCCCTGTCCACTGATTGATAATCCGGATAGTTTAGCGGCCTGTGTTAATGAGAGTTGTGCTTACAGCACCCAAAACAAGTCGGTAGATGTAAACCAAATTGCTCAAAACCTGGCAGATTATGCAAACGCCTGGGGCGAAAAAGCAGATCAGATCGTTAACGAGCATTTCAAATAACGGAATCAAATAAATTTATTATCGAAAACCCCCTTTTAGAAAATCGGCTTTAAGGGGGTTTTGTTTTGTTTTTAAAATGGGATTTAGATTTATTAAAATACCTGATTAGGTATAATTAAAAAAAAACGCATCCTAACCGATAATAATTATATTAGTAAACATTTAAACACTTTGTTAATCTTTCCTAACGGGTGGGGTTATTTTGCATAAGAATAATTTCTATATGCTCATTATCGTTGTGGCTGTTCTTTGCGCATCAGCTTTTTTTTACTTTGACCAGAAGGTCATAGGGCAGGCTCCTCTGGCTGCGCTGCAAAAAAAAGAGACTAACGGTGGGAAAAAACCACCCCTTTTTCCGTCTCCGGAAAAAACCATTTACAAAATGCAGCTATATTTAGATACAGAAAACCATACCTTACATGGCTCTACCTTGCTTACTACCCAAAACACATCAGGTCGGGATCTGTCGGAACTATGGTTTACGGTGTACCCCAACTGCTTTCGCGATTCCCGGCATTCACCTGCACCTACCTCGGCATATTATGCTGGTTTTAATGAAGGCTGGCTGGAAATTGATTCTCTGCGGGTTAACGGTTCACCGGCTCAGTATAGCGGTCGGGGTGCCTGTTTAAGGGTGAAGCCTGCTGCCCTAATCTTAAGTGACGGTGACCTTAAGATTGAAATGACCTGGAGGGTAAAAATACCTCGGGTTAAGTATCGTTTTGGCAGTAAGGACACAACCTATATGCTGGGAAATTTTTACCCGGCTTTAAACGTCTTGGGCACCAGTGGATGGCACAATGCGTATAATGCAGATTTCGGAGATCCATTCTGTTTTCACACCGCTGATTATCAGGTGGTCCTAAATATTCCCAGCGGGTATAACTTTGTTTCTACGGGTAAAACTGTAGATGCGCAATCCGAGGATAACGGTCGCGAAATATACCTGGTACAGGCAGAAAATGCTCGTGACTTTTGTTTGCTGGTGATGTATGATTACACGAAGATTGAGGAAAAGATAAAAGGAATTACGGTTCAATGTTATTACCCTGGGACCAACCATCAGGTGGCCAAACAGACTTTAAGGCAATCGGCCCGGATATTAAACTATTATGCCTGTCAGTTCGGCTCCTACCCTTATGAAACCTTTAAGACAGTTTTTGTCCCCATGCAGGGCTTCCACGGAATGGAATATTCCGGGGTAATATTTTTGCAGGAAGATCTGCTAAAATCGGGTACTGATAAAAGCAACCAGTTCATACTGGCGCATGAGATTGCCCATCAGTGGTGGTATGGAATGGTTGGTAACGATCAGTTAAGGGAACCTTGGCTGGATGAAGGGTTAGCCAACTGGTCAGCCTATCAATACCTGCATGCCGTAGAAGGTCAGGCTTGGCCGGATTTAATCTGCCCCCAGGATATGGATCTAGGCAAACAACTGGCCCAAATGAATTCCCGTGAGGATTACTACCTGACTGCCTACCGCGGCGGAGAAGCATTTTGGTTTGGCTTGGAGGAAGAGATTGGGCATGAGATCGTAATAAAAATCTTGCGCCGTTATTTAGCTGAATTTAAAAATGATATTGCCAGCTCGCAAGATTTGATAAGAATTATCAAAAATGAAGCCGGTCAGAATATAGACGAATATATTAATAAATGGTTTTCTCCTGCGAATACTTAGCGCAAACAGACAGAAAATAGAATTTAAACCCTATATCTTTTTCTTTTTGTCTTTTATTTAGGGTGCTATCAGACCTGGGCACCGTTATTTTTAAGTACCTGAAGCACGCTTTCGCTTTGAGTATCATCGGTTACCAGGGCAATCATATGGGTGAAGCCGCCTGTCCCATTGTGGGCATAACCACTGACCACGGGGCTGGCAGCCAGCAGAGGGCCAAAGGAACGATAATCTTCAGGATTGTTACTGGCTGTGGTTAAGGAAGCAATGGAAGTGGGCACAGCAGTACCGCCCATGCGGGTGTAGTTGGATATCCTGTCCACCCGGGCATCGGTAATGCCCAGGGATTTTAATTGAGTAACGGCATTTAAGGCATCCGCTTCATTCGTAAAGTATGCTAGAATTGATCTTTCACCTGGTTGAAGCTGCAATTTCATACCTCCTATCGTAATAAGGTTTTATGGACGCTGCTTTTTTTGATTATCGCTAGAGTTTAATTTAGGTTTTACGCAAAACATTTTAACCATCGTAGCGAAAGCCCGGAACTAAACAGGGGAATGCCCGACAAATTGCCCCGCCAGGAGACGTTCCTTGTCCAACTACCCGGTACCAGGCAGGGGCGTTTGGATTTAAAGATCAAGTATTATTAGTATTCCCAGCTTTACGGCATAATTATAGATGTATATAAAAAATAAGGAGGACTATAATGAATCCCATCCAAGAGTTAAGAGATAAGCTGAATAACATTATTATAGAGGCCTTAAAAAAGGCCAAGGATGAGGAACTGCTACAGTTTCAGCATATCCCTGGATTTGTTATTGAAGTGCCTAAGGACAGCAACCATGGTGATTTTGCCAGCAATGTGGCTATGCTGATGGCGCGTGAAGCCCGTATGAACCCGCGCCAGATAGCGCAGATTATCTGTGACCATATGCCGGAACATACCCTGGAAATAGATAAAATCGAGGTGGCCGGAGCGGGATTTATTAATTTTTTTGTAAGCAAAAAATGGTTGTATGATATACCTGCACTGGTGAGTGCAATGGGGGATCAGTATGGAAACAATCCCCGCCTGAATAAGCAGGTTCAGGTCGAATTTGTTAGTGCCAACCCCACCGGGAATCTACACATGGGCAATGCCCGGGGGGGAGCCATCGGAGACACCCTGGCCAATGTTCTGGCCCGGGCTGGTTATGATGTCGAACGAGAATTCTATATAAATGATTGCGGAAACCAGATTGAAGTATTTGGCCAGTCACTGGAAGCCAGATATCTGCAATTAATGGGAAAGGATATCGGATTTCCCGAGAACGGATATGCTGGTCAGGATGTAGTAGATACTGTAAAAAACATTATCCGTACCCACCAGGACGGACTGCTGTCTATGGAGTCATCAGTCCGGCAAAAGACCTTGATTGATTATGCCTTGAATGAAAAAATAAAGTATATTAAGAGCACCATGGCTGATTTCGGTATCCACTATGATGTCTGGTTCAGCGAGAAAACCCTGCATGAGGCAGGTAAGGTAGAAGAAGTCGTTGACTATCTAAAAGAGCGTGGTTACATATATGAAAGCGAAGGGGCTTTATGGTTTAAGACCACGGCCTTCGGTGACGAAAAAGATGAAGTAATGATCAGGGCCAACGGTTTGCCGACTTATTTTGCAGCAGATATCGCTTATCACAAGGATAAATTTGAACGGGGTTTTGATTGGGTTATAAATGTTTGGGGAGCTGATCACCATGGACACGTAGCCCGCATGAAGGGAGCGATGCAGGCCATTGGCTATGACCCTGATCATCTGGATATTGTTCTTATGCAGCTGGTTCGCCTGTATCGGGGCGGACAGATTGTGCGTATGTCCAAAAGAACAGGTACGACTGTTTCCCTGGACGAACTGATTGAAGAAGTTGGCAAAGATGCCGCCCGTTTTTTCTTTGTAATGCGTAGTCCGGACAGCCATCTGGATTTTGACCTGGAATTAGCCAAGCAACAGAGCCAGGACAATCCGGTCTATTACGTACAATATGCCCACGCCCGTATCATGAGTATATTCCGGCAGGCCAAGGCAGCTGGAGCCGAATTAAAAAAGCCAGCGGAGGTTGACTTTTCAATCTTAGGTGCGGAGGAACTGCAGATACTAAGGAAAATCGCCGATTTTCCGGAAGAGATAGCCATTTCGGCCCGCACCCTGGCGCCCCATCGCATTGCCAGGTATGTCCTGGATTTAGCCGGGCTTTTTCATAGTTTTTATAACCATCACCGGGTTTTAAATGAAAACAAGGCTTTGCAGGACGCCCGACTGGTGTTAATGGATATCATCCGCATAACCATCAAAAATTCTCTGGATTTATTGGGTGTCAGCGCACCCGAGCAGATGTAGGAGGGATATTATGATAAAAAGGAAGAAAAGTGAGGCGGATTGGGCGGTAGAGATTTTATCCGCACACTCCGAACCACTCCATTATCAGGATTTACTAAAATCAATTGCCGGGAAAATGAATAAAAAGGATGATCCGGAAACGCTTAATTCCATTTACACCCGGATCAACCTGGACAATCGTCTGGTTTATCAGGGAGAAGGTTACTGGTATTACGATACCAGCAGGATACAAAAGGAATAAAAGGAGTATATGTAAAATTGCTTTTAAAATGGCTAGGACATGCATCTTTTGAGATAACTACTGGCAGCACCAGGATTATAACCGATCCCTTTGATGAAAAACTGGGTTACCCGCTTCTGCCCCGTGAAGCTGAGATTGTTACGGTAAGTCATCAGCATTGGGATCATAATGCAGTTAATTTTGTAGGCGGACAACCCCGGGTTATTTCTGAACCAGGCTTATACGGGGTAGGCGATGTACTGATTCAGGGATACCCTACCTTCCATGATCGACAAAAAGGGCGCGAACGCGGAAAAAATACTATTTTTAAGATTAGCGCTGAAGACCTAAACCTTCTCCATTTAGGAGATCTGGGGCATATTCTGAGCCAGGAGCAAATAAAGGAAATAGGCCCTATCGATATCCTTCTGCTGCCAGTCGGTGGAAAATATACCGTGGGATCGGATGAAGCTTTCGAAATTATGCAATTAATTAAGCCGCAGGTGGTCATCCCCATGCACTTTATGACCCCGCATCTATCTTTCGAGTTGGACCCCGTGGAGAGATTTACCTCCAAATTTGAGCGGGTACAAAAGTTACCCTACCTGGATATCAAAAAACAAGACCTTATGACAGAACCCAAGATCATTGTACTAGAATATCTTATGGGTTGACCTGTTTCAACAAAGAGGGTTAAAATTCTAAGGGATTGGCTGGATGAGTTACGGGAAAGAGAGGGACTGGCAGTGACCAAGTATATTTTCATAACCGGAGGCGTGGTTTCATCACTGGGCAAAGGAATTACAGCGGCCTCTTTGGGAAGGCTGTTAAAAAGTCGCGGACTTAGTGTTTCTCTGCAAAAGTTTGATCCTTATATTAATGTCGATCCCGGTACAATGAGCCCCTATCAACATGGTGAAGTTTATGTAACCGAAGACGGTGCGGAAACCGACCTGGATGTGGGCCACTATGAACGTTTCGTTGATCAGAATCTGAGCAAATACGCCAATGTTACCACCGGCCGTATATATCAGACGGTTCTGGATAAAGAAAGACGAGGTGACTATCTGGGTAAGACCGTGCAGGTCATTCCCCATATCACCAATGAAATAAAAGAGCGGGTCATGATGGTTGAGAAGATCAGCCCGGTCAAGCCTGAAGTAGTCATAACTGAAATTGGGGGTACGGTAGGAGATATTGAGTCCCTGCCTTTTTTAGAGGCCATACGCCAACTAAAATTTGAAATCGGGCGGGACAAGGTATTATACATTCATGTTACCTTGGTTCCTTACATAAGGGCTGCTGGAGAGTTAAAGACCAAACCCAGCCAGCACAGTGTCAAAGAATTGAGAAGCATCGGCATACAACCGGATATTTTGGTGTGCCGAACCGAAAAAGATCTGTCGGAAGATATTAAGGCCAAGCTGGCTTTGTTCTGTGATGTCGATCGTCAGGCTGTCATCCAATTAAAAGACGCCGCTTCCATATATGAGGTTCCTTTGATGCTGGCTGAAGAAGGGTTAGATTGTGAGGTCATAAAACGCCTGGGCTTAAAATGTCAGGAAGCCGATCTGGCCGAGTGGGAGGAAATGGTGCAGCGGGTCAGGGGACTCGATAAAAAAGTTACCGTAGGCCTGGTGGGAAAATATGTCGACTTGCAGGATGCTTATCTGAGTGTGGTTGAATCCTTAAATCATGCGGGATTCCAATACAACACGGAAGTTAATATCAAGTGGATAGATGCCGAAGAAATCGAAAAGGAAGGCCCCAATCGTCTCCTGCAGGATGTAAATGCCATCCTGGTACCAGGTGGCTTTGGAGAACGGGGTATTGAGGGTAAAATCGCCACAGCCGGCTACGCACGCAAGAATAAAGTGCCGTTTCTGGGAATATGTTTAGGAATGCAGTGTGCGGTTATTGAATTTGCTCGCAATGTATGCGGACTGACCGGGGCCAACAGCTCGGAATTTGATCCTGATTCGCCTCATCCGGTGGTTAATCTGATGTCTGAGCAGGAAAACATCGCCAATATGGGCGGTACCATGCGTTTAGGAGCTTATCCCTGCCGGTTGGCAGAAGGTACTGTTTCCCAGCAGGCTTACGGTCAACAGGAAATAAGTGAACGCCATCGGCATCGCTATGAAATCAACAATAATTACCGGGAAATGCTGGAAGAACATCAAATGAAGATCAGTGGGCAGTCTCCGGACGGAAAACTGGTGGAGATGATTGAATTGCCTGATCACCCTTGGTTTGTGGCTTGTCAATTCCATCCTGAATTAAAATCCCGTCCCAACCGTCCCCATCCATTGTTTTTGGGGTTAATTAAAGCGGCGCTTATATAAACAGTCCCTTGTCGATGTCTTTCGACAAGGGACTGTCCCCTTTAGAAGGGAATCCGGTTAGTGCGGGACCAGATTTTCATTTCCTGGGCCGATTTGACCAGTTCATCTCGAAAATCAGGGTGGGCAATATTTATCAGGGCTTCTGCCCGACCCCAGATGGAGAGGGCTTTCATGTTAGTCATGCCGTATTCGGTTACCAAGTATTGAACCTGGGTTCTGGGTACTGTTACGGTTGCTCCTGGGGTTAGATATGGTCTGATGCGGGAATGCAGGTTGCCCTCCTTGTCTTTGTAGGTGGAGGAAAATGCGAGGAAACTCTTGCCATTCCTGGAATGGAAAGCACCGACAACAAAATCTAGCTGGCCTCCAGTTCCGGATATCTGTCTAAGTCCGGAGCTTTCTGAACATACCTGGGAAAGCAGATCGATCTCCAGGATATTATTAATGGATACAAAATTATCGCTTAAGGCAATGCGGCTGGGATCATTGGTATAGTTCACGGTGCAGGATGCACAACGTGGATTATTATCTAAAAAATCATAGGTGGCCTGCGTACCCAGCGAGAATGAGTAGGTACTTTTATTAATATCGATAGCTTTTTTGCGGTTGGTAATTTTGCCGGTTTCATACATATTTACGTAAGCATCACAGAACATCTCGCTTTGAACCCCCAGATCTTTCAGATCGGACTCTGCAATCATATTGCCAATAAGGTTAGGCAAAGCTCCGATACCAAGCTGGATGCAGGCTCCATCAACAATCTCGGCAACGATCTGTTCAGCAATCTTTTTCTCCGCAGCCGTAGGCGCGCCTGAGGGTGGGGTACAGAAGACGGGGGTATTGGAGCCTTCGATAATGTAGTCGATCTCGCTTATATGAACGTATTCGTCATTGCCGCCCAGGCAGCGAGGCATGTTCTCGTTGACCTCGATAATAGCTATTTTAGAATTTAAGGCTAGACCGCGGTTGTGAGAATTGCCCAGTCCAAAATTAAAACATCCGGAATTATCCATGGGGGTAGCCTGACAGCACCAGAAATCAGGCCATAAGTTGGAAAAATCCGGGTTGTAAGCTAATATGGTGGCTTCATGATAATTAAAGGGATTGTGACAGCACAGCCCAAAATCACCGGCTTTACGGTCGATAGCGGTAAAATACCAGCAGAAATACTGAAAAGTAAGCTGCTGGGGATCATTCTTAATTACTTCAGGTACCGGCAAAACTGTCCCCGTGCCTCGTATGGATACATTTTCCAGGCCATCCCCGGCACGTTTGCTCAATGCCAGGTCAAAATCCACCGGTTTGGTGGCGAACATACCGTAATCAATAATGGCATTGGACTGAACCAGTTTGGCGGCTTGATCAGCAGTTATCAGTTTGCTCTTGTACTCATCCATGTAAGTACTCAATATTCTTCCTCCTCCCATTTGGTAGGCCAAAAGCCTGAATTTGCAGCAAATACTACTGTTAACTGAATATTCAAAAAAATGTTTATATATGTACAATTCGCATTAAAATTCCATATTCCTCCTTGATTGACAAAAAATCAAGCGATATTACAGGATACAAATTCTTACACAAAAATACTATTTTTTTAGCAGGCATAATGCCTTGGATGGAGAACCTATAAAAAGGATACCTGCAGAATAAAAAGGCAAGACTAGCAGAGAAAACATTTTAGGAGTTGCAAATGTATACAAGCAGAATTATCGATATTAAAGAAAAGGATCGTTACAACGATTTCGTAAAAAATCATCCCCAGGGGCATTTCCTGCAAACCTGGGAGTGGGGCGAGGTTAAAAGGGGAATGGGCTGGGAACCGCTTCCCCTGGTACTAGAAGCGGATGGAGACATCAAAGCTTCCCTGCTTATTTTAAAAAGGGCTCTTCCGCTGCCGGGGCTTAACAAATGTATTTTTTATTCTCCGCGCGGACCGGTGGTGGATGTTGATAGCCAGGAATTATGCAGTGTTTTATTTGAGGGAGCACGCCGGGTCGCTAAAGATCACGGGGCGATCTTTCTAAAGATTGATCCTGATGTGCCCTCCAGTGATGAAACGTTTGAAACGATATTAAAAACATGTGGATTTAAAAAAAATGAAACTGGTTTGGATTTTGAAGGTGTCCAGCCGGCCTTTGTTTTTCGGCTGGATATTAATCCGGATGAAGAGACGCTCTTAGCCAATATGCATTCCAAGACCCGTTATAATGTTCGTCTGGCCGGAAGGAAAGGAGTTACCGTTAGGACGGCCAATAATAAGGAAGACCTAAAGAAGTTTTATGCTTTGTTAGAAGAGACGGCAATACGGGATAAATTTCTAATCCGGGGTTATGAATATTTTGAAATGATCTGGGACAATATGGTTGAAAATGGCATGGCGGAAGTTTTTTTGGCGGAGTGGGAAGGTAAACTGGTCGCGGCCACCCTGGCATTGATACTGGGGGAGAAGGCCTGGTACCTGTACGGGGCCTCCAGCAACGAATACCGTAATGTCATGCCCAACTATCTGATCCAGTGGGAAATGATCTGCTGGGCCAAGAAACATGGTTGTACCCTGTATGATTTCCGCGGGGTTTCAGGTGATTTAGATGAAAACAACCCTCTTTATGGACTGTATAAGTTCAAAAAAGGATTTAATGGAGAATTCACAGAGTTTGTTGGGGATTGGGATACGGTTTATTCGCCTTTCTACTACTTCTTATGGACCCGGGCCCTGCCGCTATATTTACAAAGTACCCGCGCTATGCAGCGCAGAAAAAGGGGACTGGGGGAAAACTAATGGAACGGGTTTTAGGAGACAAATGGATTGAAATCGATGTAGATGCAATAAAAAACAATCTGGTGGCAGTAAATTCCCAATTAGAGGAAAAAACCCGCTTAATCGCAGTGATAAAAGCCAATGCCTATGGCCACGGCGCTGTAGAAACAGCCCGCATCCTTTATCAAAACGGGGTAGACTTTTTTGCGGTAAGCTATCTCTACGAAGCTTTGGAATTGCGCAAGGCGGGTATTCGTTCCGCGATCCTGGTTTTTAGCCCCATTATTCATGAGGATGAATTAAAAGAAGCCATCAGTCAGCACATTACCATTACCATCGCCTCTTACGCTGACTGGAAATTATTGGAGTACGTTTCATACGGCTTTAATAATTATATCCGGGTTCACCTAAAGTTGGATACTGGATTGGGTCGTTTTGGATTAACCGGAGAGGAAGCATTGGCTTTGACCCAGGAAATAAAAGACCATCCCCACGTTCACCTGGAAGGGATCTATACCCATATGGCAGAGGCAGCTTCCAACCCAGCCTATACTGAGAAGCAGTTTGCCAGTTTCATGAAAACCATTCACCGGTTGGAGGATGCGGGTATTAAAATTCCGGTAAAACATTGTGCCAATAGTGCTGTTTTTCTTAAATATCCACATATGCATTTAGATGGGGTCAGATTAGGCACCTTGCTGTCCGGTCAATATCCGGCCGGCAAGTTTGATCAGGTTCTTGATCTTAAGGATCCTTATTGTTTTAAAAGCCGGGTTATATCAGTTCGTTCCTTAAAAAAGGGTAGTTATCTGGGATACTATCGCAGCTACCGGCTGCGCCAGGACGCACAGATAGCTGTAATACCGGTAGGGTTTAGTGATGGCCTGGCGCTTGAAGTAGCCAACAAGCCGGCGGGTTTTTGGGACATGCTCAAATCGATGGCTAAAATAATGCTTATGTATTTTAATGTGCCGCGCTTTAGCCTGCATCTGATACTAAACGGGGTCGCTTGCCCTGTAAGAGGAAAGGTTTTTATGCAAATGGCGCTGCTGGAAATACCTTCTGGATACGATGTGAATATTGGTGATGAAGTTGAACTTCCCGTGCGCAAAACACTAGCCTCACGCAGTATTACCCGGGTTTATACCCAGAGGGGAAAAGCCGGTAAGATATCTTGTCAGGAAGGCACAAACTATACGGTTGACGAAATGTAATTGATTTTGCAAAAAAGAAAACCAATATATGGGGCCTGCGGTCATGGGGCAAAATAATAGAAAATGCGATCGTCATTTGCAAAATAAAAAATATATTTTTTTAAATAATCCAAATTATTCGACAAGAATATGGCTGTATACTGCTTCAGATTGAACTATACTATATTCGGGGGGGGATATGGTTATGACAGGGAAGATCCTGATTGTTGATGATCAGAAGGGTGTCAGAAGACTTTTGGAAGAACTGTTTAAAAAAGAAGGCTGGGAAGTAAACATGGCCATGGACGGCAAAGATGCCATAGAAAAAGTTGAAGAAAAACAGCCGGATATTATTTTAATGGATGTTAAAATGCCCAATATGAATGGACTGGAAGCATCTCAGGTCATCCTGGAGAAACATGGAAACATCCCTATCATAATGATGACGGCATACGGAGAAATAGAGGTTGTTAAAAAAGCTCTGGATGCTGGAGTAAAAAAATGTATAACCAAGCCATTTGATATAATGGTTTTACGGGATATGGTAAACAGTATTTTTAATGAACAAACAGCATAATAATTAATTAAATAATCATGGGCAAGCTGTAATTATTATTAGAATTTGAGTATATAGACTGCCATTCTTTTAGCTATTAGCTATTTAATTATACAAAGGAGATGTTATTGTGGCACTTGTTTCAGTTACAGAACTATTGCTCAAAGCAGATCGGGAAGGATATGCAGTTGGCGCATTTAACGCCAACAACATGGAAATTGTGCAGGCGATTGCCCAGGCGGCAGCTATGGAAAACGCGCCGGTAATCATGCAGGCCAGCCAGGGAGCTATCAAATATGCCGGTTTGGATTATATTACCGGCATGGTAAAAATGGCTGCAGATGAATATAAGGTGCCGATTGCACTGCACCTTGATCATGGAACTGATTTTGACCAGGTGGTAAAATGTATTAGAAGCGGCTTCAGTTCGGTTATGTACGATGGTTCCAAATTGACGCTTAAGGAAAATATCGCCATGACTAACAAGGTTTTAGACATGGCCAGGCCGATTGGGGTATCAGTTGAGGCAGAACTGGGCAAAATAGGAGGAACCGAGGATCATGTACATGTAGATGCGAAAGATGCCATGTATACCGACCCCGAGGAAGCCAGAATATTTGTTGAGGAGACAGGTGTGGAAAGTTTGGCTATTGCCATAGGTACAGCCCATGGCCAGTACAAAGGAGAACCACATCTGGATTTTGAACGTCTGGAAAAAATAAAGCAGCTGGTCAAAATCCCGATTGTATTGCACGGTTCCTCAGGAGTTCCGGATAATGCTATACAAAAGGCAATTAAGTTAGGGGTTTGCAAGGTTAATATTGATACCAACATCAGAGAAGCCTTTGTATGGGAAATGAGAAAGATTATAAACGATAATCCTGATGAAATAGATCCCCGCAAAATACTTGGGCCGGCTCGGGAAGCTGCGGTAGATATCATCCGTCAAAAAATCCGCCTTTTTGGCAGTTCCAACAAGGCTTAAGGAGACAGAGAAACTGGCTCAATAATAAGGGGGTAATCTTTTTTGCGAATTTTTATTGACTCTGCTAATATAGAGGAGATAAGGGATATTAACAGTATGGGTTTTCTGGCCGGGGTTACGACTAACCCCAGCCTGGTAGCCAAGGAAAAACGAGATTACCATGAGGTTCTAAAAGAGATCTGCTCCATTGTGGATGGACCGATAAGTGCGGAGGTAATTGCCCAGGATTATAAAGGTATGCTCGCCGAGGCAGAGATCCTGGCAGCGATACATCCTAATGTGGTCATTAAGATAGCACTGACTGAAGAGGGTTTAAAGGTTATCAAAAAGCTCCATGAGAAAGGGATCAAGACGAACGCCACGCTGGTGTTTTCAGCCAACCAGGCGTTGTTGGCGGCTCGGGCCGGTGCCAGTTTTGTTAGCCCCTTCCTGGGAAGGGTTGATGACAACGGTAATGACGGCCTGATTCTGCTAGAAGATATCATGACCATTTTTAATCAGTATATGCTGGATACTGAAGTTATAGCCGCCAGTATAAGGCACCCCATGCATGTTCTCCAATCTGCTAAAATCGGCTCCCATATCGCTACCGTACCTTATAATGTAATTAAACAGATGATTAAGCATCCTTTAACAGATGCGGGTATTGACAAGTTTTTAAATGACTGGGAACAGGCATTTCCCGGCACGCAACAGTAGGCAGATAAGAATACCAAAAAAACGAAATGATGCCCCGCCGGAGCCATTTCTTGCTCTCCAACATTGGAGCGGCGGGTAGCGTCAGACAGGCAGTCGTATTAAACATAATGGAAACGTATTTTTGGTGCGTCCCCATAGAATTGGAGGGTTTTGGTTTTGGAGAGAGAACTGGCCTTGGAATTTGCCAGAGTGACAGAAGCTGCAGCTTTATCAGCCGCCCGCTGGGTTGGCCTGGGTGACAAGGAGGCGGCCGATGACGCGGCGGTTACGGCCATGCGGGTGATGTTTGACACCGTTTCCATTGACGGTGTTGTAGTGATAGGAGAAGGCGAACTGGACGAGGCCCCCATGTTATATATCGGTGAAAGGTTAGGTTTGGGGGTACCGCCCCAGGTTGATATTGCAGTCGATCCTCTGGAAGGAACGAATATTGTGGCGAAAGGGCTTACCGGGGCTATCTCCGTACTGGCTTCGGCTCCGCGGGGAACCTTGTTACATGCTCCAGACATGTATATGGATAAAATAGCCGTGGGTCCGGAATGTAAAGGCAGGGTTTTCCTGGATGCTCCCGTTAAGGAGAACCTGCGCCAGGTAGCCAAGGCCTTGGATAAATCGGTTCATGAAGTTACGGCGGTGGTATTGGATCGGGAACGCCATCAGGAAATTATAGAGGATATCAGGAGCGTAGGCGCGCGTATCAAGTTGATTTCCGATGGGGACGTATCCCCGGCTGTCGCTGCTGCTTATGAAGATTCGGGGGTGGATATTTTATTGGGAATCGGGGGAGCGCCGGAAGGGGTTATTACGGCCGCCGCTCTTAAATGTCTGGGTGGGGACTTTCAGGCTCGTTTATGCCCGGGATCCGATGAGGAAATCAGGCGCTGCCATAAAATGGGTATAAAAGACACCAGCCAACTTTTTGCGATTGACGAGCTGGTTAAATCGGATGATGTTATTTTCGTAGCGACCGGTATCACTGATTCCTTTTTGCTCAAAGGGGTTACCTATTTGAAGGGAAGGGCTATTACCCGCACCCTTGTAATGAGGAGCACCTCCGGTACCATACGCTTAATAGAAGCCAATCATAATCTTAACAAAAAACCATTATTTAAGGACAAACGCATAAAAATGATTATGACTGAAAATCCTTAAATTGGAAAATATAACGCGGATTTACGCGGTTTTTTTAGATATTATTCAACCACCGTAGCGGATGCTTTAGCTTCCGCGGGCAAGCCAAGCTGCTCCAGCCATTACTGTAGGGGAAGCTTTAGCGTCTCAGGCGGAAACTGAAGTTTCCGCTACCAGGGTTGGTTACTAAAGTATCCGCCACCCGTAATATCGCAACCATTTCACACGTGGTTGTGGTCGCACTAAACTTGAGTGCCGACCAGGGACAGTTATTTTCAAAAAGACTGATTTTGTAAAATCCTCAATTTCAACTCATATCTGTTTACGAATTCTAACAAAGGCAAGAATATATACGCAGAGTATAATTTGTGTCGTATAATCCTGCCCTGTGAGTCTTTTAACAGATCTTCTGAATTTTATTTCCTGATTAATTTCTAAGAAAGGCAAGCGAGTCGGCAAACAGAAAAAGAACTCACCTGTTTCCTGCTGCCAGGTAATAAAGAAAGACGGGCTTGTAACGGCCTGCCCTAAAAAAATCCACTATTAGAATAACTTGAAAATCGAGAGGAGGAAAAAATGAAAGTAAATATCTCAGAGTTAGAGAACAAAACGATGTTGGAACTATACCAGATTGCTAAAGATGTGAATCTGGCTGGTTACTCCAAATTGCGCAAGAAGGAATTGGTGTTTGAGATAACCAAATCCCTTACCCATTCCAATGAATTGCTGCAGGCTTCCGGGGTATTAGAGATTATGCCGGATGGCTATGGTTTTTTGCGCCCTTTTGCGTATGTTCCCAGCCATGAAGACATCTATGTTTCTCCATCGCAGATCAAGAAATTTGACCTGCGCACCGGAGACAGGGTAGGCGGTCAAGTAAGGCCACCCAAAGATAATGAAAGATTCTTTGCCCTTTTAAAAGTAGAGGAAGTTAATTCCTTGCCCCCGAATGAAGCCAGTACAAGAATCCACTTTGATGCTCTAACCCCCTTGTACCCTACCGAAAGATTGACCCTGTCAACAGTATCCAGCGAAATGTCTACCCGGCTAATTGATCTGGTAGCACCAATCGGCAAGGGACAGCGGGGATTGATTGTAGCACCTCCCAAGGCCGGTAAAACTATGCTTTTGCAAAAAATGGCGCAAGGGATAACCAAAAATCATCCGGAGGTGGAATTATTTATCCTGCTGGTAGACGAAAGACCGGAAGAAGTTACAGATATGCAGCGCTCTACCCAGGCAGAGGTAGTGGCTTCAACGTTTGACGAACCGCCGGAAAATCACGTGAAAATAACTGATATGGTTTTGGAAAGGGCCAAGCGCCTGGTCGAACATAAAAAGGATGTCGTAATACTAATGGACAGCATTACCCGACTGGCCAGGGCTCATAACCTGATTATTCCGCCGAGCGGCCGCACTCTGTCAGGCGGAATTGATCCGGCGTCTCTGCATAAGCCTAAAAGGTTTTTCGGTGCGGCCCGCAACATTGAAGACGGCGGCAGTCTGACTATCATAGCTACTGCGCTGGTTGAAACCGGTTCACGTATGGATGATGTCATTTTTGAAGAATTCAAAGGAACCGGCAATATGGAACTGGTATTGGATCGAAAACTATCGGAGCGCAGAATCTTCCCGGCCATTGATTTAAAGAAATCGGGTACGCGCAAAGAAGAATTGCTCTTTAATTCCGAAGAAATGGAATTGATGTGGAATCTACGCAATACCTTCAGCGAATATAATTCGGTTGAGACGATGCAGATGATGATTGATACCATCAAAAAAACCAAGTCCAATGAAGATCTTTTGAGGGCGGCTCCTATAATATTCGGCAAAAAAGACTATTCCCGCAAGGCTTTTAACCGGCAATACGAATAATTTGCGCTATTTCTGTCAAGAATAAGAGCACTAAGCTTTTAGCTTTTTGCTCAAGGCAGAAATAGAGGTGAAATTATTTGCATAAAAGATGGATAGGTACACTGCTTGTGTGCATTGTTTTGCTGTCCACATGTGTCCGCCCATCTGCAGCTCGCTTAAGTGAAAGCCTTTTTGGTTTTTCGCCTTTGACCGCCACCGGGTCTGGCGTTAATATCAGAATGTATACGGTTGAGCCAGGGGATAACCTCTGGGACATAGCCAGACGTAACCGGGTTAGTCTACAGACTTTAATGACCATGAACAAGTTAAATAAGAATAGTATTCTAAATATTGGTGATAAGCTGAAGATCCCTTCCGGAAATGTACGGGTTCATGTGGTAAGCTCGGGGGAAACCATGTGGAGTATTGCGGATCGTTATCATGTAACGGTAGCAGCGATTCAATACGCTAATACGGATAAAGAACCCGATCGTTTAAAGATCGGGGATCGCTTGCACATCCCTTCCACCCGAATGGAGCTGGCGAACGCCTTTCAACCTGCCCGCGGAATATCAACGGGCGGAATGCTGGCCTGGCCGGTCAGCGGAACCATTACCTCTCCTTTTGGCTGGCGCCAATCAGGATTTCATCACGGAGTGGATATTGCCAACAAGATGGGTACGCCCATCAAGTCAGCTGCCGCAGGCACAGTAATCTTTGTGGGCTGGAAAGACGTCTATGGGCGAACGGTGATTATTGAACACCCGGATGGCAAGCGGACACTATATGCCCATGCCCAGAAAATCCTGGTTGGGGATCAGCAGAAGGTAAGTAGAGGGCAAACGATTGCAACTATCGGGGTAAGCGGTAGAACTACCGGCCCCCATCTGCACTTTGAGGTAAAGATAGGTGACAAGGCATACGATCCCTTACGCTACTTAAGCCACTAAAAAAAGCCCTGCGGGGCTTTTTTTATGCCCTCAAATACGATAGTCTATAGCTAGAAAGCCAAGCAAGTGACACGGGAAACGAGGTTGTGTGATGTTTTTAACTGTTTATGCCAACCCCCAAGGGGAGGTTTTGGAGCATCCTGGTATGGTCATGCTGGGGCGCAGCGGCATGGATTGGGTGGTGCCGGAGAAGGAAGAGATGATTTTGCTGCCTAAGGGCGCTTCTTTGGTGTCAATTCCGGCTTATTTACCGGTGGGTTTAGAGGGCGGTGAACATGTGAACTGCTTAGAGCGGGAACCGGGTAATGGTTCCAGTCCGGTGGTGGCGGTGGCAGCCCTTTTACCGCAGGGGTTTACCCGTACACTTTTGCCTGCTTGTGTAAGTCCGGGAAAAGATGAGGTTTTACCCCTTTTGGGTTATGCGGCGGTAGGACTTTTAAATGACGAGCTTTGGGTGGCTGCAGTACAGAGCGATGAACATCGCAAGTGGCATCCTCGTTATTATAATACAGCCGGTTTGCCGGGCAGGATTAACGGCTTACTGAAAAAGTATCCTGATAACCGAATTTTGAGGCAGTTAGCCCGCTGCTCACTGCAATATAGCTGTTATACCGCCCAGAATTTGTTTTACGGCCGCTGGGAAGCGGGGATACCAACCATGGCTGCCTGTAATGCCGATTGTATAGGTTGTATTTCTGAAAGCCACTTGGATATTGATTCACCACAAAACCGCCTGGATTTTAACCCCAGTGTACAGGAGATTTACGAATTGGCGCTGGAGCACTTAATCCACGCCCGGGAAGGCATTATAAGCTTCGGGCAGGGATGTGAAGGAGAACCATCTTTAAATGCCGACAAACTTTCCCGGGCGATACGGAAAGTTCGGGCTCAAACCGAACGAGGTACTATAAATATGAACAGCAATGCAGGTTATACCGAGGGTATTAAAAAAATGTGCGCAGCCGGCCTGGATTCCCTGCGGGTGACCTTATTTTCCTGCCAGGAGAAAAACTACGATATATATCACCGCCCCCAAAACTATTCTCTGCAGGATGTATTAGATTCTATTAGTTTTGCCCATGATTATGGGGTGCAGGTTTCATTAAATTTGTTAACCTTTCCCGGCTTTACTGACCGCGAAGATGAAATAGAAGCCCTGCTGGAATTATTAATAAGAAAACAGGTAGACATGGTGCAATTTAGAAATCTAAATATTGATCCGCGTGAGTTACTGGCCCGTGTGCCGGCCGGCGGCGAAGCCCTGGGGATTAAGAATTTTATTGACATCCTACAGTCAGAGATCCCGGGGCTGAAAATAGGATCATATAGTCACCCGGTGCGCTAAAGGGTATAATTGCATACAGGTAATAGTAATGTGATTTTTTTAAGACTCCATCTACGGCGTATTGCCGCTTACAATTCTAGCTAAAACCACCAGGTGCAAATACAGCTCCTGGAGTTTTTTATATATCTGATACAGCAGATTAAACAAACGAGGAGCGAAAAAATTTGGAGAGTAACAAAAAATTATTGACGGTGCAGGAAATACGGGCCAGCGACCAGGGACAGCAGGTAGCCGGCAAGTTTTTGATTTTGGATAAAGTCTACCGCAAAACAAAAGACGGCAAAGATATGCATAACCTTAAGCTGGGTGACAGCAGCGGAGAAATAGATGCCGTGGTCTGGGAAAACTGTAAGCTGACCGGAAGTTTGGAGAATGGTGCAGTGATTGGGATTCTGGGGGACATAGGCAATTTTGCTGGCAAAACCCAGATAACCGCCAAAATTATTAAAGTGTTGGCCGAGGAAGACCCGCACCTTTATCTTAAACAGGTAGAAAACCGGGATGAACTAATAGAACGCTTTGAAAGATTTTTAAAAATGCCTGAAGATCCTTATATCAGTATGCTGATCCAGGAGGTTTTTAGTAAAGACATTAAGGAAAAGTTCTTCCACACCCCGGCCGCTAAACGTATTCACCATAATTATCCGGGAGGACTGCTGGAACATACCGTAATGGTTGCAGATTTATGCTTAAAGGCCGCCGATGCTTATCCTGAACTGAACCGAGACCTTTTGCTGTGTGGTGCTCTGCTGCATGATTTGGCCAAGGTGGACGAGTATCAAAACGGTATAACTCCGCAGTATACCGTGGAAGGCAAATTACTAGGGCATATAGTTATGGGCAGCGAAATGATAAGCCATTCCATTACCAATCTGCGTTCAGAGGGCTTGGATTTCCCGCAGCGACTGGAGTGGATGATTAAACATATGTTATTAAGTCACCATGGCAGTCTGGAATTCGGTTCGCCGGTGATTCCCCTTTTTCCGGAGGCATTTGTGCTGCATGTAATGGATAACCTGGATGCCAAAATGTATGTTTTTCAGGCCAAGATTCAAGATAAGGACGGCGAGGAGGAACACTTCACAAATTACGACAGCTTTTTTGCCCAGCAATTCTTTACTTACCGCTATCAGTATACCGACGATGAACAGAAGGATTAATTATAAAAAGGCGCGGATAAAGCGGCTACCTAACTTTGAAAGAAGTTTATCAGTAGTGCCCACAGGGTGGTTTAGGCGGTTTTAGCATGGCGGAAGGCCCCTATATAATCTCGAATCGGACTTTTAGTTAACAGTTCGCTATCTACAACGTCATCGCATAGCTTAAAAACCCAGTTAATTTGGACTAGGGGATATTGCCGAAATAAGTATAGAGGAAGCTTTAGCTTCCCCGGGGCAAGCAGGGCTTTTCTATCGGTATAACGTATTATTTTAAAAGTGATCGAGTCCCGTGCGATCGCGTTGCAAGTTTTATTTGTTTTTTTGCCGTATTATTGATATAATATTTTTCGTTGCAGTTTAGTCTATTAAGGAATATAATTATTTTCTAAAGTATTATTAATCCATGAAAATGGCAGCGTGATAATGCCAACGCGGATAATTTAGAGGTTGCCCCTACGAGGAAGGTAGATTACGATTCACGCTAATTTCTTTTTCTTAGCTACTATCAGCGGGAATTAGTACCCTTCTGGGTCAAAAAACTGTGTAAATCAATGTTATCCGCGTCTATTAAAAATCTATTTTCATACTAATATACCGAAACGAGGTGAGTACTTTGAAAAAGAACATACATCCCCAATATGTTACCACCACAGCCAGATGTGCTTGCGGCAACGAGATCGAAATAGGTTCCACCAAAGAAAATATAAAAGTGGAAATATGCTCCAAATGCCATCCCTTCTACACTGGTGACAACCGCAGAATCGTTGATACAACGGGCAGAGTAGAAAGATTCAAGAAAAAGTACGGTTTAAACTAGCATTAGCAGGGCATTGTTCCTGCTTTTTTCTTTAACCCCAAAAAGGTTTACAGAACGGGAGATTCCTATGAAAAAAGACTTTCAATATGGCGGCATGGCAGTTATAGAGGGAGTAATGATGCGTGGACCCCAGGAATCAGCCTTGGCTGTTCGCAAACCGGATGGAAGCATAGAACTGGAGAAGGAATCCAACCGCGACCTGGGCAAACGATACCCTATCCTGAAATGGCCTTTAATCAGGGGTAGCTATGTACTGATTGATTCTATGGCCATAGGAATCCGCATGCTCAACAAATCAGCCAATATGTCCTTAGATGAAGAGGAAGAAGAATTATCGGCCCGGGAGATTTTTTTTACCGTTCTTTTGGCTTTCGCATTGGCGGTACTCCTTTTTGTGGCTTTGCCAACCGGAATCGTCCATTTTGCCAGGCAATATTTGGGCGGAGTAGTTTTTCAAAACATCGTTGAAGGCATCATCAGGATCATATTTTTCCTGTTGTATGTATATGCTATTTCCAAGATGGATGAGATTGACCGTGTCTTTATGTACCATGGTGCCGAACACAAATTAATCCATACCCTGGAAGCCGGAGAAGAACTGACGGTTGAAAACGCCCGCCGCCATACGACCTTGCATCCCCGCTGCGGAACTAGTTTTCTGCTGATCGTAATGGTTATTTCTATATTGGTTTTTGCTATGTTAGGCGAGGGAAGTCTATTTTACCGGGTTTGGTCTCGCTTGGCGGTATTTCCTGTCGTAGCCGGTTTAGGTTATGAATTTATAAAATTCTCCGGCAAATATTACCGCAAAACTTGGGCACGATGGATGATTGCGCCCGGCTTAGCTTTACAGAAAATGACCACCCGGGAACCTGATGACGAACAATTAGAAGTGGCCCTTAAGGCCCTTAAAGCTGTGTTATACAGTGAAGCCGCCGTATCCCTTAAGGATGCGCCGCTGTCAGGACATACAGCTTAAGGCGGTAACTCATAGAAGCTTGGAGGAAACTAAATGCTTGATAAGCTTGCGAGTTTGGAAGCAAAATATAATGAATTAACCGATTATTTAAGTGATCCGCAGATTATTGCCGATCAAAGTAAATTCCAAAAATACGCTAAAGCCCATTCGGATCTAACAGAAGTCGTTACTATTTATCGCGAGTACCGGGCAGTATTGCAGGGTATTGATGAAGCCCAGGCCATGCTCAAAGAAGAAAACGATGAGGAATTCAAGGAGATGCTGCTGGCCGAAATCGAAGATCTGCAAAAGAAGATGCCTGATTTGGAGAACAGGCTGAAGGTTTTGCTGCTGCCTAAGGATCCTAATGATGAAAAGAGCGTTATTATGGAAATACGCGCCGGTACCGGCGGCGAAGAAGCAGCCCTTTTTGCTACCGATCTGTTTCGCATGTACTCTCGTTTTGCGGAAGAAGAGGGCTGGAAGATAGAGATCATGGATTCCCATTACACGGAATTAGGCGGCATCAAGGAACTGATTTTTGTAGTTGACGGACAAGGTGCTTACAGCAAATTAAAATATGAGTCGGGTGTGCATCGGGTGCAGCGTATTCCCAGTACGGAATCCGGCGGCAGGATTCATACCTCGGCGGCTACAGTAGCCGTATTACCGGAAGCTGAAGATGTGGATGTGGCGATTAACGAAAATGATTTAAAAATTGATGTTTATTGCGCCAGCGGGCCAGGCGGACAATGTGTCAATACTACTCAATCAGCCGTGCGCATAACGCATTTGCCCAGCGGATTGGTGGTTACCTGCCAGGACGAAAAATCTCAGCATAAAAACAAGGCCCAGGCGATGCGGGTTTTAAGATCCCGCCTCAAAGAGATTATCGAGGAAGAAAAGAATCAAGAAATGGCTGGTGCCCGTAAGAGCCAGGTGGGTTCCGGAGATCGCAGCGAACGTATCCGCACCTATAATTTCCCGCAAGGCCGGGTGAGTGATCACCGCATTAACCTTACCCTGCATAAACTTGACCAGGTTTTGGACGGTCAGTTAAATGAGATAATTAATGCCCTGATGGCCAATGACCAGGCCGAGCGGTTGAAACAGGTGGAATAAGTGCAAAGGATCTGGAGAATCAAGGACTTGTTGGAATGGACGACCCGGTATTTTTTTGATCGGGGTATAGCAGAATCACGCCTGGAGGCGGAGATTTTGTTAGCCCAGGTCGTACAAAAAGACCGGGTTTATTTGTATGCCAATTATGAAGAACCGATCAATGCCGGGGAAAGAGAAATCTACCGGGAATACATAAAAAGAAGGATATCCGGAGAGCCGACTGCTTATATAACCGGACATAAAGAATTTATGTCGCTTGATTTTAAGGTAACTCCGGATGTGCTGATTCCCCGGGCTGACACCGAGGTATTGGTAGAAACCGCCCTGGCTCTAGCCCAGGCGGAGAATCTTAAGCAGATTATTGATGTAGGTACAGGTTCGGGGGCGATTGCGGTAAGTTTGGGCGTTTATTTGCAGGATGCCAGGATCTTTGCCAGTGACGTATCTCCACAGGCTCTTGCAGTCGCCCGGGAAAACGCCTGTAATAACAATGTGCAGATTCACTTTATAGAAGGGGACTTGCTGCAGCCTTTATTATCTTACAAAGATCAGGAAGTCTGTTCCCAGGACATTTGCCAGGAAGTACTGGCCGGGTATAGTATAAATAAAGCCACCGGCATGCAATTTGATATGATAACGGCGAATCTGCCCTATATACCGGACAGCGAAAAAATACATCTGGACAAACAGGTAAGGGATTTTGAACCCCATTTGGCTTTGTTTGCCGAGGGAGATGGTTTAGAATTGTACCGCAAACTGCTTCCCCAGGCCTATGCCTTGCTAAAACCGGCGGGGATTATTTTACTGGAGATTGATCCCCGTCAAGCAGTGGCTGTACCAGATATGATGCAGGGATTTACGGATATCGGGATTATAAAAGACTTGGCTGGCCGCGCGAGGGTAGTACAAGCCAGGAGGGACAATCATGTTTAAGACCAGATACTTTACGGTGGATCCTGATCATCCGGATCCGACCGTGATAAACCAAGCCGCTGGCTACATTCGCACTGGAGAATTGCTGGCTTTTCCCACCGAAACGGTATATGGGCTGGGGGCTGACGCCCTCAATGCCGGAGCGGTTGAAAAGATATTTATAGCCAAGGGCCGACCGGCAGATCATCCCCTGTTGATACATGTAAGCAGGGTTGAACAGGTAGAAGCGCTTGCCCTGGTTATTCCAGCAGCTGCCCGAAGGCTGATCGGGCATTTCTGGCCCGGCCCCCTGTCTATTATCTTACCCTCCCGTCCTCAGGTACCGGGGATCGTCAGAGGTAACAAAAGCGGGGTTGGATTTCGGATGCCTTCTCATCCGGTATCGATTGCCCTGCTTAACGAAACCGGTCCGCTGGCTGCCCCTAGTGCTAATCTTTACGGACGTCCCAGTCCTACCAATGCTGAACATGTCCGGCAGGATATGGACGGAAGGATTGCAGCCGTTTTGGATGCGGGAGAAACCGGAAACGGTCTGGAATCAACTATTATCGATTTTTGTGAGGGGATCAAAGTCATACGCCGCGGAGGAATTGCCTTGGAGGAAATAGAAGATATTTTAGGTCAAGGAATAAGCCTAAATAGTTCGGCTCAGGGTAATAAAAACGCTTATGATCTTAAGGTCAAGGTTTTATTAAGTGAGGGTGAGAATGATTTTTATCAGCAAATGGAGCAATGTCTGCAGATTTCAAAACTGATAGGGGTTGTCCGCATAATCGGGCGAAATAAGCCGCTCAAAGGCAGTTTTCACCAAGAATACTTCCTGGATCTTACCGGGCGGGGAAACTCATGGTTTGCCATCCTGCGCGATGCGGAACAAAGAAAACTTGATTATCTCTTGGTTGAACCCCTAGATCAAAAAACAGAAGGCATCAGTGCTTCTATTATGGACAGAATTAAACGGGCGGCCGCCTTAAAACCTAAATAAAGGAGTTTGAAGATGCAGGGACAGTTATTAACCGTCTTATTGGTTGCGATTGTACTAGGAATGGATGCTTTTTCCCTGGCTCTGGGGATGGGTATTAAAGGCGTTTCCAAACGTTATGAAAGGCGTTTTACAGCCCTGGTGACGGTATTCCATATACTTATGCCCCTGCTGGGTCTTTATCTGGGGATGGCAGCAGGTAATTTGCTGGGAATCTGGGCCGGGCGTATAGGTGCCATAATTTTAGCCTATATTGGCTTGCAAATGATTATTAAAGCCTGGCGGGAGATGACCCCCCGCTCCTTTGCTTTTAAAGAGGCTAGAGAACATTTTAGACATAAGTCATCGGCGCCAAGCAACCGGGAGGAATGGATAAGTATGCTGCTGTTGACTGTGTCGGTCAGCATTGATGCCTTGACGGTGGGATTTAGTCTGGGTACTGCGCAGGCCCCTTTGCTGCTGACAGTTGTTATTATTGGTGCGATGGCAGGCAGTATGACCATGTTTGGTTTTAAGGGCGGCCAGTTGTTTAGCCGCATGGCGGGTACCTATTCTCAGGCAGCGGGAGGGCTGGTACTTATCGCTTTGGCTGTTAAAATGGCTTTTTAGGTGCAAGGAGGGTTCATTTTGAAGCATATTCTTTTTGTATGCAGCGGTAATACGTGCCGTAGCCCCATGGCTGAGAGCCTGTTTTTACAACAACTTAAAAAAGCGGGTGATGCTGACATTGTCTGTGAGGTTCAATCAGCAGGTGTTTTTGCCGGGGCTGGGTTACCTGCCAGTTCCGAAGCCATCCAGGTTACGCGGGAACTAGGCCTTAATCTTAGTACCCATCGCTCCCAAGTATTAAGGCAAGATCATTTGGATTGGGCAGATTTGGTGCTGACCATGACAGACAGCCATCGTCAATATATATTAAGTCGATTTGAGGTACCTGTGCGTAAAGTATATACCCTGACGGAGTTCGCCGGGGTGGGGAGGGCTGATGTGCTTGACCCGTACGGAGCAGGGATAGATATGTACCGACAATGCCTGGATCAACTGCAGACTTTAATCGAGCTGATCATAAAACAGATTTTATGATATATTAATCAATAGTTGTAGAAAGATGAAAAGGGACAGATTTTCAAAACAGGGGTGAATGATTTGGAAATAGCTATAGGCTGTGATCACGCAGGTGTAGAAGTAAAATGGGAAATAAGTGCCATGCTCAAAGAAAGCGGAATAACTGTATATGATTGCGGAACTAACACCCTGGCTGCCGTTGATTATCCCGATATAGCCGAACAGGTAGCGGCCGAAGTACTGTCTAGGGATATTTTGGGTATTTTAGTCTGTGGGACAGGCATCGGGATATCGATTGCGGCCAATAAAATACCAGGAATACGGGCAGCGGTATGTACTGATATTTTTACCGCAGAAATGTGCCGTAAGCACAATGATGCCAATATCATAGCGGTTGGAGCCAGGGTATCCGATATCAATAATATAAAAGAGATCGTAAGTACTTTTATAAAAACCGATTTTGAGGGAGGAAGACACCAGATCCGGGTTGAAAAGATAAAGGCCCTGGAAAACAAGTTTAGAAAGAGGTGTTGTTAGTGGAGTATATCAACCAATACGTTATACCCGTTGATCCGGAAGTGGCAGAGGCCATAAACAACGAAGAAAGAAGGCAAAACCGCAAACTGGAGCTGATTGCCTCGGAAAACTTTGTTTCCCGCGCCGTAATGGCAGCCCAGGGTTCGGTATTAACCAACAAATATGCCGAAGGATATCCGGGCAAAAGATATTATGGAGGCTGCGAATATGTAGATGTTGTTGAAAATCTGGCCCGGGAAAGGGCCCAAGAACTGTTTGGCGCCGACCACGCCAATGTCCAGCCCCACTCCGGTGCCCAGGCTAATATGGCCGTATATTTAGCTGCTCTGCAGCCGGGTGACAAAGTACTGGGTATGAACTTAAGTCACGGAGGTCATTTGACCCATGGCAGCAAGGTGAATTTCTCCGGTAAAAACTACCAGTTTTTTGATTATGGCGTTGCGGCTGACAGCGAAATGATTGACTATGACGAGGTGCGCAGCATCGCTCTTAAAATCCGGCCCAAAATGATCGTGGCCGGTGCCAGTGCCTATCCCCGCAAGCTTGACTTTAAAAAATTCAGGGAGATAGCCGATGAGGCCGGAGCTTTGTTATTTGTAGACATGGCTCATATAGCGGGTCTGGTTGCGGCCGGATTGCATTTAAGCCCGATTCCCTACGCAGATTTTGTCTCCTCCACGACGCATAAGACGTTAAGGGGACCTAGGGGAGGGATTATACTGTGTCGGCAGGAATGGGCGAAAAAGATAGACAGTGCCGTATTTCCAGGTGTTCAAGGAGGCCCGCTGATGCACGTAATCGCCGCCAAAGCGATATGTTTAAAAGAAGCTCTGCAGCCTGAGTTTAAAACCTATCAACAGAGCATAGTCGACAATGCCAACCATCTGGCGCAAAACTTGGTGGAATACGGTTTACGCTTGGTATCAGGGGGAACCGATAATCATCTTATGCTGGTCGATGTAAGGCCTAAGAATCTGACCGGTCAGGAGGCCGAAGCTATATTGGAGTCGGTTAATATTACCGTCAATAAAAACGGTATACCTTTTGATCCTGAAAAGCCTACCGTCACCAGCGGTATCAGAATAGGAACCCCGGCCCTGACCAGCCGTGGGTTTAATACCGATGACATGGCTCTGGTAGCCCGGGCTATCGCAACGGCTCTGGAATACCCTGCGGAAGCGGACAAATTAGAAGAGGTGCGGCAGATAGTGGCCACCCTTTGCGACCAATATCCTCTCTACAACATATAAAGTATATAAGGAGAATGTAATGTTAGCCAAAGAGCGTCCGGGTTGGGATGACTATTTTCTAAAGCTGGCTGATCTGGTAGCCAGCCGTTCCACCTGTCTGCGTCGGCAGGTGGGGGCGGTACTGGTTCGCAACGAACGCATCATTGCTACCGGTTATAATGGCGCCCCCCGGGGATTGAGCCACTGTCTTGAAATTGGTTGTTTGCGGGATGAACTTCAGATTCCTTCCGGACACCGCTACGAGTTATGCCGAGGTGTCCACGCCGAGCAAAATGCGATTATTAATGCCGCTTTATACGGTGTATCAACCCAGGATTCGGTTCTGTACTGTACGAACCAGCCCTGTATTATATGTGCCCGCATGATTATTAATGCGGGTATCGCCAAGCTGGTTCACCGGGGTAATTTTGATGATCCCATGGCAATTCAGTTTATGGAGGAGGCAGGTATTGTCATCGTGGAAGTTCCTGCCGCCGATCCGTAATAAAATATTGGTTCGAAAAAAGGGGAGTAATGCAAATGCAAACCAAAACCCTGTCGCTGCCTAAGCTGAATCAACTCAACCCCACATTGGAATCAACCGCTTTGAAACTTATGGAGGAAGCAGGGGAATTAGCTCAGTGCATCGGAAAGTACCGCGGTTTAAGCGGGGAAAATGTCCATATGTCAGAATCCCAGGTAATTGAGGAAATTGCCAAAGAATTGCTGGATGTTGCCCAAACCGCTGTAACAATGATGTTCGTTTTAGAGGAAAGCTACGGGATTAACATAGGCGAGCTGCTTAATAACCATTGGAAAAAACTGGAATCAAAAGGTTACCTGTCCCATCTTTAATTCGGTTGGCAAAAAGCCCCATGGTACAAAGGTTTTCAAAACCATCCCGACAGGCTAAAATAATGATTATACAAAGGATATTTGAACTTAACAGCGAATATTATATTAATCAGCAGGCAATAAAACAAATTAAATATCGATCTCCCGAACTTATGATCAGTCCAGGAAAGAGCCGACTAGATATGTTGCCAATACATAAGAAAAATGTATAAAAATAAAAATTTTATACATTTTAAAGAGGAATTTACATTAATGCGTAGAATATATTCTTGGTGTAATTTTGGTTAATGGGGCGAGGTGGTAGCATATGGCAAATTCCAATCAAAACTGGCCCCGCGCACTTGCCAACGCAATCAACCTGGCCACATCAGTAGCTGCCGCCATTGCTCTGGGTTACTTTGGCGGACGTTGGCTGGACGGCAGATATGATACCGAGCCATGGCTTTCGATTGTGGGTCTTGTCTTTGGAATGGCGACCGCCGGCAAAATGATGTGGGAAAGATTAATGGCCGATAACCAGAAACCTCCTGCCAAGGAGGAAGAGAAATAGAATTCTGGGCTGGTCAATAGAATAGTGGTTTGAAGTTTTGAGTATGGTCGCAGGGTAAAGACCAACAAAACCACAAATAAAATTTATATAAGGAAGGGGGGAGAAGAGATGATATTTGGTATGTGGGATAGTGTGTATTTTCATTTGGGACCAATACCAGTTGATCATCTGATTGTAACGCAGTGGGTAATTATTGCGGCAATCGGATTAATCGCTTTTTTGGCTACCAGAAATATGCAGCTTTGTCCCAAGGGTCTGCAAAATGGTTTTGAAATGATAATCGTTTGGACATACGATTTTTTCACACAGCTAATGGACAAGGAACATGTTGCGAAGAAATATGCTCCCCTGCTCTCTACATTCTTTTTATTTATACTATTCAGCAATTATAGCGGCTTGATACCAGGAGCTGCTCATATCCAAGGTTTCCAGCCTCCTACAAGTAACTGGAACGTAACCGTTACCCTCGCCTTAATTACTGTTTTAGCTGTGCAAAGCGCAGGTTTTGCCGAACACGGGTTTCATTATTTAGGGCATTTTGTCAGCCCTAATCCTTTGATGTTGCCTTTAAATCTACTTGAAGAAATAACCCACCCGCTGTCCCTTACCGTTCGTCTATTTGGCAACATATTTGGCGAGGAAATGATTATAGCTTATATGCTGTTCCTGGTTCCATTTTTGATTCCGTCTGCCTTGATGTGCCTTAGCGTACTACTAGGTGCTATCCAGGCAATCGTTTTCACTATCCTGTCGGCGAGTTATATCGCGGCAGCCACCGGAGAGGGTCATTAAAAATTCAATATAATCTAAAACAATGTATAAAACATTGGGCATTAGAAAGGAGGGAAAAAAATGGGCATAGCATTAGGAGCAGGTTTAGCCGTATCTATTGCCGGTCTCGGCGGCGGTGTTGGAATGGGTGTTGCAGGTGGTAAAGCCATCGAGGCCATTGCCAGACAACCTGAAGTTGGTGGAGACGTCAGAACCCTTATGTTTATTACCTTCGCTTTTATTGAAACGCTGACCATTTATGGTCTACTGATCGCATTTATGCTGGTTGGCAAAATGTAATAAAGGTTTATTGTTGATTACCAAGAAAGGGCGTTAGAGCAAGGCAGTATTATAAGACACCATAATGCTCTATCGCCCTTAACACTATTAGCTCTTAAGATTGGAGGTAGCACATCCGTGAAAAGGAACAAATGGGTTTACTTATCTGGCCTCCTTTTATCCTTGATTATGGTAATGGGATTTGCCACCTTCTGCATGGCCTCAGGCGCAGGAAATGCCCCGGTTGCGGCACCTGAAGGAAAACCGCCGGTATTTGGTAATTTGTATGTAATTGGCTGGACAGCTGTCAACTTCTTTGTACTGCTGGCCCTTTTATACAAATTTGCCTTTAACCCGATTAATCAAATGCTGGAAGAGCGGGCTAATACTATCGAAAGTTCAATTAAACATGCAGAAGAAGTAAAGGTTGAAGTTGATCAACTTAAAATTGAGGCTCAGGCAAACCTGGCTGAATCTCGTAAAGAAGCCCAAGAGATTATCGCTAGAGCAACGAAAGCTGCCGAGGATGCTAAAAATGAAATAGCCGCCAAAGCCAAAGAAGAAGCCGATAACATGAAGGCAAAAGCCCATGCTGAAATTGAAGCCGCAACCGAAGCGGCTAAACTGGAACTCAAGGATACCGCTGCTACCCTGGCTATGATGGCAGCTGAAAAGGTGCTGGGCAGAGCTATAACCGATGAAGACCATACGAAGATGGTCAAAGAATTTGTTAACGAAGCGGGCGATTTCCTATGCTAAACAAGAGCGTCGCTAGGCGCTATGCTGAAGCATTTTTTAGCATTGCCCGGGAAGCCGACAAAATAGACGCATACCAGGTAGAAATGGAAAAAGTCATTCAAACAATTAATGAAGTTGAAGGCATGAAAGAGTATATGGATCATCTTTTGGTGCCAGCGAAGGCTAAAAAGGAATTGATTCAAAAGGTTTTTGCCGATCAGCTTTCACCGATGACTATGAATTTCCTGCTTATGGTTATTGATAAACGCCGGGAGAGCTATCTGGAATACATTTATAATGAATTTGCAGATATGGCTGACGAATCCCGGGGCATAAGGCAGGCAGAACTCTTTGCCGCCCGTGAGATATCAGAAGAAGATCTGGCTACTCTGGCGCAAAGCTTATCCAGCTCTACCGGAAAACAGGTACTCCTTAAACTTACGGTCGATCCGGCGTTGCTTGGAGGGGTAAAGATACGCATGGGTGACCAGATAGTTGACGGCACAGTTGCTAAAAAATTGCAGATGCTAAAAGAAAATTTAAAACAAGCAAAGATAAGTTAATTCGATAGGGGTGAGCACGTAAATGAGTATTAGACCTGAAGAGATTAGCGCCATTCTTAAAGAACAAATAGAGCGCTACCAATCCGAGGTCGAAGTCAGCAATGTTGGCTCAGTCATCTATGTTGGTGACGGTATTGCTCGAGTCTACGGATTACAGGGAGCTATGGCTGGCGAATTGTTAGAATTCACAGGCGGAACCTACGGAATGGTTCTTAACCTGGAGGAAGATAATGTTGGTGCGGTTTTACTGGGACCTTATTCCCACATTAAAGAAGGCGATGTGGTCAAGGCCACTGGCAGAATCATGGAGGTACCAACCGGAAAAGCTATGCTGGGTAGGGTAGTAAATGCCCTGGGACAACCCATCGATGGCAAGGGACCTATTAACACCAACACATTCCGGGCAATTGAGCGTGTTGCTCCTGGTGTTGTTACACGTGCGCCGGTTAATACGCCCATGCAGACCGGCCTTAAATGTATCGACTCGATGGTTCCCATCGGCAGGGGTCAGCGCGAGTTAATCATTGGTGACCGTCAGGTTGGCAAGACCGCCATTGCCATTGACGCTATCATCAACCAGAGAATCAAAAAAGACATGATCTGTATCTACGTTGGTATAGGTCAGAAGCAGTCAACGATTGCCGGTATAGCCAGCAAACTGGAAGAAATGGGTGCGATGGACTATACGATCATTGTAGCCGCAACGGCATCCGAACCGGCTCCCTTGCTCTACATTGCACCTTATGCCGGTGTGGCCATGGCAGAAGAGTTCATGGAAAGCGAAAAAGCCGATGTACTTATAATCTATGATGACTTATCCAAGCATGCGGTAGCATATCGTGAAATGTCCCTCCTGCTCCGCCGTCCGCCCGGACGTGAAGCATATCCAGGGGACGTTTTCTACCTGCATTCACGTTTGTTGGAAAGAGCCTGCAAACTTAATGATGACCATGGCGGTGGCTCCATCACAGCTTTGCCGATAATTGAAACCCAGGCCGGCGATGTTTCGGCATACATCCCGACCAACGTAATATCCATTACCGATGGTCAGATATACCTGGAAACCGACCTGTTTTATGCTGGACAAAGACCTGCGATTAATGCCGGCCTGTCGGTCAGCCGCGTAGGCGGCAGCGCCCAGACGAAAGCCATGAAGTCGGTTGCCGGACAGTTGCGCCTGGACTTGGCCCAATTCCGTGAACTGGCGGCCTTTGCTCAGTTTGGCTCAGACCTGGATAAAGCCACCTTGGCCAGATTGACCCGTGGGGAAAGGGTTACCGAGGTTTTGAAACAGGGACAATATGTACCGATGGCGATGGAAGAACAGGTAGTCATGATTTTCGCCGGTGTTAACGGATACTTAGACGACCTGCCTAAGGAAAAGGTACAGGATTTTGAATCCGATTTCTTAAAATATATACGCAGTGCCAATGCTGATATATTAAAGACGATAGAGAGTACCGGAAAACTTGATGATGATACTCAAGCCAAACTGGTTAAGGCCATTAATGAGTTCAAGACCACTTTCACAGTTTAGGTGGTGAGTGTAAATGGCAGGTGCAGGTGTAAGAGAATTTAAGCGAAGAATACGCAGCGTCAAAAACACTCAGCAAATTACTAAAGCAATGAAAATGGTGGCAGCAGCCAAACTGCGGCGGGCGCAGGAGCGGGCAGAATCATCAAGACCTTATACGGAAACATTGCAGGGTACTTTAGCCAGATTGGCGGCACTTTCTACAGACGTAGAGCATCCGCTCCTGGTAAAAAGGGAAGAGATACGCAAAGTAGGCTATATAGTCGTAACTGCGGATCGCGGTCTGTGCGGAGGTTATAACACCAATATAATAAGGGCTGCCAATGATTCTATAGCTGCTGATGACAGGAAAGTCGATGCCGGCATTATTGCGGTAGGCAGAAAAGCTCGGGATTTCTACCGCAAGCGCAGCGGGCTGGATGCTGAATTTATCAATTTAGGAGATAATGTAAGCTACACTGATGCTCGGGAAATCGCAGGATATATCATTAATGCCTACGAAAATGAGGAACTGGACGAAGTGTATCTGGTATATTCGCGTTTCGTTAACGTATTGCGGCAGGAGCCGACCGTGACCAAATTGCTGCCCATAGAACCTCCGGAGCAGCAAAAGGATGCGGAAACACCAGAAAAGTTAATCGAATATATCTACGAGCCCAGTGCGGAACTCATATTACTTACCCTATTGCCCAGGTATGTAGGCAGTCAGATTTATCACGCGATGCTGGAAGGCAAAGCCAGTGAACAAGGGGCCCGCATGACAGCTATGGGCAACGCTACCCAAAATGCAGGTGAGATCATTGATTCCCTCACCCTGCAGATGAACAAGGTCAGACAGTCAGCCATCACTGACGAAATTCTGGACATTGTTGGTGGCGCCGAAGCTCTCAATAAAGGAGGAAAGTAGAGAATGGCGAATGTAACCTATGGAGAGGTAACTCAGGTTATAGGTGCGGTTGTAGACGTTAGATTCAAACCGGGCGAGCTACCTGACCTAATGAACGCTATTACCATAAAAACTGAAGATCAGGACAGCGGTGTTAAGGCAGTTGCTGATCTTAACGTTACCCTTGAGGCTATGCAGCTCTTAGGTAACGATACAGTTCGCTGTGTTGCATTGAGTCCTACCGATGGTATCATGAGAGGCATGAAAGCAACCAACACAGCGGCTGCGATAAAGGTTCCGGTTGGCGATGGATGTCTGGGCAGAATACTAAACGTTTTGGGTGATCCGGTTGATGATGCTGGTGAAGTCGAAGCCGCCGACTATTGGGAAATACATCGGGCTCCGCCCCCGCTAACCGACCAGCTGCCGGCAACCTCCATACTAGAAACCGGTATCAAAGTTGCCGACTTGATTTGCCCTTATGCCAAGGGTGGTAAGATCGGACTGTTTGGTGGAGCAGGAGTAGGAAAAACCGTTATTATTCAAGAACTGATCAGAAACATCGCTTACGAGCACGGCGGCTATTCAGTGTTTACCGGAGTGGGTGAGCGTACACGTGAAGGTAATGACCTTTGGGGTGAAATGACCGAATCCGGTGTTATTGAAAAATGCGCCCTTATATTCGGTCAAATGAACGAACCGCCCGGAGCCCGTCTGCGGGTGGCCCTGACCGGCCTGACTGTAGCCGAATATTTCCGTGATATAGGTGGGCAGGACGTGTTGATATTCATCGATAATATCTTCCGGTTTGCTCAGGCAGGTAACGAAGTGTCTGCTTTGCTCGGACGTATGCCTTCTGCGGTTGGATATCAGCCTACACTGGCTACCGATATGGGTCTCTTGCAGGAACGAATCACCACTACCCGTAAAGGCTCGATTACCTCGGCCCAGGCTGTATATGTTCCGGCCGATGACTTGACTGACCCGGCTCCGGCGACAACCTTTGCGCATTTGGATGCGACCACAACCCTGTCCCGAGCAATTTCAGAGTTGGGAATTTACCCGGCAGTTGATCCCCTGGATTCAACTTCCAGGATTCTGGATCCCCAAATCGTCGGCGCAAAACACTACAATACCGCCCGCGGTGTTCAGAAGATCCTGCAAAGATATAAGGAATTGCAGGATATCATCGCTATACTCGGTATGGATGAATTAACCGATGAGGACAAATTAATCGTGGCCCGGGCCAGAAAGATTCAGCGTTATCTGTCTCAGCCCTTCCACGTGGCTGAACAGTTTACCGGCAGACCGGGAATATATGTTCCGGTAGCCGAAACGGTAGAATCATTCTCTCAGGTTCTAGAAGGAAGACATGACACTCTGCCGGAAGAAGCATTTTATATGATGGGGAATATAGATACGGTTCTAGCAAACGCAAAAAGATTGGAGGGGTAGTCTATGGCAGACAACACCTTCATGGTTGAAATCGTGACCCCGGAACAGATTCTTTTCAAGAATGAAGTCCAGTTTTTGGTAGTTCCTGAATTGAACGGTGAACTGGGTGTCCTGAAAAACCACGCCCCTATGATTGCCGCGTTGGATGTGGGGGTAGTAAGGTATACTGATCCCGAAGGAAAAGTAAAAAAGATAGCCTTAAGCGGCGGCTTTATGGAAGTCATCTACAATGAAGTCCGCGTTTTGGCCGAAACAGCTGAGCACGGCTCAGAAATAGACGTATTAAGAGCCAAGGCAGCTAAAGAACGAGCCGAGAGACGTCTGCAGCTGCAGGATGAAAACCTCAACGCATATCGTGCGGAAATGGCATTAAAACGCGCCATTGCCAGACTAAAGGCTGCTGAAGCCAATATCCGGGAGTAATAGCACTAAAGCCGGAAGGTTATACCACCTTCCGGCTTTTTTGTTAAAAGTTTACCCATAACACAAAAAAACATCATACCATCAGTTATCCTCAGATATAATTAAACTTCACATCACCAGCCACAAAGGTTAAAATCAAAGAGCATTGGAAGCAATTAAATTCATATTTATATACCCAGTAAAGATTTTTGCATAGATAAGTCTGAAAATTGGGGATTTTATTACAAATTGATGTGCAGGAGATATATGCCATGGATAAAGCGGCAATCCTTAAGGCTCTAATAATTGCTATAATGATCTATTACTTGGTGAAAGGTATCCTATACCTTCTCATGTGGCAGGTTTTGTCTAAAATCGAGGAGCGCAATAAGGAAAGGGCCGCCAAGGCAAAAGAAATGATAATGGAGAAACGCAGATTAAGAGACGAGGAGGAAGCCAGGCTGCGTGAAGAACAAAAAAAGAGGAAGTACTATTAGTTTTAGGGGCTGACTAAATTATAGTAATATAAAAGTATATATAAAACGAGGTGAGAGCACATGCAAACCAAGTTTATTATATTAATAGCACTTGTGTTTTTAATTACCGCAGGCTTTTGCGTATTAATCTGGCAGCAGACCATCCGCTTTGAAAAAAAGGCCTTGGCAGCCAAACAGCGTCAGAAGGAACATAAACGAGAATTAATAGAGCAAATGCGCGCTGAACGCCAGGCTGAACATGAGGCGATGCAGAATGCAACTCGGAAAAACCAGCCAGATGGCGAAGATGCTAATTTGCAAGAGGATCTTACAGACATTGGAGATGAGTTGCACTGAAGTATACCCCTAAAAATGGTCTTTGTAGTCGGCACCTCAATTTTGAAGTGCTGACTATATTATTTAGATTAAAATGCGGACAGTGAAGATAAAAGATCTTCACTGTCCTTTTACTTTTAAAAAATATAAATCATAAAAGACAGCGTCGTTGGTTCTTGAGAATAATTAACCCCGATCCCGGCAAGAATCCAAGTAAATACTTACCGGGGAGGAGAGCCAATGAAAAAGATTTCGATATACCTAATCATTTTTATTTTGGCGTGCTTACTAACCGATTCGGCTGTTAATTATTCGATCGCTAAACAAATTAATGATCAATCGCCATATTGCCTAACTTTTGCATCAATCGGTGCAAATTTGCTTGAATCCAGATTTGATTGTTGGGCAACAATAAAATCAGCGCAAACCTTTAAAGAAATGGATCAGGAATTAGAAAAAATACTAGTTTTGCTTGATTTACCCGTAAATAAAGCAAACTTTTATCAAAAGGAACAAAATGGAGTTAAATTGCTTCAATATGAATTATTCCACTACAACCAGAACTACTCATTTACTCTCCGCACTCAATCACAGAGCACTATTTTTTTGTTAAGCACAATATCATCGCATAACGATAAAAGACAGCGTCAGGAAGAGGACAGACTAAAATCAGTTATGAATTGTAAATCCTATTATTCGTATCAAGGTATTATAAAAGCCCATTTAGATAAAAACGGCCGAAAAGAATTTTTAGATGTGATTAATAAAAGTTTAGATGTTAAAGTCCTGGATCAATATGAAGATGATTATGTAATAAGTATGATTGGTTTTAGTCCCAAATTTAAATCTATAAAATCTGAAAAAATAGCAGGTAAAAATATAAATCTACAACTGGCTTTGCGCAGCCAAGAAAAGAAAAACCAAACCTATGTTTATTTGGGAACGCCATTGCTTTTAGACAATTATTAAAAGTAAGCTTGCAAAGTTTTTTGGGAGGTGAGGGTTGAATTGGCAATGATTATTAAAGGGAAAAAAAGATTATCCGGTGAGGTGGAAATCGAGTCGTCAAAAAATGCTATTTTGCCTATTATCGCAGCATCACTTCTTACCGATGATGAGGTAAGAATCAGGAAAGTTCCGAATATCAAAGATGTAACCACAATTATGCAAATTATCAAGATCCTTGGCAAACAAGTAAAGGAACAGGAACGCCAGATAATAATTAGCGGAAAGTTAATGAATCACCATCCTCCTTATGAATTGGTCAGGCAGATGCGAGCTTCTATCCTTCTAATGGGTTCAATATTATCCAGGGAAGGAAAAGTAAGAATATCATTGCCAGGGGGATGCGCAATCGGTAATCGGCCCATAGATCTTCATCTAAAAGGTTTTCATGGCTTAGGTGCCAATATTAATTTTGATAATGGGGATGTAATAGCTAAAGGCAGAAGATTAAAGGGGAATCATATATATTTGGATTATCCAAGTGTCGGAGCTACGGAGAACTTAATAATGGCAGCCGTTCTGGCTCAGGGCGACAGTTATATAGAAAACGCAGCTCTGGAACCGGAAATACAGGATCTGGCAAATTTTATCAATAGTATGGGCGGCAAGGTAACGGGTGCGGGAACCAATGTAATTCAAATACAAGGGGTATCAGAATTGCACGGTAGTGATTATACTCCTATTCCTGACCGTATTGAAGCTGGAACTTATATGCTGGCGGTCGCAGCCACCGGCGGGCAAGCGGTTATAAAAAACATTATTCCCGAACATCTAAAAGCCGTCAGTGCCAAGTTGGAGGAAACCGGGGTAGAAATAAAAGAATATGATAACCACTTAACGGTAAAAAGGGATTCGTATATAAAACCGGTAAATATCAAAACTTTACCTTATCCAGGTTTCCCCACCGACATGCAGGCCCAGTTTATGAGTTTTTTAAGCTGTGCCCGGGGGAGCAGTATAATCAGCGAATCGGTTTTTGAAAATCGCTACATGCATGTGCAGGAATTACAAAGAATGGGCGCCGAAATAAAAATAGAAGGCCGGGCTGCCATTATAAAAGGTGTCAAAGAATTAACCGGCGCTCAGGTTAAAGCCAGCGATTTGCGTGCCGGGGCAGCTTTAATCATAGCTGGTCTGACAGCAGATGGCAGCACGATTTTAACCGGGATGGAACATGTAGAGCGGGGATATGAAGGTATTATAACGAAACTAAACGCCTTAGGAGCAAATATTACTCAAAATTAAAACCTGTGTTAAGCAAAAACCTCGTTGTTTGATTAAAATTCCACTTCAACTACCAGAGGCTCACGCCGTTCACTGCCTTGAATACCGCTTACAGGCGATTATGCTGGCAACATGGCACGATCCGTTTAGTAATTCCTAATTTTCAGTGCCTGGCAGTGTCTAAAAATCAAATTCTTCACATATTTATAAACATGAAAAAATTATGGCGCATTGTACTGTTGGTTTTTCTATTGGCCCTGGGCTTATGGTTGACGATGCAAATGATAAATAAAGTTCCTGATGATAAGTTAGCCGAACCGAAAATAGATTTATATCTGCACCAAAAAAACCATATCATTACTATGGATTTAGAAGATTATATAGTAGGGACGGTAGCCGCTGAAATGCCGGCTTCATTTGCTATGGAAGCACTTCGGGCGCAGGCGGTCTGTGCCCGCACCTATGCCTTAAAAAGGATGATAGAAAAACATCCTTATCCATTGGGAGCAGATCTATCTGATGATATTAACAGCTGTCAGGCATTCCGGGAAGTGCAGTCTCAAAATAAAATGGGCCAACAAAATCTAAAAAAAATTATGGAAGCAGTAAATTCAACCCGCGGTGAAATATTGCTTTACAATTCCGAGCCAATTGATGCCCTCTATCATTCTACCTGTGGAGGAAGAACCGAAGGAATAGAGTCAATTGCCTATCTGCGATCTGTAAAATGCAAATACTGCCGGGACTCTCCGTATTACAAAAAAACATGTACGGTTGGCAATGAAAACGTAAACCGGGTTGTAGGTGATCTGGGATATAAAATGAATATAAAAGTTGTCACCCAAACACCATCCGGACGGGCCAATGAATTAAGTATCAACGGTAAAAAAGTCTATGCGGCCAGATTGCGCAAGGAATTAAATCTTCCCTCACAATGGCTGGAATTATCAATTGGCGACCGACAGACTCGGATAACAACCCATGGTTACGGACATGGTATCGGGTTATGCCAGTACGGAGCAAATGGGTTGGCCAAAAGCGGAAAAAATTATCAGCAGATACTTAAATATTATTATAATGATGTTGAAATATACAAAATTCCTTATTAGATGAGTAAAGAGAAAAAGTACCCCTTCCCTTTTTGGCCGCAACATTGGTCTTGATTTGAACCCTGCTGAATATATTGTAAACAGATCAGGAGAGGGGGAAAATCATGCAAAATTATATCCGTAAAAGAGCTGTAAAGGTAGCGGCGCACATTATCCAGACTTCAGATACGGTACGCCAGACCGCCGAAGTATTTGGAATAAGCAAAAGCACTGTGCATAAGGATGTATCTGAAAGATTGCCCAAAATAAATGGACAGATGGCTGAGCAGGTTAAGAATATACTGGAAAAGAACAAAGCGGAAAGACATTTGCGGGGAGGAGAAGCTACCCGCAAAAAATATTCTCAAGTTGTCGAATTAGTATAGTAAAATAAATAGCCAGAAACGATATTTAAAGGTAAAATAAAAAAAGAAGATTTTACCGGGAGGATATGAATTTGTGCTTTGTTGAAGATATTGGCATCGATCTGGGAACCGCAAGCGTTCTCGTATTTAAAAAAGGTGCAGGTATTGTTTTACATGAACCATCCGTTGTAGCTACGGATAAAAACACCAATAAGATAATCGCTGTCGGAGAAGAAGCGCGGGAAATGTTAGGCCGTACCCCTGGATATATAACGGCGGTTCGTCCTCTGCGCGAAGGAGTCATAGCTGATTATGATACAACGGAAAAAATGCTTAGCTACTTTGTAAAAAGGGTCTTAGGTAACAAACTGTTCCTTAAACCGCGGGTAATCGTCTGTATTCCTACAGGAGCAACTGATGTTGAGGAAAGGGCGGTACGTCAAGCGACTTTGGCCTCCGGTGCCAAACAGGCTTACATTATTGAAGAACCATTGGCAGCGGCCCTGGGTGCCGGAATTAATATTGCCAGTGCGGCCGGCAACATGGTGGTTGATATTGGTGGAGGAACGTCCGACATAGCCGTATTATCGCTGGGAGGCATTGTATGCAACACTTCGCTTCGAGTTGGAGGGGACAAGTTTGACGAATCATTAATCCGTTATATTCGCAAAGAACATAACCTTATGATTGGAGAGCGCACCGCCGAAGAAATTAAAATGCGGGTGGGAACAGCCTGGGTGACCCCTGAAAACAAGGATATTAATATGGAAGTTCGGGGGCGTGATCTGGTATCGGGACTGCCTAAGACGATCAAAATAAGCTCCGAGGAAAGCTGGCAGGCTTTGGAAGAAACAGTTTATGCGGTAATCGATGCTGTAAAAAAGGTATTGGAAATCACTCCACCCGAACTGGCCGCCGATATCGTCAACAACGGTATCGTTATGACCGGGGGAGGCTCCTTGTTGGATGGATTTGATAAACTTCTGTCCAAAGAAACCAATCTGCCGGTTATTATTGCCGAAGATGCTGTATCCTGTGTGGCTATGGGAACAGGTAAAGCCTTAATAGAAATAGATACCTTGTCCAAGAGCGGGCGCGGTCCTAAACGTTTAGTATAAAAGGCTAAAGATTTTAAGGAGCCATATCGATAAAATGTCTTGAGGACTTTTTATTATACGGGGAGGGCAACAGATTGATTAAAGGTTTATATACAGCCGCTTCTGGTATGATGTTGCAGATGAACAAACAGGATGTAGTTGCTAACAATATAGCTAACGTAAACACCGGCGGATATAAAAAAGACAGCGTAATATGCCAGTCGTTTCCTGCCATGCTGATCAGCCGGGTGGGAGAAAGCCGGGAAATTGATGGTAAAGAGGAAATGCTGCCTCCGGTGATTATTGGATCTTTAGGAACCGGAGCAGTCGTCAGAGATATTGTGACCGATCATAGCCAGGGTAACATCGCCCCAACCAACAACCCGGCTGATTTAGCCATCAGCAATGAAGGTTATTTCGTTATTTTAACCCCACAAGGCGAAAGGTTTACCCGGGACGGTTCGTTTAAAATAAATAACGAGGGTATTTTGGTTACCAATCAAGGGCAGCCTGTCTTAAGCGCGGACAATGAAACCATACAGATATTAGACGTTGATCAGGCAGCGCGGGGTTTTGATGTTGATAAAAACGGCCGTATTATAATAAATAATCAGGAAATGGCCAGATTAAAAATAGTTGACTTTGCCGATAAAAGACAGTTGGAAAAAGAGGGCGCCTGGCTAAGGGTCAAAGAGGGCGGATATACACAGGTTGATAATCCCGGTATTGTGCAGGGTTACCTGGAGCAATCCAACGTAAACGCCGTAAAAGAGATGGTCAATCTAATAAACGTAGTCAGGGCTTATGAAAGCTGTCAGAAGGTAGTTCAGGCTGAAGATGAACTCCTGGGTATAGCTATCGATAAGGTCGGATCCATTAGCTAGTTATGCTGCTGACGATGTTGGGGCTGAATTGTTGACTTATCACATACCCGCCGAGAGGCGGG
>NZ_CGIH01000004.1:157457-305609 GCF_000983115.1 Syntrophomonas zehnderi OL-4
TTATCACATACCCGCCGAGAGGCGGGTATTCTGATTTTAAAGCAAGATTTTCAAGGCGAAAAATGGACGCGGACTAAAGAGACTTATATAATAATTGAAAACGGTCAAAGAGGTTAGATAAAGATGAAGTCAAACGAAAAGGCTCTTATTTTGGGAGCCAACGTAGATATTGTAGATTTCGGACAAGCTCTGCAGCGAATCAAGCAATTAATTAAGGCCGGTACGCCATCTCACATTATTACCCTGAATGCAGAAATATTATACCAAGCGCAGGACAATGAAGATTTGCTAAATGTGATCAATGCAGCGGACCTGGTAACCCCGGATGGTATAGGAATTGTCTGGGCTGGGAAAAAACTGGGTTACCCTTTCTTGGAGAGGGTAACGGGGATCGATCTGCTTTATCTAATATGTGAAGAAGCCGCCCAAGAATCCTGGAAAATATATATGCTGGGGGCTGCTCCCAATGTAGCTGAGACGGCCGCAAAACAATTAACCCAAAAATACCCGGGCCTTAAGATTTGTGGCTGCCATGACGGTTACTTTGCATCTGACGAAACTGATCAAATTATCGAAGATATTAAAAAATCCCAGCCGGACATATTGTTTGTAGCGCTAGGTGCTCCCAAGCAGGAATTCTGGATAAAAGAACATAAAGATGCTCTATCTGTACCCGTTTTAATAGGTGTAGGAGGAAGTTTTGATGTGGTGGCCGGGATCAAAGAACGGGCACCCGAGTGGGTTATTAAAGCCAATCTGGAATGGCTGTACCGGCTGGTCAAGGAACCCAGCCGCTTTAAAAGGCAATTGGCTCTGCCCCGATTCACGGTGGAAGTGTTAAAGCAAAAGGCCAAAACCAAGGATTAATCTTTATAATAAACGCGGATTCACGCGGTTTTAATTAGAAAATCAGATTTATCCAGATTGAATGTGATTAGTTTTCCGAATAATTAATTTTCTGCAGCAACAGCGCATATACTCAGAATTCTGGCTTTTTGAGCGGATGCTTTATCTTTTGCGACAACCTCATTTTCAAACCGGAATTAATTAATTTATAAATAATGATTATCTGACCTGGTAGCGGAAGCCTTAGCTTCCCCGCGTATCACAGCCGCCTTTTTAAAATGGTTGTGGTCGGCACTTAAGATTGAGTGCCGGGCAGCGTTTCTGTGAATATTTAATAATTCTGACTAACGTTGGGGGGATAATGTGAATAACGATACTGTGTTTGCCCTGGATATCGGCACCAGAAAAATTATCGGTTTGGTCATGCAGAAAAATAGCAGCGGTTATGAAGTACTGGACGCGGAAATGATTGAACATCAGAGCCGGGCAATGTTGGACGGACAGATACACGATGTGGAAGAGGTAGCCCGTACTATTTTGACCATAAAAAAAACCCTGGAAGAACGCCTGGGCATGCAGCTTAAATCTGCGGCAGTGGCTGCGGCCGGACGGGCTTTGAAAACGGCTTCAGGAACCGCCCGCAAGGATAATCAATTTGTTACCGAAATGAGCCGTGATGAGGTACGGGCCCTGGAAATAGAAGCGGTTCAGCTGGCTCAGCAAACGATTGCCCGGGATGATATGGAAAAAGGTGCCGAGACCCAGTATTTCTGCGTAGGCTACAGTGTAATTGCCTACTACTTGGAAAATCAGCAGATAGGAAATTTGATTGGACAGCTGGGATCCTTTGCATCGGTTGAAGTGATTGCTACTTTCCTGCCCAGAGTCGTAGTAGACAGCCTGTTTTCTTCATTAAAACATGCGGGTTTGGAAGTACACAGTATAACGCTGGAGCCCATTGCAGCTCTTTCCATGGCCATACCTCCCAATATGCGCCTGCTAAATCTTGCCTTGGTCGACATAGGCGCCGGAACCTCCGATATTGCCATAGTAAAAAACAGCAATATTTATGCATATGACATGGTGCCAAGTGGCGGAGATGAATTAACCGAACAATTGGCCGGTTGTTTTCTGATGGATTTTAATAGTGCGGAAAAACTCAAACGTCAGCTTGCTACCCAGGAAATATTGACATTCAAAGATATCCTGGATAACCAGGTGGAAATAAAAGCCGCTGAAATAAAAGCCCAATTAGAATCCAGGGTACGTGAACTGGCTCAAGAAATCAGCAACAGTATTCTACTTTTAAACGGTAAGGCTACTGATGCCGTATTATGTGTGGGCGGGGGCAGTTTAACCCCGGATCTGGTGCAATATCTGGCCGAGGCCTTGGAAATACCTAAAAACCGAGTAGGAATAAGAACCCGCGATAGTGCGCCCCAGGTAATCGGAGAATTTGACTGTTTACAGGGGCCACAGGCCGTAACCCCGCTGGGTATCGCGTATCATTCCCTGATTATCCCACCGCTGCCTTTTATCAAGGTAATGGTCAACGGACGTGAACTAGGTCTATGGAATATTGGCGATATCGATGTGGCGGATGCATTGCTTAGTGCCGGTATTTCTCTTAACGATGCCTATGGCAGGCCGGGAATGGGCAAAACAATTGAGGTAAATGGTTATCTGAAGGTTTTTAAAGGGGAAATGGGAACTGCCCCGCAGATACGTGTAAACGGCAAGGAAGCCAGCTTAGACACGCCAATCATTAAAAATGATCAAATTGAATATATAAAGGGCGAAGACGGGGAGAATGCCAGCGTAAAACTAATTAATATCGATTCAGGTGCCAGTGGGTACGTTTTTATAAATGGGGAAAGGCTGGAACTAAAGCCGGAATATACAGTCAATGGCCAGGAATGGGATGCAGAAGAGGAGATACCCGATCGAAGCCAAGTGGAAATCCGCCGTCTCAGTCGTTTGGGAGACATTCTCCTAAAGGCTGGTTTATCTGAATCTCTTCTTCAAGAGAAAACCTATAATTATTATCTTAACGAACAGCCCATGGTGGTCAAATGGTCTCCGCTTGAGCTGCGTGTCAACGGACAGCCGGCCCGAGTGGATCAGACCGTGAACTTTGGGGCTTCGATTGAGTATCGAGCCGGCCGAGAAAGACCGCGTCTAAAAGATCTTATCGTGATACAGCAGGACTTGGATTGTGTTGTGACAGTCAACGGGGAGCAGGTTAGAATCAAAAACAAAGGCTATAGCTTGACCAGGAATGGTTATCCGGTAAGCCCTGAAGAGGAAATATTTAACGGGGCACGCATCAAGATTGACCAAGAGCACAGTCAGGCCATCTTAAGCGACATATTCAAGGTGATAGAGATTAAAACCCAGGCTAACAAAAGATTACGCATCAGGGTTGACGGAGAAGAAGGCGGCTATACTACCCCGCTCAAAAATAATAGTGTGGTCGAACTGGAATGGGAATAAACCTACATAGGGTATAAAATAACCAAAGGGTACTATAACCTTTTGGAAGCTGCGTTTACTGTGGCTATTCTTTACGGCCGATGGTGAGTTTAGGTTGATAGGCAGTCGCTCTTTTTTGCCGCCGATAAATAATGTAGGTAACTATTAAAATTGCGGTAATAATCATAACAATCCCGGGGATTCTCATGATTCTTTCGCCCCAGGTGATCCGGGGGACATCATTGGCGGCGACCAAATCTACCTTTTTAAGCAGAATCCCGTTATTTAAAATCTCCATTTCACCCAGTTTTTGACCGCGTTGCACCGGGGCTTTGACACTTCCGGCTACATTCTGGCGGCGGGTAAAAGAAGCCCCCTGGTTGCATTGATAAATGGCGTTCACATCATCTCTGACCAGTACTTTTACTTCTTTGTCGATTCCTCCTCTGACCCGAGTGGTTGCACAAACATTATGGGAGGAAAGCAGTTTTTGGGTGGAATAATTGTCAAAACCATAATCCAGCAGGTTTATCACATCATTTGTCTGACCGCCTTTGAGGGGACATCCCATAACGACTACTATAAGACGCAGATTACCGCGTTTGGCTGTAGCTGTCAGACAGTTTTTGGCCTCCGAAGTGTAACCGTTTTTCAAACCATCGGCCCCTTCGTAACGCCACAACAGCTTGTTACTATTATGAATGGGGAATTCGCCCTGCCGCAGACTATGTTCTTTTAACGAGCTATACCTTAAAACAGGGGTGTTATCCAGGGTATACCGAGCCAGAATTGCCATATCATAAGCTGAGCTGACATGGCCGGGCGCAGGCAAACCATGGGAATTTCTAAAGCGGGAATCTTTCATACCGATGGCGGCAGCTTTTTTATTCATCAGTTCAACAAAGGCAGCTTCGCTGCCACCTAGTTTCTCTGCCACCGCTACACTGGCATCATTAGCAGAAACCAAGGACATAGCTATGAGCATATCGTCCATATTCATAACCTCACCCGGCTCCAGATAAATCCGGGTACCTTCCATGGAAGCAGCATATGGGCTGGCAATAACTTTATCACTTTTCCCTACCTGATTATGTTCGATAGCCTCCAAAGCCAGGAGCATGGTCATTAACTTAGTCATACTGGCCGGAGGGAGTTTTTTGTGCATATTTTTAGACTTTAGAACTTTACCGGAATCAGCGTCCATAAGCACATATGATTCAGCACTTATGGCATCAAGCTGGGACTGTTCAGCCCATGCCATATTAGGAAAACACGAAATTAAAAAAAATGCCGGTATCAATACCCAGACTAAACAATGTTTATGCAACATATTTTTTACACTCCAACAGCAAATAACTAAACATATTTATTATAATCCATTCGCAAAAAGTATGGAATCAGATGATATATTTTTCATGTATTTTAGAAATGAAATAAACCGTGGTTAAATTTCATAATCAACTATTATAATGCGCAAAATAAAAAAAGACAATATCAGCTCTTAAGCCCATAGCCACGGCATGAAAGTTCACCGCCGCCTAGCCTTGTGTTGCCGGATCGTACTTTAAGTTACTGAATTAAAAAATAACAGTGTCCTTCAGTGTTAAAAAAACTGCCACAATAATCAGCATCTATTAAAATCTATTTTCGTATTTGTATTGCAAAACCTTTACGAGATGATTACAATATACAAAAGGTCAAAAATGGTCAAAGAGAGGCTGGGTTCATGAAAAAGAGTTTAGCAGATCGCATTGAACAGTATATTAAAGTTCTCATTTCCAGAAGTGAAGATAAAAGTATCGAAATACAACGAATTGAGCTAGCGGAGACATTTGCTTGCGTACCTTCCCAAGTAACCTATGTTTTGAGCACGCGCTTTACGGAGAAAGATGGCTATCTGACCGAAAGTCGCCGGGGAGGATGCGGTTTTGTACGTATCAGTCAGTTTAGTTGTCCGTATTCTGAGGGTTTTGTAGATAATCCGCCTTTGTTTCAAATTATAGATGAATTAAAACAAAGTAAATTATTAAATGAACGGGAAGCGGAAATGATTAAATATATATCCATCAATAGCTGCAGGGACTTGCCGTATGAATACAAGATCAAGGTTAGTGAAGGGGTAGGCAAAGCACTTAAAGAGTATTTTGCTTATTAAAATGGGATATATATCGCAGAGTTTCCTGCAAAATAGGAGGTCTTTTTTATGTATTGTGAAGAATGTAAACAGAAACCTGCTGCAGTTCACTTGACCCAGGTATTTAACGGAAACATAATTCAAAGCCATCTCTGTGAGGAATGTGCTGCGAAAAAGGGCGGCTTTATTTTCGATCCCGGCAACAAGTTTTCCATTCCCAATCTGCTCAGCAGTATCTTTGGATCCGGTTATAACATGGATTTAACTCCGGTTGCCGAGACTCCGTCCTGCCCCAATTGCGGGATAAACTATAAGAACATTCGTGAAACAGGCAAATTGGGTTGCAGTGAATGTTACCGTATATATGAACAGGAATTGGAGCCGACCCTGCGCAGGATACATGGAAACAGTCAGCACATAGGCAAAATACCTTCCCGGGGCGGAGAAAAAGTCCTGTTAAGAAAGCAGATGGAAGATTTGAAAGCTCAGCTCCAGGAAGCGGTTAATATGGAAGAGTACGAAAAGGCCGCTGGAATCAGGGATAGTATTAAGGAATTAGAAACCAAGCTGGCTTGATGGAGGGATGACGATGAATGTCAAAGATGTTATTTATAATAATTTCGTGACTTGGATGGATGGGGATGCGGAAAATGGAGACATCGTGATTAGTAGCCGTATCCGTTTAGCTCGCAATCTCAGGGAAATACCTTTTCCCCACCTGCTCGATCAGGCCAAGGGTGAGGATTGCCTTAAAATAATAAAGGGCGCTTGGCAGGAAAGCCCTGCTTATCAGCAGGGGCAGATGGAACTGGAGACATTTGATCATTTAAGCTCACTGGATCGGCAAATGCTCGTAGAAAAACATCTTATCAGTCCGGGGCATGCCGAAACCAATTCAAGTTTTCGAGGGGTTGTCCTGAATCAGGATGGTTCTTTGTCAACGATGATCAATGAGGAAGACCATCTGCGCATTCAGTGTTTATTACCTGGCTTGCAGTTGGATGAATGCTATACCTTGGCTCAGGGCCTGGATGATGAATTGGAAAGCCAGTTGGAATATGCCTTTGACGAAAGACGGGGTTATTTAACTGCCTGTCCCACCAATGTCGGAACTGGGCTAAGGGCCTCGGTTATGCTCCACCTGCCGGCTATGCAAATGACCGGACAGACTAATCAGATCCTGCAAAACATCGGTCAACTGGGAATGACGGTAAGGGGTCTGTATGGTGAGGGCACTGAAGTGGCAGGTAACTTCTTCCAAATGTCTAACCAGATTACGATGGGCCAGACCGAAGAGGAAATATGCACACACCTGCGGGCAATTACAGTACAACTGGTGGAACAGGAGCGGCTCTTGCGGGAAAGGCTGCAAGTGGACTTAAAATATCAGTTGGAAGATAAAATAGGACGAGCCTATGGCATATTAAGCCATGCGCGCATAATCAACTCGAATGAGGCCTTATCGTTACTCTCCGATGTCCGTTTGGGCATAGATATGGGAATTTTACAAGGGATTAAGCCCAATGATTTAAATGAACTGGTGGTGGCAATACGCCCGGCTCATCTCCAGAAAAGGGCCGAAGAGGAAATGGATGCTACCGGAAGGGATATAAAAAGGGCGCAAGTAATTCAGGAGAAACTGCAGGGTATTCAGTAATTATCATATCAATACGCTAAAAGGGGTGATGATGATGTTTAGAAAATTTACCCAAAGAGCCAGAAATACAGTTATCCATGCGCAGGAAGAAGCGCGGGAAATGGGACACCCGGCCATTGGGACTGAACACATATTGTTGGGATTACTGCGGGAAGGCGAAGGTGTAGGAGCCAGAGCCCTTATTAACCTGGGTGTGGATCTCGAGAACGTTCGAGAGGAAATCAAGAAATACATCGGTCAGAACCAGTCAGCCAGTGAAGGACCGGCCGGAGATTTACCGATTACTCCCCGGGCCAAAAAGGTGTTTAATACTGCTTTTGACGAAGCTCGCTTACAGGGAGTCAACTATGTAGGCACGGAACATCTGCTCCTAGCTATCCTAAGAGAAGAAGAAGGGGTGGCCAGCCAGGTTCTGCTGGCTATGGGGGTTAAGCTGGATGATTTAAGGGAGCAGGTTATTCTGCTGCTGGGCGGAGAAGTTCCGGGTATGATGAATCCGGACAGCTTTCAGGAAATTTCAAATACGCCCCCTGTAACCACTCAAAAAGGGAGAAAAGGTAAGAGCAAAACCCCGGTTTTGGACAATTTTAGCCGGGATTTGACCAAAGATGCCCAAGAAGGCCGCTTAGATCCTGTTATTGGCAGGGAAAATGAGATTGAGAGGGTCTTGCAGATATTATCCCGGCGCACCAAGAACAACCCCGTTTTGATCGGTGATCCCGGAGTAGGCAAGACAGCCATTGTGGAAGGACTGGCGCAGCGCATCTTTGAAAACAAAGTACCCGAAAACCTAAGCCATAAAAGAGTCGTAACCTTGGATTTATCGTCCATGATTGCAGGAACCAAATACCGGGGCGAGTTTGAAGACCGTCTGATGAAGATCGTCAATGAGATTAAGGCGGCCGGAGATGTAATTGTTTTTATCGATGAACTGCATACCATTGTAGGTGCGGGAGCTGCCGAAGGGGCTATAGATGCTGCCAACATACTAAAACCTTCCCTGGCCCGGGGCGAGTTCCAGTGTATCGGTGCTACAACACTGAATGAATATCGCAAACATATAGAAAAGGACGCCGCACTGGAAAGACGTTTTCAGCCTATTCTGGTTGAGGAACCCAGTCCCGAGGAAAGCGTGGAAATATTAAAAGGGGTTCGGGATCGTTATGAAGCTCATCATGGAGTTAAAATAAGTGATCAGGCCATTCAATCGGCGGTGCGGCTTTCCAGCCGCTATATCTCGGATCGCTTTTTGCCTGACAAGGCCATTGATTTGATTGATGAAGCCGCCTCCCGGGTACGTCTGGCCAGTTATGTACTGCCCCAGGAATTAAAAGATCAGGAGGCCAGCCTGGAGGATATCATCAAAGAAAAAGAAGAGGCCATTAACGCTCAGGAGTATGAGAAAGCCGCCAAGCTGAGGGATGAAGAGCAGAAATTAAAAGATGAGATAGAAAATCAGCGCCGGGAATGGATCAGCAAGCGTAATGTTGAAGCCGGCGCAGTCAGTGAAGAAGAAATCGCCGCGATTATTTCAAGCTGGACTGGCATTCCGGTCAGCAAACTGGCGATCGAGGAAAGTGAACGGCTTTTGAATCTGGAGGAGGTTCTGCACAAAAGGGTAATCGGTCAAAACGAAGCCGTGAAAGCGATTGCCCGTGCCGTAAGAAGGGCCCGCGCCGGTTTGAAAAACCCCAAACGCCCTATCGGTTCCTTTGTATTTTTAGGTCCTACCGGGGTGGGTAAAACGGAATTGGCCCGGGCTTTGGCTGAAGCCATGTTTGCCAGTGAAGATGCTATCATTCGTCTGGATATGTCCGAGTATATGGAAAAACACGCCGTATCGCGAATGATCGGCTCTCCCCCTGGCTACGTAGGATATGATGAAGGCGGCCAGTTAACTGAAAAGGTTAGAAGAAAGCCTTACTCGGTAATTCTCCTGGACGAAATTGAAAAGGCCCATCCGGATGTTTTTAACATTCTTCTGCAGGTGTTGGAAGACGGACGCATGACAGATGGGCAGGGGCGGACAGTCGATTTTAGAAACACCATTATTATAATGACCTCCAATGTCGGGGTAGAAAATCTGCAAAAGAATAAAACCATGGGCTTTACCCGGGCAGTTGATGAAGCCGAAGATTATAACCAGATGAAGGAAAAGGTATTGGAACAATTAAAACATACCTTCCGTCCCGAATTTCTAAACCGCATTGACGAACTGATCGTTTTCCAGAGTCTGACTGAAGCAGAATTAAAAGATATTATCGGCCTGTTGGTTCAGGATTTAACTGAAAGGATAGAACACAGCGGTTATGATTTAGAAATATCTGACCCCGCCCGCAGCCTTATTTTAAAAGAAGGTTATGAGCCAGCCTATGGGGCCCGGCCGCTCAAAAGGGCTATTCAAAAACTTATCGAAGATAAGGTCTCAGAAGAAATACTCATGAAAAACGTTGAACCTGGTGATACCATCCTGGTGGATGCGGAAGATGGTCAGATCGTAATTAAAAAAGGTTAGATAGCAAACGTCTCAAGCAAGGGCAGGCTAAAAAGCCTGCCCTTGCTTGCTATCGCAAACATTAATGTCATAAAATAGAAGAACCAAACAAAAAACCTGTTATAGTATTATAATAAATAGAAAAGGGAAATTTATGGTCAAAATATCGAGCAAATTCGTTTGTCGGGATTGCGGTTTCGAAACTGGCAAATGGCTGGGAAAGTGCCCCGGGTGCGGGGCCTGGAACAGCTTATTAGAGGAAAGGGTAACCAAAGACAGCAACCGACCACTCAAGAGTGCTGTAGAAGCACTGCCGTTGAGCAGGGTACCGCCAACCGATATATATCGGCTGGCCAGCGGCATGAAAGAACTGGATCGAGTCCTAGGCGGTGGTATGGTACCTGGTTCGCTGGTTTTGCTGGGTGGCGACCCGGGTATCGGTAAATCAACCCTGCTATTACAGGTTGCCGATCATATATCCAGAAACCAACGCAAAGTGCTGTATCTTTCGGGAGAAGAATCACCGGTGCAGATCCGTTTGCGTTCCGTACGTCTTGATATTGATAGTGAACTGATATATCTTTTGAGTGAGCAGAATATCGATTTATTGGAAAGTTTTATAGAAGAGATTGATCCCGACCTGGTTATCATTGATTCCATTCAAACCGTTTATTCGGACAATTTAAGTTCAATCCCCGGAAGTGTTTCCCAGTTGCGTGAATGTACGGCTCGATTGATGAATCTTGCCAAACAAAGCCGGCGGATTTTCTTTCTGGTCGGGCATGTCACCAAGGATGGTGCCCTAGCCGGACCCAAGGTATTGGAACACATGGTTGATGTAGTCATATATTTTGAGGGTGAAAAAAACTATTCCTTTAGGATATTAAGGGGAGTCAAAAACCGTTTTGGGCCGACTGATGAAATCGGTCTGCTGGAGATGAGCGGCCAGGGTCTAAGAGAGGTAGTGGATCCAGCCCAGATTTTTCTGGCCGCTAAAGACCCTAAGGTCAGTGGATCGGCCGTTGTAGCCAGTTTTGAGGGAAGTCGGCCTTTGCTTATAGAAATGCAGGCATTGGTAACTTCATCGGGTTCAGCTTATTCGCGCCGTATGGCATCAGGCATTGATCAAAACCGGTTGGCGCTGATTATTGCGGTGCTGGAAAAAAGACGGGGTATTGATCTGAGCAGCTATGATGTTTTTTTAAAGGTAACCGGGGGCGTATTTATCAAAGATCCTTGTGTGGATTTGGGGATTGCCGCAGCTATCTACTCCAGTTTCCGCGAAATGCCCCTGTCCCGGGATACGGTTTTTTTAGGAGAACTCGGTTTATCCGGTGACATACGGTCAGTGCCTTTCCTGGATAGCCGCCTTAAAGAGATTAAAAAGATGGGTTTCAAACGGGTGATATTGCCGCATGGACAAATGAAATCCGTTTCGGCCGCAGGAGGTTTAAATATTCAGGAGATCCGTAATCTGGATGATTTAATAGAAATATTAATGGAGGGATAGACCTGGTGGAAGATATCTATCGAGCTAATTTCCGCGATTACTTAAAAATGCTGGCCCCGGGAACCATCTTTAGACTGGGGGTCGAAAATGTATTACAGGCCAATACCGGGGGATTAATCGTGGTGGGAGATTCGCCTGAACTCATGAATCTGGTTAGCGGTGGTTTCCATATTGATTGTGAATTCACTCCCTCCCGTCTCTATGAGCTGGCCAAGATGGACGGAGCGATAATTACTAACGGCGATGCTTCCCGGATAATATTGGCCAATGCCCAATTAGACCCTAATCCCAAATTACCTTCCCGGGAAACCGGAATCAGACACAGAACCGCGGAAAGGGTTGCCCAGCAAACCGGTGAATTAGTCGTAGCCATTTCTCAGCGACGCAGTGTCGTGACCCTCTACCAGGGAAATACTGTGTTTCGCTTACGGGATATGTCTACTATTTTGGTTAAAGCTAATCAAGCCCTGCAGACTTTGGAAAAGTATCGCAATGTGATGATGAGGGAGCTGCAGCGGCTGGGGGGGCTGGAATTTGAAGACATGGTAACGGTAGCCGAAGTCTGCGAAGTACTGCATCGCTGTATCAAAGTACTGAATATTGCCGGGGAAATCGAAGACTATATTGCTGAACTCGGTACGGAAGGACGCCTGGTTAAAATGCAGCTGGATGAATTGCTGGCTAATGTTGAGGAAGAAGCTACCTTAATAATTAAAGATTATTCTCATACCCCGGATAAGAGTTCGGAGGAGTTGTTAAATACGATCCTGCGGGCATTCGAAGAGGAAATATCGGATGCTGTTTTTATCGCCCGCATATTGTCACTGGGCACGACTGCCAGCCATCTGGAGCAGCAGGTCTCACCACGCGGTTACCGTATGTTAAACAAGATCCCGCGCATCCCGGTGGCCATAATCGATAATCTGGTCGAACGCTTTTCCTTGCTTAATCAGGTTTTGCGAGCCAGTATCGAAGAGTTGGATGATGTAGAGGGAATCGGCGAGGTCAGAGCACGCTCCATAAAAAATGGTTTGAAGCGGATGCATGAGCAACTCCTGTTGGAGTATATGGTGTAAAAACTAATCTTATATGCGATAGGCGATAAAATGGGAACCCCCACAATGCAACGGGTTCCCATTATTTTTTGCGAGGCCTTATTAGATTGGTTGCCTGGACAGCGTATCTGAAGGTTATCTTATTTTCTTATCTAAAATTGTAGACACCCAGGGCCGAAGCCTTTTTCTGTTCCTTTATAAAGACATCGTATAGATTGATATCTAATGTGTTGCAAAGGGCGGCCGTATAAAACAAGAGCTTACCCAACTCACTGCTGATTACCTCTTCGCACTGTGGGCATAATTGCCCCCGGAGGTGATTATCCAAACACGATTTTAATTCGGCTATGGATTGAATATTATCGGGGATTTGAATCTTTTGAGCCTGTACGGAAACGCAACCGCAATCAGTAACGGTTTTTATGACCGAGCGATTAACTCGGCAGGTAGCCTCGGAGAGTTTGGAAATAATATCCAAGATACTATGATGGCGAATGAGCAGATTATCAACGGTGTTTTGAAATTCATCACATATCAAGTCTTTCATAGAGGCTCTCCCCCCGCTCGCGGTAAGATTTCTATAAGTATAGCCCCGACCGCAAGCTTTTGTCAAATCTGGATCTTCAACAGATTATTGCCAAAATTGAGTTTTGAGGAAAAGGTGTGTGACTTGTTTAAGGAAGGAATAAATAAATATTTCTGGATCATTAGTATAATTATTACCTATTAATCCCAAAATATTAACTGGAGGTGTAATATATGCATAAACAGATAATATCCAGTTCCCTGCTTCTGTTTGCACTTATTTTTGGCATCTGGTCCGGTTATATAGCCAATCTTTATCTGTCCATGAACCTGGCTGGGCGTATTTTGGTTGGCATGGGTGGTGCCCTGTTGTTTTACATTGTGACGGGCCTGATGTTAAAAGCAACCCGCAAAATGATTCGAAAATTCAATCGGATGTTGGACAGTACTTCTATTGAAATCGTGCTGGGTGGCGCGGCCGGGCTATTGGTAGGTGTGTTGCTGGGCTTAATCACTTCATATCCCCTGTCCGTGATAGAAGGAGCAGGGGCTTATATCGCTCTGAGCGTATTTTTGCTATTTGCCTATCTAGGTTTAAGGATTGGAATCCATCGGGCATTGGATGTGGTTAAACTTTTTCCCGCCATGACTGCTGAGAATCTGGCCACGGCAATAGATCCGCCGGATTGTAAAGTGCTGGATACCAGCGCGATTATTGATGGGCGAATATATGATGTCTGTCTAAGCAAGTTTCTGGAAGGCAGGCTTTTAGTACCGATGTTTGTGGTTGAAGAATTACAGCATATTGCCGATTCATCAGATAATTTAAGACGCAACAAAGGACGCCGGGGATTGGAATTATTGTCGAAAATGACTAAACATCCGGGCATAAAAATTGATATAATTGAAGATAGTATCCCGGAAGAAAAAGAAGTGGATATGAAATTAATACGGCTCTGCAAACAAATTAATGCCAGTATCATCACCAATGATTACAACCTTAACAAGGTAGCAGAATTACAAGGAATAAACGTTTTAAACCTAAATGAACTGACCAATGCAGTCAAGGTGCTTGTCTACCCAGGGGAAACGATGCATATCAGCGTTTTAAAGGGAGGCAAGGAACCCGGCCAGGGGGTAGGATACCTGGAAGATGGAACTATGGTCGTGGTTGAGGATGCTCAAAACGAACTGGGAAATAATCTGGAGGTTATCGTCACCAGTGTGTTTCAAACTGCGGCCGGCAGAATGATCTTTACACGCAAGGCAAAAGAAGATGCACAGGCTGGTATAGGCAATACCCTGCAGACCGTAAAAATGCAAGAGGTGAACTTATATGGCTAGCAACCTCAGGGTTGTTATAGCGGCGGCAGGCCAGGGTAGCCGTATGAAAACCAGGGTTAACAAACAATTCATTTTACTTAAAACTCACCCGGTCTTAGCCTATTCCCTGGATTTTTTTGAGAAACAAGATATGGTTGATGAAATCGTGGTAGTAACTTCGGAAAAAGAAGTGGATTATTGCCAACGAGAGATAGTGGATAAGTTCCGCTATCGTAAAGTATCAGCCGTTTTGCCCGGCGGAAGAGAAAGGCAGGATTCTGTTTGGGAAGGACTTAAACACCTTAGTCCGGATACAGATTTTGTGGCTGTGCATGATGGCGCACGGCCACTTTTGTCGTCTGATGTCCTACAACGTTTGTTAAATGAAGCCCGGGAATGGGGGGCAGCTATACCAGGTGTTGCCAGCAAAGATACCCTCAAAATGGTTGATAAGGATTCATTTGTACGGCAAACTATAGACCGTAGCATGGTTTATTCCATTCAAACCCCCCAAGTATTTCTGTACAGTGAACTGCGGGAAGCTTATCAGCTAGCCTATGAAGAAAATTATTATGCTACTGATGATGCGGCTTTGTTTGAAAAATATATCGGCAGGGTCAAGGTGGTTGCCGGAGATTATAATAATATTAAGATCACCACCCCGGAAGATCTGATGATAGCCCGGAGCCTGCTGGAAGGCCGAGAGGAATGATTATGCGGATTGGAATTGGCTATGATGTGCATAGGCTGACAGAAGGCCGGCAATTGATCCTGGGCGGAGTAGAGATCGCTTCTGAAAAAGGACTCCTGGGACATTCTGATGCCGATGTGTTGCTGCATGCCATCTGTGATGCCTTGTTAGGGGCCGCGGCTCTAGGAGATATAGGCCGTCATTTTCCAGATACCAGCCAGGAATTCAAAGACATTAACAGCCTGGTTCTGATGGAGAGAACCGGACAGCTTATTAAAGAGCAGGGCCACACCGTTGTCAATATCGACAGTACCATTATTGCTCAGCGGCCGAAGCTGGCTCCGTACATAGATGAAATGGTTATAAACATCGCCCGGGTTCTAAACATAAGCCCCGGGCAGGTAAACATCAAGGCTACCACCACCGAAGGTCTAGGCTGGGAAGGCAGCGAGGCAGGCATCGCCGCTCAGGCCGTGGTATTACTGAAAAATGGATAATTAGAAAAAAACGCGGATAACACGGATTAATTGGACACAATACGCTATCTGCAGTATCAGCGTATAATACCTAATAATCCGGTTTTTGTGCGCAAGCTTTAGCTCAAGTACCCGCAAGGTGATCTACGATGTATTCCCCTCATGCCTTACCCCTTACTTTTCGTAGGTGGTTGGGCTTGAATTTAGTGTTATTCATAAATTTCAGCGCCAATAATTATTAAGGAGGAAGAACGCTTGAAAAAGCCCAAAGTAAGATTTGCGCCCAGTCCTACGGGGCCGCTGCATATTGGTGGGGCCCGTTCGGCTTTATTTAATTATCTTTTCGCAGCCCATCAAGGCGGAGAACTGGTTTTAAGGATTGAAGATACCGATCTGGAACGTTCCCGGCAGGAGTATGAAGAGGAGATTGTGGCCTCTTTAAAATGGTTGGGGATTAATTGGACGGAAGGCATAGAAGCCGGTGGGGATAACGGTCCTTACCGGCAGACGGAGCGACTAGACATTTACCGTCACTATACCCAACAACTTTTGGATCAGGGTTTGGCCTATTATTGTTTTTGCAGCCAGGCTGAGCTGGAACAAGAGAGGCAGGAACAGTTTGCCCGGGGGATAACGCCTCATTATGGAGGTAAATGCAATCACCTGAGCGAAGCCGAGGTTAAAGAGCGGTTAGAAGCTGGGGAGCCAGCCAGTATTCGTTTTCGGGTGCCTCAGAATACCATCTATGTAGTAAATGATCTAGTAAGAGGTCAGGTTAGCTTTGAAAGTGAAAACAGCGGCGACTTCATTATTGTGAAATCCGATGGCATACCGGTTTATAATTTTGCGGTGGTAATCGATGATGTCCTGATGGGCATCACTCATGTGGTGCGGGCGGAAGAACATCTGTCCAACACCCCCCGCCAATTAATGCTCTATGATGCCCTAAGATTCAGCCGTCCCGAGTTTGCTCATATATCCTTGATTCTAGGCAGTGACCGCCAGAAGATGAGCAAGCGTCATGGAGCTACTTCATTAATTCAATACCGTGAATTGGGCTATTTACCGGAAGCACTGTTAAACTTCTTGGCTTTATTGGGCTGGGCTCCGGAAGGCGAACAGGAAATTATGAGCAAAGAAGAAATAATTGCCGCCTTTACCCTGGAGCGGGTATCAAAAAGCCCGGCTGTATTTGACATCGATAAATTAAACTGGATGAATCAGCAGTATATCAAGAAAATCGCGACCGCTGATTTAAAAAATATGCTGTTGCCCTATATTAATCAAACCGAATATGCTGCAGATGTGGCTGCCTTACCGGAAACCAAGCAGCTTGTTTTAGTTGATGCTATTCGTGATCACTTGGTCTGTCTTAGTGACGTAGCCGATTTGCTGGATGTATTCTTCCGGGAGACCGAATACGAAGAACAGGCCTTAGTAGTCCTACAGAAGGAAAACGTATTACCGGTTTTAGAAATGTTTAAAGATGAATTTCCCGATTATTTAGAACCCCAGGAACTACAGCAATTCCTTAAGGGTATCGTCAAAAAGACCAAACTAAAACCTAAAGATGTGTATATGCCTTTGCGCAGTGCCTTAAGCGGCCGTACCCACGGGCCGGAATTACCTTTTTTGATTTATATTTGGGGCAAGGACAACACCTTAGTCCGTTTAGAAAAAACCATCCAAAAAATAACTGATTTATAAAAGTTGACAGAAAAATATGACCGGCATATAATCTAGTAAAATAACAATTATAAATGCCTAGAATGGGAAGAGTAAGCGAATATATGCTGCCAGAGAAAGAAGGTCACCGGCTGAAAGCCTTCTTAAGCAAAGGTCGCTGAAGTGCGCCCGGGAGCAGGTATGCTGAACTTAAGTAGGTATACCCGGTTTTAAACCGTTATATTCGAAAGAGGAGTGCCTTGGCACTCAAACAGGGTGGAACCGCGGAAGCAATTAACCTTTCGTCTCTGATTAAGAGATGAAAGGTTTTTTATTTATAAAAAGAAAGGGTGAAGGCAGGATGTTTTCTACGATTAGAGAAGAAATACAGGTAGTATTTGCAAGAGACCCCGCAGCGCGCAGCGTAATGGAGGTTATCTTCTGTTATCCTGGATTTCATGCCGTAATGAATCATCGCCTGGCCCATTGGCTTTATAACAAGAAGCTGTATTTCCTGGCTCGCTTGGTATCACATATCAGCAGACACTTTACCGATATAGAAATTCATCCCGGGGCCAAAATAGGCAAAGGGTTGTTTATAGACCATGGCAGCGGTATCGTTATTGGCGAAACGACCGAAATAGGCGACAATGTTACCCTGTACCAAGGCGTTACCTTGGGTGGCACTGGGAAAGAAAAAGGAAAAAGACATCCCACAATTGGGAATAATGTAGTTGTCAGTGCCGGAGCCAAAATATTAGGTTCGTTTACGGTAGGCGATTTTGCCAAAATCGGAGGAGGTTCAGTCGTATTAAAAAGCGTACCCCCTAACTGCACCGTAGTGGGTGTCCCCGGCCGGATCGTAGTCCAGGACGGGGCCCGGGTTCATGACGGCAAAATGGAAGTTGACCTGGAACACCATATGCTGCCCGACCCTATTGCCGATATGCTTACGGCTATGCAGGAAAAAATAGCCGTTTTAGAACAGAAGCTGGAGAATCTTGAAAAGGAGACCATCGAGGATGAAGATATACAATACTTTAAGCGGCAAAAAAGAAGAGCTGCAAACATTGAAACCGCATAGAGTAAATATGTATGTGTGCGGCCCCACCACCTACAACCTTATACACCTGGGGAATGCCCGACCCCTGGTAGTATTCGATACCGTCAGACGCTACCTGAAACACAGGGGTTATGAAGTTACCTATATTCAAAATTTTACCGATGTGGATGACAAAATAATCAAAAGGGCCTGGGAAGAACAAACCGACCCGCTGGAATTGGCGTCCCATTATATAGAAGAGTATTTTATAGATGCCGATGCCCTGGGGATTGACCGCGCGGATATACACCCCCGGGTCAGTCAGCATATTGAGGATATTATTGCCACCATCACCGGTCTAATGGAAAAAGGATATGCCTACGAAGTTGATGGCAATATCTATTATCGCGTCAGAGCCTTTGCTGATTATGGCAAGCTGTCCGGCCGTTCTGTGGAAGAAATGTTCTCAGGTGCCCGGGTAGAAGTAGATGAACGCAAAGAGGAGCCGGCGGATTTCGCGCTCTGGAAAAAGGCCAAACCCAATGAACCTAGCTGGCATAGTCCCTGGGGGGAAGGCAGACCGGGCTGGCACATAGAATGTTCGGTAATGGCAACCAAATATCTGGGAGAGACAATTGATATACATGGCGGGGGTGCCGACCTGATATTTCCTCACCATGAAAACGAAATTGCCCAGGCCGAAGCTTATACCGGCCAGCCTTTCGTCAAATACTGGATGCATAATGGATTTATTACTGTAAACAGTGAAAAAATGTCCAAATCATTAGGTAATTTCTTTGTACTGCGTGATATTTTAGCCAAGTACCCGGCGGATGTGATACGTTATTATCTGATCGCTACCCATTACCGCAGTCCTTTGGACTTTGATGACAGCAAACTGGAGGAGGCCCGTAAAGCCCTGGGCAGACTAAAAACCACCTTAACACTCACCCGCGAGTTTGTTGATGACGAACCTGAAATTACAGAATTAACGGTTGCCGGGAAGGCTCTACTGGAAAAAACCCATGAATTAGAACAAAAATTTAACGAAGCTATGGATGATGACTTTAATACTGCCATGGCCATGGGATTTCTGTTTGAGCTATCCCGCCTGCTTAACAGTTTTATGGCCGACCAGGATCGCCGGGAACCGGCAGCCCGGACAGCAGTTAAAAATGCCGCTGAGATTTTCATGGAACTGTTATCGGTATTGGGTATAATCATAGAACGGGATACTAATGATGAACAGTATGTCAACCTGTTGCTTAAGCTTTTGCTTGATCTGCGCAATCTGGCCCGGCAGGAAAAGGACTATGCGCTTAGTGATGCGGTACGGGACAGATTAAATGGGTTAAACGTCAAGGTGGAGGATAATCCCGAGGGCAGTCGTTTTCGCTATGAGGTTTCTCCGGCTGTAGACGAATTGCTGGAATATATCCTGGCTATTCGCCAAGAAAGCAAGGCGCAAAGGCAATATGCCCGGGCGGATTGGATTCGCGACAATCTGCAGGAGAACGGTATCATATTGGAAGATACCCGGGAAGGAGTGCGCTGGAAGTTTGCTGATGCCTAAACCGGCCAACGACAAGGAATTGCAGCAGTATTCTCCGGTAGTCCTGGCCTATATCGGGGACGCGGTCTTTGAACTGATGGTGCGTACACATATCGCTACCAGCGGCCCAAGAAAAATCAAGAATATTCACAGCGATACGGTAGATATAGTCAAAGCAGCCAGCCAAGCGCGAATGGTTCGTCATATTTTTAAGGATTTGTCCGAGGAGGAACAGGAAATAGTAAGGCGGGGGAGGAATGCCAAAACGAATCCTCCTAAAAACACGGTTCTCCATGATTATAAACTAAGTACCGGCTTTGAAGCCTTGTTGGGATATCTTTACCTAAAAGGCGAAGAGGAACGTCTACAAGACTTGATTCAGCGGGCTCTGGATGAAGGGCAGCCCGACCCTTAAAAGAAGGAGGTTGCATAAAAATGATAATAATCAAGCCTCAGATATATGTCCCCCAGGATGCACTTTCCGACCGGATATCAACCAGATTGGAACGCTATGCCCGGGTTTGTTACAAATCGGAGGATAAAATGAGTTCTGGCGGCAACCCGGATTTTTTAAAAAGCAAGGTAAGAATGGGACATGAATCAATTATAGAACATGAGAAAGCAACGGTTATGTTGATAATCGACCGGGGGGTATCCCACGAACTGGTACGGCACCGGGTAGGCGCTGCCTACAGCCAGGAATCAACCCGCTATTGCTCCTATAACCAGGATAAGTTTGGAAATGAAATAACGGTTATTGAGCCGTATTTTCTGCATGATAAACCAGAAGCTTATGCATTATGGCTGCAAAGCTGTCAGGTAATTGAGAAAAACTATATGCAGATGCTTGCCCAAGGTTGTTCAGCCCAGGAAGCACGCTCTGTTTTGCCTAATTCACTCAAGACAGAAATTGTGGTTACCTTTAATATGCGGGAATGGCGCCACTTTTTCCGCTTGCGTTGCGATCAGGCAGCTCACCCGCAGATGCGTCAGGTAGCGATCCCCTTGCTTTTATTCTTTAAGGAAAAACTGCCGGAGCTCTTTGAGGATATAGAATTTGATCGTAGTTTTCCTGCCCGGCATTATGCGGAATTAATTATAACCGATGATCTGTTTACTATCTGACATCTTTAAACGACTGCTTTTTCCAAGGAGCTTTCCCAAACAGTCGGCAGCAGATCACAATTCCAAGATATATTGCGTTTACGTCAGAAAATGCACCGACTTATTTATTTAAAGAACAATTTAAAGATACAGTAGTATAAAACCTGATACATAGGATCACCCGAGTATGGTAATCTATAACTAGATGGCTTCTCGGGCGGTCTGCTTTATACCAAGAATAGTTAACAGATAAAAACACTTAACTTATTTAGGAGAACGCCCATGAAGGAAAAATTAGCCGGAGTAAACAGTATAATGGAAGCACTGCGGGGCGGACGCCGGGTGCACAAGATTTATATTCAGGAAGGCCGCGGCGGCAAAAGGATTGGAGAACTTTTAAGTCTGGCCGCCAAACGCGGGGTTTTTTGCCAGTATGTCGAGAAAAACCAGCTGGATAGAATGTATACCCAGGGCAACCATCAAGGGGTAGTGGCCCAGGTAGATGTTTATGAGTACAGCACCTTGGAAGAAATACTTGAATATGCGGCTATGCGCGGGGAAGCGGCCTTGGTGCTGCTTTTGGACGGTATAGAAGATCCCCAGAATTTGGGCTCAATTATCCGCAGCGCAGAATGTGCAGGCGTACACGGTATAGTTATCCCTCGTCATAATGCCTCTGCGATTACTCCAGCCGTTGCCCGGGCCTCTGCCGGAGCGGTTGAACATATGCGTATTGCCATGGAAACCAACCTTGTAACCAGTATTAAACGTCTCAAGGATTACGGTTTATGGATAGTCGCTGCCGACATGGAGGACAGTCAGGACTATTTTCGAGCTGCTATACCCAGTCCCACCGCTGTAGTTATAGGGGGAGAGGGCAAAGGGATCCGCAGACTGGTCAAAGAGAAATGTGATTTGGTTGTAAAGATCCCCATGCGCGGGGCTTTAAATTCCCTTAATGCTTCCGTTGCCGCTGCTTTGCTTATCTATGAGATATTAAGGCAGCGCCAGGAAGAAAACCCGAATTGATTAAATAAAAAGGATTAATATTTCCCAAAAGAAGGGTTCTTGACGGGTGAGCCACTTGCCGCTATAATATACTTGTCCATAGAGTCGCCATCGTTATGATTAATAGGATATTATAATTTTATGGAGGCGATTTAGTGATAAATTCTGTCGCTACGCAAAGAATATACATATCATATGCCGAAATGACAGATGAAGAAATAGTTGAACTAGCCCAGCAGGGAGATCAGTTTGCCATAGAATATCTGGTTGATAAGTACAAAAACTTTGTACGCGCGAAAGCCAGGTCTTATTTTTTAATCGGGGCAGACCGGGAGGATATAATTCAGGAAGGTATGATCGGTTTATTTAAAGCCATTCGCGATTATAATGGGGACAAGCTGACTTCGTTTAGAGCCTTTGCTGAATTATGTATTACCCGGCAAATTATTACGGCCATTAAAACCGCCACCCGACAAAAACATATTCCTCTTAACTCCTATATCTCCTTAAACAAACCGGTCTATGATGAAGAATCAGACCGCACCCTGATGGACATTATTACCACCAACAAGATTACCAACCCCGAGGAAATCATCATCAGCCGTGAAGAATTCGTATTTATTGAGAAGAAGATGGGGGAAATATTAAGCACCCTGGAATGGAAAGTGCTTATGGCTTACCTGGAAGGTAAGTCCTACCAGGAAATAGCAGTGGAACTCAAACGCCATGTAAAATCTATCGACAATGCACTGCAGCGGGTGAAAAGGAAACTAGAGAAATACCTGGAAGATCGTAGCGAGATCAACATATAGCCGAGCGTAAAAAGCCCTGCCTGTCGGGATTGCGGCTCAAAAACTTAAATTTAATTTTTAAGTACTATTGACTTTGAATAGCTCAGCATATAGAATATTACTTGCTGAGCCGAGCTAGCTCAACGGTAGAGCAGCTGATTTGTAATCAGCAGGTTGCGGGTTCAAATCCTGTGCTCGGCTCCAAAAACTTCATGGAGGGATACCCAAGCGGCCAAAGGGGGCAGACTGTAAATCTGTTGTCGACGACTTCGAAGGTTCGAATCCTTCTCCCTCCACCATTAGCAACGCGGGATGGAGCAGTTGGTAGCTCGTCGGGCTCATAACCCGAAGGTTGTCGGTTCAAGTCCGGCTCCCGCAACCATAAAAACAATTGCCCTTATAGCTCAGTCGGCAGAGCGCATCCTTGGTAAGGATGAGGTCACCGGTTCAAGTCCGGTTAAGGGCTCCATCTGGCGGTGTAGCTCAGCTGGCTAGAGCATACGGTTCATACCCGTAGGGTCGTGGGTTCAAATCCCTCCGCCGCTACCATAAATATAAACCGTAAAGGAGCAGGATTTAAATCCTACTCCTTTTATTTTGTTCAGCTTTTGGGTAGAATATAATGAGTATGCCTAAAAAGCATTCATTATTAAATATCACGATTAAAAGGAAAGGTGAGAAAAAAGATGGCAAAGGCAAAATATGAAAGAAGCAAACCTCATCTTAACATTGGCACGATAGGACACGTAGACCACGGCAAGACAACGTTGACAGCGGCAATCACGTTAACCCTGTCCCAGACAGGCGGGGCAGTTGCAACTTCATATGCAGATATAGACAAAGCCCCGGAAGAAAGAGAAAGAGGTATAACGATAAATACCTCCCACGTAGAATACCAGACTGAGACCAGACATTACGCACATGTAGACTGCCCGGGTCATGCTGACTACATAAAGAACATGATCACCGGAGCAGCCCAGATGGATGGTTCCATATTGGTAGTATCGTCAGCAGACGGCCCCATGCCTCAGACCAGGGAACACATCGTGCTCTCCAGGCAGGTGGGAGTGCACCACATAGTAGTATTCATGAACAAAACCGACATGGTAGACGATGAAGAACTGCTCGAACTGGTAGAGATGGAAATCAGAGAACTATTAAGCACGTATGACTTTCCCGGAGATGACATCCCGGTCATAAAAGGTTCCGGTTTAAAAGCCTTAGAATGCGGTTGCGGCAGCAGAGACTGTGAGTGGTGTGGCCGCATATGGGAGTTAATGGATGCGGTGGACAGTTACGTTCCTCTGCCCGAAAGAGCAGTCGATAAACCCTTTTTAATGCCGATCGAGGACGTATTCACCATAACCGGTCGTGGCACCGTAGTAACCGGCAGGGTAGAAAGAGGCCAGGTCAAGGTTGGAGACGAAACCGAGATAGTAGGGATGAGAGAAGAGATCAGAAAACACATAGTAACAGGCGTAGAGATGTTTAGAAAACTATTAGACTATGCCGAAGCCGGAGACAATATCGGCACCCTGTTAAGAGGACTGGACAGAAAAGACGTGGAAAGAGGCATGGTATTAGCCAAACCAGGCAGCATCAAGCCCTTAACCAAGTTCAAAGGTGAAGTATACGTACTGTCCAAAGAAGAAGGCGGTCGCCATACCCCGTTCTTTGGTGGCTACAGACCCCAGTTTTACTTCCGGACAACAGATGTGACCGGCGTAATCCAGTTACCCGAAGGCGTAGAAATGGTAATGCCCGGTGATAACATTCAGATGTCCATAGAACTGATAACCCCGATTGCCATTGAAGAAGGCTTAAGATTTGCAATAAGAGAAGGCGGCAGAACAGTTGGTTCCGGAGTTGTTACCAGCATTGACTAAATAATAAAACACCAGCCAGCGGGATAAGGGATCATAGGGTCCTTTATCCCCAAACACGAGGATGCGTGTAAAGAATGAGCCCAGGCTAAGGAGGTTTAAAATAGAGTGAGTGGCCAGCAAAAAGTTAGAATTCGTTTAAAGGCATTCGATCACAAACTCCTGGATCAATCATCCCAGAAGATTGTGGAAACAGCTAAAAAAAATGGAGCCACTGTATCCGGACCTATTCCCCTGCCGACCGAAAAAAGTATCTATACGATCCTGCGGTCGCCTCATGTGAATAAGGATTCACGGGAACAGTTTGAAATGCGTACCCATAAAAGACTCATAGACATACTGGATCCTAATCCCAAAACTATCGATGCTCTTATGCACCTGGATTTGCCTTCCGGCGTAGACATAGAGATCAAGTTATAGGTGAGGAACCGGTGCTTAAAGACCAGTGGGAAAAGTGGTCTTAAGGCGGCAAAAACCCGGATAAAAATTAGAGGCGATGTTGGAGATCCCACTTTCAACCGCTCGCCATAATTCTGAGCCAGGAGGTAATCAAGGTGACAAGCAAATTGAAGAAAGCCCTCATGGGCACCAAGGTGGGCATGACCCAGGTATTCGATGAAACCGGCCGGGCGGTACCGGTCACGGTTGTAGAAGCCAGCCCGAATGTAGTGCTGCAAAAGAAGACGATCGCCAATGATGGGTACAACGCGCTGCAGGTAGGCTATGGTGAAATCAGGGAAAGACTGGTAAACAAACCGGAAACGGGCCACTTTAAGAAGGCCAATGTAAAACCTTTACGATATATAAGAGAATTCCGTATAGATAACGTAGACGATTATGACATTGGAGCTGAATTCAATGTAGATCTGTTTGCTCCCGGGGATATCGTTGATGTAGTGGGCACATCCAAAGGCAAAGGCTTTGCCGGAGCAGTTAAGCGCCATAACTTTGCCCGTGGAGCCATGGGCCATGGTTCCAAGTATCATCGCAGACCAGGCTCCCTGGCGGCCAAGGGGCCAGCCCGCGTTTTCAAAGGGCGGAAGTTGCCCGGAAGATTAGGAAGAGAACGGGTTACCGTGCAATGTTTACAAATCGTTAAGGTCTACCCCGAAAAAAACCTTATCCTGATCAAGGGTGCAATACCCGGCCCCAGAAAAGGTCTGGTTATTATTAAGAATTCTGTCAAGGCATAGCTTTATGAGAAGGAGGTTAGGAAGATGCCTAAAGTTGCGGTATATAACATGGCCGGGGCCCAGGTCGGAGAAATTGAACTAAACGACAATGTTTTTGGTATAGAGCCTAATGAGGCAGTCATGTATGACTTTGTTAAGATGCAGCTTGCCAATAAGCGTCAGGGTACATCTTCAACCAAAACCAGGACTGAAGTAAGAGGTGGAGGTAGAAAACCCTGGAGACAAAAGGGAACCGGACGTGCACGGGTAGGCAGTAGCAGGAATCCGGTTTGGAGAGGCGGCGGAATAGCATTTGGCCCCAAACCCAGAGATTATTCCTACAGGCTACCCCAGAAGGTAAGAAGGTTAGCGCTAAAGTCAGCCCTGTCTACCAAGGCACTTGATAATAAGATTGTAGTAGTGGACGAACTGAATTTTGAGCAGCCGAAAACCAAAATGATGGTTCAGGCCCTGGAAGCCTTAAAGGTAGGCAAAAAGACACTAGTTGTAACTGCAGATGGTAACGTGAATGTGACTAAATCAGCCAGAAATATAGAAGGCGTAAAACCTTTAAGAGCGGATTTCATTAACGTTTACGATATTTTAAAATACGATACCCTGCTCATTACCAGGGATGCAGTTGCCATGGTAGAGGAGGTATTTGCCTAATCATGAGAGACTACAGAGATATAATTATCAAACCGGTAGTAACTGAAAAATCCATGGATCTGCTGGCTGATAATAAATACACCTTTATTGTAGATAAGAAAGCCAACAAAACCGAAATAAAAAACGCCGTTGAAAATATATTTAAGGTCAGGGTTGAGCAGGTATATACCATGAATGTAAAGGGCAAACCCAAGCGGATGGGACGATTTGAAGGTAAGAGACCTGATCGCAAGAAGGCGATAGTTACCCTCAAGCCCGGCTATAAGATTAAACTGTTTGAAGGAATGTAGACCAAGCGCAATGCTAAATTAGATTAGATCGGGAGGATTGTTCCGATGAGTGTAAAAAAATATAGACCAACTACCCCAAGTAGAAGACATATGACCGTAATGACCTTCGAAGAAATAACCAGGAGTGAACCGGAAAAAGGTCTTACTACCAGTTTAAAGCGCAAAGCCGGCCGTAATGTTAACGGACGGATAACAGTCAGGCACCGAGGGGGAGGACATAAAAGACTCTACCGGGTAATTGATTTTAAACGCATCAAAGATGGTGTTCCGGCGAAAGTAGCAGCGATTGAGTATGATCCCAATCGTTCAGCCAATATTGCCCTCCTGCATTATGCAGATGGTGCCAAGGCTTATATCATTGCACCGCATAATCTTAAAGTCGGTGACACAGTCGAGTCAGGAGAAACAGCCGATATTAAAGTAGGCAACTCCTTGAAATTAAAAGATATTCCGGTGGGATCCTTAATCCACAATATCGAAATGAGACCGGGTAAAGGCGGACAATTGGCACGCTCCGCCGGTGCGGTAGCACAATTGATGGCCAAGGAAGGAGCCTATGCTCATATCAGACTTCCTTCCGGGGAGGTCAGACTGGTTCATATCAATTGCCGGGCTACCATTGGCCAGGTCGGGAATGTGGAACATGAAAATATCACTATCGGCAAAGCCGGCAGATCCCGCTGGTTAGGGAACCGACCTGCGGTTAGAGGCTCGGTTATGAATCCGGTTGACCATCCTCATGGCGGCGGCGAGGGTCGGGCGCCCATAGGAAGAAAATATCCGGTTTCCCCCTGGGGTAAAATCGCCATTGGCGGCAAGACCCGTAAGAAAAAGCCCTCAGACAATATGATTGTTCGCAAACGCAAGTAAAGGAGGTCTTTCATTAAATGGCTAGGTCGTTAAAAAAAGGACCTTATTGTGAGGAAAAACTCCTGGCTAAGGTTGAAGATATGAATGCCAGCGGACAGAAAAAGGTAATCAAAACCTGGTCCCGGCGTTCCACCATTATGCCCCAGATGGTCGGGCACACCCTGGCGGTACACGATGGACGCAGACATATACCCGTTTATATTACCGAAGATATGGTCGGTTTAAAATTGGGCGAATTTGCTCCTACCAGAACTTACCGTGGCCATGCTGGAAAATCAGAAAAATCGAGCAGATCAAGGTAGAGAGGAGGAACCTGATTATGGAATCCAGAGCAATTGCTCGGTACTTGCGAGTATCTCCTTTAAAAGCACGTCAGGTGGCCGATCTGGTTAGAGGTAAAGATGTAAGTGAAGCCTTGGGTATTTTAAGATATACCAACAAAAAATCTTCCCCCCTGATCAGTAAAGTAGTGCAATCTGCCGTAGCCAATGCAGAGCATAATTATGATATGGATTCAGACGCTTTATATATATCCGAGATATTAGTAAACGAAGGCCCGGTCTTAAAGAGAATGAGGCCCAGAGCTTATGGCCGAGCCGACATTAGGCGTCATAGAACCAGTCATATTACCGTGGTGCTGCGCGAAAGGGAGGTTAAATAGTGGGTCAGAAGGTTCATCCGAAAGGATTAAGAATCGGCATTATCAAAGATTGGGACTCCAATTGGTACGCTGACAGAGATTATGCCGATCTATTACACGAAGATTATAAAATCAGAAGTATGATAAAAGAGCGCTTTTACGTTGCCGGTATATCCAAGGTAGAGATACAGCGAACCGGGAATCGGGTGCGTATTACGATTCATACCGCCAAGCCGGGTATCGTAATCGGGCGCGGCGGAACTGAAGTTGAAAAACTTAAACAGGATCTGACCAAACTTACCGGCAAGAACATTAATATTAATATCCAAGAGATTAAAAAACCAGAACTGGATGCCCAGATCGTTGCCGAGAATGTTGCCCAGCAGCTTGAGAAGAGGGTTTCTTTCCGCCGGGCAATGAAACAGGCTGTAAGCCGAACCATGCGGATGGGCGGAGAAGGTATGAAGATAGCCATTTCTGGTCGGCTGGGCGGTGCTGAGATAGCCAGAACCGAATGGTATGCTGAAGGAAAAGTACCCCTGCATACTTTAAGAGCCGATATTGATTATGGATTTGCCGAAGCCAATACAACCTATGGCAAAATTGGTATCAAGGTCTGGATAAATCGCGGTGAAGTAGCCCCTGAAGCCAAAAAAAGACCGCAAGAGAAACAAATGGAGGAGGCAGGTCAATAATGCTTACCCCTAAAAGAGTAAAATATAGAAAACAACATCGCCCTGCCTTAAAAGGTAAGGCTCAGAAAGGTAATACAGTGACTTACGGTGAATACGGCCTGCAAGCCTTGGAAGCAGCCTGGATCACAAATCGCCAGATTGAAGCAGCCCGTATTGCCATCAACAGATATATCAAAAGAGGCGGTAAACTCTGGATTAAAATATTCCCCGATCGTCCGATCACTGCCAAACCGGCTGAAACCCGTATGGGTAAGGGAAAAGGTTCACCCGAACAATGGGTGGCTGTAGTCAAACCAGGCCGGGTAATGTTTGAACTTGCTGGAGTTAACGAAGAAGTTGCCCGCGAGGCAATGCGTTTAGCATCTCACAAGCTTCCGGTAAAATGTAAGTTTGTAAAAAGAGAAGAAATGGATGGTGAGGTTAGTGATAGCTAAGAAAATGAGAGAACTAACCGACGAGGAATTAGAAAGAAAAGTTTCCAGTTATAAAGAAGAATTATTCAACCTGCGTTTTCAGATGGCAACTGGTCAACTTGATAATCCCATGAGAATAAGAGATGTAAGAAAAAACATCGCCAGATGCAAGACTGTATTACGGCAGCGGGAAATTTCGCGGGAGAGTAACGGATAAAAAGGAGGTCTAAGGGTGGCTCAACATCAAGGCAACCGTAAAACCAGGATGGGCACGGTAACCAGCGACAAAATGGAAAAGACCATAACCGTTTCAGTAGAAACCGTACAGCAGCATCCTCTATACAAAAAGACCATAAAGACAAGTAAGAAATATAAAGTTCATGACGAAAATAACGAAGCCAAAACCGGTGATGTCGTAAAGATCATGGAAACCCGCCCCTTAAGCAAGGACAAGAGATGGATACTCGTGGAAATTATTCAAAAAGCCAAGACTCTGCAATAGTTCTGGTATATTGAAGGGAGGTTTAAACCGTGATTCAGCAGGAAACAGTTTTACAGGTAGGGGACAACACCGGGGCCAAACAGGTACTCTGTATAAAGATATTAGGCGGATCAAATCGAAAGTATGCTACGGTTGGAGATATCATTGTCGTGACTGTTAAAGAAGCAGCACCGAATGGCGTAGTAAAAAAAGGTGATGTCGTAAAAGCTGTAGTAGTAAGAACCAAAAAGGAAATCAGAAGGCAAGACGGTTCCTATATTTCTTTTTCGGAAAATGCCGCCGTCATACTTGACGATAATGGAAACCCCAAAGGTACGCGTATTTTTGGACCTGTAGCCAGGGAACTGAGGGATAAGAATTTCATGAAAATCATATCTCTGGCCCCCGAAGTGCTTTAGTCGGTGGAGGTGTGAAGAATGAATATAAAAAAAGGTGATATTGTACTAGTGTTAACCGGCAAAGATGCCGGCCGCAAAGGAAAAGTATTAAAAGCGATACCTGCCCAAAATCGGGTAGTCGTTGAAGGGATAAATAAAGTCAAGAAGCATCAGCGCCCCACCCGGGCTATACCGCAGGGCGGCATCTTACAGGTAGAAACACCAATGAATGTATCCAACGTGATGCTGGTGTGCGAAAAATGTAACCAACCAACGCGGATTGCCAAAGGATTTTTAGAAGATGGAACTAAGGTGAGGGTCTGCAAGAAATGCGGAGAGGTAGTAGACTAAGCTCCAAGAAGGGAGGCTAGCTATTAAATGGCTACGCTGTACGAAGTATACAAGCAAGAGATTACTCCTCAACTGATGGAGAAATTTCAATATAAAAATGTTATGCAGGTTCCGAGGCTGGAAAAGATCGTTCTTAACATAGGCGTTGGCGAAGCTATTCAAAATCCTAAGGCATTGGATGGAGCAGTCAATGATCTGACCGCCATATCCGGGCAAAAACCGGTTATTACCAAAGCGAAAAAATCGATCGCCGGGTTTAAATTGCGGGAAGGCATGCCCATCGGATGCATGGTAACCCTCCGGGGTGAACGGATGTATCAATTCCTGGATAAGCTGATTAACATTGTACTGCCCCGGGTACGTGATTTCCGAGGTGTTTCGCCCCAGGCTTTTGATGGACGTGGTAATTACTCCTTGGGAATCAAGGAACAGACTATTTTCCCGGAAATTGAGTATGACAAAATCGATAAGATCAGAGGGTTGGAAGTAGCTATCGTAACTACTGCGAAGACCGATGAAGAAGCTCGGGAATTGTTAAAGCGCATGGGAATGCCATTTAGATAAGAGGAGGTATTTGCAAATGGCAAAAAAGGCGATGATTGCAAAACAGCAACGCCCACGCAAGTATAAAGTCCAGGAATACAATCGCTGCAAGATATGTGGAAGACCACGTGCCTACATGGGCAAATTCGGCATCTGCAGAGTTTGTTTCAGAGAAATGGCACATCGGGGAGAAATACCCGGTGTTACTAAGTCAAGCTGGTAGGCTTTAAAAGTGGATAGTCTACAGTGAGGAGAAAAGCTGGTCGTGGTAACAGGTTAATACCATAGCCTGCTGAAAGCCTTATGTTGTAAGCTGGTAATAAAGGAGGTAAAAAATATGGTCATGACTGATCCCGTAGCCGACTTCCTGACCAGAATTAGAAACGGCAATATGGTCATGCATCAAACCGTTGAAGTACCCGGCTCCAAGATGAAGCTAGGCATGGCCCGGATCATGAAAGAAGAAGGGTACATCAAGGATTATGAATATATAGAGGATGGCAAACAAGGGGTAATCAGGGTGTACCTTAAGTATGGACCCAACAAGGAAAAAGTGATCACCGGACTAAAAAGAATCAGCAAGCCGGGTCTGCGGGTATACGTACAGAAGGATGAAGTGCCCAAGGTTTTGGGTGGACTCGGCACCGCAATTGTTTCTACCTCTAAAGGACTAATGACTGATAAAAACGCCCGCAAAGAAGGTTTGGGCGGCGAAGTGATATGTTACATTTGGTAGCCGAAGGAGGAGTGAGCAGTGTCCAGAATAGGTAGAAAACCTATCGCTCGACCTGACAACGTAAAGGTAACAATAAATGATGATATAATTACGGTTGAAGGTCCTAAAGGGATTCTTTCCCAGCAAATACCACAAGATATTTCTATAGAAGTTAGCGATAATGTGTTATTGGTCACAAGACCGAGTGATTCCAAAAAACATAGAGCCATGCATGGATTAACCAGAGCCCTGGTAGCCAATATGGTTGATGGTGTCAGCCAAGGCTTTGAAAAAAAGCTGGAACTGGTAGGGGTAGGATATCGCGCCCAGATGCAAGGCAGCAAGCTGGTTATAAACATCGGTTATTCCCATCCGGTTGAAGTAGAACCCATTGCGGGTATTGAGTTTGAAGTTCCGGCCGCTAACAAGATCACGGTAAAAGGTATTGACAAACAACTGGTTGGCAATACTGCAGCTCATATACGCGCCATTAGAAAGCCCGAACCGTATAAAGGCAAAGGCATCAAGTATGAAGGCGAAGTTATCAGACGCAAAGCTGGTAAGGCAGGCGGTAAATAAATAGGAAGGGAGTGACTGCGTTGATCAAGAAAACCAGCAAAAATGAACTCAGAAAAACTAGACATAAAAGGATTAGAAAGAAAATAGCTGGTACTGCTGAAGTACCCCGACTATGTATTTATACCAGCCTAAACCACATATATGCGCAGATTATCGATGATGAAAATGGTGTAACCCTGGTAACCGCATCAACCCTTGATAAGGACATGGCTGACCTTACCGGTAAAACCAATATAGATGCGGCCAAGCGCGTAGGCGACAGTATTGCGCAAAAGGCTAAAACCAAGGGGATTACCTCAGTTGTTTTTGATAGAAATGGGCGCAAATATCATGGTAAAGTAATGGCTCTGGCAGATGCAGCCAGGGAGAGTGGACTGAACTTTTAACACTTGATTTCCGTCAGGTTAGGAGGGAAAAAATGATTGAAAAGGAACAGGTAGCCCCCGAATATATTGAAAAAGTCGTAAATATAAAAAGGGTTGCCAAGGTTGTAAAAGGTGGACGCAGATTTAGCTTCAGTGCCCTGGTTGTAGTAGGTGATGGAGCAGGCAGAGTCGGTACAGGTAAAGGAAAAGCCACCGAAGTGCCGGAAGCAATCAGAAAAGCGATGGAAAATGCTAAAAAGAACATGATTGAAATACCTTTAATAGATGACAGAACGATTCCTCATTCTATACTAGGCAGATTTGGCGCGGGTGAAGTATTGTTAAAACCAGCTGCGGAAGGAACGGGCGTTATCGCCGGCGGGCCAGTCAGAGCAGTATTGGAAGCAGCCGGACTAAAAGACATCCTTACCAAATCTCTGGGGTCAGCCAACGCCAACAATATGGTGCACGCCACCATGGAGGGCTTAAAAAACCTGAAACGGGTTGAAGACGTAGCCCGCCAGAGGGGCAAAACCATCGATGAGATTTTGAACTAGGGAGGGAAAAACCTTGGCCAAGCAGTTGAAAATTACCTGGAAAAAAAGCTTTATTGGTTACCCTCAAACCCAGAGACTGACCATTAAAAGCCTGGGATTTAGCAAGCTAAATCAGGTATTGATAAAAGAAGATTCCCCGCAACTCCGCGGACAGCTTAACAAGGTAGGACATCTGGTAAGTGTGGAAGAGTTAGATTAAAAACAGGGAGGTTTTAAGAGTGAAGCTAGAGGAAATAAAATCTCCGCCCGGGGCCACTAAAAGTGCTAAAAGAGTTGGCAGAGGGATTGGCTCAGGACATGGCAAGACATCTTGTCGTGGACATAAAGGGCAGAAATCCCGTTCCGGTGGAGGCGTCCGGCCCGGTTTTGAAGGCGGACAAATGCCCCTGCAAAGGCGTTTACCTAAAAGAGGTTTTACGAATATTTTTAAAACTGAATGGTCAATCGTCAATGTGAGAGACCTGAACGTTTTTGAAGAGGGTACAGTAGTAACCATACCCATGTTGAAGGAAGCAGGCCTAATCAGGAAAGCGCCTCTGCCAGTTAAGCTACTGGGTGATGGCGAAATTGAAAAAAAACTGACCATACAGGTAAATAAAGCCAGCCAGCAGGCCGAGGAGAAAATCGCAGCCAGAGGTGGCAAGGTTGAGGTGATCTAATGCTTAATTCATTTCAACAGGCTGTAAAAATCGGCGATCTGCGCAAGAAACTACTCTTTACCCTGTTTATGCTACTCGTATTCAGGGTGGGAGCACATATACCTGTACCCGGGATCAACCCGGAAGCTATGGCGGAATTGTTGAAAGGCCAGTTGTTCGGCTTTTTTGATATAATATCCGGGGGCGCATTTAAACGCTTTAGTATTTTTGCCATGAGTATAACGCCCTATATTAACGCCTCTATTATCATGCAGCTCCTCACCGTAATTGTACCGAAACTGGAGGAGCTTAACAAAGAAGGCGAAGAAGGCAGAAAGAAAATAGCTCAGTACACCCGGTATTTTACCATAGTACTAGCATTTATCCAGGCTCTCGGCATGTCCGCAGCTCTTACCAAAACAGGAGCAGTTATCAATAGCGGTTTTACTTCTTATATGGTAATTGCCATATCACTCACAGCCGGGACGGCCATGCTAATGTGGATCGGCGAGATGATCACCGAAAAAGGTATCGGCAACGGAATATCCCTGATTATCTTCTGCGGGATCGTAGCCCGCATACCCCAGCAGATTGTTGGAGTAGGTCAAGAAATATCAGGCGGTATTATCGGTTTCTTTAACGTTATATTGCTGATTATTGTTATGCTGGCGGTTATAGTTGCAGTAGTCGCAATGAATGAAGGGCAAAGAAGGCTGCCAATCCAATACGCCAAGCGGATGGTGGGCAGAAGAATGTATGGCGGGCAAACCACTTTCCTGCCGTTAAAAGTAAACTCCGCCGGGGTTATACCTATAATATTTGCCATGTCACTTTGTATGTTTCCGGCGACTATAGGCTCCTTTATGTCACAGACATCTGGATATAATCAGTTTATCGACAGTTATTTTAATTTTGGGAGTGTATTATATAATGTTGTCTATGCCTTACTGATTGTGTTCTTTACGTATTTCTATGTATCGATAATATTCAATCCCCTGGATGTGGCTGATAACATTAAGAAAAACGGAGGGTTCGTACCAGGCATCAGACCAGGCAGACCCACCGCTGAGTATATAGACAAAATACTGTCCCGGCTAACCTTAGCGGGCGGTGTATTCTTGGCTTTGATAGCAATATTGCCTAATTTCGTAATTGCCATAACCGGAGTGACCAGCCTCTGGTTTGGCGGCACCGCATTGTTGATCGTAGTTGGTGTAGCGCTAGATACAATGAAACAGATAGAATCACATTTATTGCTTAGAAGTTATGAAGGTTTTGTAAAATAGGAGATGATTAACTAATGAACATTATCATTATGGGCCCTCCCGGTGCTGGTAAAGGAACTCAGGCAGATTTAATCAAGGCAAGATTTCCGATTTTGCATATCTCTACTGGAGATATGTTCCGGGAAGCAGTAAGCAAACAAACGGCTATGGGGTTAGAAGCCAAGAAGTACATGGATGCCGGCCAACTGGTGCCTGACGAAGTTACTATTGGTGTAGTTGAAGAGAGACTGGCACAGCCGGATTGTGCCGATGGATTTCTGCTGGATGGATTTCCGCGCACGATACCGCAGGCCGAAGCTCTGGATAAGGTTTTAGCCAAGCTGGGTAAAAAAGTAGAAGCTGCCCTTGATATCAGTGTTCCTGACCAGGTTCTGCTGGAACGCATGACCGGCCGCGTAAGCTGCCCGCAATGTAAAACCGTATATAATACCAGATTTAATCCTCCGACAACCGTTGGTATCTGCGATAAATGCGGTACTGGGCTGATGCAGCGTGATGACGACAAAGAAGCAACCGTAAAAAATCGTCTCAAGATCTATATGGAACAGACCCAGCCGCTTTTAAACTATTATGAAAAGCAGGGCACCTTAAGAACGATTGATGGCAACCGTGATCCTAAAGACGTGTTTGCAGATGTAGTATTAGTGCTGGAGAAGCTCTAGATGATAATAATTAAGACCAAGGATGAAATCGAGAAAATGAGACGCTCCGGGCAGGTCGTAGCGGAAGTGCTTAAGCTGCTGGAAGCCACCGCGCGACCGGGTATAACAACTGCCGCTCTAAATGCCACTGCTGTGGAAGAGTGTAAGAAAAGAAATGCGATCCCGCTATTTCTAAATCAACCTCATCCCCGTGGCGGCAAACCGTTTCAGGGTGCCATCTGTGCATCAGTAAATGAAGAAGTGGTACATGGTATACCGGGCAACCGTGTTTTGCACGAAGGGGACATCATTAGTATTGATTTTGGGGTGATGCTGGATGGCTATGCGGGAGATGCCGCCATAACTGTAGCCATAGGTGAAATCGATCCTAAGCTTAAAAAACTGATTCAGATAACTGAAGAGGCATTGCTTAAAGGGATTGAACAGGCAAAGGCAGGTAACCGGCTAGGATATGTGTCCAACGCAATCCAAACTCATGCTGAAAACCATGGATTTTCGGTAGTTAGGGACTTTGTCGGGCACGGTATTGGCAAATCCATGTGGGAGGATCCACCGGTACCTAATTATGGCAGGAAGAATAACGGCCCGATCCTAAAAGAAGGGATGACCTTGGCGATTGAGCCCATGCTTAACCAGGGGACTCACCAGGTTTCCACTCTTGAGGATGAATGGACTGTAGTTACCAAAGACGGTTTACCATCAGCCCACTTTGAACACAGTATTGTTATCCTGGATAAGGGGCCGGAAATCCTTACCTTAAGGTAATGGAGGTGACCAATCATTTCCGAGACCATGTTGGGCAGAGTTGTTTTCTCCAAGACAGGCCGAGATGGCGGCAAGCCGTTTGTAATCGTCCAGGTGGTTAATGAGCGCTATGTTATTATTTGTGATGGAGATACGCGCAAAATTGAAAATCCTAAGATGAAGAACATTAAACACTTGCAATTTACTAAAATGACGTCTTTCGAGGTCATTGACTATTTAAATAAAGGTGAAATACCTGATAACCATATAATCAAAAAAAGTCTTAAGCGAATACTTGAAAGAGGAGAATCAGATGGGAAGGAGGTCTGGTAAATGGCTAAAGATGACGTTATCGAGGTAGAGGGGAAAGTTCTTGAACCGTTACCCAATGCTATGTTTACGGTGGAACTGGAAAATGGCCATAAGGTCCTCGCCCACATATCAGGAAAAATGCGGATGAATTTTATCAGAATATTACCTGGTGACCGTGTAATGGTAGAGTTATCGCCTTACGATTTAAATCGTGGCAGAATAACATATCGTTTCAAGTAGGAAGCTTTTCTACCGTTTAAAGGAGGTTAATTAAGTGAAAGTTCAACCCTCAGTCAAACCCATGTGCGAAAAATGCAAAGTAATAAAACGCCATGGCAAGGTTATGGTAATATGCGAAAATCCCAAGCATAAACAGAAACAGGGCTAAGCGTGACGGCGCCTATATTATCTGAAGGAAGTGAATAGAATTGGCGAGAATAGCAGGTGTTGATTTACCCCGCGACAAAAGAGTGGAAATTTCCCTTACCTACATTTATGGTATCGGGAAATCCTCAGCTCAGAAAATATTGGCGGAAGCAGGTATAAACCCTGATACCAGGGTGAAAGATCTAACCGAAGAAGAAGAAGCTAAATTAAGAACAATTATTGATAAAAACTACACCGTTGAAGGCGATCTTCGGCGCGATGTCAGCATGAATGTCAAAAGACTTATGGACTTAGGCTGCTACCGGGGACTTCGCCATCGGCGCGGATTACCGGTGCGCGGTCAGAAGACCAAGACAAATGCACGTACCCGCAAGGGTCCCAAACGTACAGCCGCCGGCAAGAAGAAATAGCCATTAGAAGGGGGATAAATGAGTGGCACGAAGAACAACCACGCGGGTTAAACGGCGTGAAAAAAAGAATATTGCAGAAGGTATTGCGCACATTAAGTCAACCTTTAACAATACAATTATTTCGATTACCGACAAACATGGTAATGCAATATCCTGGGCCAGCGCAGGAACGGTTGGCTTCAAGGGATCGCGCAAAAGCACCCCGTTTGCGGCTCAGCAGGCAGCAGAGAATGCGGCCCGGGCAGCGATGGAACACGGCCTTAAAGAAGTCGAGTGTTATGTAAAGGGGCCGGGAGCCGGGCGTGAAGCCGCCATTCGTTCACTGCAGGCAGCGGGGCTGGAAGTAAGCGTTATTAAGGACGTTACCCCCATTCCGCATAACGGGTGCAGGCCGCCTAAAAGAAGAAGGGTTTAAGGAGGTAGTAATTTAAGTGGGAAGATATACTGATTCAGTTTGCCGCCAATGCCGCCGCGAGGGGGAAAAGCTTTTTCTAAAAGGAGATCGCTGTTATTCCGTCAAGTGTGCGGTAGAAAAAAGACCCTTCGTACCTGGCCAGCATGGTCAAAAACGCAGACAGAAAACTAGTGAATACGGGCTGCAGTTAAGAGAAAAGCAGAAGACGAAACGCATCTATGGCGTTAGCGAGAAACAGTTCCGCAACACGTTTGAAAAAGCAGATCGTCAGCAGGGAGTTACCGGTGATAACTTGCTGGCATTACTGGAGAGACGCCTGGACAATGTAGTTTTTAGAATGGGCATGGCCAGTTCGCGCAAAGAAGCCCGTCAACTGGTAAACCATGACCACTTTACCATTAATGGCAAAAAAGCTAATATCCCGTCCATGTTGGTTAAGGCTGGCGATGTTATTCAAGTAAAGGAAGCTAGTGCCGAATCGCCAAAATTTGAGGAACTCAAAGCCGCTGCTGCCTATAAGACTGCCCCCGAATGGCTGGAAGTAAATGCTGACAGCTTGACTGGCAGGGTATTGTCATTACCGACCAGGGATCAGATAGATACAGCTGTTAGTGAACATCTAATCGTAGAACTATACTCCAGATAGACACCAGGGGAAACCTTTTGCCGGTGTCAAACTAACTATACTCTAGATTATCTATCTAAAAGCAACCTCTATTAGAGAAGGAGGGGATAATTAGTGCTAGAGATGGAAAAACCGCGGATAGAGCGAGTCGAACAGGATCTTACGTCAAATTACGGAAAATTTGTTATCGAACCGTTGGAGCGAGGCTATGGTACTACTTTGGGCAACGCTCTACGCAGGGTGCTCTTGTCTTCATTGCCAGGGGCAGCTGTTACATCTATTAAAATTGACGGGGTTCTGCACGAATTTTCCACTATTCCAGGCGTTCTGGAAGACACTACAGAAATGATCTTGAATATTAAACAGATGGTCTTGCGCTATGAAGGCAACGAACGCAAAATCATCCGCTTGGAGAAAAAAGGTAAACAGGATGTATGTGCGGGAGATATCGAGCCCGATGCCGAGGTCGAGATTTTAAATCCAGATCTTCATATTGCCAGTTTAGATGAAGATGGCAAGCTGGAGATAGAAATGACCGTTGAAAGAGGCCGGGGTTATGTCAGTGCAGACCAGCAACCTAATAAAAGCGAAGAAGTAGTAGGGCTGCTGCCGATTGACTCCATATATACCCCGGTCACCAAAGTTAACTATATGGTGGATAACGCCAGGGTTGGCAAGAGAACCGACTTTGACAAGCTGGTTCTGGAGGTATGGACCAATGGCAGCATAAAACCGGAAGAAGCCATTAGTCTCTCAGCCCAGATCCTAATTCAGTACCTCAATCTCTTTACGGAAATAGATGATACCTATGCCGAAGTAGAGATTTTGGTAGAGAAGGAAGAAGAAAAGAAAGACAAGGTTTTAGAGATGTCTATCGAGGAACTGGAGCTATCGGTGCGCGCCTCCAATGGATTAAAAAGGGCCAATATCAACACCGTGGGCGATTTAATTGAAAAAACCCGTGAAGAGATGAGCAAGGTCAGAAACCTGGGGCAGAAGTCCCTGGAGGAAATTGAGCGTAAGCTGACAGAACTGGATCTGACCTTTAAGAAAACAGAGGAATAGGAAGGAGGATTCCCATTGAGTTATCGCAAATTCGGACTCTTGGCTGATCATCGCAGATCCATGCTCAGGAACTCAGTGACCTCTTTGTTGGAAAACGGCAAAATCACAACTACGGAAACGAGAGCCAAAGATATCAAAGTAGTAGCCGACAAAATGATCACCCTGGGAAAACGTGGGGATCTACATGCCAGACGGCAGGCTGATTCTTACTTAATGAAAGAAGAAGTCGTGGCCAAATTGTTCAATACCGTTGCGCCTCGGTATAAAGACCGCTCCGGCGGTTATACCCGCATAATCAAAGCCGGATATCGCAAGGGTGACGGTGCCCCTATGGTTATTCTGGAGCTGGTAGACTAAGCTAAATATCGTTTTCCGGTCATAAAAGGACTCTTTAGTGCCGGGCAAGGGTCATAAAATAACAATAGTGAGTTGATACTGCTCTATAAAAGTATTAAGGGAGGATTGTATATATCCTCCTGATCTTTTATAGGGTTTATTTGAGCTAAAAACCGGCTGGATAAAAGGCAGGGTCGGCAGCCAAATTATCTTTTGGGGAGAATTAAGCAGATGAAGCGAATAAAGATGGTGCTGGAATATGATGGCAGCAATTACCATGGCTTTCAAAGACAAATAAATGCCCACACGATTCAAGCTCAGTTGGAAAGTTCAATCAATCATCTGACCGGAGAAACGGTTACGGTAAACGCCGCAGGGCGTACCGATGCCGGCGTACATGCCTTGGGTCAAGTCATAGCTTTTAATACGTCAGCCCGGATACCTGCCGATAAATGGACCCCGGCACTAAACAGCAAGTTGCCGGACGACATTCGTATTCTAAATAGCTTGGAGGCTGCCCCGGATTTTCATCCCCAGTTTGATGCCCTAAAGAAAAGCTATGTGTATTTAATATATCGGCAAAAGTCCGGGGCCAGTTTTTACCGGAAACATGCCTTGCTAAACAGTGAAAATCTGGATGTCGCAGGAATGCAAAGGGCGGCCCGACTGCTGGAGGGTAACCATAATTTTAAAGCCTTCTGTGCCAGTGGGTCTTCCGTAAAAAGCTTTAAGCGCAATGTCAGCCTCTGTCGGATAATTAACCAGGAAGCTTGGCTGAAGTTGGAAATAGAAGCCAATGGTTTCTTGTATAATATGATCCGCATTATTATGGGAACCCTCCTGGAAGTAGGTCGCCAGCGCCTTACACCTGAGCATATTTTAGAAATATTGGACTCCCAAGATCGAAATCTGGCTGGCTCTACCGTATCTCCCCATGGACTTTACTTAAAAGCAGTAGAGTACCCCGAAGGATGATTATTGGCGAAATCTGATTTTTTATGCTTAACCTTGTGTTTTTAAAAAATATAATTAAATCCGGTTACATTACTTCAATGATCGCGTGAGCCCAATCTAATTAAACCGCGCTGCCGGGGCTGCTCTTGTGCAGGCTGCGGTAAATCAGCGGCACAATGGTTCTGCTCCCAGAGTTGGTCAGCTACTTTACCCCATTCCAGGGCTACCTGCATAGTTCGTTCCGTAAGTTCATCCACATCCTCCAGGTCGATGGGCTGGGTTGACTGGGCGCCGGATAAATGCACCATTTCCCTTAGCTTATGGGGATTATCTAGCAACGGACAGGGCCGCAGGAGATTGTCATTAAAAGGCTGGCCAAGCCGGTACTGCATGAAAAGCGGAGATTGTAAGGCGTCTAGCAAACTAACATCCTTTATATTAACATTGGAATAATGAATAAAGGCACAAGGTTCTACGTCACCGTTGGCATTTATATGTAAGTACCTACGCCCACCGGCAATACATCCCCCGGCAAAGTCGCCGTCATTCCAAAAATCCATAAGAAAGATTGGTTTGGTATTACGAAATTCTCTTACGCGATGATACATATAGGCACGCTGCTCAGGGGTGGCGATTAAATCCAACTGGGCACCTTTTCCCAGGGGCATATAAGTAAAGTACCAGCCAAATATGCAGCCTTTCTCAATCATGTAATCGACATATTGGTCAGAACCGACACTATTCACATTTCCACTATGATAGCAGGTGGAAAATCCAAAAGGAACCCCATGTTTGCGCAATATGTCCATAGCCTCAATAACCCTTTGATAAGTACCGTCACCGCGGCGCATATCTGTTTCACTTTCAAAACCCTCCACACTCAAAGCCAGCGCAAAATTCCCAGCCGCGGCCATTTGAGCTGCTAAATCATCATTTACCAGGGTGCCGTTTGAAAAAGCCAGAAACATACAGTCATTATGTTTATGAGCCAGTTTCATGAGGTCATCCTTACAGATCAAGGGTTCTCCTCCGGAGTATATGTACATATATATCCCCAGTTCTTTGCCTTCCCGGATAATACGGTCAAGGGTTTTTATGTCCATTGAAGCTGTTTTTTTATATTCCGCCGCCCAACAGCCGGTGCACTTCAGGTTGCAGGCAGCAGTAGGATCCATCAAGATGGCCCAGGGAATATTGCAGCCATATTTCTCGGACATTTTCTCGTTGGTGGGAATTCCTAAGATAGAAGCGTTAACCAAGAAATTAACCAGGACTTTTTTTCTGACGTTAGGGCCAAACTCGGTAAACAGGCGGCATATATATTCATTCCAGTTATTGCTGGGGTCATCCAATATGTCACGTATTGAACGAGCATAACTTTTATGATTGTCCGTAATCAGTATTTTTTCGCCCCAATTTAATAATTTTTCCATGTTCTCCAGCGGATTTTTCTCCACGTACCTGATTCCTTCGTTGATTACGGCAGTACTGATCATCTGTTTTACCTTCATACTGTTTCCCTCCTTGGCGTTATAATAGCTATAAAGGAGCTAAAAGCAAGAGAACAGATGGTTCTTGACTCTGCATATTTCCAAAGTTGACTAAAAGCCTACCTGCCACCTCCTTTTGCAAGAAAGCTAACCAAAAGCAATCAGCGCTGACTTATGAATCTTGAACTCCATTTCTCTGCTTTTATAGACGTGTTACCGACCATTTTATCGCTATTATTACTTCCACCTTAAGATATCCCATAATGGGAGAGTCAATAGAATGATAAAATTTTCACTTCTGCCCGCGCCAAATAAAATCCACTCTGTATAAAAGTGATACAGAGCGGATTGTAAAGCGTGAGATAAAAAGGTTTATTCAGTCTCAAAAGTACCGAGTAAATCCGCGTTTATTATTAAGGTCCCCAGTGATCTGCGTCTATTATCTAATTTAAACGCTTTAAAATAAATCTGGCACAGAACAGCGTAGTTCATAAAGAGGTCGTTCTGCGTTGTATAATCCGGTGACGAGTTCTGTTTCCACGACTATTACATCTTGTCCGGTTTTAAATATTTCTGCAAACAATTCCTTAGCTTTTTCAATTCTACTTTCCTGAATATGCCTAACAATATATGGCCCAGCGGGGATTTTTATTATATCTTTAGCTCCGTTTTTTGTCGTTGGCAGGATATCAATGAATTGGTAACGTTCTACTGCGTTGGTACGAAACCGGTAAAGGAGACCAAACTTATATCCTGACTTATACCCTTGCTTGGCTACTGCCGCATATAATCCTCTCAGTTTCAAATAAAATTCTTTTTCGTCTGTGGATTCTGTAATAGGTTCTAACATATAGTAGATATCCGGAAAATCGATCCGGTTAGGCGGGTCATAGGGAGAGATTTGATCGTTTTGTTGGATTTCCAACTGCAAATCATCGATAAAATTCAAACCATCCTGGATTGTGCGGATTTTCGTTTCGGCCATCTCTTTGCTAACCTCCAGCAGCTGCGTTAAGTGAATCAGTCCGTCTTTTTCCATAAGCTCGTTAAGCTTTCTTAAAGGTATGCCCAACTCCACACAAAATTGAATGATATCAACCAGTTTGAGCTGTGAAAAATCGTAATAGCGATATCTCGTATCCGGGTCAATATAGGCTGGCTTTAATACGCCAATTTTATCGTAATAACGCAGAGATTTAATATGTGTCCCGGTCAGTTTTGATACTTCTCCAATAGATAAATAAATCCCTTTCCTCATAAATTAATTTCCCCCTTGACTCTCCTATTATAGGACAGTATATATTTTAGCCTATAGAGTGAAACAGTACTTGTCAAGGATTACAGTGTCTCAATCCGTCGTTGTCCCGTAAAACAGCTGCTACTCTCATAAGTGGCTGCCCCTTTGCATACAATTGAGGTTATAGGCTGCGAACCGGGGCGGTTGTTGGGAAAATGATTTTTAAATAGTAAATTTAGGTATATACATTTCCATTTTTAATGTTATACTGTATTAAAAATGAATGGCACAATAATGTATTAGCTATCGACCTGCCAGTTATTTTTTCTTTAACCTTTCTATTTTTACGCAGCAAATAAATCCGCCGCCGTATTGGGTTATTCATTGGTGTTGTTCAGGCTAATTACCTGGTATCATTTCGAGTTTCAGCCAAAACGTAAGGTTCCTTGTAAAACTAAATAAGGTTATTGTGGGCTCCTCTGCTGGAAAAAGGCCAGCCTTGGTTTTATCGTTGCCCCTATTTTTGGCTTCGTGCATACCTATGCACGATACTGGTTAAAAAAGACAAACTGAAAAGGAGTGGATATTGATGAAAACACAGGAGACTGTAACAAAAACTTTTGCTACTATGGAGACTCTAATGGAAAAGTTCTGGGATATGTGGCTGGTAGGTATGGGCAGCATTTCTTGGACGCAGGAGCAATTTGACAACATGCTCAAAAAATATTTGGAGCAAAGCCAGGTTACCAGAGAAGAGAGCAGTAAAATTATTGATGAACTCATGAAACAGGTCAAAAACAACCAGGCGCAAATGCAAAAGATGATTCAGGAAGCTGTAAATACAGCTTTGGAAAATGCAGAACCGGCCTATAACTACTTTGAAGAAATCAACAAAAAAGTTGAAGAACTAAGCAAAAAGGTCAGCAGTATGTAATATTTCCAGATAAACAAACGATTAAAGCATGTCCTGAAGTATCAGGAACCTTATAGAAAGGAGCCGGATGCATGTCTGAGGACGAAAGAAGCAGCAGCCAGGCTGATGGCCATAAGATTATATTTCCTGATTTAGCCGAACTATGGAAGGAAATGTACTTTAAAACTGAAGGTGCCTGGGCCGAGGCTTTAAAAGATTTTGTCAGCACCGAAACCTTTATAAAGATGCTGGATCAGACGTTGAACCAGCATCTTTCCATAGAAAAGATCACCCGTCAGAATATGGACAGGATGTTTGAGTACAGTGCCACCCCGTCCAAAAAAGATCTGGCCAGGATTGCCGAACTGGTCATATCGGTAGAGGACAAGGTAGATAATCTGGATTTCCAGCTGGTCGAAAATATCAACAAGACTACGGACACTCTGCTTAAGATGTTAAGTCTTATGGAAAAAGGTCAGCAGGAGATAAATGCGATAAAAGCACAAAATGAAGAATTAGACCAGCAAATTAAAGCCTTATCAAAACAAAACCTGGAGCTTAAAAAAAGAATGGCCGCCTTAAAATTACCCGCATCATCCCAGTCAGAACCTGCGCCTGTTGAGATCAGCCCTGAAGAAACCACCAACAAGGCTCAAAACACCCGTAAAAGAACTAAGGTTAAAAAAACCGCTGATGAACCTTGATCATATCTCTTATAAACAGGACGTAAAAGGAGGCAGGTCTGTTTTGATAGAAAACATTTACAGTGAACTTAAGATAGGCGATGTGGGCTATGTAGAAAAAACTATTACCGAATCAGACGTATATATGTACGCAGGAATTACCGGGGATTTTAGCTGGCTGCATGTCAACCAGAAAAGAGCCGAACAAGGACATTTTAAAACCCGAATTGTCCATGGAATGCTGCTGGTGGGGCTTATTTCCACGGTTGTGGGCAATGAGATGCCTGGTGCCGGAACCATATATGAGCAGCAGGATATTCAGTTTTTAAAACCTTGCTTCATAAATGACACGGTCAGGGCCCAAACCGAAGTGCTTGCTCTGCTCCCGGCCGGTCGAGTCAAATTAAGAACCTCCTGCTACAACCAACATAATGAACTTATCGTTGACGGTACAGCGATAGTTATTCCGCCTAGACAACATGTGATTACCGAAAAGATATCCTGATTTAGCTTGGGGAGGATTATACCGTGAAAAATATCATTCTAAGCGGCTCCGCCGAAGAAATTGGCAAACAGCTGCAGGAAAGCTATGACCGGATGTGTAGCAGCACCCAGAAATGGATGGAGATGCTCCAGTATGATCCATATCCTCAGACAGGCTTAAGCCCTAAAGAAGTCGTCTGGAGAAAGAACAAGGCCAGGCTATACCGGTACGTGTCACCGTCAGGGCACCAGCACAAAGTGCCCATACTTATTATATATGCCCTTATAAATAAGCCTTATATATTGGATTTGACCCCCGGTATGAGCTTGATTGAACACCTATTGGAATGTGGATTTGACATATTCCTGCTGGATTGGGGCGATTTTGATTGGGAGGATCGTGAACTTAGCTACGGTAATCTGGTCAACGACTATATTGCCCGGGCGGTGCAAAAAACCCTTTTGACATCCGGCAGTGATGAGCTGACCATGCTGGGCTACTGCATGGGAGGAACGATGACCAGTATGTATGCCGGGCTTTACCCGCAAGAAAGGATAAAAAATATCGTACTTTTATCTGCCCCGATTGATTTTTCTGACGCGGGTACTTCATCCCTATGGCTCAATTCACCTGATTATGATGCCGACAGAATCGTGGATACTTTCCAGTTGGTACCGAAAGATTTTATCGATATCGGGGTTAAGATGCTGCGTCCGGTTAATAATTATATAGGCACATATACCCGCCTGTGGCGCTCGATAGACGAGGATAATCCGGTAATCGCCTGGAAGGCACTTAACAAATGGGTAAATGACAACATCAATTTCCCCGGCGAGGCATATCGTCAGTGGATCAAGGATTTATACCAGGAAAACAAACTGGTGAAAAAGCAATTTTCTCTCCAGGGGCAAACGGTCGATCTGGCCAGAATAACATCCAATCTGCTGGTCATGGCCGGTGAAAACGACCATCTGGTGATGACTGCCCAGGCCCAAGCGGCCCTTGACTATATGTCATCTTCGGATAAATCCTATTACGAATTTCCGGTAGGGCACGGAGGTCTGGTATTCGGTAATTATGCCAAAAAAAATGTCTATCCGGTCATGTCCGAATGGCTAAAACAACGTTCTAATTAACCAGAAAAAAAGGAGAATTACAAATGGGGATGTGAAAAAGAACATGACTCAGGATTATTGGGAGATTATTAAACGTTTACAAGAACCGCAGAACCTGTCCCTGGGTTGGGAATTGGAGAGGCGGGTTGCCGAGAATAAGGATAAAACCGCCCTCGTTTATCAGGATGAGATAATTAGCTATCAACAGTTAAATGCCGGGGCTAACCGCTATGCTGATTGCTTTAGTCGGCTGGGCTTTAAAAAAGGTGATGTGGTAGTATTGTTTATGAAAAACCGGCCTGAATTCCTTATGGCTGCGACCGGTTTAAGCAAATTAGGGGTGATCGTATCCTTGGTGCATATAGGTATCCGTAAAGACGTTCTGGCTCATGATATAAATATTTGTGAACCCCGCGCGGTAATCGTGGGGTATGAGCTAATAGACGTATTTAATGAGGTTCTACCCCTTCTTAAATTGAGGGCCCCAGCCCTTATTCTGATAGACTCCCCGAGCGACCATGAATTGCCCGCCTCCAGAATGCAAGCCCTGGGTCCTTTACTGCAATCCTCCAGCGAGGAAAACCCGTCCGCTACTGTAACTATAAACAGTGATGATCCCTTGGTTTACCTTTATACCCCCGGACAGAGCGGATTACGAAAAGCAGTGGCTATAAGCCAGCAGAGTTGTCTGATAAAATCCTATCTTTACAGTATGTTGGGATATATGCAGGAAAAAACCGTTCAATATATGTGTTTGCCCCTACATAATAATGGAGGGTTTGTAGGAGCATATTCCGCTATGATAACCTCGGGTAGTACCATGGTTCTAAAACAAAAATTCTCTGTTCATAATTTTTTTGATGATCTGCGTTTCTATGGGGCTGATTATGTGATCGCGGTGGGGGAAATGGCCCGCTACCTATATAACCAGCCGCCCCGGGAAAATGACCGCGATAATCCTCTGCAGGTCATGGTCTGCAATGGCATGTGGGGTTCACTGGTAGAAGCTTTCCGGGAACGTTTTGACGTCCAGCATATAATTGAGGTTTATACTAAAACCGAAGGTGTAGGTATCTTTGTAAACTTTGAAGAGGTACCCGGGATGTGCGGCAATTTGAGTCTGCGCGATATGCGCCAGGGCGAAGTTGTGCAATATGATTACAGCAACAAACAGATCAAACGAAATTCTGCCGGCCGGGCCATAAAATGTGTTCCGGGGGAATCAGGGTTGCTGGTCTGCGAGATTAATCAGCTTAATCGCTTTGCCGGGTATATAAATGATCCATCGTCTACCGAAGAAGTCCTGCTCTCCAATGTATTTGCCGAGGGAGATCGTTACTTTAACAGCGGTGATCTGGTACAATTGCATGAAAAAGATTATATATCCTATGTGGATCGTCTGGGTGACACCTACCGCTGGAAGGGACGTACTGTTTCTGCCAACCAGGTGGCCGATGTTCTGCAGCGTTTTTATGGGGGTATAGAAGATGTCATCGTATACGCGGTAAAAGTACCGGATGTGGAAGGACGCTGCGGTATGGCGAGCTTAAAGCTTATAGAGGGGGAACAACTGAATTGGGCGGAATTTATAAAACACATTAACCGCCGCATGCCCGAACACGCCCGCCCGGTTTTCATTCGCATTGCCGATCAACTGGCGGGTGGTCAGGATTCGGAAGAATATAAAGAAATACTGCGGTATGAAGGATTTAATCCCGGTCGGGTAAAGGATCCTCTGTATTTTCTGCATCCCGAACTCGAGCAGTATCTGCCTTTGGATATGGAAACCTACAAACAGATTCTGGCCCAGGAAATAAAGCTTTAAAACGAGTCTAATTTGGAAAAGAAGTCGGCACTGAAGGGAGGCTTTTTATGCTGTCCATATACCAGGAAATAATGAACAGCTTTTGGGGAATAGCCGAGCAAAACCTGGATTTTTGCTGCTCGTTATTTCCTGACGCGGATAAGGTAAATCAGTATATGTGTGTACTCGCTAAACTCGAAAACCCAGAGGCTCACTGGGCCACCCCCAACAATATAATCTATGAACATCAGACCTTGCGGTTGCGACATTTTCCCAATCCCAAAAGTTCCAGTGCCCGCAGACCGGTGCTCATTTTGCCCCCCCAAGCCGGGCATCATTCCAATCTGGCCGATTATTCCCCGGCCCAGAGTCTGGTTAGGGTTTTTCATAGTTATGGTTATGATGTGTATGTAACCGAATGGCTGTCAGCCGTTTTCGAGCAGCGTAATCTGGGAATGAATGATTACATACGGTTAACCGATGAAGCAGTTGATGAGATCCGCCGCCGCACAGGTGTGTATAAAATTCATCTCATCGGGCAATGTCAGGGAGGCTGGCAGGCCGCCATATATACCTCTTTGCATCAGGACAAAATCGCCACCCTGGTTTCAGCCGCGGCGCCTATTGACGTTGAGGCAGCACCTTCTATGATTATCGATGATGCTCAACTGCCTATGTCATTTTTCGAATATCTGGTGGCTACCGGCAATGGTTTAATGCAGGGAAAATACATCCTGTGGGGTTTTAAGAATATGCAGGCCGACGAGCATTATATGCGCAAATATAAGCGGTTATGGAAAATGATTGCTGTCAACGATCAAGAAGGACTCAAGCGTTTCCAACGCTTTGAAAACTGGTATGAATACACCCAGCAGTTGCCCGGCCGGTTCTATCTGGAAATAATTAAGAACATATTCAAGCAAAATAATCTGACCAAACCAGACACCATAAAGCTGGATGGACGAGCGGTGGATCTAAGAAATATCAATTGCCCGGTAATAATTATGGCCGGCCAAAAAGATCATATTACACCTCCCCCTCAGGCCTTTGCCCTAAAGAACTACATCAGCACCCCCCGGGAGGATGTAGTGGAAATCCTGACCGATGGCGGGCATATCGGCACCCTGATGGGTACCGAATCATTAAGGGAGGATTGGACAGCCGTAACCGAAGTACTAAATCTGGCTACCTGATAATCGGAAAAAGAAGTTAAATGGACACATATAACCCAGGTTTTTTCGGAATTACCCAGATCATCCCTTTTAAGGTGTCGGCAAGATTGTTTGCCAATAGCACCCTACTGCGAATAAGAGGATGGGATTCAGGCTGCAGCAGGTTACACCGCTTAGTGGCAATAATCTAAATCTAACTAATGGCTTATAATTTAATACAATTTCTTACTTAAACGGCATAAATAAATAACCTGCGTAAATCCCTTAAACCTGTGTAATCTGTGCCCATTAATCTAGGCGATATTTGCGGGGGGTTTCTTGACAAACCGTATTAAATTTGGATAATATTAAAAGGTAGTCTCTTCACTCCTGTTTGGCTCCAGCCCCGTTGACAAGCAGAGAGGCAGAGTCTTAAAGATATGCTCACTATCCGAGAGCTACAGGAGGGAAATTCGTGAAAACATATATGGCGAAACCTGCGGAAGTTGACCGCAAATGGTACGTGATAGATGCAGAAGGCCAGACACTCGGAAGATTAGCTTCAGAAGTTGCCTCCATCCTGAGAGGAAAACATAAGGCCACTTACACTCCTCATATAGATACCGGTGATCATGTTATCGTCATAAACGCTGAGAAGATAAGGCTGACCGGCAACAAACTTAATGATAAGATGTATCGCCGTTATTCCGGTTATCCGGGAGGATTAAAGGAAGTAAATTATGCTACTTTATTAGCCCGCAAGCCGGAGAAAGCTATCGAGCAGGCAGTAAAGGGAATGCTTCCCCACAATCGTCTGGGTCGGGCCATGTTTAAAAAACTTAAAGTATACAGAGGCGGGCAGCACCCCCATCAAGCCCAAAAACCAGAACTTCGTGAGTTGAGAGGTTAGGAGGATCGATATGGCTAGCGTACAATATTGGGGAACCGGAAGAAGAAAAACAGCTGTAGCCAGGGTTAGATTAGTTCCTGGAACAGGTAATATAACCATTAATAACAGATCATTTGAGGATTTCTTTCCAAATAAGACCAGCCGTTTGATTGTTCTGCAACCCATGGAGTTAACTGAAACAACCGGTAGATTTGATGTGCTCTGCCGGGTCAACGGCGGCGGTGTTACCGGACAGGCCGGAGCAATCAGATTAGGTATTGCCCGCGCGCTAATTAAGGCAAATCCGGAGTTAAGGCCGGTTTTGAAAAGAGGCGGTTTTCTTACCCGCGATCCACGTATGGTGGAAAGAAAGAAATACGGTCTGCACAAAGCCAGAAAAGCACCCCAGTACTCAAAACGTTAAGAAACTTTTTAAAACCCCCCGGATACAATTATTCGGGGGGTTTTCCTATCCAGCGGCAACTTTTTATTCTCCATAAATATATTCTTTTTCCCCCGCATATATAATAAATAGCAATTTTTGTGTGGGGGTTAAAGAATGATAAAATGCCCAACGGTATATATTAAAAAGAAACCAGCTGCCGTAATAACGGCTTGGGTTTTTTTTGTACTGCTGTCCTTACTGGCCATAAAGAGCGAGAATCGACCAGAGCAGCCGGTTGTGTCTTACCCAGTCGCCAATAAAATCATTGTGATAGATGCCGGCCATGGCGGCATGGATCCTGGCGCCATATCGGCAAGTAAACATGAGGAAAAAGATATTACCCTGGCGATCAGCAAAAAATTGGTGCAGCATTTGAGTCAGGGCGGGGCAACGGTTATTAACCTGCGTAACAGTGATGCGGATTTATGCAGTCCGGACTTCAAAGGGACAATAAGGGAGAGAAAAAGAAAGGATCTACAACTGCGGGTGGAGAAGGCCCAAGTTTCCCAGGCTGATTTATACGTCAGCATCCATACGAATGCAGATCTAAGTCCCCAATGGTCAGGAGCGCAGACCTTTTACAAAGCCGGCAATGAAAAGAGCCAAATAGTGGCCGAAAGTATCCAGGAGGAATTTAAAAGGTTACTAGGAAATACGAAACGCGAAGCCAAAACAGGCAGCTATTTCATCTTGGACAAAGCTACCATGCCCGCTGTAATATTGGAGGTAGGTTTTCTGTCAAATCCTCGGGAGGCCGCCTTACTGATTACTGATGAATATCAGGAAAAGGTAGCCTACGCTATCTTCTGTGGGATCGTTAAATCCCAGCTGGCCCAGGAACCTAAAAAAGACGACCGGACGACCGGCTCCCCTCAATCCGGGCCGCGCGTAAATAAAACCAGATAACGCAGATTTTATGGATTCACACAGATTTTTCCTTGAGGATATCAGCTGTTCCGATATGATATAAAGTAGGATGTCTCATCATCTAACCAAAATTGGGGGTAAATAATTTTGTTTTATAACTGGGAAGTCTCCCGGTCATACAACAAAATCCATTTCCTTTAATCGGCAGAATAGTTCTATAGGGCATTTTATTAGCAATTATGCAATTACTATAAAAAAGATAATCTACTATAAATCAAATCAGTGAATTCCGGGTTATCTGAGTCCATGAAATTTCCGGGGTATTATATTTGGAGGTGGAAATATGATCTGTTATGGAGCCTTGATGCCGCATGCTCCGGTTTTAATCAGTGAGATTGGAGGCCAGCGGGTTAATGATGTGCAGGCAACCGTCAAGGCGATGCAGGAGGTGGCCGCCCGGTTGGTAGCCAGCCAACCGGATTGCGTGTTGTTTCTGACACCGCATGGAAATGTTTTTTCCGATTGTATTACGTATTTGGTAGAAGATAATTTAGAAGGGGATTTAGGTGATTTTGGCCAGCCCCAGATTAGGACAAGCCGTGTCAATAATCCCGCCCTGCTGGATGCTATCGCCGAACTGGCCTTGGACAGTAATGTGGAGTTTGTAGCTATAAATGAAAATCTAGCCGAACGATTTAAGCTTATGACGAGTCTCGATCACGGTATAATGGTTCCGCTGTATTTTTTAGAACAAGCCGGTATAGGAGATGTGCCGATAGCGGCGATTAGTATTGGCTTGCTGAACAACCAGTCCTTATACGTTTTTGGCCAGATGATTCAGGAAGCCAGCAACCTGCTTAATCAGAAGGTAGCGATTGTAGCGTCGGGTGATATGTCGCACCGTTTGAAAGAGGATGGGCCCTATGGCTTTCATCCGGACGGAAGCCGTTTTGATCTGGCTATCAAAGAGGCACTGGGCAGCGGGGACGTATTATCCATCCTGGAAATACCGCCTGTCTTAAGGGAGAACGCGGGAGAGTGCGGATATCCTTCCCTGCTGATCCTCCTGGGGGCTATGGATAGATTTAAGATAGTAAGTGATTTAATAAGCTACGAAGGGCCGTTTGGGGTAGGATATATGACAGCCGGTATCGAACCTGGGGAGATAAAAGCCAGTATGCTGGGAATAATGAGGATTATTCAGAACGAAAAGATGAATGCTCGCCGTGCTGAAGAGTCACCTCTGGTAAGATGGGCCCGTTTGAATCTGGAAAGTGAGGTTACCCGTAACCCGCCTCCGCAGTTGGAGGAAGATATGCAGGGTCTGTTGGAGGAGCGGGCGGCAGTTTTCGTATCCCTGAAAAAACAGGGCCAGTTGCGCGGGTGTATCGGAACGTTTCTGCCCAGCTATGAAAATCTAGCAGAGGAAATAGCCCAAAATGCTCGAGCGGCCGGTTTGGAGGATCCCCGTTTTAATCCGGTGCAAGTACAGGAGTTAAAAGATATAGAATACTCGGTCGATGTATTAAGCCGACCCGAACCTTGCAGTGCGGCAGAACTTGATCCCCGAAAATACGGGGTAATAGTAACGAAAGGCTCCCGCCGGGGCCTGCTTCTGCCCGATCTGGAGGGGGTGGACACCGTAGAACAGCAGCTTCGGATCGCTTGCCAGAAGGCAGATATTTCATATCAGGAAGATTTTAAGATAGAGCGTTTTGAGGTTAAAAGATATACTTAGAAGAAAATAGACGCCAACAAAACAAAGCTTTTTCATCGTCTGTAATTCTTTTTCAGAAATTAAGACCGCTGATTTTTATAGTTTAGTTGGGGGTGCTGATTATGACAAGGCAGGTCGATTATTTTACTCCAGGGGATAAGGGTATCATGGTCTGTCGGGTTTGCCCTCATAACTGTCAATTAAAGACCGGTCAAACCGGGATTTGCCGGGTTAGGGCTAATCAGGAGGATAAACTGACAGCACTAAATTATGGACAGGTTTCATCGCTGGCCTTGGATCCAATTGAAAAGAAGCCGTTATATCATTTTTACCCGGGTACCATGATTTTATCGGTAGGCAGTTTCGGCTGTAATCTGGCCTGTTCTTTTTGCCAGAACTACAGTATTGCCCAACAGTCTCCGCCTACCCGTTATATATCTCCGGCTGAGCTGGCCGCACTGACTGCTAAATACTCTGACTATGGCTCGATAGGGCTGGCTTTTACTTATAATGAACCGCTTATGTGGCTGGAATATATTATGGATGTAGCTCCCCGGCTAAAGGAGCAGGGTTTTAAGGTGGTGCTGGTCAGCAATGGATTTATTGAGAAAAAACCGCTTAGGGATCTGCTGCCTTTTGTGGATGCGTGGAATGTCGATGTTAAAGCCTTTAATGAAAATTTCTATCGGCGTTTGTGCAAAGGACGGCTGGATTGTGTAAAACACACAGTGGAAGAAATTGTCGGTAAGGCACATCTGGAGATAACCACTCTGCTGATCCCGGAAGAAAACGAGACGGAAGAAGAAATTCGGGATTTAGCCCGCTGGTTGGCCAGCCTGGATCCCGATCTGGTACTGCATTTATCCCGCTACTACCCTGCTTATCGCATGACCTCTCCCCCCACTGGGCTTAAGACCTTAAGAAATGCCCGCCAGATTGCCCGCGAGTACTTGAATTATGTTTATCTGGGCAACGTAGCCCCGGAAGAAAATGAAATGTAAGGGCGGAGAAGAAAAATATCCTTCTCCGCCTTTATATGAAAGCCCCGGGATAAATCCCATAAGGCTGTTCAAGCATTTTAAGTTTGCAATTTATGATATGCCCAAAGCAACCGCAGGGTGACATATAAATTAATGCTGATAATGCTTAGCCTTATTTGCTTACCACCGGGATACGGTCGCTTCATACTGAAAAAAAGAGTAAGGAAATTGGATTATGCAAAACCCTCATTTAAGAGTATTGCATAATTTTTTAATTCTTAAACACATTATTGATTAAAAATAAAAACTTATTGCAAAATTATACACCTGTGTGTATAATTATAAAATCACTCCAAGGAGGAATTGCCTATGTATAAAATTGGAATAATCGGAGACGGATATACCGCCGCCGAATTGCTTAGGCTTCTGGCCGGTCATGATGAACTGCAAGCGGTCATGATTTCCTCAACCGAAAATATTGGTAAGAATATTGGAGATGTCTATCCACATTTAAGAGCATATTATAATCTGGTCTGCCAACCTACTGATTTGGAACAGATCAAGAAAAGTTGTGAAGCCGTATTCCTGGCTTTGCCGCATGGCTTATCCGTCCCCATGGTCAAAGATCTATTTGGGGCCGGTATAAAATGTGTAGATCTGGGAGCCGACTTTCGCTTGCAGGATGTAAACACCTATCAGAAGTATTATGAAACTCGCCACGAAGCCCCTGAAATGCTCGCGCAAGCCGTATATGGCCTGCCGGAATTAAACCGGGAAGCGATAAAAACTAGTCAGATTGTGGCTAATCCAGGCTGTTTTCCAACTTCGGCCATACTGCCGATAGCTCCGTTGCTTGAGGCCGGACTAATTGAGCACCAAGGGATTATAATCGATTCCAAAAGTGGAGTATCCGGGGCTGGCAAAGCCCTTAAGGCCAGCAGCCATTTTTGTGAAGTGAACGAAGGCTTCAAGGCTTATGGTCTGGGCACACATCGTCACGGGCCGGAGATTGCCCAGGAGCTGAGCCGGGCGGCTGGTGAGAAGGTGGAAATGATCTTTACCCCACATTTGGTTCCGATGAATCGAGGCATATTGACTACCTGTTACCTGCGCTTGAGGCCGGGCCAAAAGGCGGCTCAGGTTAGGGAGGTTCTCCTGGAAAAGTATCAAGCCGAATTATTTGTACAGGTACTGGAAGAAGGGGTAACTCCAAACACCAAGTGGGTGTATGGAACTAATTTTTTATATATCGGAATTTATGCCGATGATGATACCGGCAATGTAATTTTAGTATCGGCTTTGGATAATTTATGTAAAGGGGCTTCCGGGCAGGCCATTCAAAATATGAATCTTATGCTGGGTCTGGAAGAGTCTCAAGGACTGCGGGGATTAGGAATATACCCATAAGTTATTGGAAAATATTAACAATTGCTTAGATTCTAAACAATTGTTTGACAACTATTACAAACCTGCTATAAGGCGATTAGATGAGGAGGTTTATATAAATTATGATTGTATTGGAAGGTTCAGTCACTTCACCGCAAGGTTTTTTAGCCCAGGGAGTGGCTGCTGAAATAAAAAAAAACGATAAGAAAGATCTGGCCATTATATATTCTACGACTCCCTGCACGGCTGCCGGGGTATTTACCACTAATATAGTACGGGCCGCCTGCGTTGATCTAAATCGGAATTATCTGAAGGATGGCAAAGCCCAGGCGATTGTAGTAAACAGCGGCAATGCCAATGCCTGCACAGGTGAACAGGGTTGGGAAGATACGGTGGCTATGGCCGCAACCGCAGCAGACTGTTTAGAACTCCACCCCCATGATACGCTGGTGGCTTCTACCGGGGTGATAGGGGTTTATTTGCCGATGGAGCAAGTCAAGCAAGGCATCGTGGCCGCCGCCGGTACCCTTTCTGAACAAGGAGGCGCAAATGCCGCTGCAGCCATCCTGACGACCGATCTGATACCTAAGGAGGTCGCCGTTGAGGTTGATATTGCCGGATATCCGGTGCGGATTGGTGCTATCGCCAAGGGATCTGGCATGATTCATCCCAATATGGCTACTATGCTTTGCTTTATCACAACAGATGTTGGGATAACCAACAAATGTTTAGATCATATGCTTAGATCATCGGTGGGGCGGTCTTTTAATATGATCAGTGTGGATGGTGATACATCTACTAATGATATGGCCTTGATACTGGCTAACGGGCAGGCCGGCAACCCCCTCCTGGATGATCCGGACAGCGAAGCCGGGCAGGCTTTTCAAAAAGCCCTGGATTATGTAACTATTACTTTGGCAAAAATGATCGCCCGTGATGGCGAAGGTGCCAATCACCTGATTGAAGTACAGGTGGAAAAAGCTCCGGATGAGATTACAGCTCAAACCATAGCCAGAGCGATTACGGCCTCCAACCTCATTAAAGCAGCTGTTTTCGGCGAGGATGCCAATTGGGGAAGAATTTTGGCTGCGGCGGGATATTGCGGAGCTCAATTTGATCCTGGGCGGGTGGATATATACCTGGGTGAAGAAATGGTGGCCCAGGACGGAATGGGATTGGTGTTTGACGAGGATCTGGCCCGGCAGGAACTGCAAAAAGATACTGTAATTATCAGATTAGATCTCAAGTCCGGATCGTATTCGGCTACCGCCTGGGGATGCGATCTATCCTATGAATACGTCCGCATCAATGCCGCTTACCGGACTTGATTGGGGTAATAGACGAGGATTGCGCGGATTGAAGCGGTTTAAACGGACACAAATAACCCGAATTATAGATATACCCAGATATTATTAACCCCCTCGTAGCGGAGGCTTAGCCCCTGATATTAATAAACCACCTCGTAGCGGAGGCTTTAGCCTCCGCAGGAATATGGAGCTTTAGACCCAGATATTAATAAACTCCCACGTAGCGGAGGCTTTAGCCTCCGCAGGAATATGGAGGCTTAGCCCCTGATATTATTAAACCACCTCGTAGCGGAGGCTTTAGCCTCCGCAGGGAATATGGAGGCTTAGCCCCTGATATTAATAAACCACCTCGTAGCGGAGGCTTTAGCCTCCGCAGGGAATATGGAGGCTTAGCCCCTGATATTAATAAACCACCTCGTAGCGGAGGCTTTAGCCTCCGCAGGAATATGGAGGCTTAGCCCCAGATATTATTAAACTCCCTCGTAGCGGAGGCTTTAGCCTCCGCAGGAATATGGAGCTTTAGACCCAGATATTAATAAACCACCTCGTAGCGGAGGCTTTAGCCTCCGCAGGAATATGGAGGCTTAGCCCCAGATATTAATAAACTCCCACGTAGCGGAGGCTTTAGCCTCCGCAGGAATATGAAGGCTTAGCCCCAGATATTATTAAACTCCCTCGTAGCGGAGGCTTTAGCCTCCGCAGAAATAAGGGACGCGGTTTAAATAGGCACAGATAACACTGATAAACAGATTTACCCAGAACATTTTCATTAAAGTATTGGCCGGATTGGAAGTTTTTCTTTTATATAGACAGATTCCGCAGAATTAAAAGGATGCGGATAACGTGGATGACGCCGCAACCCAGGGCAGCTATTTTCAAAGGTGGTTGTGGTTTGAAAACAATTACATAGAATATTAGGCAACTGGGGGGATTAACTTGATTTGTTCAGCCATGGAAAAGGCGGAAGTATTGGTTGAGGCTCTGCCTTATATCAAGGATTTTTACGGCAAGCGGGTAGTAGTCAAATACGGCGGAGCAGCTATGAAAGACTGTGATCTTAAGCAGAAGGTCATGCAAGACATCGTCCTGATGAAGTATGTAGGTATGCATCCAATCGTGGTTCATGGGGGCGGGCCGGAGATAACCGGCATGTTGGGGCGCCTTAATATAAAGACCGAGTTTGTGGACGGCTTAAGGGTTACCGATCAGGCTACCATGGAAGTAGTGGAAATGGTTTTAGGGGGCAAAGTAAACAAGGAAATAGTCTCCGGCCTAAACGCATCCGGCGGGAAAGCCATTGGTATTTCCGGTAAGGATGGTGAATTAATTAAGGCCCGTCCGGTCGATCCTTCTGGACGGCTGGGGTTTGTCGGTGAAGTAGAGGCGATCAATCCGCAAATCATTGAAACTCTGATTGACAACGGCTACATACCGGTTATAGCCCCTATTGGGATAGACCCTGAACAAAATAGCTATAATATAAATGCCGATATGGTAGCAGCCGCTATTGCGGTGGCCATGAGGGCAGATAAGTTAGTCCTTTTAACCGATGTTCCGGGATTATTGGCGGATACAAATGACGCAGACTCGCTGATATCCGTTTTAAAGGTGAGTCAGGTACCATCCTATACCCAGGCAGGCATAATTGCCGGGGGTATGATCCCAAAGGTAAAATGCTGCGCAGAAGCGGTTACCGGCGGAGTCAGCCGTACCCATATAGTTGATGGCCGGGTCGCCCACTCCATATTGTTGGAGATCTTTACCGATGAAGGTATCGGCACCATGGTTGTTAACGAGTAACGATTTTAACAAACGGATGAGGTTACTTCGTCTCCCCGCGCCAGCAGGGTTTTGAGCATACAGTTTAGATAACGTATTGATTTATATTTATTAACCATAAATGGATTATTGTGTAGCTGTACTTAATTAGTGGCAGGATAGACCGAAAGGAAGATGAGTTTTAAAATGACGAATCAAGAAATTGTCAGCCGTGGGCAGGAAGTGGTCATGAATACGTATGGGCGTTTTCCGATTGCCTTGGTAAAAGGGAAGGGCTCTTATGTATGGGATGCAGACGGTAAGGAGTATCTGGATTTCGTTGGGGGGATTGCGGTATGCGCTCTGGGGCACAGCCCGGCTGAACTGCAAAAGATAATCAAGGAACAGGCCGACAATCTCTGGCACGTTTCCAACCTATACTGGATTGAACCCCAGGTTAAGCTGGCCGAAAAGCTGACCGGTCTTTCCGGACTCAGTCAAGCCTTTTTTTGCAACAGCGGGGCGGAAGCAAACGAAGCCGCAATAAAATTGGTGCGCAAATACTACTACCGCCAAAAAGAAAACCGCTCCAAGATTATTGTATTTAACAACTCTTTTCATGGGCGTACCCTGGCAACTCTCACGGCTACCGGGCAGAGCAAATATCAGGAAGGTTTTGCACCCCTGCCGGAAGGCTTTGTATATGCTGATTTTAATGACCTTATGTCAGTGGAGAAACTAATCGATGAAGATACTGCCGCCATTATGATAGAACCGATACAGGGTGAAGGCGGAGTCCTGCCAGCTGATCCCGCCTTTCTTGCGGGATTGCGGCATATATGCAACCGGGAAGGGATATTTCTGGTATTCGATGAAGTACAATGCGGGGTGGGCAGAACCGGTAACTTTATGGCCTTCCAGACTTATGGAATAAGTCCGGATATCGTTACCATGGCCAAAGGTCTGGGGGGGGGATTTCCCATCGGAGCAATGCTGGTCAATGACAAAGCAGCCAGCGGCTTTGCGCCGGGTGATCATGCTTCCACCTTTGGAGGCAACCCCCTGGCGACGGCGGTAGCCAGTCAGCTGGTGGACATAGTATCCGCGCCCGGTTTCCTGGAAAATGTCAATCAAATGGGAGGATATCTAAAACAATCCCTCGAACAAATCAAAGATGAAAGAATAGTTGCGGTCAGGAGCAAAGGCTTAATGGCAGGCCTGGAGTTTCATAAACCTGTAAACGATCTGGTACGGATTTGTATGCAAAACGGGCTGCTGCTAGTAGGGGCCGGGCCACAGGTATTAAGATTCGTACCGGCGTTAAACGTTAACGAGACAGAAATTAATCAGATGGTGGGCTTATTAAAAAAATCGTTAAAAGAGTGGTAAATCCCCCTTGCTCAATAGAACCGGGTGGTCATAAAAATTTAATAAAAGAGGAGTGTTATGGTGGAGGTTAATCAATCATTAAAGGGACGGGATTTTATAAGCATACATGATTTTACGGCAGCCGAAATTGATCTGATGCTTAAAACGGGTTTGCAGTTAAAAAAAGCCCAGCAGCAAGGAATTCCTCATCCAATTCTCAAGGGCAAGACATTGGGAATGATCTTTCAAAAAAGCTCCACCCGAACCAGGGTAGCTTTTGAGGTGGGAATGTACCAATTAGGCGGGCACGCACTTTTCTTAAGTCCGCGGGATATTCAGTTAGGGCGAGGCGAGACTATCCAAGATACCGCCCTGGTATTGGAACGGATGCTGGATGGAATCATGATTCGCACCTTTTCCCACGATGAGGTGCTAGAACTGGCTCATTTTGCATCTATTCCCATTATCAATGGATTGACCGATTTACTGCATCCCACCCAGGTTATCGGTGATATGATGACTATCATCGAGCACAAGGGCAGCCTTAAGGGGATTAAACTTGCCTATGTAGGAGATGGGAACAATGTCGCCCACAGTCTGCTTTTTGGTGGTGCCAAAACCGGTATGGATGTGGTTGTTGCGAGTCCTTTAGGCTATGAACCGGATGCTAACATATTGCGTAAAGCCCAGGCGGATGCCCAGGCAACCGGGGCCAAGCTGCGGGTTGTGGAAGATCCGGTAGAAGCGGTCAGCCAGGCCGATGTAGTATACACTGATGTCTGGGCCAGTATGGGGCAGGAAAATGAGGCAGATCAAAAGGAGCAAAACTTTCTAAAATACCAGGTTAATCAAGAACTCATGAGCCATGCACATAAAGAGGCCATTGTAATGCACTGCCTGCCGGCTAAGCGCGGCAAGGAAATAAGTGATGCAGTAATGGATGGACCGCAGTCGGTCGTATTTGATGAAGCCGAAAACCGGCTGCATGCCCACAAAGCTATCATGGCATTGGTGATGTAGTAGATTAAAAAGCGCCTGTGGGGGCTAATTAAGGAGAAAATTAGCAAATGGATAAAGTAATACTTGCGTATTCAGGGGGACTTGATACTTCGATCATTATCCCTTGGCTGAAAGAGAACTATGATTATGAAGTGATTGCCTTTTGCGCTGATGTGGGGCAGGGGGATGAACTGGAGCCGGTGCGGGAGAAAGCGCTAAAATCAGGAGCCTCCAAGATATATATCGAGGATTTGACCGAAGAATTTATTACCGATTATATATTTAAAGTATTAAAAGCCGGGGCCGTTTATGAGAAAAAATATCTCCTGGGTACTTCGTTTGCCCGTCCGCTCATGGCTAAAAAAATGGTCGAGATTGCTGAAAAAGAGGGAGCAGTGGCCATTTGCCACGGAGCTACCGGCAAAGGCAATGACCAGGTGCGCTTTGAGTTAGGGGTCAAAGCCTTTAATCCTTATTTAAAAATCATCGCCCCCTGGCGGGAATGGGATATCAAATCCCGGGAAGATGCCATTGATTATGCCCGTGCTCATGGTATTGAAGTGCCGGTCAGCAAAGAGAAGATCTACAGCCGGGATCGCAACATCTGGCACATATCCCATGAAGGCGGGGATTTGGAAGATCCGGCCCATGAGGCTCAAAACAATCTGTATGTCTTAACCGTTCCCCCGGAGGAAGCCCCGGATAAGCCCTGTTATGTAGAAATAGGCTTTGAGCAAGGGATTCCCGTGGCCATAAACAGCCAAAAAATGGGGCCTATACAGCTGCTTACCGAGCTTAACCGCTTGGGTGGAGCCAACGGGGTAGGGATCACTTCACTGGTGGAAAATCGCCTGGTGGGGATGAAATCCCGCGGTGTTTACGAAACACCTGGAGGCACTATCCTGTATGCTGCCCACGAAGAACTGGAACGTTTGACCTTGGATCGCCGAACCCTGCAGTTTAAAGAGCAAATGGCGCTCAAATATGCTGAGTTGGTTTATGATGGCAACTGGTTTACCAAGCTGCGCGAAGCTATGGATGCCTTTGTGGATGAGACCCAAAAAACCGTTACCGGCAAAGTGCGGGTAAAGCTGTATAAAGGCAGCTGCGAGGCCGTAGCTTCTGAATCACCTTATTCGTTATACCTGGAGGATCTGGCTACCTTTGGCGGAGATGATATTTACAGCCACAAAGATGCCGAAGGCTTTATCAACCTCTTTGGAATCCCCCTTAAGGTGCAGGCCATGTTAAACAGGAAAATAGGCGCAGACAAGTAGGCATTAGGTCATGTAGAAGCGTAATGCCGTAACAGGAGATAAGCAGCAAAATAAATGAGCAAAATAGAGCAGAGGGGATAACAATCCTTACTCTGCTCTACTTGTGTGCGATTTTAAACGAATACAAACGAATTTTAATAAAATATAAACAAAATTGCATATTATTGTACTTAATTTTCTGAAGGGGAATAAAATAGGTACTTGCGTCTGTCCCGCGCAAGGAGGATAATGAAAATACATCATATAGTGGTTCTAGTTTTTAGATGCCATATATGTTGTGGTATGAAGCTTTATTAAGGAGGATGCTTGTGGATATCAGCAGGATTAAAAAAAGGGATGGCCGGATCGTCGATTTTGAAAAAGAGAAGATTGCTCAGGCCATTTACAAGGCAGCCAAGGCGGTAGGCGGCAAGGATTATCAGACCGCCCAGGAATTAGCCGATAAAGTAGTTGAAATTGCCCAATATGTAGATGATGATGAGATAGCTACCGTGGAAAGCATACAGGATCTGGTCGAGAAGGTATTGGTTAAAAACGGCCACTATAAGACGGCCAAAGCCTATATACTCTACCGCAAGCAGCATGAGGATCTGCGCCAGGTCGATCAGCTTCTTTTTAACAACCAAATAATTACCAACTATCTGGAACGCAACGATTGGAGAATCAAAGAAAATTCAAATATGACCTACTCCTTGCAGGGGATGAATTTCCATTTATCATCCGTAATAGTATCCCAGTATTGGCTGGATCAGATTTATACCCCGCAAATGAAAGCCATGCAGAGCAGCGGAGATTTTCACATTCACGATCTGGGGATATTAGGTGTTTATTGTGTGGGCTGGGATATACGGGATCTTCTCTTAGAAGGTTTTAAAGGCGTGCGCGGCAAAGTCGCCAGCGGCCCGGCTAAACATTTTCGTTCTATCCTGGGACAGATCGTTAACTTTTTCTTCACCCTCCAGGGTGAAGCAGCCGGTGCGCAGGCATTTTCCAATTTTGATACCCTCCTGGCCCCCTTTATTCGTTATGATAATTTAGATTATAAACAGGTCAAACAGGGGCTGCAGGAATTCGTATTCAACATGAACGTCCCCACTAGGGTTGGGTTCCAAACACCTTTTACAAATGTAACTTTGGATCTTAAGGTACCGGAGTTTATGAAGGATGAGCCGGTAATAATCGGTGGTAAATATATGGATGCGACTTACGGGGAGTTTCAGGCGGAAATGGATATCTTCAATCAGGCCTTTGCTGAGGTCATGATGGAGGGGGACTGCGAGGAGCGGGTCTTTACCTTCCCGATCCCCACCTATAATATTACGAAAGATTTTGATTGGGACAATCCCAACTACGATAAAATTTGGGAAATAACCGCCAAATATGGCATCCCAAACTTCTCCAACTTTATCAATTCCGATATGAGTCCGGAAGATGCCCGCAGCATGTGTTGCCGGCTGCGCCTGGATAACCGGGAATTAAGAAAACGCGGCGGCGGCTTGTTTGGAGCCAATCCCCTGACCGGCTCTATCGGCGTAGTCACCATCAATATGAGCCGTCTGGGATATCTGTCCTCAAGCAAGCAAGAATATTTTGAGCGTTTGGCTGAAGTCATGGATGTAGCCCGCGATAGCCTGGAAATAAAACGCAAGGTATTGGAGAATCTAACGGAATCAGGGCTTTATCCCTACTCGCAATTCTATCTGCGCAATGTAAAAGCTGGATTTGGCCAGTATTGGAAGAATCATTTCTCCACCATCGGCATGGTAGGAATGAATGAGTCCTGCCTGAACTTTTTGGGACAGGATCTGGCCAGTCCTGCGGGGATAGCTTTCACCAAGGAAGTAATGGATTTTATGCGGGAGAGACTCAGTCAATACCAGGAGGAAAGCGGCAACATCTATAATCTGGAGGCCACTCCGGCTGAGGGCGTTTCTTATGGGATTGCCCGCAAGGACAAGGAGACCTATCCCCAGATCATCGTTGCCAATGAAGCTGATTATAAAAAAGGAGCCGAGCCTTATTACACGAATTCCACCCAGTTGCCGGTAAACTACACCGATGATCTTTTTGAGGCCTTGCTGATCCAGGATGAACTGCAGACCCGCTATACGGGAGGAACGACCTTCCATATATTCCTGGGTGAATCCATATCCTCTATAACATCCGTTAAAAAACTGGTGTTTAAGGTGTGTGAGCAGTTTAAACTACCGTATTTCACGGTTACTCCGACCTTTAGTATCTGTCCCAGCCATGGCTATATAAGCGGACAACATCATAGCTGTCCCATTTGTGAAGCCGAAGGCAAACAGACGGTCTGCGAAGTCTATTCACGGGTGGTAGGGTATCTTCGCCCCATTGACCAATGGAATGCCGGCAAACAGGAAGAGTTCAAAGAAAGAAGTGTATTTGACAAGGCGATAAATTAATATGAATTTTGGCGGAATAATAAAACAAAGTCTGGTTGATTACCCGGGTGAAATAGCGGCCGTTCTTTTCACCCGGGGCTGCAATATGCGCTGCCCTTTTTGTCATAATCCCCAACTGCTGATAAAAACCAAAAATGATGGTGCGGCTCTGACTGGATTAGAAGAAGTCCTGCGTTTTTTAAAGGAACGCCAGGGCTTTCTTGATGCTGTGGTTATCAGCGGAGGCGAGCCAACCCTTAATGAGGAACTGCCCGAGGCCATAAAAAGGATTAAATCCCTGGGTTATCTGGTCAAACTCGATACCAACGGCACCAATGCTGTAATGGTGGAAAGATTACTGCGGGAGGGTCTTTTGGATTATGTAGCCATGGATATCAAGGCTCCGGTGGAATTCAAGAGCTACCTTAGGGCCTGCGGACGTTTGTCCAGCCATGATTTTTTCCAAATCAGAAACTCCATCCATCTGCTTAATAATCTAAGCGATATTAAAGTGGAATTTCGTTCTACCTTAATACCGCTCCTGCATACACCCGGAGATGTTGAAGAAATGGCCCGCTATATCAAGGGTGCTGATAGATATACTCTGCAGCAGTTTAACCCTCGGGTAACCCTGGATCCCAGTTACGGAGAGATCGTACCTTTCAGCAAAGGGGAAATGGAGGATATGGCTGAATTATGTCGAGCCTATGTCCATGAAGTTCGGGTGGTAAATATTTAGCAAGAACCCGCCTTGTAAACGGTTGCCAAGGCTTAATATGGCTAAAATCCTAAGACACTGGCGGGCTGCGGGCCAGACGACCGTTTTTAAGGGAGAAGTACCATGAATTATGATATACAGTCAGCTTTAAAAAGATATTTTGGTTATAACAGCTTTAAAACCGGGCAGTCAGATATTATAGATAGCATTCTGGCCGGGCAGGACACCTTAGGCATCATGCCTACCGGGGGAGGCAAGTCAATCTGTTATCAGTTGCCAGCCTTACTGCAGCCGGGATTAAGCCTGGTTATTTCACCCCTGATCGCCTTAATGAAAGATCAAGTGGACGCCTTAAATGAGCTGGGCATTACTGCGGCCTGCCTCAACAGCAGTATGGAGGCCGGGGAAGTCCGGCGTTGTCTGGTTGAAGCCAGTCAGGGCCATTACAAGATTTTATATGTGGCTCCTGAACGGCTGGCCTCAGAGGTTTTTACCAATCTGCTTAGAAACCTGCCGGTTTCCTTGATAGCGATAGATGAAGCCCATTGCGTTTCCCAGTGGGGACATGATTTCCGTCCCTCCTATCTGCAAATTGCCCCCTGGATAGCGGATCTGCCATCACGTCCAACCGTGGCGGCATTTACAGCCACGGCTACCCAGCAGGTGCGGGACGATATCATCAAACTTCTTAAGCTGTCCAACCCGGATATCTACGTAACCGGTTTTAAAAGGGAAAACCTGCATCTGTCGGCGGCCAAAGGTGTCGACAAGACCAAATTCATCACCCGCTATATAGACACCCATCCCGAGCAGGCCGGTATTATTTATGCGGCAACCCGCAAAGAGGTGGATGCCCTGTATGAACACCTGCATTCCAAGGGCTACTCGGTGGGTCGATATCATGCCGGAATGAACCATGAAGAAAGACAGCAGAACCAGGAAGATTTCCTCTTTGATGAGACAAGGATTATTGTGGCTACCAATGCCTTTGGTCTGGGTATTGACAAATCCAACGTCCGTTATGTAATCCATCACAATATGCCCCGCCATCTGGAAGCCTATTACCAGGAAGCCGGACGGGCCGGGCGGGATGGCGAACAGGCAGATTGTATTCTTCTTTATGCGCCGGGGGATGTCCAGATCCAAAAGTACCTTATCGAGAACAGCGATTTAGACGAAGCCAGAAAAAGCGGAGAGTATAAAAAGCTGCAGAGTATGATCGATTACTGTCATAGCAGCCGCTGTCTGCAGCAGTATATCTTAAATTACTTTGGAGAAGAAGATGCGGCCAATCACTGCGGCAACTGTGCTAATTGCGGACAGGAATACGAGGTGCGCGATATTACGATCGAAGCTCAAAAGATCTTCTCCTGTATGCTGCGTATGCAGGAACAGTATGGGATGAATCTGGTTGCCGGTGTGCTGAAGGGTTCAAAAAACAAACGGATTTTAAATCTGGGCTTTGACCGGCTTTCTACCTATGGCATTATGAGCGAAATGAACATCCCGGCGATCGTTGATCTCATGCATCTGCTCGAAGCGGAGGAATACATATATAATACCGGCGGACAGTATCCGGTTATACGCTTGCTGCCTAAAGCTAACCCGGTGCTGCGCGGTAAGGAAAGGGTTCTGGTAAAGATGCCCCGGGTGCCCGAAACGGCTGCACCGCAGAGCGATTTATTTGACCTGCTCAGGATTCGCCGCAAAGAAATAGCTGGCCGGGAAGGGGTGCCTCCATATGTTATATTCCATGACAGTACCTTAAAGGAAATGAGCTGCCGGGTTCCCCGCGATCAGGAAGAGATGCTGGACATCCCTGGAGTGGGCGAAAACAAATTAAAAAAGTACGGCCAGCAGTTCCTGGAGGTTATTCAAGGCTATATCAAGTGAGTTTAATAGACGCGGATAACGCGGATTTCCGCGGATTCACGCGGTTCTAATAGACACAGATAGCACAGATCAGACAGATTTACACAGCAACCTTAATTATGAACGAAGTTCATATCAGTAGTCCCCGCAGGGGGCAGCCTTAATAGTGACCGTTAGGGAGCATCAGTAGTCCCCGCAGGGGGCAGCCTTAATAGTGACCGTTAGGGAGCATCAGTAGTCCCCGCAGGGGGATTATCTTTAATTAATTAAACGTTATCAGCAGCATAATCGAATGCTCGAAAGAATCGGCAATTTGTAGGTGCGACCTTTGGTCGCTCCGATGAAATCGCAACCCTAACAATGCCCGGCACTCAAGATCGAGTGCCGGGTTTTTTTAGATCTAAAAATGCTCTTTTATAAAATCAGGCACATCATTTTCGGAAAAACCACCGGATAAGGTTTGACCATTTTTAAGCAGAAAGCGGATGTTGTAAACCGGCCGGTAGACATTAATATAATTATTAAGACATATCTCCAGTTTATCCGTATCGGTTATCTTTAGAGTACCCGGTCTCTTTTCCATTTCTTGAATAGCCTGACGTTCATCCTTGCTCTCAAGCGTTCTCCAGGCTGCTTCATTATCAGCGGGTATTTTTTCAACTACTGCGTATTCTATATCCTGATTGGCAATGACTCGGGCCTGATCACGTTTATCTATTTCTATAAGCCATTGTTCAAATTCCAAAAAAGACTTCTGCCAGGCTACGTGAATGCGCTGTTGATCGTTTTTGAACAGGGCGATTTCGGCCCAGGGTACCTTGTTTGAGTTCATATCAGCATAGCTTTGCTTAAGGATTTCTTTCTTTAAGATTGCTACGGCTTGCTTTATTAATTGCGGATCTGATATAAAAACTTCTTTATCACTCACATCGTATCCATGAATAGCCAGTGTTTTAATCTGCTGTGTATCTATCCGGAAGATATCATTTTGCAGCAGCTTAGCTTCCGGGGATTCGTAAATAGGTTTCAGCAGATCCCGGTATTTATCCTTAGGCAGTACATATTGACGGTAGATGTGCTGCCCGTTTTTCATATTATAAACCAGACAAACTTCTTCATAATGTTGGTAGTGTCGGTAGGGGATATTGATAAGTTTTCTATCCCGGTCGCGGTTTTCGATTATTTTTTGGTGCAATGCGTAGATATTGGTCAGGTTAGTTTGATCTTTAAAATTACATGGAACCGGTTTCAGCCAATATGCATGTTCGGTTTCTTGCACAGATGCCCGGCGGTTCACGTCTGCTTCCCGCAAATTGTAAAAAGATCTGTCCAGGTATATACTCTCTACTTTAGCCAGATCAGGCTGCCTGCGCTCAAAACCGGTAAAGTCAAAATTTAGCCCGCCGATTACAATAAGCATCACCAATACGTAGATTCCATAGCCTTTTAAGGCTTGCTTGTGCCACACCCGGGTCGACTTGGTAAGCAGTATTTCAACCAGGAAATAAGCCAGCAGGGAACCTAGAAAATAGCCGAAATACATCCAGGTCAGACTGGCTTGCTGGGTATCATAGAAATATGCACCCAATAATAACATAAAACAAAACGTTACTCCGTATTTGAAAACCGGGCGCAACCAGTCAAAAGCGATAGCGCTGCCCGCCCTTTCCAGATGGCGCTGCTGGTAGAGATAGCTGCCTAATACAAATAAAATCAGTATAGTCAAAAGATAGGCGACTACTTCACCTGCCTGTAGAGGTACATAACTGAGGTCACCCATTCTTAATAAAGGAGAAAAAACGGTTTTGGCGGAGTAAAAGTCCCGGGTAAATCCATAGAAAAAAAATCGGGCGTTAACGACCAGCAGCTCAAAGAGTCCGGTTGGCAGCACCAGAAGAATGAGTGTTAATATACCTTGCAGGGTGGATATACCAGTGCAGATGCCGGTAATTACCGTGACCATGAAAAAAATCAGATTAAAAAGCAGGCTACTTCCGAACCACCTTAATATTTGCCAGCCGCTAATATATTCTATACCCATTCCCGCCACCAGGATCCAGGAGACCAAGGCAGTAATTAAAAGCGGCAGGGATAATAAAACAATACCGGAGAAAATATGGGTATTATAGAGCGTTACCCTTTTAACCGGCAGGGCGTGTATCATATCGTTGCGGTTGTTTTCTTGCAGGTATCGAAACAGCCACAGTCCGGTCATAATCGGTATAAGTATAAAAAGCATAATCTGGAATGCGGAATCAAATTTAAAAATACCTAAATATTGAGCGGAACCAATAATAATCTCCGGATTTTGGGCCTGGCTGTGCAGCATTATGATTTTTAAGGGTATAGCCAGAAGCAGTCCCAAGAGGTAGACAACAGCGATCCAACCGTAATTTTTAAAATCATTGTGCAGAATTCCGCTATTAATAAAGGATGTTTTTGATTTCATATCCGTTATCCCCCATTTCATAAATGAAAATCTCTTCCAGAGTAAGTGGCAGCACATCAATAATAGCGGGATTATGGGCCTTAATACGGCGAATAATTTCCTCGCGGGCACCCCGCACGATCAATGTGGTTACCCGCCCTCTTTTTTCCTGGTAGACGGCCTGAATATCATTATGCCAAGCAGCAGGCAAATCATCCTTAAATGCCACCTGGATTTTATGCAGATCCGACTTAAGATCGTCCAAATCCCTTTGCATCAGCATTTTGCCTTTATGCAATATACCGATACAATCGCAGATATCTTCCAGTTCGCGCAGGTTATGCGAGGAGATGATTACCGTCATATCCCGGTCAGCTACATCCTGAATAATAAGGTTTTTTACCTTTTGGCGCATGACCGGATCCAGCCCGTCTAGAGGCTCGTCCAGGATCAAATAATCAGGCATGGCCGACAGAGACAGCCAGAATGCTACCTGACGCTGCATACCTTTCGACAAGGTTTGGATACGGCGCTTATTATCGATATTAAAAACCGCCTGCAGTTTATCAAAGCGTTCCTGATTCCATTGCGGGTAAATTTTTGCATAAAAATCGGCCATATCCTGAATGGAAAAATTAAAAAAGAAGTATATATAATCAGGAATAAGCAAAAGCCGATTCTTAATTTCAATATTTTCGTACACCGGCTGAGAATCGATACAGATGTCCCCGGCATCCGGTCTTAAAATACCGGCCAGCAGTTTTAAAAGAGTAGTCTTGCCGGCCCCATTGGAACCCACCAGCCCGTAAATGGAACCTTTTTGAACCGATAGACTGACTTGGTTTAGAGCTTCCAGTTCCTCATAATGCTTAGTGATTCCGCTCAATTCAATCATGGCTGCTGCCTCCCTTGTTTGTAGATATTAGATGCTTAACCAGGTTTTCAATCTGATCAGCACTTAAACCCAGATACAACATCTGGGCAATGATTCGTTTGAGGTCATGCTCAAGACTTTGCAAACGCAGCGTATGGTCTTCGGGAATCGCAGGGCGCACAAAACTACCTTTGCCAGGCAGTGAATAAATGTAGCCGCGATGATCCAATTCTTTGTAGGCCTTCTGAATGGTATTGGGGTTAACCGTCAATTCCGCGGCTAAAACCCGAACAGCTGGCAACTGTTCATCTGGCTTTAATACACCGTTAACAATCAACTCGATGATCTTTTCTGTAAGCTGTTCATAGATCGGTGCCCGGCTACGTAGATCCAGGTCAAACATAAAATTCCCCCTTTCCGACTTATATGTATTATGACGAATAGTACAGTTGATACACCAATTGTAAATCAACTGAAAAATATTTGCAAAGAAAATTTATTTTAAAAATCAATTTTTCATATTTACATTTTAAAGATGCATTTCGTGAATTAAGATAATATAATAGATATTGCTAAACAATTTAGGACTTAGCAGGACGAAAACCCAGCTTGAGGTGTGAAAATGAAACTATGGAGCGGTAGGTTCACCAAGCAAACCGATAAGTTAACCGAGGACTTTAATGCTTCCATCGCTTTTGACAGCAGGATGTATGTCCAGGACATTCGAGGAAGTATGGCCCACGCTGCTATGCTGGCCAAACAGGGTATTATCAGCCGGGAGGAAGGCGAAAATATCATGGCGGCTCTCCAAGAGATCCAGTCGGAAATCGAAAACGGACAGTTGGAATTCACGGTGGAAGCCGAAGACATACATATGAATATCGAAACCTTCCTAACTGCCCGAATAGGCGATACCGGCAAAAAACTGCATACTGCCCGCAGCCGCAATGACCAAGTGGCTCTGGATATACGCCTGTACTTAAATGACGAAATAATAAAAATCAGGCAATTGCTGCTGGAATTAGAGGAGACCCTGCTTAAAATTGCCGGTGAGCATCTGCATACCGTCATGCCCGGTTATACCCATATGCAAAAAGCCCAGCCCATAACCCTGGCTCATCATCTGCTGGCCTATTTTGAAATGTTCAGGCGGGATGTGGAACGCTTGGATGATTGCCGCAAACGGGTGGCAGCTATGCCGCTTGGCTCAGGAGCCTTGGCGGCTACCGGGTTTAATCTGGATCGAGAATATGTGCGGGAGCAACTGGGATTTGATTATATTACCCGTAACAGTCTGGATGGAGTAAGTGACCGGGATTTTGCTATAGAGTTTTGCAGCTTTGCCAGTATATTAATGATGCATCTATCTCGTTTTTCTGAGGAGATTATACTTTGGGCAACCGATGAGTTTGCTTTTGTGCAGTTAGATGACGGATTTTCCACCGGCTCCAGCATCATGCCGCAGAAAAAAAACCCCGACATAGCCGAATTGGTCAGAGGCAAGACCGGTCGGGTGTACGGAGATCTGATCACCCTTTTAACCCTGATGAAAGCATTGCCCTTGGCCTACAACAAAGACATGCAGGAAGACAAGGAAGCCTTGTTTGACGCCCTTGATACCGTTAAAAAGTGTTTAATGGTGTTTACGCCGCTGTTACAAACCACCCGCTTCCAAAAAGAAAAAATGGCCCAGGAAGCCCGGGGAGGGTTTACCAATGCCACCGATCTGGCTGATTATCTGGTCGAAAAAGGCATGCCATTCCGCGATGCCCATGCCGTAGTCGGCCAAGCAGTACTGTACTGCCTAGAAAACCAGCAGGTTCTGGAAGAAATAGACCTGGAGACATTTAAGCAATTTTCCTCGAAAATAGATGCCGATGTATACCAAAACCTGGATATCGCCAACTGTGTAGCCAAACGCCAGATCCCCGGAGGACCGGCTCCGCAGACCGTAAGCAGGGCACTGGCAGAGGCTGCCGCATGGCTTAAGGAGATGCAAAATGCACATAAGTAAATTCGATTCCATTAACGGAGTACCCGATGAAACCCAGATAGAAGCCTGGGCCGAAGGATATTTTCATAATCTCTTAAATATGTTTAACGCCTTTTTTACCCAAGTCAGTGTAGCCGAAGCCGTTGAGAGGATGTCCAAGATACCCTTCGATCAACTGATCCGAGAGGCACTGGAAGGAGAAAACGAAGTCATTATTGAAAAGGCCGTAGCAGTTGTCAATGAAAAAGTCGAAATGGAACTGGAATTCATGCGGGCCTACCTGGATTAAACTACGGATACCAATATATACTGCCTCTTTAAAAACGTGCAGAAAAATCGTGATGTGACCCTTCGTGTTACTATCTAAGCCTTAAACTGAATTAGTAAAGGAGTCTTGAAAGTGCTAAAATGCCACTTTTGCAGCAAGATGTATCCAGAGGCCATTCTCAAGAATATGGTGCAGATCATTGACAACAAAGCCTATATCATTTGGATCTGCCCCGGATGCCTGCCCATTGTAAATAATAATCCTAATTACTATCAGGTATCCGAACCAAAAAGCAGCCCAAAAATCAATAATATTTAACAATCTCTATAGCAAATAAACCAAACAGTAATTAAAAACGTACCCACCTGCCTTAACGGGCAGTAATTTAAGGAAAACGAGAGGATAGTACCGTTCCTTTTTGCAATTTCCAAATTTAAGCTTGCCGGGAACCGACATTGATTACATTGTCTCTATAGAAGTTCCCCATAAGTTGAAAATCCCAGATAGACTACCGGGTACTCCTCTCTTGACGGCAATCAATAATATTGCTATCATGTAGCATGGTGTAAATCCCACCCCAAATGCCGATGTGGCTCAGTGGCAGAGCAGCTGATTCGTAATCAGCAGGCCGGCGGTTCGAATCCGCCCATCGGCTCCAGTAGAAAACAAGCAACCGCGCAGGTTTGCGCGGTTTTAGTTGTTTCTGGAGAAATTCACTTTTAGTTTAACGCCGCCAAATCGTCGCCATAATTTTAATGCCGTCGCCAACCTTTGTTTGCTTATCTGATTTCAGGGCAATGATTTAAGAAAAAGGACAGGAGATGATTGGGTGGAAGCGATGTCCCAGCAGGATATACAAAAGGTGATGGAGGGTTTGCGGGTTTTGGTGGAATGGCTGCAGAGGGGTAAGGAGACAAAATTACCGCAGAAAGTAGAGAGTACCTGGTCGAATATCCCTGAAGTTCTGCAGGTAAATGAACTTGCAGAGGTTCTGAATGTATCCAGATGGACTGCTTATGAGCTGTGCAGGCGTTCAGATTTCCCGGCCGTCAGAATCGGGCGAAGGATACTGGTACGCAAGGATCAGCTGCGCGCTTGGATGGATAAACAGATAAGTTGATGGTTTAATTATACTGTTAAGATTAACCCACTATCCCTATTCTAATAAAAGGCTAGTGGGTATTTTTGATCTTCACATTAAAAAAACTTCTTCAGATCTAGCTACTTAACTATATAATACACAGTCTATAGTGTTTAATTGCTGAGAGAAAACAAGGCTAGGCCGGGGTAAAAACATCTATAACAATAATTAGCTTATCCAAGCAAAAAGACCAGTTTCATGCAACGCATCAAATGCCCTGGAAACCAAATCCCTACTGAATTTTCCTCGTTTAACGGTCATGACTTTTTCAACGATTTCGTCTTTTGTTGGTGGGCTACCATAATACTTTGTTGATGTAGTTTGTAAATAATGAATTGTTGCTAAAAGCTCCATTTCGGTAGGGTGAAATTGATTGAACAAACCTATTATATCGTCGATATCATTTATATGATTTGAAATATCATGTTTACTTATGAGTTCCTCAATTTGATCACCAGGTGTATATTTTGATTTAGATTTTTGCTCAGATTCGTCAAAAACAATGCCGTCGGCAACCAATTCTTCCATTCTATAATATAGTTCTTGAGAATAGGGACCATAATGATATATATCAAATTTAAAATCTAGAGGAACTCCCTTGGCTTTAAGGAAATAACAGATCTTTTGAACCATTGTTCTACCCAATGCAATAGCGGTTTCCTCGTTATTCCATTTGTGTACAACATAAGCAATAATTGCATCATCGAATGAGTCACATAGTAAGATACTCAAACTACATCACTTCCCCTTCAATCTTTTTAGCTTTTATTCGCAAGTCATTAAGCTTAGCTTGATCTTTTTCATTAACGTAAATCCGTACCACATGGAATAATTTAGGTATCTTCTCAAGAATGCTTGATTCTTCGGTTATTAAGGTATGCCTTTGTTTATGTACTACCTGTAGTTCAATACCTTCGTCGTGTTCGCCTGGTACAAAAAATTTATGAATACTGCCTTTAGCTTTTTCGTCCAAAATAAAATTATAATTACTGCTGTTATTCTCCAAATTTTGGAAAATACCTTTAGCCTTTCTTAACGTTCTTGCGTCGGCAAATTCTGAGGTTTCATATATAACAGAATGGTGTTGCCTACAGCAAATTCTGGTAGCCACAACGTGACTTGGATGATTTTTATCCCTAGATGCATTTTTCATCATAGTAATCAAATCAATATCATCATAATCCAAAACCGCTGTAAGCGGGTTCAGATCGGGTTTCCAGTTCTCCATAAAATCCTTCAAATAAATATCATAAATTCGCCTAGTACGATGCATGTATACCTGAGTAAACATATAGTATCTGGCTAAAATAAGCGCTTCAATACTATGTATTCCACCGTGATCCACTGCTAAACTTAAACTACCAGTTCCATCTGAAAAAACAGTTAAGGTATCAATCAACCGATCATGATCAAAGCTACCGTAGCTAACTCCACAATGAAGCGAATCACGTAATAAATAATCCATCCGATCAGCATCAATTGAACCGGATAGTATATCCTTTAAAAAATTTAATTGAGGGATTACCTGACCTTCTAGGATTTGAGCAACAATGTCGGTTATACCTTCAAAATACATAGTATCAAGGATTGATTTAAGGGATTTTATTATAGCAACACTAACGACTTCATGTAGTGGCTTATAGAATCTTTCCTGACGTACAATGTATTGGGGTTTGCCCATACCAGTGATGGAATTAGATAAATTGAGCCTATCCCATGCGTATGTCATCAAAATTCCTCTTTACTGCCCCAAAAAATCATTCAGCCGATCCACCGCATCCCGCTGCATGCTTGGCAGAACACTTTGCTGCTCTTTATGCGGTTAATACGGTTGACGGCTTGGCGGAGGTGGAGCTGGCCGCAAGGTTTGAACTTTAAACCATAATCAAGCCCCATTGCGGGGCTTTTTTTAAATGGATTAACCAGTGGGAATTGCGCAGATAATTAGTTGTAAACGATTCATTTTCCTTCCAATTGCAGGAATTTTGTTTTCAAGTTAGAATTTTGTCAAAAAGATAGAAATGAATGACCGAACGGGAATGGTTATTCAGGGAAGGGCGGGGGCAGCTAGCTTGCTCCGGCGGTTATAAACGGTCAAGGTCGGGCAGCGCCCGCCAACAGGAAACCTTGAGCGCTTACAAATGAGCCGGTATCATCAGTAGATGCCTGCCATTCCTGATTGCTTAATAATCCGGCAGGACTATAATGCCAGTCCGGCGAGGACTGTTATCGCTCCGCTAGATAAAATATAAGATGAATTTTGGGTGACTTTGATTGATTGTGACATAATTTTGTCACACGAAATATGTAATCTAAAAGATATCAGCGAGGACACGCTGCCCGAACGGCCTTGTCTGCGCAGCAGCCAGGCCGGTATAATTCCGGTGGGTAGGGTGTCCCGTCCGCGAACGGAAGGCGCAGGGCGGAGGGCCACTCACATCCGCGCATATGATCGCGCAGCGCGCGCGGGTGAGTGCCGATCGGGCAGTCTGGAGCCCTGGCCTGTAGCGGGATAGCCACCTTTCGATAATGGAGATTATGTAGGCGTAGCGCACCCGAAGGGCTTCATAATCCGCTATTACCGGAAGTTGGCGGTCAGAACTATGATTGGATAGCATAATTAGGCTGAGTATTATTTAATCAATGATTATAATTGCAGTATAAATTATATAGATCAGGAGGTTTTACAATGAAACTGGAAATATTATTGGAACAGAATCGCAGTAATTACTATAAGATGCTGGTCATTATTGATAACGCCAGGCAGTATGAGAAAATTACTGGGGCTTTGGCACCACAGGGCTGGCAAGCCTTTAATGTGACTGATCATATTTTGGAATTGGTCGAGCGTATCCCTGAGAATGAACGAAAATTGCGGATTGGCAGGATTATAAAGGAATGGTTTAAGGAGCTGCCGGATCAGGTCATACTCTATGATACCAGCATACTCTTTTCTCCTGAGTTAGGTAGATTAAATCCGGTAGGGGCTTTCAAATACAAATCCCGGGAGAAAGAAATAATTGTTATTATGAACGGCCAGGTTTATGGGGAACGGGTGCGCTATTCAGAGCCGGGACGGGAGGATTATTCAGAGATAGATCTCAGTGAGCTTATTCATAGTAAAATAGAAGATGTTGAGTTTTAGCCTTGCAGTATGGAATGAGGAGGAAGACCATGATAAAAGTTCGTGAGCTATTGAACTTTGAGAAAATAAAAGAAGTAATTGATATTGATGCCATTGACGACAAGCAGGCGATGGTTGAAAAGTACGTCATATCCAAGGATATGCAGGAATACCTGGTTCATCTCCTTGAAGACATAAATGCACCGCAGCATAAGGCTGCCCAGATTGTGGGCGGTTACGGTTCTGGTAAATCACATTTGCTGGCTTTTTTGATTTCAATTTTAACTGAGCCAAAATTACGTCAATACATCCAGGATAAAGAGCTAAAAAAACTTGCGCAGCAAATCAAACGGGATTTTGTCATCATTCACTGGGAACTGCAGCCCAATGACGTGGATCTGTCTCAATACTTCTATTTTGAAGTAGCCTCTCAATTGGCTGCTAAATATGCCATTGATATTGAATTCAAAACAGAAGGAGTAGTGGATCACAAGAAAAATATTCTGGATCTGCTCGATAAAATCAAAGCGGATGACCCCAGTCGGGGATTAATCGTTATAATGGACGAAATATCCGATTTTCTCAAGCAGAAGGACAAAGAGAAAATTACCCGTGATATGCAGTTCATGCGGGTACTTGGTCAGGTGGCGCAGAGCAGCGACTTTACCTTTATTGGTGCCATGCAGGAACATATTTTTTCGAACCCCAAATATGTAGATGAAGCCGAAAGTTTTGGCAGGGTATCAGAGCGGTTCCAGGTTATTACCATTAAACGTGAAGATATCAAGCGGGTTATTGCTCGCCGGGTTCTGAATAAAACGCCCGAACAGAGAATGGAACTGGGAAAACTTTTTGATGAGTATAAAAAGTATTATCCCAATATTCAGGCCAACCTGGATGAATATATAGATCTGTTTCCCTTACATCCTTATGTGATTCAGATTTTTAGTGAACTCCCGTATTTTGAAAAACGCGGAGTTATTCAATTTACCGTGCAGGAAGTGGAAAAAGTCCTGGATGAATCCTTCCCTTGCTTGATTACCTATGACCGCATTTTTGATGAAATGAATTCCAAGCACACGGTTAAGAACTTGGAAACAGTATCACCGGTTATCAATGCAGTACAGACTTTGGACAGCAAAATTGATTTGCTGGATACCCGTAATCAGTCAGAAGCACGGCAAATTGTCAAAGCTCTGGCGGTGCTCCATCTTTTCAGCAAGACCAATAACAATGGAGCTACCCTGGAAGAATTAGCCAATACGCTCCTGGTACTGCCCGGCAATAAAATGATGGAAGCCAGTGATGAAATCGGTCTGGTTCTGAACCGTTTGCGTAAAGTAACCGATGGGCAGTTCATCAGTGTAACCAAAGACGGTTATTATTATCTGGATCTTACGGTTCAGATTGATTACGATCAGGTCATTGAAAGAAGAAGCGATAATCTGCCGGATGCTATTCAAGATGAGAGAATTATCTCTATTCTAAGAGACCAGCTCATGCTGGGAGTGGAATTACCTGCGGGAGGATACCTGGATACCTGTACCTGGACCACCCGGCGGTCATTTCGCAACGGTTTGTTTATCTATGAAACCGGCAGGGGTGAAATCGTTGCCGAGAACGGAGATTATCAACTGGTTTTTGTCTCCCCGTTCTGTTCCAAGAATCGATACAAAGCTGCTCCTAACCGCATCGTCTGCAGCGGTTCCTTGAGTGAAGAAGCGCAGGCATTGCTGAAAAAACTGGCTGCGGTATACCTCCTCATTGCGGAGAAATATCAGGTCAGTATTATGGAAAAAAGATTGGTTGGTATTCGCAAAGAATTTATTGCTGCTTTAGTCAGTTCCTATTTGGAGTCTGGTATGATTGAAATCGGCAAGGAGAAAAAATCCATTAAAAGCCTGATATCCAGAGAGTTTAGGAATTTTGATGAGTTATTTTCTGAATTGAAACCAACTTTGCTGCAGCCATACTTTGAGGCTACTTACCCCAAACATCCTCGTTTCCCGCAGTTGATCAGCCGGGATAATATAGAGGGGGAATTTTCCGGAGCGATCAGGGATCTTATCAATCGTAACGGTGTTCAATCCCTCTTTGGAGGCAGTAAGGCAATTTTAAGCGCGCTTGATCTGGTGGATCAAAGCGGGCAGTTAAATACCGCACAATCAGAAATCGTTCAAAATATTCTGCAGGATGCGAGGGAACAAAACGGCAAGAATCTAGACGTAGAAAAGCTTATCAGCAAATTGGAACAAGCTCCTTATGGCTATCATCCCTTAATGACTAGCTTTGTTCTGGTGGTGCTTACCTACAATGGGGAGATTGCTTTAAAAGCTGCCGGAGGGAAGACGATCAGTTCTTCGGAAGTATCCGAGGTGTTTGCCAGCGGTTTGGATGCCTTTGGCAATATAAAATACCTGTTCATTGAAAGTGAAATTAATCCGCAGCCGCTGATTGAACTTTTCATAGCCATCGGCATAGCGCCTGACCAGGCAGCCAAATTGAGAAAAACCAATAAACGCGGTGAAGCAGTCCAGGATTTTCGTACCCGTTATCTGGAGATAAAGGAACAATGCGAACAGGTGCAGGTCCGACTGGCGAACATTTCACTGCAGCACCGGGATGTAGTGGATGTCAATGGGTTGAAAGCCAGGCACGTTAATTTAAGCAACTTGCCATTAAACGACTTTGATGGAGTCAAAACCCCGGCTGACCTAAAAAAGATCGTCTATCCCAAGGAGCAAATTCAGACCATTGCCGAAGCTGCACAGGTGCTTCAGCAATTGGTAACCCTGTATGAGATGTATTCCAACCAAATCAAAACTGAATTGGAGTATGGTTTAAAAGTGAAGCAGGTTATCCGCGATTTTCCTGGATTCATTCAGGTGGACGGTCTGGAGGAAATGCTTACGGATGCTCTGGCGATCTTGGCTGATGCCGAAAAGCTGATTGATCCAGCCGGACGTCAGCCTCTCTTGGGGAAACTCCAGCAGGTGCGTAAAAAATATCAGGCAGCTTATTATAAAGAACACGAACGCTGTGTTGGTTCCAAGGTTGATTGGAGTCGCCTGCAAACGATTACCGCTGATCAAAAATATAAAAACCTTTTGCTGTTAAAAAACGTCAGGATTCTAGACAAGCGTTTGTTTGCCAATGTGGAAAACGGGATTATAAATGCCGGCAACCTGCGCTGCGATGATTTTAAACTGGAGCTTCTTGAGAATGAAGCCATGTGCCTCCGTTGTCATTTTCCCAGCAGTTATAGGGTTGATTTAAAACAAAGATTGGATGTTATTGAAGAACGTATTGAGGCATCTTGGAAAGATTGGGAGAGTAACATCCTTACCGAGGTGAACAATTACAAGGATAATATTCAGTATCTCCAGGCGGATGAAAAACAGGAGATCAGCTATATATTGAAAAACGGAACCCTGCCCGAGGTGATTACGACTACCCTGGTGAAAGCACTGAATCATCTCTTTGATGAACTGGAGATTATTGAATTAAACCCGAAAAAACTTATGGAGCACCTGTTCAAGGAATCACAGGTCCTGGATTACTACAGCCTGGAGCGGAATTTAAATGAATTCAAGCAAATGCTGGTAGCAGGCAAGGATTTGGAAAAGATTAGAATTAAGCAAGCAGAAAAGGATGGCGAATAAATCATGGCCAAACAGTCAGAACTGGCATTTGAAAAAGAAGCTAAAAAGCCTAAAGCAAAGGATGAGTTTGCTGAGTCCTGCCGTCCCCTGGCGGAACTGCTGGATTCAGTGCGAAATATTGATGGGTTCCCTATAGGTAAGGATGAGGATATCCTGGCCCTATCGGACCCGCCTTATTATACGGCTTGTCCGAATCCATATATTAATGATTATATTGCTCGTTATGGCAAGCCCTATGATGCAAAAAAGGATAAATACAAGCGGGCACCTTTTGTGGCGGATGTAAGTGAAGGCAAAAATGATCCAATATATAATGCACATTCATATCATACCAAGGTACCTCACAAGGCGATTATGCCTTTTATTGAACATTATACAGAGCCAGGGGATATAGTCTTTGATGGCTTCTGTGGAACTGGCATGACCGGGGTTGCCGCCCAGATGGTGGGGAGAAGAGCGATTTTGTCAGATCTTTCACCGGCTGCTTCATTAGTTGCCTATAATTATAATACTCCTGTTGATATAGGAGAATTCAATTCAGAGTCAGCAAGAATCGTTGAACAGGTTGAGGAAGAATGTGGGTGGATGTATGAAACCAGGCATACTGATGGTAAAAAAGGTCGTGTAAACTTTGTCCTCTGGTCAGATGTATTTATATGTCCATATTGTAAAAATGAGTATGTTTTTTCTAATGTAGCGTGGGATAAAGACAGGCGTAAAATACTTGATACATATAAGTGTACACATTGCCAAGCAGAAATAACAAAAAGAGAAAGTCAATCATCGATGGTAAAACACTTTGATCCTATTATTGGCCAAGATGTAATCCAGGCAAAACAAGTGCCGGTGCTCATTAATTGCAAGGTAGGAAAAAAGCGAGTTGATAACCCGCCGGGTGAGTTTGATAAGGAGATGCTAAAAAAGATTGATTCAATGGCAATTCCCTATTGGTTTCCTACAGATCGTATGCCAGAAGGTGATGAATCTAGGAGAAATGATAGATTAGGAATTACTCATGTCCATCATTTTTATTCTAAAGCTAATCTTTGGACCATGGCAGCTTTTTGGCATTGGTTTCAGAACTCAAGTAAGAATATAAGAAACCGGATTATTTTAGCTCATTCAGCATCTAATTTCTATCTATCAAGAATGCGGAGATTTAGACCTGATAAAAAAGGAGGGGGACCTTTAGCTGGGACACTATATGTATCTTCGTTGACTACCCCACCTAATGTTATTCTTACTGTTGAGCGAAATTTAAAATATTTATCGGATGGTTTGCGAGAAATAAGTAAAGTACCAAATAGAGCGGTAATTTCTACACAGAGTGCTACTGATCTACCGATTTCCGATAATAGTATTGATTATATTTTTACTGATCCACCTTTTGGTGATAACATAATGTACTCAGAGCTTAATTTTCTCTGGGAAGCATGGCTAAAAGTATTTACCAATAATAAACCTGAAGCTATTATGAATGATGTTCAGCTCAAAGGGCTAGATGAATATAAGGAACTAATGACATCTTGTTTTAAAGAAATGTATCGTATTCTGAAACCAAATCGATGGATCACAGTTGTTTTCCATAATTCTAAGGCTTCAGTGTGGAATGCTATTCGGGACGCCATGACCAAAGCAGGTTTTATAGTGGCACAGGTTACAGTTCTTGATAAAAAACAAGGTAGCTTTAAACAAGTAACATCAGCCGGGGCGGTTAAAAATGACCTGGTTATTAATGCTTATAAGCCTAAAAAAGAATTTGAAGAACATTTCCTGCGATTGGCAGGAGAAGGATTAGAAATAGAATTTGTAAAGGAGCATCTTGATCACCTACCGGTAGAAATAAATATCGAACGTACCGATCAAATGCTCTACTCAAAGATGCTGGCACATTATTTTCATCGCGGATATGATTTTCGTATGAATGCTCGTGAGTTTTATGGCATGCTCAGAGACCACTTCAAGTTAATCGATGGTTTCTGGTTTAATGATGACCAGGTCTTGGACTATGAAGAGTGGAAGAAGGCGCAGGGACTGGACAAGATTCGAGAGATAAAGAGCGGAGAACAGTTGCTTTTTGTTACAGATGAAAAGTCGCTTATTGTATGGCTTTATCAATTTCTAGAAACTCCCCAGACCTACAGTGATATATATACTGCCTCCCGCAAGATGATAAGCGGAGTAGAGGATGAGATTCCAGAACTTCGTGAACTACTGGATCAAAACTTTATAATGGAAAATGGCAGCTACCGCCGGCCCCGGACCCGGGAAGAGGAAGAGAAGATCGAAGCGCAGCGGCAGCGTGATCTCCTGCGCAGCTTTGATCAAGTAATTAATGCTGCCCGGACCAGCACCAAGAAGATAAAAGGAGTCCGTAAAGAGGCCATTGTCCTCGGTTTTACCCAGGCATACCAGGAAAAACGCTATCAAGATATAATCGATGTGGCTAAACGCCTCGATCCCAAGATTATCGAAAATGATTCCCAGATCAACGATTTTGTAGAGTTTGCCCGTTTTAAAACCGGTGAGGACCTATAGATGAAGATCGGCGACCAGGTTCGCTGCCAGGCAGCGGCTGAAAAAGGCCTCGGGGTAATTGTCGGACAGCAGAAGCTGTTTCAACATAATTATGTGGAGGTCTTTTTTGCCGGTAGGGGGGAGACTATTAGCTTTCCCGCAAATGAATTGCTGACGGTTCAATCTCCTGAGGAGATGGTCCGGCAACAGCAATTTTCACCAGCCCGCCGCTTTCTACTGCGTCTTTTTAACCAGCAGCTGCAGGCATCCTATACCAGCGATGGTCTGCAGACAGCTGCCAATTTTAAGATTCTTCCCTTGCCGCATCAGCTTTTGGCGGTTAAATATGTATTGAACCAGCCCTCGCCCCGGGTCCTGATTGCCGATGAGGTGGGACTGGGCAAAACCATCGAAGCCGCCCTGATTTATGAAGAATTAAAGGCTCGGGGGATGGTCGAGCGGGTTCTCATCGTGGCTCCTTCAGGTCTTTGTTTGCAGTGGCAGGAAGAGCTGCGGCAGAAGTTCGACGAAGATTTTGCGATATACGACCGGGAAACGGTGCAGACATTAAAGCAACTGCATGGGCAGAGTACCAACATATGGAGATTAAAGGATCGCATCATTACCTCACTTGATTTTATCAAACCCAAGAAGATGAATGAGGAGATCCAGGAAACAGCCTTGCGCAGACGCGGCTGGCATAATGAACATGTCAGCGAAGCAGCGGCGCAGGCAGGTTTTGATCTGGTGATTTTTGATGAAGCCCATAAACTAACCAAAGACATGAGCGGTGAGGAAACCGCTCGTTTTAAAGCAGGGAAGGTCCTGGCCGAAACGGCTCCCTGCTTTCTGCTGCTTTCGGCTACACCTCATCAGGGTGATTCAGTTCGCTTTCGGTATTTGTTAAGCCTGATTGATCCCCATCGCTTCTACCGCGGCTGTGATCTTAATCCTGAAAACGTGAAAGCCATAACCGTTCGCAACAATAAACGGGCGGTGGTGGACTTTCAAGGTCAGCGGCTATTTAAACAGCGCATAACCTCCCTGTGCAAAATTAGCCGTGATAAAGCCGAGGATGCGATTGAGCTGCAGCTTTACGCGGCGGTCAGTGAATATGTAAGCAAGTTTTACAACCTGGCCCGGCAAGAACAGAATCAGACCATGGTCAGCGGCAAGCACTGGAAAAACGTGATATTCCACCAAAGTCAGGCACTGGAGAAGGAAGAATGTGATCTACTGGGGCCAGGCCATCCCTATATGATGACTGTATCTGCCAAAGCAGCCCAGGAATTGACCATGGACATAAGCGCCCGGATGCAGGTGGAAGAAGGTAAATTTGCCGGGGAGACGGGCGTCCTTTTTATATATAAGCTAAAGTTGAACAACTATGTAGATCGGGAGAGGCTGTTCATCATTCCCTGTTTTATTAGCGCAGCCGGGCAGTATCATTCCCGGATCTCAAAATATTTTCAGGAAATGCCGGAGCGGGTACGGGATCTAATTAAAATTGAACCTGGGCTGGATTGGGACCTGTTGATGGAGAAAGGGCAGAACAATGCCGAACGGCTGGCCGAATCGATTTACTATGAAGAAACCTTAAATCTGGAGGATAAGATTCGTAAGCAGGAAGAAAGCCGACAGGCCTATTTCCAGGCCCGCGAACAAGCATTGCTGCGCATTGCAGTTGACAACATTCGTAACGCCAGGCTAAATGAATTACAGGAAGAGATGAGGAGGTTTCAATTGCAGTCCCGCAGGAGAAGACAATTGATCCCGTCACTGAATTGCGAACAAATTGCCTATGTGGAGTTTGTATGATGAAAAAGTGGTTTGATATTTTACTTGATAAGGCCAAACGGTCCTACAGTCAATTGATGGTTGTCAATGACCCGGATCAGTTGGGGAGCGATCCCTTGTTGCTTGACCTGCTGAAACAGGATTTTGCAGTGGTCAGTTTTCAGGGGGAATTATCGTTACGCCAATTCATACGCCAGCACCAGAACCGGCAAATATTGATTTTGCTGCAAAAGGAGGCTGCTTGTCTGCCCTTTGATGTCGAGCAAAATGCGGATTTAATCAGCTGGACCCTGACGGATATCTTTCCCCGGCTTGACAGTAAAGCACTGAGAATGTTTGAGATGGACGGCTATCAGTCTATATATGAGGCTTATCAAGAGTCAGCCGATACCTTGGGTATTCAGGATGAACAGCAAACCTTGTTTCTGATCAGGGAATGGATTGCCATGGGCAAGGTACTGGTTCGTGAAAAAGATTATGCTGGTATTGCCAATGTAAAGACGCCAAAAAAGACTGAGGAAGTGCTTGATAAAGACAGCTCAACATACAACTATGCCCGGTTGGTAAAGGACATCAGGAAGCTTTTGGAGCAGGACAAGAAAGATTGGCAGCTTATCGCGCGGAGCTGGGGAGATTTGGAATCCCTCCACCCGGCTGAAATGCTGGAAGCCGATAGCTATTTTGCTTTGGATCATGAAATCAGCCAGCTCTTTCATGAATATATAATTCAGGAATATGATCAGTTATTTTTTGCCAGTTATATAAACGGCCCGGTTACCATTAACCAAACCATGCGTTATCTCAGCACCTTGGAAAATGAACGGATTGCCTTGTTGTGTTTCGATGGTATGGGTTTTCCCGAATGGGTTGGGCTGAAATCATATATGCGGGCTAATCAATGCGGGGATTTTCGTGAGAATGCCACCTTCGCCATTATCCCCACGTTGACATCCTCGTCGCGTAATTCGTTATTCAGCGGGGAGGTATTTCTGGACAACATGGGCTCGGAATCATCAGGGTTCAATAAGGCGGTTGATAATTTCTTTCTCCATGGAAAGAGTAAAACCAAGCGGTTATTTGTTAATACCGATGGGAAATGGGATCGTGATTATCTAAATTATGATGTGTTGGGGATTGTTTTTGATATTATTGATAACGTTGGACACAAGAGCATTTTATTCTCCCGGAGCAAAAAAAATATGCATCACCAGCTGCAGGAGCTCTATGGACAAACCCAGATTGCATTAACCATTTCAACTTTGTTAAAGGAAGGATATCGGGTGTTTCTTACTGCTGATCATGGCTCCATCTGGTGCTCCGGCAATGGGGTAAAAGCAGATAAGTATCTGGTTGAGGAGCGAGCGCTGCGGGCCTTGATTTATCCTAATTTGAAGCTGGCGGAAGAATTTGCTCGTAAGCATGATCTTGTGATAATGCAAAACCAACGTATTTTGGGAGAGAAAGTTCTGATCCTGCCGCCGGGAAGGGAAATGTTCAACCCGGCAGATAAGCTGGGGATCAGTCATGGTGCAATACATATTGAAGAAGTCGTAATACCATTTGTGGAGGTACTCTCATGATCGGATTTGACCGCCCGATAAGGCCGCGCTGGATCTATGACAGTTTGCTGCTGGCTGAACCGGGACAGAAACTAACTGAATTAAATCTTCCCTTTGAGGAAATAGCCCGTGAACTGACCGGTAAAGAGGGCAAAAGAAAAGTACGGACCGTTTTATTCCGCTGCTTCCTGCGCGATCCTGCCAATCAGATACGGGTGAGGGAAAAGCTGTGGTTGAAAGAACTTAGCGAGCAATATGATCTGGCGTTTATGACGCCGATCTATCTCTTTTATCTTATCGGCAGTACCGAAACCCTGATTACGATAGCCGAGCATATTTTCCGACTGTATGAATGGGGCAGTGAAATAAACCTCACCTTTCTGAAACTTAAAATGGTCGAAGGAGCCGGAGATCGGGATGTGGTAGCTCGTTCGGCAGGCTCATTTATAAATACATTGCATTTTTTTGAAGTGATTACAGAGTCAAATAAAAAGCTGATGCTTAACAAGCCACTGACAATTAACGAGGAGCAAGCGGCCATCATGCTGCAATTGTGGGCCAGAGAATTACGCCATACGCCTCAGATCGATTTAAACCAGCTGCCCTCAGCCATTTTTGGCTGGTTCAGCTGGCCAGATTTAAGGGCAGTAGCTCGTAAGTATAATGGGGAACTATGGGATTACCAGCACCGGATGGGTGGGGAGTATTTGGTGGTGTATAGCTAGGAAGAATAGCTGCACTTGAATTTCAATAATATGGCACCAGATTTATTGCTGTGATAATATGATATCCATATACTTAGAGATCAAACGATCTAATGATTGCTACACAATAAAAATGCTTTTTTGTGATATTTTTTATTATCGACTTTTCAACCTAATAAAAAAACGTTAATGTGGTGTTTGGAGGGTTTGGTATGATCAACATAATTCAGGGTACAAATAAGAAACCCATAGCTAGTCAACGACTTGCAGATTTTTTTGCTAATCGTTCTGATTATGAAGGATATCTATATATTGGTTATCCAATCATAGGTACGGCAGAAGGGCCTTTCCCGATAGATGCTCTATGGGTATCCAGGGAAAAAGGGCTGGTCATCTTCAATATAGTTGAAGGTCGAGATATATTGGAAGTCCGTGAAACTCAGGATGATAGCGTTAATAAATTAGAAGCCAAACTGCGGAGCTACAAAATCCTCATGAACGGAAGGAAACTGATACCATTAGTAAATGTTGTGACATTTGCACCGGCTAGAGATGATGCTACAAATTTTTCTCAAGAATGGTATCAGGTATGCAATGAAGCCAATTTAGAACAATGGTTGGAAACTATAAAATGGGATGACTCTGCTGTGTATCAGCAATTATTGGCTGTAATTCAGGCGATTTCTACAATTAGAAAGAATCGCAGGAAAAGAGATATAAAACAGGAAAATTCGAGAGGTGCTAAGCTTAAACAATTAGAAGATTCCATCGCCAATCTTGATAACTTACAGGGACGTGCTGTAATCGAGACAGTGGAAGGGGTACAACGTATCCGTGGTCTGGCCGGTTCAGGAAAGACAATAGTATTAGCCCTTAAAGCCGCATATCTACATGCCCAACATCCTGATTGGAAGATCGCCATTACTTTCAATACTCGTTCACTTAAAGGTCAGTTCAAGCAATTAATAAACACCTTTACGATTGAACAAACCAACGAAGAGCCTGATTGGGATAATTTACATATAATTCATGCTTGGGGAGCTCCAGGAGGGGGCCAACGCAACGGTGTTTATTATTCATTTGCCAAATTCACGGACTGGAGTACTATGATTATGGTTCTGCCAAAAATCAATTTGGACAGGGCAAGGAATTCGAAGGAGCATGCCAGCAAGCCGTGAGTGAAATGAAAACTCCTATTCCAATTTATGACGCAATACTTGTGGATGAAGCGCAAGATTTTCCGCCGGCTTTTTTACGGTTATGTTATGAACTCTTAAATGATGAGAAAAGGCTAGTGTATGCATATGATGAACTACAGGTCTTAAATTCACAGTCGATGCCATCGCCAGAGGAGTTGTTCGGTAAAAAGCCAGATGGTACACCACGCGTACGGTTCTCAACTCCGCAAATAGGGAAACCAAAACAAGATATAATACTGGAGAAATGCTATCGAAATTCGCGACCTGTACTAGCAACTGCGCATGCATTAGGATTCGGCATATACCGGAAATCTGATCCTGAAATTGGAACAGGATTAGTACAGATATTTGATCAAAAGTCACTCTGGTTGGATGTAGGGTATGTGGCAATTGATGGGGACTTGGATGATGGGTGTGAAGTTACATTAGCACGAACGGAAGAGAGCAGCCCCAATTTTCTGGAAGCCCACTCTTCGATTGATGATTTAATTCAGTTTCATTGCTTTGGCTCACAACAAGAACAGGATGAATGGGTAGCAAATGCAATTGCTGATAATCTGGAAAAAGAAGAGTTTCTTCCGGATGATATTATAGTAATAAATCCAGACCCATTGTCTACTCGAAAAGTTGTGGGGCCGATTCGGGCTAGTCTCTTCGAGAGAAACATAAACACTCATCTAGCTGGAGTCGATACCTCACCCGATGTGTTTTCCAATGCTGAAATGGATTCAGTGACTTTTACAGGTATTTATCGTGCCAAGGGTAATGAGGCAGGAATGGTTTATATTATTAACGCCCAGGATTGTTATTCCTCCTTCGGTAATTTAGCTACCGTGAGGAATCAGCTTTTTACGGCAATTACTCGAAGTAAAGCATGGGTCCGTGTTTTAGGTTTTGGTAATGAAATGGAAAAGTTAGTGGAAGAGTTCAATCAGGTTAGAGAAAATAATTTCCAATTAAAATTTACTTATCCTACAAGTGAGCAAAGGAAAAATATGAATATCATCAATCGGGATATGACCGACGAAGAGAAACGTAGAATAAAGAGGGGGAAACATGAGCTTATAGGGCTTATTGAGGATCTTGAGTCTGGTAAAATTTTCGTTGAGGACCTGGGTCGGGATCAAGTGAAAAGGCTTCGCGAATATCTCAATAAGGAGGGCGAATAATGCCTACACCTGAGAGTATTCGTAACCAAGTGCAACAGCTTACTGAAGATTTAATTAGTTTAAGTCTTTGTAACCACCAAAACTTCCCTTCAATAAGGGATACGGCTGGTCATACTAAGGAAATTGGTTTCAGTCATGATAATGACTTAAGCATTGTGTTGAAAAACTTGCCTTATAAAGAAATATATGATGAATTGGAACGTGTTGAAGCTTATAATCTGAAAATGATTGATGGGGCATTGATACAAATGTCGTACCGCTTTATAAATGGTGATTTAAGTAGCCACCGACTAGCATTTTATCCATCGCCCAATTTGGAGGAATACCAGAACAACCCTGAAATATATGAAAATGATGAGATGTATGCTGATATCATAAAGAAAAATGTTGTCCCATTTCCGCTGAGATTTGATTATGATTCCCGAGAGGGAGTCACAGTAGAACTTGATCATCCGCTTTCTCATTTAACGCTAGGACAATATGCTAATTGTCGCATTCCTGTCAGTTCGCCTTTAACTCCATTAACTTTTATCAGCTTTATTCTAAGGAATTTCTATAATACTGCTTATTTAGAGTTCTGCGAAAAGATAAGGCAATTTAATGATGCTTTTCCAGAGACAATCCTTGGAGAAGAGAGAAATGTGATACATATCCAAGTGCCGAATAGAAAGTTTGCGTGATTTATTCCTGAATGGTCATCTTCTAGATTATTGAGGGATTGAAGTATTACTGCCGTTCTTCTGAAGGGCTTTTCTACTATATAAAGGGAAATGGAGAGACAGAAAGGTGGGGAGGAATGAAATGACTCAGGACAACACCATCAGACTATTTAACGATCGAAGAATTCGCGTTTTGTGGGATGATGAACAGGAGAAGTGGTTTTTTTCAATTGTGGATGTAATTGCAGTTTTGACCGAAAGTATTAATCCATCGGCATATTGGCGTAAACTAAAAGAGCGTCTGAAGAAGGAAGGAAATGAAAGTGTGACGAATTGTCACGCTTTGAAAATGATTGCCGCAGATGGGAAAATGCGTAATACCGATGTGGCTGATACCGAACAGATTTTAAGGCTTATTCAATCCATTCCTTCACCAAATGCTGAACCGTTTAAAATGTGGCTGGCCCAGGTCGGCAATGAGCGCATCAATGAGACGGCTGATCCTGAGCTGGCTATTGACCGTGCCTTGGAAACTTATCTTAAAAAAGGTTATTCCAATGCATGGATCAATCAACGACTGAAAAGCATCGAGGTACGCAAAGAACTGACTGATGAATGGGATAACAGAGGTGTAAAAAAGGGCCTGGAATATGCCATCCTGACCGATGAAATTACTAAAGCCTGGTCTGGTCATAACACCAGAGAATATAAGCGCTTAAAATCGTTAACGAAGGAAAACCTGCGCGACAATATGACCAATCTGGAATTGGTGCTGAATATGCTGGCAGAAGCGACTACCACCGAAATATCAAAAGAAAAAGAGCCGCAGAGCTTTGCAGATAATCAAGAAATAGCCCGGCAAGGCGGAACTGTAGCCGGAAATGCCCGCCGGGAAATCGAACAAAGGACCGGCAAGAAAGTGGTTACCTCCAAAAATGCCAAAGGAATCAAAGAAATTGAAGAGTAGAAAGCCGGATCAGGGTTTATAATTTTTAAATGTTAAAAACATATATGATGACAGTCAATTAAAACACTTGGCAACTATTCGGAAAATCCGAATAGTTCAAAAGAGGGAACTTGCGAGGTTTCAATATTCGTGCTTTGGAAAATATGTTTTCCCTGTAGGATGCTTTATGAATAGATTAGGGTTAAGAATTGTATATCACGCGCATGTCACGCGCGCGTGATAAAAGTCGCGCGATATGTTTAGGTAGTTTTTAGAAGTAATTAAGGATTGAATTTATTAAGATTAGTGGTTTGCTACAAAAATAGCTTCCAGTATGCTGATATTCGGCGTTTGCTGGTTTAGTATTTTGCTACCGAATTGCTACCGGGTTTATTTTTTTACTTTTTTCGGCTTTGACAGACGGGTATTTATTATTGCTTACAAAAGCCGACGTTTAGGAGATATATTAGTATTTATTGATTTGCTTTTATTGCCTTTTATACCCCCATTATTGATTCGTAATCAGCAGGCCGGCGGTTCGAATCCGCCCATCGGCTCCACTTTAAAACAAGCAGCCGCACAAGTTTGCGCGGTGTCAAACCCGTCGATTTCGACGGGTTTCCCAATTTGCGAAATTTATTATACCTTATCAGGATTTTAGAATGCTGCTCGTTTTTTCTATTATTATCTAATTCGTTTATTCATCTGCCAAAGCGTTGAACTATTATTTGCATTTGCGGCAGGTTAACTAAATTATTGGGGAACTTTTCCAGCAGGTCACGTAAAAAGTATCTATCATAAGCCTCATGTCAACAAAAGGCAAGCCAATTGAGAAGATCTTTGCTAAGTCGATTTCCGGATAAAAACAACAATCAAGTAATATGGAGGTAAAAATAGATGGATATAAAATTTGATCCCAATAACGCTATTATTAAACTCTGCATGAGTGGGATGGGATTGGAGGACAGCGGAAACATTGAAGATGCAATCACGATGTTCCATAAAGCATGGTACGAAGCAACGGACGATTATGAAAGATTTATTGCAGCTTATCATATAGCTCGTCTACAAAAGAGTATAAAAGAAAAAATAAAATGGATGGAAACATCTCTACAGTGTGCACAAAAGATAAATGAGGTTAGTGTTAAAAGCGCATATCCAACGTTATATTTAAACGTTGCCAAATGTTATGAGGAGTTGGGTGATTCTGAGAATGCAAAAAGAAATTATGAATTGTCAAATTCAGCTAAAGGGACACCTTCTGATGTAGGGCCATTTTACCATGGGACAAAGGCAGATTTGAAAGTTGGTGATTTACTAACAGCGGGTGGAATTTCAAATTACAAACCCGGGCTTACAATGAACCATATTTATTTCACTGCTAATGTCAATGGTGCGGGAATTGCCGCAGCATTAGCAAAAGGAGAAGGAAGAGAACGCATTTATATAATAGAACCAACAGGTGAATTTGAAAACGATCCCAATGTTACTGACAAAAAATTCCCTGGTAACTTAACGCGTTCTTATCGAACGAAAGAACCTTTAAGAATTATTGGTGAAGAAACAGAGTGGACGAAACTGACAACTACTGAGCAACGAAATTGGCGTGAAAAAACAACTAAAAACAAAGGTGAAATTATTAACTAAACGAATTCATGGTGTGATGGTTAAAGGTCGATATATTCCGAGAACGAGCCATGTTGAGACGGTAGTTTTGATGTCAAGGGTGAAAGAGTGAGGGTGTGAAAAAGCCTTATAAATCAAGGCTTTTCGAACATATGGGCACTAAACCCATTGAGCGAAAACGAGATTTTTTCGCTTCGCGGGAACAAGTCCAGAAAGGCAGTATTTGATAGTTAAGTGGTCAGGTTAGATGTCAGTGCTCGGTGAGTGTACAGGTTAGATGTCAGCCTTCGCGAGTGGACGATTTAGATGTTTTTTCGGATTTTTTTTGAGGTTGTGTGGTCAGGTTGGATGTTAAAATGAAATCCGATACAGTTACTTTGTTATAGCAATTTGGCGAAATTATGCGTCTGAAAAAGTCAAACGTTTTTTAGGTAATAGCATCAAAAGATCAATAAACAAATAGCATGGGGGAAAGAGAGGCGAACAGTAGAATGCGTATATGTTTTTCAATGGACGGAATTAAGAATATGAATCATCTGTATACATGGACGGTGAAGCATTCCGAAGAATTTGGAGAATTCCGAGAAGAGAATTACCATGGTGATGTTTACTGCAAGACCGTTGTAGCGGACGTGCTTAAAGTCCTCACCCCATCAGAATGTGCAAATCAGAAATACCTTGGCTCTCGTGAGCGCATTGCAAATGAGATGTTCACACTCTCTTCAACAGTTGGTTTGGAATACAATGTCTCCTTCGCTATTAACACCTATAACGGTGAAGTGGCTCGTCTGGAAATCACCATCACGGCGCCAGAAACGGAGTGTTATGACAAACAGCTTGAAGATCTTAAAATTGCGCTGAAAAACCGACTTCTCGTTGATTGGCAAGTATGCACTTGGCTTGAGGATGAGCAATCGGCTATTCTGTGTAAAGAAGCCTTTGAGAAGGCATTCATAGTTGAAAATAACCTGAGGGCTTTCGCAAGCAAAGTACTTATTCACTTCCTTGGTGTTAACTGGATAAATAAAGCCGGATTAGAAAAAAATGCTGAATCGGTAAAGAATCTGACGGAAAAGTTCATCCAGCGTGTTCCAGAGTTTGACAACATCAACACGGATTTTCTCTCTATGACGCTTGAAACTTTGTTAGGGGTTATATTTGATGGTATTATATTCAAGGAGGATGTTATTCTGAGCCGAGAGGATTATACAAAGGTTCAGGAGCTGGGAGTCAAACAAAAAGTCGCAGGTAGTTTTATAGCTGATTACATTAAAGCTCGAAGAACTGTGGATAAAAAAATATGGGATGATCTTTTCGCCCCATACATTGATGATACAATTGCCTTCAAAACGGCAGCCCACGACTTCATTGAAGATCGGAATCATATTGCCCATAGTAAAGTGTTGTCATGGAGTTCCTATCAGATAATTCTTAAGGATTTTAAGGTATTTGACTCCCTCATCTTATCAGCTGATGCTAAGTTTGAGCTTGAAGAAACATCAGACGAAGTACTTCAAACATGGGAAGTGGAACATGAAGATGCTGAATACAAGCGCGAGTATTATCGTGATCGACTAGCGAGCGAAACCGGGATGGATATACTGGACGAAAAAGGAATCAAATACTGGTTTGATGAAGTTCTGCATGAACTTTTCGATGCCGTCTTTCAACGGTATCATTTAGATGTTTGTTATGAAATTTCCGATTTCACCACACCCACTGAGGGGGAGATCGTTTTCTCGATATCATGCCCGGCAGTGGAGGATGGCAGTGCAAGAATTGAAATTATAGCGGAGTATTCTATCGATGATGACCTCGGTGAAGACAGCACATGTTATATAGTTCTAAAAAACGGAACTGGAGAAGACGTCTGTAAGGCAGAAGTCCGTTTTCATAATGGAGATGGCTGTGAAGGTGAAGAATGCATTATGGTAGCCACCGATAGTTCTGAGTATGATACTTCAGAACTGGACGATTTTCGAGATGAATTGTTTGCTGCCATTGAGTCTTTGAATCCTTATCCAGCAAAGTTGGACGCGCTTGCATACGAAAACAAGGGTGCAGTACAGTTTGTCGCTGACTTTCCATGTGAGCAATGTGGAAAGTTTGGCGTATCCATCAATGAAACTTTCCTACCTATAAGTCGGTGCTGTTATTGTGGATATGAAAATGAACTGGTGAAATGTGAACGTTGCGGCGAATTGGTAGATGCGGATTCGGTTGAGCACGGATTCTGTCCCTCATGCGCCGCTTATATAGATAAACAGTGAGTAAAAAGGAGCAGAATTGAGGTGAAAAAGATCGGAAAAAACAAGCCTACCAGACAGCATCATGTTCCCAAGGTGTATTTGAGGAACTTCTGTGATTTACACGGTTGTATTGCAGTGATGGACAAGCGTGAACACCGGATATTTACGACTGGAGTTCGTGCTGTAGGTGTAGAAAATGATTTCTATACATTGGAAAAACTTGATGATCCCTATTGCTGGGAACGCGCCTATGCTTCTGGTATAGAGCCACTTATGGGGAAGCTTTTAACAAAGTTAATTTCTCAAACAAATATTTTAGTACAAAATGGAGCAACCGTTATAAGTCCCTCAGAAAAGGCACAGCTTGCGGTTATTATGGTTGTACAGCTACTTCGTGGAAAGCAAAGCCGAGAGTATGAGCAAAAGCTTTATGCAGATTATCTGCCGGAAGCTATAGATAAAGCTAAAACCTTGTTTGGGTCGCTTAACAATGAACAAAATAAGCTGCTTGAGGCATTCGCAAGTGATGAATATTACTTCAAGCGAACGGTTATGGACGTTACGCTAGATTCGGAGAGAATTGCAAAATATGCTGGAATTCTTTGCAACCGAGATATTCTTGTCTATCGAATACAAGGAAATATGGAATTCATAACCAGTGATAACCCGGTCATGTTCATCAATAGTATTACGAAAAACGCCCGTCCATTTACCAATGGCCTAATAAAGCCGACTACTATAGTTTATTATCCGATTTCGCCAAAGCTGCTCTTAAGTGCTGTCCATCCGTCAGCCTACTTTGGAGTACTTTCAAATCAGGATTGTCAACTAATTGATCTGGATGCGTGCAAAGAAATCGGTTTCATTACCTCAATAAACAAAAAACAGATTAGCCAGTGTTACCAACATGCATTCGCTCGCTCAGTCGGCATGATGAAACAATTCCAAGAACGAAAAGGAAAATGAAACCTTTAGGTTTCCCATTATGTTAAAGTTATGCTCTGGTAAAGGAACTCAAAGAGCAGACAAATAATCTGTAAAGGAGCTGAGACTATGCCGGTTGTACCCATTTACCTGAATATTGATGAAAAAACGTATGCTGGTGTCAAGGCAGGAGCATTGGAACTCTGCGGCATGGCAAAAAATATTAATAACAAACGGGTTGTCAAACACATCCCTGCGGTTGCTGATGCTGCTAAAGAAGGTGCAAGCAAAGCCATTGATTTCATCCGGGAGCATAAGAAAGGAACGTTCGTTGTTGGTGGAGTCCTGATTATAGGTGGAGCAGTAGTTGGTACAATCAGCTATGTATCCCATCGGAAGCAGCGTGAGCTCGAAAAGCAGTTCGGAGTAGCACTTCAAGACTATCTTGATGTAGCACGGGATGGAAAGCTTACCATAGAGGAGCTTAATGCTTTGATTGGAGCCATCGAGAAAATCGAAAAACATAATCCGAACAAGAGTATCGACCTTCACATACCAGCATCGCAACTCAGCGAGCTGATCCACTATATTTTTGACTACACTATCCGTTTGGCACAGGCCAACAGCTTCAATGTAAAGTTAATCAATCGTCCAAAGTCTTTCAAGGCCAAGACCGCAGACGACCTTAAATACTATCTGAACATACAAAAGGAAATCCTCCAACAGGCAGCGTGAAAGCTGTTAAGCTTCCCATTATGTTTATAATATAAAGTAAAGGTTAGCGTTCCACGTTACAATTTATTAAGGTTGATTATTGGCCTTTTATCCCTCCACATCCACCGTTAATCCAGACTTGAACTCCACGGTGAATTTGTCCTCGTAGATGGTGACCTTTTCAATCAGCCGCCGGATAAGCTGCTCGTCGTATTCGGCGAGGGCGGTGGATTGCTTCTTGAGGAATACGCTCATGTCAGTTATGCGCTTTTTGAGCTCATCTCGGTTAGCGCTTTCAAGAAGTAGCTTTTGCTTTTGGTCACGTAGTCGATGAATCTCATCGCCGACTTTATCATAATCGGCATTGGAGGTGGCAAGCTTCAGAAGTTCCGTTTGAAGTTCTTCCAGCCGCTTATCGATATCTGCCAAGACTTTGTCACCTTCACGAGTAATGATGGTGGCAATGTTATCCTGTAGAGTTGAGAAGAAAGAATCTTTATCGCAAAGTGCCTGATTGATAGCGGTGACAAGCACTTGCTCGATTGTGCTTTCCGGTACCGTGCGAGCATCGCAGAAAAGGCCGGTGTTTTCTAATCGGCTGACACAGCGCCAGACGATGGATTTCTTACCACGGTTGTTCCAGTGCACCCTGCGGAACACTTCACCGCAGTTGCCGCAGATGACTATCTGAGCAAAGCAGTGATTGCTGCTGAAGGTTCTGGTCTTTCCGTTCGGGCTGGTGTGGACGATACGGCGGCGAACAAGTTCCTCCTGCACCTGCATGAAAACTTCACGCGGGATGATGGCTTCGTGGCTATTTTCTACATAGTACTGCGGAACGATACCGTTGTTCTTGACCCGCTTTTTTGTTAGGAAGTCAACCGTATATGTTTTCTGTAAAAGAGCGTCGCCGATGTACTTTTCGTTTCGCAGGATCTGATTTATGTTGCTTGTATGCCAGCGTTCCCTGCCCGCACCGTTAAGGATACCGTCTGCTTCCAAACCGCGAGCGATTTTCAGCATACTGGCACCCTCAAGGTATTCTCGGTAAATGCGCTTGATGATTTCAGCTTCCTCGGGCACGACTACGAGACGCTTGTTTTCATCCTTTGTATAGCCGAGAAACCGAGCGCAGTTTACTTGAATTTCACCCTGTTGGTAGCGATATTGTAACCCCAGCTTTACGTTCTGGCTCAATGACTGACTTTCCTGTTGGGCGAGGGATGCCATAATCGTGAGCAGAACTTCGCCCTTGGAATCCATGGTGTTTATATTTTCTTTTTCAAAATATACGGGAATGTTTTTCTCCTTGAGCTGACGGATATATTTCAAACAGTCCAGTGTGTTTCGGGCAAATCGGCTGATGGACTTTGTAATAATCATATCGATATTACCAGCCATACACTCGTCAATCATCCGGTTGAATTCCTCACGCTTTTTGGTGTTGGTGCCCGAGATGCCGTCGTCCGCAAATATTCCCGCCAGCACCCAGTCAGGATGCCCTTGTATGTAGGCGGTGTAATGTTCAATCTGCGTTTCGTAACTGGTAGCCTGTTCATCGCTGTCTGTGGAAACACGGCAGTAAGCAGCAACGCGGAGTTTCGGTTTTTCCTCGTCCTTGCTCTTGCGAGTATGCTTTCTTGCCGGAATCACGGTGACATTTTTACTGACTGCCATTCTTGTTCACCTCCATTTCAATTAAACTGTAGGCGTATTCCGCCTGCCCGAAGGGGTCGTCGAGTTTCTCTGTTCCTTCTTTCATGCGAAAGATGGTAGGATAGACGACCTCTTTTTCTTGTTTAAACTTTTTGGTACGGCCGAGTCTTTCCGCCCGCATAATTCGTTCCGCCTCGGCAGTGTTGAAAGTGTCTTTGTCAATAATCGGCGGATAAAACTCATCACCGAAGTATCGGGTATTTCGTAGCATCCTGCCGATACCGGAATGGAAAGCTTTAATACCCGCTTTTTTTGCGGCCGTAGCTAACGAATCACCGGACAAATAAGAATCAAACAAGGTCTTAAGCTGTTCTGCAGCCTCTTTATCAATTACGGCTTTTCCGTTTTCAATACGGTAGCCGAATGGTGTATGACTCATTTACCTCACCAGCCTTTCTTTTAGAGTAATTCCGCATTTTAGTTCGAATCCGATTTCTTCACGAGAATAAACAAGAACTTTCTCCACATAACGTTTAAACAGTTCACCGTCAAAACCCGTTAGCATTGATGCTTTGGTAGCATACTGCAGCAAAGCGCTGACCTCACTTAGGTTTTGAAAGTCATTATTCAGGAATCGCGTTATGGATTCTTTTTGGCGGCGTAGCCGTTCTGCCTCTTGCAACAATTCGTTATTGCTCTTATTGTAAACGGCAGGCTCAAGATAGCCTTTGGTCATCAGCCCAACCAGGACATTTCGCTGTTCTGTGTTTTCTTCAAGCTTCTTGTCAAGCGCACGTATGTTTTCCAGTGTTTCATCGGAACTCATCCCACGCAGACTGACTAACAATGGTTTTAGAACAACTGCATGTCCGAAAATGAGCTTGTTCATCATGGTAACAAACGCATATTCAATAGCAGACTCCGGCACATACTTCATAGAGCATTTCTTGATGTTTGCGATATGAGTGGAGCAGCACCAAGCGATTCGATGTCTTCCGCTTGAGTGACTTCTGCGTTTAAATGTGCCACCGCACTGGCCACAGGTGATTTTGCCTGAAAAGGAATAACGGTTCTGATACTTTGTGTTTTGCTTTTCCAGCCCTTTTTCCTTAGCACGCTGATCAATAATATCCTGTGCGGTCTCAAAATCCTCATGACTGATAATCGGCTCGTGATGATTTCGAATTAGATATTGGTCTTTTTCTCCATTGTTGTTATGGCGGTTGAAGTACTCATCAGTATAGGTCTTTTGAAAAATGACATCACCTGTGTACTTTTCATTACTAACCATCCCGCGTATAGTCGTTGATGTCCAACGACCGCCTTTTTTGGTCGGTACCTTTCGTCTGTTCAACTCATTAGCAATTTTGTGGGTACCCTTGCCGGACAAAATCTCGGCAAAGATGAAGCGGACAATTTTAGCTTGAGACTTATTGATAACCATTTCTCCATCCACATTGTCGTAGCCGTAAGGCGGATAAGATATTTTATATGTACCATTTTGGAATCTGCGCTTAATCGACCATTTGTTGTTCTCGGAGATGGAGACCGATTCGCTTTCGGCCAGTCCAGACAGGATTGACAGCATGAGTTCGCTTTCCATTGACCCGGTGTTAATATTTTCTTTCTCAAAAAAAATGAAAACATCAAGGTCAAGTAGCTTTCTGACCAGTTCAAGACAATCGGTTGTATTTCGAGCAAATCTGCTGATAGACTTCGTTACAATGAGGTCTATTTTTCTGTCTTCACAGTCTGCAATCATTCGAAGCAATTCAGGCCGCTTTTCCTTTTTTGTTCCGGAGATGCCCTCATCATAATAGAGCCCGGCGAACTCCCACTCAGGATTTGCATTGACGTAGGATTCGTAATGCTTTATTTGAGCATCCAGACTTTCGAGTTGTTCATCACTGTCGGTAGATACACGGCAGTAGGCCGCAACCCGCAACTTAGTCTGTTCGGTTAAATTGGTCTTGTTTTGAGCAATTTTCGTTACCTTTTTCAAATTCTCACCTCCTTAGTCAGTGTGACATATTACCTCTGAAACGAAGTTATATCAACGATTTCAAGGCATAATCTCGGCTAATAGCGGCGAGAAAGTTTTGCGATTTAATTCGGTTATCTTGTTGAATTCCGACAAGGTAATTAAATCTTTCTCAAGCATAGAAGTGAGTATTTGCTGTGCTCTCACATAATCAACTTCGCGCTGCATTTGCTCATGCGGAGTAGCGTTCACTTCACCATCGATTTTCAGCCCTTCGCCAATAGGGCAACGCATTAACTCAAGTTTCTGTTCATTGAACATGAGAAACCACCTCCTCGCTATACGGAGAAAAGTGGAGCGTTTTATACACCTATAAATAAAAAAAGCCCGCAGAGTTTTTACACTCCGCGGGCTTGATAATAGTTATCACGAATATTTAATGAAAGCATCCTTAAATCCTGCCGCCTTAACCTTCTTGAGCATGGCGTCAGCATTTGCTTTGACAGAGTATGCACCGACTTGAACTCGGTACAGTTTCTTTGGATCGGTGGTGGTAGTCACTTCTGTTACCGATAGCAACTTTTTAACTTCGGCACGGAAAGTATCCATTGACTTCCTGTGTTTAGGAAACCAGTGCCCGGGGTCGGCATGGTTACTGGCGATACCACGCTTGTGCCCTTCGTAATGCCCAATGATCACGCCATCTGCCATTGGATCGAGCTTGTACTCTTTGCAGAGATAGGCGCATAATTCAGCTGCTTCTTTATATACAGCATTGAAGTAAGCAGCATCAGTCAAGCCATCTTCACAAATTTCAAAACTGATATGAGTATCGTTGACTGAGCCTTTTGAACCGGAGCCGCCATGCCAGCCTCGATAATTCCACGGCAAGGTCTGATATGTGGCGACTGTTCCGTTCGCCAGCTTTCCGATGAAGGCATGAACACAGACCTGCCGTCCTCCGGGCTTATCCTGATTCCAATGGTTATTGTACTGATTCTTACCAAGCAAACCGTCATCCGGGCCGACATAACGTTTCAGCCACGGATTATTTGCTCCAGTGGAATGCACCATAATTCCTTTAGGGATTATCGTTTTACCTGCTTTGTAGCAGGCGTTATTTGTAAGTATTAACTTGTGCAAATTCATTATGATCACCTCACAATTCAAGTGTTTATGTCTGTTGTAAGAGAAGTGGGATATAGATGGTAGGTAAACTTCAGATCGCAAAGTATATAGCAGTTAAGGCGGCTCCGGGGTATGTGCCATCCAGCAAGCTCGAAACATCAAACTCAAGATTACGAAAGTTGTGTTCGCCGCGTCTGCCGATAAACACTGTTGATGCTTTAGTTAAATCAATCATTTTCATCACCCGGCTTACGAGGTTCATCATCACGGCCATGCAGCTGTTTTAGAACCTCCTTGAATTTTTCGGGTATGGGAAGCCCGATATGGCTTGCATTCTCCAAAATGGAAACACCCTCATTGCTCAAGTAGAAGAAGATTACTGCAGTCCGAAGTACGCCACCATTGTCTCCAGCACTACCCAGTATCTGCGTATCAAGGATATGGGCTACACCCACCATTGCAAAAATAAGTACCTTTTTGAAGATGCCTTTTGCACCGATTTCACTGGATAGCTTTTTATCTACAATGGCACAGAGCACTCCGGTCACGTAATCTATGGCCACAAAGGCTATGAGCGCATAAAGGAATCCATCCAACCCACCGAGAAACCACCCAAGAAAAGCACCGACAGCGGCAATGGCTATCTGTATCCAATTCCATATCTCTTTCATTTGAAATACCTCCGTTTCATGAATTTTGGTGTATAATTGCTCAGCCAATTAAAATTATCTGAGCAATAAAAAGCGCTCCCGCATAATACGAGAGCGCCATAGATGAATTTTGTCTAAAGCATTAAGATTAAGTTCTGAATCTGTTGCATCACGTCCGCTCTTGGCCGTCCTGTTCCAATGGGTAGCCATGTTATGGGCGGGATATCAAAGGTCGTCGAGGAATCAAAGCTGTTGATTGTTGTAATAACAGATTCGATGGCTTTTCGAAGCTCCATGATATGGAACGGCCAGTTCTTAACCGCGGTTTTTCCGGCAATAATATCCTCACTCCAAGCTACCGGTGACAGGTTGTAATAGCTGCGTATCGTATTTACAGCGATTCGGAGCGTTTGAATATGTGTTGCCTTCACATGTGTGTCGTTCGCTGTGATCGTCTCAAATGGAGGCAGTATTACAGTAAAGCTCCGCACAACCTCCGGACTCGATGACCCGATATCGCTATCAAGGCAGCGGACGGTCACAGTATGGCTTCCTGCACTCAATGTTGTCGCTTGATACACCGTATTGACACCATTGCCCAGATAACCGCTTACGGAAAACATCTCAGGATTGTCTACGCTGTTAACCCAAGCCCCCGTATCGATTTTAACTTCCACAATCTGTGTCTGACCGTCCGGTTCAATTCCCGTAGTTATCATAAACCGTGGAGTGGTATTGTAACCGGAACTGCCGGATACCGGGCATACAATTACCGGAGCAGTCGGCGGACTGTTTTTCTTTACAGTGCCGCTTACTACATAACCAGAGACTGCATCCAGCGTATCGGTTACGCTGATGCGGTAGCGGGTATATGTTCCTGCTATCTGAGAAGCACTCGTTGTATATGTCCCAGAGGTGGCACTTGAAACGACGATTGTCAGAGCTTCGTATGCTGACCAGTTAATCCCGTCCGTTGAAGTTGATCGCTGAATGACATACTGCTTGATAGCGCTGGTTCCGGGTATCGTTCCGCTCCATGAAAGAGTAACAGTGGCAGATTCGTAGATGGCAGGAGTAGCGGTAAAAGAGGTAGGAGGTGTAGGCAGTGTATTTCTGCGGACAGTGTTGCTTGAAACAGTCCAGTCAGAGTAGAAATTTTCACCGGCTGCACCCCGAGTTTTTATCCGGAAACGGCGATAATTCCCTCGTGTTGACGGTGGGCTGACACTTAAGATGCTACTTGTTGCAGAGGTGCTTACTGTAGTCAGTGCTATCCAATCACCCCAGTTGCTGTTATCTGTTGAATCACAATACTGGATTTCATAGGATGTGATAGCATTTCCTGCACCGCCGGATGCTCCGCTCCAAGAGAGAGTAACATTTCCTTCGGATAACGTTGCGCTTACTGTGCAAACGGTCGGTGCACCACAAGCAGTGATATCGCAATAGATACTGTTACTGATCTTCTCCACCGAATAAACGTCAAATGTATCTATCGTCCAAATGCCAAATTGAGTATATGTTCCCGGAACCCTTGATACGTTTGGATTGTAACTGCCTCCGCTTGCCGCCAATTCCAGCGTGGTCAGTACATTCCATGCAGTCCATGTGCTGTTATCCGTTGATGTGCGTCTGGCAATCTGGTAGCCTTTGACCGGACTGGTGCCGCCCGACGCTCCACTCCAAGTCAGTGTAATGGTTTCATCGCTATATGCTGCAGGGGATGAAACAGCCGTCGTTGGTGCCTTCGGCGCTGTATTTCTTCTGACGGAGTTCGTTGATACTTTCCAGCCGGAATAATAACTTGCACCTGCTGTGCCACGAGTCCGTACTTGAAACCTACGGTAATTTCCTCTTGTTGATGGAGGTGATGTAGCCACGCTACCACTTGTTGCTGTGGTTGAAACTGTAGCCAGAGGCATCCATGCTCCCCATGTGAAGTTATCGGTGGATTCACTGTATTGAATCTCATAGCTGGAAATCGTGTTACTTATACCGCCGGATGCCCCGCTCCACGAAAGAGTAACCCCACCCTCTGCGAGTACGGGACTTACCGAACAAGAAGTTGGAGCACCACAGGCTGTTGTCAAGAGTGGTGAGCTTAAGACCGTATAGCTTGAGGTGTCGATGACCCCGGAAGTGAGGGTTAGTCTGCCGTCCGATACGACACGAAAGCGTACGCCTTGCTCAGTGTTTCCTGTAGTGGAAGGACAGGTCACAGAAACATATCTAAGTCTAGGTGTTGTTCCGTCCCAGTTATCTCCGTCTACCGCCTTGATGCGAACTTGAGATGAATACCCGTTTACAGTCATTGTACATAGCAGAGCATAACCATTATGAATGAAGGAGCCCGATGAACCTAAGGCAGCGGAAATGGTGAAGTTATAGGTCATCTGGTTATTGTTCGGGCGACTCTTGGTATAGGTAATAGTGTAGATAACAGTAGGAGCGGTGCCTGCTTGTAGAGTTACACCATTAATATCCGCCACGGTGATTCACCTCCTATTCATATACCGCCGAAACCAGCGAGTTTACCAAACCGCAAAGGTTGGTATTCATGCGAGTATCAGTAATGTTATTTGAAACTATCGATGTGGCTGCTGTCGGTACAAGCACGTCAGCGATTCCGAGTTCATAGATATCGCTGGTTCTTGTCAAGGCCGGAGCAACAGGTGTTGCAGCGGGTATCCCGTCGACAACAGCAATCTGAATGCTTCGGCTGATCTGACTTAATCGGACAACAATCCGATCAATACGAGGATTGCTTCCGTTTGCCGTTGTCAGCGGAATATTCAGGTCATCCGTATTCTCGTATCGGTACCCGTTAATCCATGCGCTTCCTGCTGCCACGCTCACAGCCAATCCATTTGCCGGCGTCACCTGCAAATTTGTTGCTGTCATATAAAAAACACCGTTGGAGACGAGGCTTCCGAAATATGCTGCAAAGTCCGCTGCGTTATAGACTCTATCTCCGTCAGTTGAGTTGAAAAAACCGCTTTTCTCCATACTGATTTCCTCCCGTTAAGCTCTCGCATAAGAGCAAGATATAAGGTAAAACCCCGTAGGCAGTGTGGAAGCGGCGGCGTTTGCCACCACACCGCTTGCGTTGATCGTAATCGGCATACTGGTACCGCTTCCACCGACCGTAGTCGCCACAGAACGTACAGTCGAGTAGGGGTAAAAGTTCGGGTTTGTTATTGTTAGAATCGTTTCACCGGAGGGAACTCCCGAAGCACCAACATTGATCTGCATACCGATCGAGACAACACCCTTATTCACAAATGACATATTAAAGCCCATGGTCACTCCGCTACCAAGAGAGTAAGTAAGCGAGGTGTCAGCTTCCTGAGCCATCTTTGCAGTAGTGACAGCACCATTAGCAATCCTCGTCCCCGATACCGGTGCGTTATAGACATTGTTAATACTGGCCGCAAAGGTACTTCCTCGAACCGCGGCGGCTATGTCTGTGAGTGCACCGAGTGGAAAGCTTAGCCAGTTCGCCTGACCGGACGGATTATTAAATACGAAAACGGAAATTACATAAAACGTCATGGTATTGCGGGATATAAAGAAACCCATCGCTCGCTGATAGCCGTTACCTGTGTTGTCCCCACTGTGCTTAATCAGAAAAACATGCCCATCATCACTGGGTTGGTCACTGAACTTGTTACCGCTCCAAGAGGTAAAGTAAAAGGCATCTCCCGGTACCATATTATGCAGGGCATATTGACCGACCGATATGGTGCCTGCGCCTACGATTATTTCAAGTTTAGGGATCTTTCCAAACAGGTTGTTAATGGTATCCGCAAAATCATCACCTTTGATTTGAGGGTTTACAACCATCAAGTCGCCCAAGGTTTCCTCTACAGTACTAAGTGTTCCTTCTACTTCACCTAAGGTTCCCTCCACATCACTCAGCGTTCCTTCCACGACTCCCAGGGCTTCCGTCACTTCGGATATGCCGGTTGGGGCTGATAGTGCTGTTTTAACCTCGCTCATGTCGGAGCGGATTTTCTGAGCTATTGTGAGCTCAGACTTACCGAACACTACACTAATGCTCTGACCGTCCGCATCATAGTTTTCTTCGATCTCAGTGATTCGCGTAGTCATGGAAACACCCCATTCTTTGGAGATGACTTTGACTGTCTGCCCAAGATCGAAGTCTATTTTGTATGTCAAATTGCCGTGAGGGTTGACCGATGTGTCGAACGAATATCGTATTGCCTGCTCATTTAGCTTGCTCTGACCTCTAAAAGTCAAAGTATCGATGTAATCTGTTCCGAAATCCTCAGCTCTTAGGTCTTTAGCATCGACGAAGATTTCACGGCGTGTCTCTCCGGAGCCGCTTGTGATGGCAACAAATGTACGGTCTGCGCCTTCACCTTCACCGCCAATGAGTGCGGTATTGGCATAATCCGCTGCACTCTCTGTGTATATCTGTTCAGTCAGATTTTCGTACTCCTTGGAGAACACCGCCTGTGAATTGCCCCCGTTATACAGAGTCACCGTAAAGATACCTGTAGCCGGAGTGAACACAGTCTTAATGCCAATATCTGAAGTGGTACAAAGTTCCGTCACCGCATCCATCAGATTTCGGTATGATATCTGGGTACTAACGGGTACACCTAAGTTTGGAGACGAGAAGGCTATTCCGTTAATCTTCCGTGCTGCATCGGTAGGGCTGATGAGATTATTATTTATAAGCTGCAGAACACAGGCAGAAAGATCACCGGATAACTTCTCAGTTTGCCATAAAATGCGGCGGGAGAGAAAGGATGTTGCAAAGCGACCACTCGCCGTGATAAATTCCTGCTCCGTCTGAGAAAGTTTTAAATGTTCAATAATACCGGCCTCTTCGTCATCGTTCTTCCAAATGATATTTCCTTCTTTTAAGAGTGCAGTGTTCTCCGGTGTTGCTATGGCCTTTAACTCAAATGAACCACACTGGGAGTAACGCCGAGTCCAACGCAGGTATTCGAAAGATTCAACAATACCCATAAGCTCCCGGTTTGAATTGTAAATATATAGCTGCATACTCACACCCCCAAAAATTGTGGTCGATAATAAATGCTTACTTCCAGCAGTTCCATATTGACTGAAGCATCGTAGCGCAAAGTGTTAATGCCTGCTGCAAGCTGGAAAAATACCGAGTCGGTGTCCAGTAAGGAAAAAGCATTCGTTACCACAGAGCCGTTAACGCTAACCACCCGTTTACCGGCAAAATGGGTATATACACGAAGTTCATCCCCGGCATTCATCGTTGTAAGAAGTCGGATGTATTCACCGGTATCAATGTTTAGTAGTTCCGGATTGGTCACCGTCCCCAGCGCTTGGAACACAATCTCACAGCCGCAGGAAACATCGCCGATGTTGTCTACCGTGATGATCTGACTGGGTTGGCGCATTCCAAACTCCATGCCGCTTTCCGGTATCTCCAGTTCAAATTCAAACAGCGGTATCCAAGAGGCCAGCTCCTCACGCACTTCATCCAGCGTCTCGAAAAAGGGAGACGGGCAAAGGAGGCTGACGAAAAAGTTGGGTATCCTCTGCCTGGTGGAAACGGTAAAACCCGCTTCTTCTACAACGCAGGCAATTTGCCTATTACGGTAGATGAGCGTTCCATTCAGTTTAGGGCTAAATATCTGAATGAAGCGTTGCCTCCAAGCATAGGCCTCGTCAGGTGTGTTTGCTAAGACCTTGCCCTCCAATATGATGTTGCGCATATCAAGTGTGGAGGATATATAAAAAGCACCGTCCTGATCCGGTGCCTTGAAGGTGTTAACGGTCTGACGTATGTTGCCTGTTCCATCTATCTTGGTTAGAAAATACGGGCGGCTTTGTTTGAGCGTGATGCTCCGGCCATCCGCGTTAATATAAGTAAGTTGCACTGTCAGACCCCCTTTTAATACTCAAGTGCCAGCTTGCGGGAGAGGTTTTTGAACTCCCGAGCCAGTTCTTTTTCGGATAGAGCTTTTGGCGTAACCACAGAGAGATTTTGAGTAATGTTTGTACTGGCGGCACTGCCTTGTCTCGACAAACCTCTGTAATTCAAATCAAAGTTTGTGGGTATCGCATTTTGCATATCTCTTGAAACTGCTGCCATTGCATCTTCAAAACCCACACCGATGCCTTCACCCATGTTTTGGCCAATTCCGGCAAACAGAGTTGAGGGAGAGTTGATGCCGAAAAAGTTCTTAATCTTTGATACCACATTACTAAAGAAACCCGATATCTTATTCCATAGCCATGCACCTGCGTCTGAAATACCATTCCACAAACCTTTAATAAGATTACCGCCCACTTGAGCCATTTGACCGATATAACCAGTAAAGGCTCTTATCAGACCAGAGATGATCTGCGGAACTGCCTTAACAACCTCCACGATTATCCTTGGCAGGTTTGCAATCAAGGCCACAAGCAGCTGAACACCGGCTAAAATGATTTTGTCGATGTTACCAATAATGGCATTCACCAGCGATGTTATGATCTTCGGAATCGCGGCTACAACAGTAGTAATAATCTGAGGAAGTGCCTGAATTAGCGATATCAAAAGCCGGATGCCTGCATCAATAATCAAGGGAATCGACCCAATGACTGCACTGATAATGCTGTCAATGATCTGCGGAATTGCTTCCACAACTGCCGTAATAATGGCAGGCAATGCTGTCACCAGTGAGGTCAGTAATTGAATACCCGCATCGATAATCTCTGGAATGGATTCAATAAGAAAATCCACCACGGCTTTGATGATGGCAGGCAGGGCAGAAACAAGCTGAGGTATTGCATCAACCAATCCCTGTGCTAATCCTATAATCAACTGCAAAGCCGCATCCAGCAGCATTGGCAGATTCTCAATCAACCCTTGGACAATCTTCGTGACAGCCGAAACCGCTGCGGGTATGAGCTGCGGTAAAGCTATGCCAATACCCTCCACAAGCGCTGTGACCAGTTCTATTGCGGCATTTATTAGTAATGGAAGATTATCAATCAATGCCCCGACAATCGTCATTAGAGCACTAACTGCCGCCGGTATAAGTTCAGGCAAGAGGTTCAAAATGGTTTCCAATACCTGTGTGAATATGCTTGTGACAGTTTCAAGTAACAAGGGAAGCAAGTCAGCTACTGCTTCTAAAATTGCGCCTGTTGCTGTTGGTAATGCCGCTACGATATTCTCTAAGACCGGTACGATATTAGTGACAACCGATTGGAAAGCATCTACAAGATTCTCCGTGAGGTTTGTCATGTCAGCATTAGCATTGCCAAGTCCGGCTGTGAAAGAGCCAAGCGCTGCTTGTAGCAATCCAATGGAACCGGTAATTGTCTGAGTTGACTCCCTCGCAAAGTTTCCGGCATATTGCTCAGTGTTCTCAAAAAACATTTGCATTGCGACTTCGGCTTTTTCAGCTTGTGTAGCGGTGTTCCAAGTGAAATCCAACCCCTTTGCAAGGGCATAAGCTTGAATGTTTGTCGCGTTCATGGCAACACCGAGGTTATCCATCATGGTGAAGTTGCCTTTTGCCGCACCCGTGACTGCTTCCATAGCAGTGGACATATCTATACCCATAACGGATGCCATATCAGCAGCACGTTGCATGGCTTTTTCTGTTAGCTCGAGGCTTTTTCGCTGTTCGATGCCGGAGCCTTGGAACAGTGCCCCCATTTTATTGGCAGTCGCAAGATACTCGCTTTGAGATACACCAAGGTTTTTATAGGCTTCTTCACCGGTTTTTTGAATCGATGCCGCGTAAGCACCGAACACAGCCTCAGAGCCACCAAGGTTCTGTTCAAGCTCACCAAATTGCTGTACAACCTCTTTGCCCAATTTGATAGCGGCAACCCCGGCAGCAACGGCAACAGCACCCATCGCAACACCAATGCCTTTAAGCACACCGCCAAGTTTCTCAAACCTACCACCGGCATCTTCTGCACTTTTGCCGGAATCGTCTAATTCATCACCGAGTTTATCAGCTTCGATTGTGGACTGTTCAAGTTCCCGCTCCATCTCGTTGAGTTCAGCTTGAGCCTTGTTTAACTGAATCTGCCAATTCTGAGTACGGCGGTCATTTTCACCAAATGAGGAGGAGGCATTGTCAAGAGCAGCCTTAAGGGTAGAAATTTTATCCTTCTGAGCGTCAATTTCTTTATTTAGAACCGCATTCCGAGCAGTGACCGACTGTATGGATTTATCGTTCTTATCGAACTGACTGGTCACAAGGGTCATTTCACTGCCCAGTACTTTAAAGGACTGATTGATATCTCGCAGGGCGTTCTTGAACTCGCGCTCGCCCTCAATGCCTATTTTTAGGCCAAAATTGTCTGCCATGCCTTCACCTCCTCCTAAATACCTGGCGGGATAATATCGTCGATGGTCCGGATTTTCTTCGGCTTTTCAATGCCGTGCCATTGCTTGTGGCAAGCCCATAAATCAAAAAACAGTCCGATAGGCATAAGCCAGAATTCCTCTGCGTCCATGCCCATCTGAACTGTTCCATAATAAAGAAGCCGGGTAAAGACTTCTGCGTCCGTTACCCGACTTCCGCGTTTTTTGGGGTTTCTTCCTCGCTCTCCACATCGCGCTTTGTGCCTTTAAACATCGCCTCAGTAATAGCGTTTTTATATGCCGCCAAGTCAAGCGGTGAAGTGAGAAGTTCAACTTCTTCCTCGGTGAGAAGTTCCTCCGGTGCGTTCTTATTCTTAAGGTTTCGAATCAAAATTGACTGATTTGCAAGCAGCGTGATTAACCAAACAATCTCATCCAGAGCCATCTCGAAGTTCTCGGATTTCATCAGTTTTTCCCCGAGGTTTTCAAGGCCACCGTAACGACCGGCAATCGCTTTTGTCGCACGTGTGGTCAGAACCAGTTCATACTCCTTGCCGCCGATATTGATTGCGGCGCTTCTTTCGGCGGCATTTGCAAAAATGACGTTATCCATAGCTCAGTCCTCCTAAGGTTCCGGTGTGTAGACCGGCTCATAAACTTCCGTGAACCAACCGGTTATAGTGGCGGAAGATACACCCGGATCGCCTTCGGTGACCTCCGCTTTCCATGGGTGCTTTCCCATACCGTCCAGTTTGTTCCTGCGCATGACTGTTCCTTCGATAGTCGGCGTAGAGAAGGTGATGGAATCCGCCTTTGTCTGCAGGTTAGTTGCAGGCAGACCGAACTTCACGCGATAGAGCCAGAAATACCGGTATGTGCCATTGGCCTTTTGAGCTCTGAAGCCGACTGCAACGGGTGAGCCTACATTCTCGCTGGCGGAGATCAGCACACCGTTGTCATCGGTAGATGCTCCGGTGAGATCCGCTGCGACAGTCGGGCCGATGTCATCTACACCGAGGGTAAGAGTCCCGCTGTTAAAGTCTTTCACAACTTCTGCGGCACCGTCATCCGCATATAATATTGCCTCCACCAATTCCACCGAAAGCTCGGCAGAAATAGCCTTGGCGAGTACGGCAGGCGTTCCGTATGTTTCTTCTCCGTTGGAATCTTCGGTTATTTTTGAATAGTATAGCCTGTCAAGACCGATAGTTGCCATGTGTTATTCCTCCAATCCATAATTTTTCGCCACATCGATGACGTAGTGGTGATAGCCGGTATCGTCCTCATGTCCGATATACCGTCGTTCGGTTATAGTGAAATCTGCGTTCACCAGAGCCGTGGTGATCTGTCTTTTCCGCTGCTGGTAATTTCCTTTTGAAAAAATCGATATCCGCACTTCCTGTACGTCAAAGCCGGGGCGGTTATCTGCATAGACTTCAAATATGTCCGTGAGAGGGATAAAAACCAGATACTCGTCAGGGGGCACACCGCTGAACACACCGGTCTCAATAGGAATATGAAGCGGTTCCAGAACGTCGTTCAAATCCGAAAGTATGCTCATATCTTATTTACCTCCTCGTCCAGCTTTGCCTTCATTGCTTCGATACAGGGTTGCCTGCCGGTGCTTTTTGCTGGCTTTAAGAACGGTTTCGCCGGTTGACCCGATCTCCCGTACTCGATGATATTGGCTATTTTAGCATTGCTGTCTCCATCACGGCGCGGTTCGGAAAAGCCTATCTTAATGTTGTGGTTGCCATCTCTGTCCTGCAGGACGGGTGAAAGTCCCAATGATGCTGCAAGCTGGCCGGTGGAACGCGACGGATACTTAGTGTCACGTCCGACCGCTGAATCCAGATTGGATTTTATTTTGTCAAGTACGATCTCACCGCCAGCCTTAAGTACACGTGGGATTATTTCATCGGTTTTTTCATTCAACCGTGAAACCCTCAGGAGAAAGTCCTCCGGCATCTTTATGGTTACTTTAGCCACTGGGCTTTACCTCCTTTGCGAGTACTTCAATGTACATTCCTCGGCCTTTGACATCTTCTACCGAGGTAATCTCAAACCGACCGTCTTCACATACAATCAGCATTGCAGTCGTAACGGTGACACCAGGAATACAGCGGAAACGGAAAAGGTCAGTGGCTTCGGAAAATGCGGCTCTGTTCGCCCATATTTCAGTGCCGTGCCGACCTTCGCGATATGCTTTGACAGAAGCAACAATATTGTCAATCTCAGTGCTGAATCCTTCTGAATCCTTTACAGTTACTTTCTCAATAATATCTATAAAGGCGTTCATCTTTCCAAAGCTCATAATCTACACCTTCCAATTCCGGTCGAGTCGGAGCAGCAGGTTCACCGTGTTCCAAACCTGTTGGCCTGCCTGCACGCTATCTGCAAAGAAGCCAGCTGTCGAGCCATCTCTGCTCTCGTAGAAATGGCTCGACAGCATGATCACTGCCTGTTCCGTGGTGGGCGGCATAATATTTTCAGTGTAGTAGCCCTCAGCAACATGCTGGTAACTTTCCGCATAAGAGATGGCAGCCTTGATGTAATGCAGCAGAAGTCCATCGTCAGCATCATGTGCCAGAATCAAGTTTTCTTTTACTTTTGGGAGAAGATTATCTGTTGTCATGCCGTCCGCCTCCTCTCGATCATTCTTCGTCTGCCGTCATAAGACCCGCAGCTTTCAGTTTTGCAAGCAGAGCATTGAAATCCGTGACAAGTGCGGCTGTGTCCTCAGCTGTACTGTCTGCTTGATTTGCAGCCATTTTCACCAATCCGGCGGCCGATTCCGTAGCAGTGGCAGGATATGCCGGGGCATACAGCTTACCATTTTCACCGATTTTTACTTCGACGGTATCACCCTCACCGGCGGGGGCTGCTTTTACTCCGCCGAGAGCCGTTTCAGAAGCGGGCGCGGCGGTGGAGGTAAGCCCCGTTACCGAGGCTCCCTCCTTAATTTCAAGCGTTCCGCCGATAACGGTTTTTTCACCGCCCTGTTCGGTGTAGTTCTTTGTGTTGTAACTCATGTCGCACCTCCATTACGCTTTCTGCTGAAGAACTTTGATAGCCTCCGGCAGAATCAGTTTGCCGTCTACACGCTGGGTAGCCATAAAACCTACCTGACCTGTGGTAGCGAACAGCTCGTTCAAGCGCTTGAAGGAGCGTCCCTGTCTATCAGCAATCCAATAGTAGCCGAAATCTCCAAATGCAATGGTCTTAGCGCCCGCTTCAATTGCCGGTACATATGACGAGGTGTAGACGGGGCGGTTCAGGATGGTGTCGGGGGTGCCTGCGGTCAACGAAGGCTGCCACAGGTATTGACCCTGACCGTCCTTTAGTTTGCGAATTGCCTTAACCGTGGAGTCGTTCATCACGAATACAGCCTTCTTACGGTAAGGAGATTTCAAGGAATAGAAGAGGTCGAGAACCTCATCCACAGTAATTGCGGTTGCACTTGCTGCCGTAACTCCAAGCTGTGCGCCTCCCACCGCAGCGAAAATACCCGTGGGTTTACCCGAGCCGTCGCCCACAAAGAAGGCTTCCTCTTCCTTAGATCCGATACGGCGGGCAAATTCGGTGCTGATATAGCTCTGCAGGTCGAAGACCGAGTCGTTGAGCAGCTCATCGGACACCTTGATGAAGGTACCGAGTTTGTATGCTCCGATAGATGTCTGACCGAAAACCTCATCGCTTTCGGGATAGAGTTCTTCTTCGTCGAGCCAAGAAGCGGAACCGTGTGTGGTCACCACCGGTATTTTGCGGTCACCGCTGGATGTCTGAATGATCTTCGCCAGCTTACGGAAGATATTTTCTTCTTCCAAAGCTTGTACGAGTGTGCGTTCAAATTCATCCGGTACAAGATAACCGCCTTCACTGTCGCTTCCTATCTGCAGAGCGTTCACTACGTCGTAATGCGGATTTTTAGAACGCATTACATTCCAGAATGCCTTCTTATACTCATCTGAGGCTCTGCCTGTTTTTGCGTCTGCACCGGGTACAGCAGGTTTGGTTGTGAGAGGTGTGTTGAGCGGCTTTGAAAGCTCGCGGTCAATGGCTTCTTGTTTTTCGAGCCGTTCAATTTCCTTGCCGAGTGCCACAACATCGGCTTCCATTTTGTCGTAGGTAGCGGTATCCTCGGCCGATACCATACCGTCCGCGCCCCGCTTGGCATCAAGAAAAGCCTTAGCGGCTTCCCACGCTTTTGCGCGCTTTTCGCGCAGTTCAAGAATTTTACTCATGTGTTATTCCTCCTCAAAATTTAGTGTTGAAGTAAAGAAAGCCGCTTCTCAAGCCATTCCGCAGGAGTGGCTTTGGAGGCGGTCGGGGTGTTTGTTTTCTGTCTCGGCAATTTGGGTTTAACTTTGTCCAGCAAGGAGTTTGTAACAGCCCGGCGGCTGAAAGCATATGTGACATTTTCTGCTTGCACCCGCTTTTTCTCATCCTCCAGAATACCGTCTGCAAAGCCGAGTTCTATTGCTTTGTTGGCATTTAGCCATGTTTCGGCATCCATGAGGTGGGAGAGCTTAGCGCGGGACTGCCCGGTCTTGATTTCATAGGCATTGATGATGCTTTCCTTGACTTCCGAGAGCATGGCAATAGCTTTCTGCATTTCCTCGCTGTCGCCGATAGCAATTGTCAGCGGGTTATGCACCATCATGAGAGCGGTAGGAGCCATCAACACCTCAGTTCCCGCCATCGCCACGACACTCGCCGCTGATGCGGCAATGCCGTCGATCTTGACTGTGACCTTGCCTTTATAGTCCATGAGCATTGCATAAATCTGACTTGCAGCGACACAGTCACCTCCGGGAGAGTTGAGCCAAATAACAATATCACCCTCACCGGCATCCAAATCAGCTTTGAAAGCCTTAGGGGTGATATCATCATCAAACCAGGACTCTTCTGCAATCACGCCGTCGAGGTATAGCGTTCGGGTGCCTGACTCTTCATCCCGCACCCAGTTCCAAAATTTCTTCATTCGGTTTCCTCCAATCTTGTAGAATTTGCGAACGCGCCAGCGTCCTGTAATTTTGTCATCGCGCCGTTGATGAGGTAAAGATCGCCCCCAAGTTCCGCCGGAATGCGGTTTAGGTTTTCAAGCTCACGGATATCGTTTGCGCTCATCCATCCGTTCTGCCTTGCAGTTGCGTATCCATTCATGCGGGACACATAGTCGCCTCGAAGCAAGCCGTCCACATTAAACTTAATGAAAACAGTCGGCTTTTCGCTTTCCGTAAGCAATGCACGGCACATGGATTGCTCCCAGCGCACTACCCACGGGTCGAGCGTGTACTTTACAAACTCAAGCGACTGCTGCTCGATGTTGCTGAAGGAGGATTTCTCCAAATCGGCAAGCATGTGGGGCGGTACTCTGAAAATACGGGCGATTTCGTTTATCTGAAATTTCCGCGTTTCCAAAAACTGCGCCTGCTCGGGGGAGATGCCTATAGGCTGATACTTCATGCCTTCCTCGAGAACGGCCACACGGTGCGCATTTTGCGAGCCTTGGTAGGCGGCATTCCAGCTATCCTTGACCTTTTGCGGGTCCTTTATGGTGCCGGGGTGTTCAAGCACACCGCCCGGTGCGGCTCCGTTTGCGAAAAACTTCGCGCCGTATTCTTCGGTCGCGATGGCAAGTCCCACTGCATTTTTCGCCATAGCTATCGGTGAGTAGCCAATAAGTCCGTCAAAGCCCAGTCCCGGAATATGCAGAACTTCGGACGGCGTGAGATAGACCTGGCTGTCATCGCCAAGAGTAGGAGTATCTTCACTTGTGCGGGTGTAAAGGTAAAACAAGCGACCTTTGCTGTCGCGGTCGACTGTCATTTTGTTCGGCATAAGGGGATAGAGGGCGAGAACCTCACCACGGGCATTTCGGATAATCTGTGCGTAAGCATTGCCCCATAACAAAAGATGACTCATCAGCGTTTCCCGGAACGCAAATGAAGTCATCTCAGGGTTCGGCTCATCATGGAGCAGTTTATATAAAGGGTGCTTCAAATATTTCTCTTTGCCGCCCGAATCATTATATCTGTACACATGAAGCGGCAGCCCCGCCAATGTTTCAGACAGTATCCTCACGCAAGAATAGACGGCTGTCATCTGCATTGCTGTATGCTCGTTAACCGGCTTTCCAGCACTTGTGTTTCCGAAAAAGAAGCTGTAGCGGCTGCCGCCAAGTGCGTTTTTAGGTTTGTCACGTGCCCTGAATATTCCTTGTAAGATTCCCATAGTCATCACTCTCCTTTGCTAAAAAATAAGCAGACCGCGTTTATCATAAACACTCTCGCCATTGTCGTTTCCGCAACGAATCGCACGGTCGAGTGCCATAATCGTTGCCACAGCGCCATCGATTTTTTCAGTCGACTTTTCTTTATCTGCCTTAATATTGCCCGCTGGGTCGGTGCGGATGAAGATATTGTCCATCATCCACCGAAGAACAGGATGTCCGCCATGAGCAATCTTCTGTTCCAGCGTCAGTTTCATCAATTCTTTTGTGGGCGGAGACATATCCTTAAAGCCCTGACCGAAGGGCACAACTGTAAAACCAAGGCCCTCGAGATTCTGCACCATCTGCACAGCACCCCAGCGGTCAAAGGCAATTTCACGGATGTTATATTTTGTACCGAGTTCCTCGATAAAGGCTTCGATGAATCCATAATGCACAACATTGCCTTCAGTAGTTTTGAGGAAACCCTGCTTCTGCCATAAATCATAATTTACATGATCACGTCGAACACGTAAATCAATGTTGTCCTCCGGCATCCAGAAAAACGGCAAAACAGTGTATTTATCATCCTCATCCACCGGTGGAAAGACCAGCACGAAGGCTGTGATATCAGTGGAAGAGGAGAGGTCAAGCCCACCATAGCAGACGCGGCCTTCGAGCGATTCGGGATCTACCTTAAACGCACACTTATCCCATTTATCCATTGGCATCCAGCGTACAGACTGTTTTACCCACTGGTTCAGCCGGAGTTGCCGGAAGCTGTTCTCCTCGGCCGGATTTTGCTTTGCACTCTCACAAGCCGCCTTTACCTTGTCGATCCCTATTGTGATACCAAGGGAAGGGTTTGCTTTTTTCCATACCTTTGGATCCGTCCAGTCATCCGTTTCCGCAGCCCCAAAGATGACAGGATAAAATGTTGGATCCGTCTTGCGTCCCGAAAGTATATCCAGTGCTTTTTGATGCACTTCATAACAGATGGAGTTCGTGTTGTCTCCGGCAGTGGTAATCAAAAAATATAGTGGCTGCATTCGGGCATCTCCGCTGCCTTTGGTCATAACGTCAAAGAGCTTTCTATTAGGCTGCGTATGCAATTCATCGAAAATAACACCGTGGGTATTGAATCCATGCTTATTCGCCACGTCCGCGGAGAGCACCTGATAAGTACTCTCCGTGGGCATATATACAAGGGTCTTGGTCGATTCAGTAATCTTAACCCGCTTTGTTAATGCTGGTGATTTGCGCACCATTGCCACAGCAACCTCAAACACGATCTTTGCTTGGTTCTTATCCGAAGCACAGCTATATACCTTAGCGCGCTGTTCGCCATCGCCACAAGTCAATAAAAGCGCAACTGCTGCAGCAAGCTCTGACTTTCCATTCTTTTTTGGTATTTCGATATATGCTGTATTAAACTGACGGTATCCGTTTGGCTTTAGAACACCAAATACATCTCGAATGATCTGTTCCTGCCAATCTATAAGTTCAAAAGGCCGACCGTCCCATATGCCGCTGGTATGACGCAAAGCTTGAATGAAAGCGACAGCATAGTCGGCGGCTTCCTTGCAGTATACGGAATCCTTCGCCATAAAACGAGTTGGTGTGTATTTCTTGAGTTTTCGTATATCAGCCGCCTCCTTTCAAAATGGCATAAAAAATGACCTGCCACAGGCAAGCCTTCTAAAACTGTCTGTACGAGAGACAGCCCCTTTCGGGGTGTTCTCGGCTGTTTTCGATTTTAGGTTAGGGTTTTTCCGTTAGTTCGCCGTCCACTAGAATGTAGCGGTGTTCGCAACCCTGCGCGTCCTTGGCGATAATCCGCAACTCTCCGTTTTCAAAAGCGTTGTAAGCCTTCACGAAAGTGTATCCGTCGCCAAGCTGCTCGCTGATGAGTTTTCGGTAGTCCATGTTTTTTCTCCTTTCTTTTGAGGTTCGGCTTAGTCGAGGTTCACAAGACCGTTTTTGTGCCGCCAGACCTCGGCGGGATTCTCATCGACCGGCTCGCACATGGTTGCGCTTACGAGCCACTTGGTGCCGTCGTTCCAAAGCGGGCGGAGTATCGGGTCGCCCGTGACTCCATGGAAGCCGACGATCTTGGCGAGGATGCCGAGGTTGCGAACCGTCTGGTTCAGGTGAAGTTGGTTTGTCATGTTATTGCCCTCCGTTTAGTGTGTTTCCCCTTTCGGTAGTGACATATTAACTCTAAAAACACACTATATCCAGTCAATTATGCGATAAATACGGTCATAAACTACACGAATTTTTAGGCTGTTATTGCTGTAGAAACTGTGTAGTTTACAGCGTTATTCCTCACCCGTGAGGATAAAGCGGACGTATTTGTCCTTGTTTTCCTCAAGAAAAGTAACCAGTTCAAGGAAGTCCATTTCGTGGGCAATGTGCTGAACGGTGCGGGTATCGAACATATTGGTTAGTCCGGTATCTCGGACGGCGAGAATTTGTTCTTTAACTTTACTGTCCATCGCGTGTTTCCTCCAGCTTCCTGCAGAAATCCTCGCCATATACGACATGAAGCGAGCTGCCGTTATCCCACGAAACCATTATGGAGCCAATGTCATCCACGCCAGTGACAGTACCTTTAGTGCCAATAGGAGGAGCTTGTATGTCATCCATTTTTAACAGTTCCACACGGCACCCGACGGGATATTGAGCCCGGATACGTTCGACGGTTTCTCTTGAAGGAAATCTATTTCTCATCACATGCACTACCTTTCGGAGATTTGAATGCGCTGCTGCCGGAGAGGTTTTTCAGTAGGATTTTTCTGCTAACCTTGTATTCGTCACCAATAAAGCCGAGAGAGAGGAGCCAGCACCGCATTGCGTATTTGGGATTATCAACCTCACGCTTCTTGGTACTGACTCGCTGCTTTTCCTTTGCCGTTTCACAGAGCTTTGAAATGAGTGTGGTATAAGCGTGAACCGAATCGCTGTCTAAGCATCCTTTGAACCACGGGAATCGAAGTGTGTTTTCTGTCTGCTGAATGGGCAAATCTTCAGCACCTAATGCTGCCTTGAGAAGCGATTCCTTTGCAGCGACCAGTTTAACAAGGTTATCAAGTTTTTCAGGAGTGAAGTCTGTCAGCGGCATCTCAATAACAAGCTCGTCAACATCATTAGTGTCACTGCTGACCTTTTCTGCTTCAAAGCCCAATTCATGCAGTCGCTCGATGAGCTTTTCGATTTCCTCGCTGTCAGCACGACTATCAAAGGCAACGGTACCGATTTTATCAACAGTGAAATAACCAATCTCGTAAGCGAAACTCGGTGCACCCAAGTATTTAGGCTCAGCTTCCAAAATGTCGCCCATTGCCCGAACGAGACGCTTGCGCTCGTCGCCGGTAACGTTATACCGGACTTCAAATGTGTTATGTTCCATTGCATTTACCACCTTTCTGCGTTCTACGCAGGTCATATAGAGCCATAAAGTCTGTAGAATAGCAAGCGTTATTCCACAGACTTTTTGACATCTCTATATGCAGTTTTTTGTGTATCACGCATTAGGTAAACGTCGGTATCCGAGCCTTTTTGCTCTATGTACCGTTTTACGATAACATCGGCATAACGCTCATCCAACTCGATCGTATAGCAAATGCGCTCCGTCTGTTCACATGCAATGAGAGTACTGCCACTACCGCCGAAGGGGTCAAGCACGATATTGTTTGTTAGTGAACTGTTCATAATCGGATATGCGCACAACGCTACCGGTTTCATAGTAGGATGATATTTACTCTTGCTGGGCCGGTCAAAATTCCATGTCGTGCGCTGTTTACGGTCGGCGTACCAGTTGTGACCGGCTGTTGGCTTCCAGCCCACGAGAACAGGCTCATGGTTGTATTGATAATCGCAGCGCCCCAAGACTGGTGTATTCTTTATCCATATACAAGTCTGATGACAGAAGAAGCCTGCTTCGGTAAATGCTGTTCTGAAATTGACGGTCTCACGATCGGCATGGAAAACATAAATGCCGCCACCGTCTACCAACGCATCATACATACACCGATATGCCGAGAGCAGGAATGCGCGGAACTTGGTACTTTCCATATTGTCATTTTTAAGTTTTCCCGCAGTGCCTTTATAGTCCACGTTGTATGGCGGATCTGTAATCACGAGATTTGCTTGCTGGCCGTCCAGCAGCTTTTTATATGTTTCCGCTTTTGTAGCATCGCCGCAGATTAGGCGATGCCGTCCAAGCAGCCAGATATCTCCCTGCTTAGAAATGGGCGTTTCAGGTAATGGCTCGTCAAAATCGTCCTCTTTGATTCCTCCGACTATACTATCCCTGAACAACGCATCCATCTCGGCGGCATCGAAACCCGTGAGGGATACATCAAAGCCACTTGCGCCAATGTCCTTTAAGAGATCGGTTAAAAGCGGGATGTCGAACTCGCCTGATATCTTGTTGAGCGCCACATTTAAGGCTTTTTCCTTTTGCTCGTCGATATCCAGTACCACGCAGTCTACATCAGTATATCCGAGTGCCACCAGCATCTTGTACCGCTGATGTCCGCCGACAATGTTGCCCGTGCGCTTGTTCCAGATGATGGGCTCAACATAACCGAATTCCTCGATGGAGCGGCGCAGCTTTTCATATTCAGGATCGCCGGGCTTGAGGTCTTTACGCGGATTGTATGCTGCAGGATTCAGCTTTTCTATTGATAATTTTTGAATGTCCATATCATGCCTCCAGTTTTACGGCAGCCTCGCCGGTGAATGTTTCCCAGCGTTTTACGATGAGATCGCAATAGAGCGGAGAAATCTCCATCGCGTAACACCTGCGTTCGGTCTGTTCACAGGCGATGAGCGTCGTTCCACAACCCGCGAAAGGCTCCAGTACAACACCGCCGCGGTCAGAATGCATTTTAATACATCGCCACGGCAGCTCGACAGGAAACATTGCTGGGTGATCTTTGTTGGCTCGCACGGTAGATATTTCCCAAATACCGGCATAGCCCCATTTTTTACGCTCATCCTTGGTGAGCCGCTTCACAAACTTATAGGAATGACCGGCGAATGCCGAAACCCAAGCAAACTCTTGGTCGTTATATTCTTCAGTTTCCTGCGCAGCCAGCGCTGTGATATATTCGTACTGCTGCACCGGTTTATTCGTCACAAGGTGATAGGGCGAATTTCCGAAATTCATGCCCTGCTTTTTCCATATGCGAATCCAGATAGGACGAAAGCCGTTGTCACTAAATAGCCCAATGCTATACATTTCGGTCGGCTCGATAAACTGGGTGCCCGTAGCGTACAGGTCTCCAATGTTCCAACAGACGATATCTGCGTTTTTACAGATGTTCTTTATAGCGGGTCGCATAGTTTCAAACCACGGTTCAATCCCGGCCTTTTCATATTCTTTTCCGACGCCGTATGGAGGAGAGGTAACCGCGCACTGGGCGTGAGCGCCGTCCATCAAGCGGTCGAAATCCACCTCGCTGGTGCTGTCACCGCATAAAAGTCGATGTTGTCCAAGCAGCCAGATATCTCCTGGATGTGTCCGAGTTTCGCCGGCGCTTTCAATGGTTTCCTTTTCTTTGTCTACGTCGAAGTCATCCTGTATGGCATCCTTCGAGTAAAACTTATTTAAGAGCGCATCCACCTCGTCGGCATCGAAGCCTGTGAGGGATACATCAAAGGTAGATGCGTCAAACTCTGCCATGAGCGATGCCAGCTTTGCTTCGTCCCAATCGCCCTGTATTTTATTAAGTGCAAGGTTAAGTGCCTTTTCGCGTTTGTCATCAAGCTCCACTACCACGCAGTCGATTTCCGTCTGCCCAAGGTCGAGTAGCACTTTCAACCGCTGGTGACCTCCGACCACATTTCCGGTTGTCTTATTCCAGATGATCGGTTCTACATATCCGAACTCCGCGATAGAGCGCTTGAGTTTTTCGTATTCCTTGTCACCTGGCTTCAGGTCTTTTCGCGGGTTATATGCGGCTGGATTGAGCTTTGCCGCGGGAATCTTTTCAATCAGCATACTTCTCTGCCGCCTTTCTTAGCTCCTTATGGCAATCTACATTTTCCCACGGAAAGAGGCAGGAATTGAAATGACCATATGCCGCCGTGCTTTCATAAATCGCGGTTCGCAAACGCAGCTTTTCGATGATGGCGGCGGGGCGCAGATTAAAGACCTCCTGCACAATCATGGTGAGCTGCTCGTCTGTCAGCTTGCTTGTTCCAAATGAAGTGACCGCCACTGCTACGGGACTTGCTTTGCCGATTGCATAAGAAAGAGCGACCTCGCATCTTTCAGCCAAGTCGCTCCATACAATGTTCTTCGCGATGTACCTTGCCATATATGCGCCGCTGCGGTCAACCTTCGTTGGATCTTTGCCGCTAAGCGCTCCGCCGCCATGAGATGCAAGCCCTCCGTAAGTATCCACCATGATTTTTCTGCCTGTCAGCCCTGTATCAGCAGTAGGGCCTCCATCGACGAATCGTCCGCTGGGGTTAATGAGTATTTCGGTATCATCGTCAATGGGGAAATCCTCAAAGCACTGCCACAAGGCATTATTCATAATATCCGTGCGCAGCTGCTCCTGTGTTTTATTCTCATCATGCTGGACAGAGATCACCACGGTTTTCACACGTTTTGGCTTGCCGTCTTCATATTCGACCGTGACCTGACACTTGCCGTCCGGTAGGATGCCCTTGATGAGCTTTCCTTCGCGGCATTCATCAATGCGCTTGGCAATACGATGCGAAAGCACCAACGGTAAAGGCAAATACTCACGCGTTTCCTTTGTCGCGTATCCGTATACTGTACCTTGATCACCCGCGCCGACAGAACCATAAGGGTCTCGCACGCCGTTTCGTGCTTCAATTGCCGTATCGACGCCGGCTGCGATATCAGCGCTCTGTCGATGAACGAATACGAACACAGCAAATTTCCAAGGATTATATCCTACTTCGCGCAGGACATTCCGCACGATAAAACGAATATCCACTTTTTTGCTACAGGTGATTTCGCCCGCCACGATGATTTTGCCCTTAGTCGCCATAACCTCGCATGCCACGCGAGAAGCTCTGTCCCTTCTGAGACACGCATCCAAGATATGGTCAGCAATCAGATCGCAGAGCTTATCCGGATGACCTTTACATACACTTTCTGCTGTTTTGTAAGTTGTCATTTCACATTCCTCCGTTTTATCGTGCGCCTATACGGGCACTGAGTAACTTTTCCATTGCATCATCGTGGGGCGTTGCACCGCGATATTCTGTGGTGCAGTTTTCTCGTACCACCTGATAAATCTGGAACCATATGTTGTTGGCCTGCTTCATGAAGTTTTGAGACATCGAAACATAGGGGGACGGAATAGCATTGCCGGTGGTGGGGTGCTTAGCAAGAAAGCCAAATTCGCTGATTGCCTGCTCGCACTGGATCCATCGAGCCACGCTCTGGGCATATTGCTCGATAAGCTGAGTGGTTACTAATTGAGCACAACCCCGATCCCTAAGCCATTGCCATGTATTATTGAAAATCTCCGCCGCCAGTGTTGTGGAACCGTCTTTCTGTTTTGCTGTAAGGTAGCCTCTTGGTTGCGGCATTGATTCTCCGGTCAGATCCGCCATATCGGTAAAGTCCATTACAGTCAGCTTTCGATTACCGGGATTGCCGTCCAAGATTTTATCGGAGAGGGCTTTCTTTTTTTGCCCTGAGCCGATTCTTGCACCGCCTCTGTTGGTGCCGTCCTTTGCCATATTCATCACACTCCTTTCCGGTGGGGGGATATTAGCCGTTTGAAACTGCGATTTCTCGCACGAAGCCCCACGCCGCTGTCCGCTTTAAAAAGTTCTAGAGATTTTAGCGCCCCCACCGGTCGCCGCTCTCGGCAGTAATACGTGAGTGACACGACTTACATAGCGTCATGAGATTACTAAAGTCATTTGTACCTCCGCGGCTGAGCGGGAGGATATGGTGTACCTCTTCGGCAGGCGTTAAGCGATCAGCCTTTTTACACTCCTCGCATAGAGGGTGTGCCTTGATGTAACGGTCGCGTATGCGTTTCCACGAACGACCATATCTTTTATTGGTTTCAGGCTCGCGCTGGAAATGATTATAGTGGCGCGTGGCCTGCCGCTGATGCTCCACACAATACAAATCATCCGTCAGTTTAGGACAACTGGGGTGTCGACACGGCCGCTTTGGTTTCTTTGGCATAGGGTCACCTCCTTGGGCATAACAAAAGCCCCGTGGACTTTTCCCAACGGGGCTTTACTGAATTCTGGTTTCCTAAGTATATACTATCACAAATGGCTACCTGACAAACAGTGACATTTACTGCTGAGTTTGCGGAACTGTAATGTTTTCTACTGCTTCATCGTGAAGTCGGTATACGTGGCGTACATTATAGCCCATGTCAACAGCTATCTGCTCCCAAGTTTTAAAGCAGAGGTAGCGCAGCTCCAGAAGCGTCTGATGCTCTGTGTTATCCACAGTTTTTATGAGCCTGACTATCTCGCGCTTCAGGTCAACGAGCCGATTGATATCACGGTTGATTTCCGCTTGCAGGTCGATAATCTTTGCCACAGCATCGGCCATCGTTGATGTACTACGATTTGGATTGCGAGGCATGCCCGTTAGGGTGTAGGTGCATTTTGTAGCCAATTCATTTAGTGAAGCGATTTGCTCGAGCTTAGAATTGATACGCTGGTCAAGCCTGTATGCCAGCCCGAGATATGCTTTGACAGTCATGCAATCACCTCCGCTTTTAGCTTGGTGATAAGCATTTCCGGATCGATGCTTGTTAGCACGCCAAACCATCTGGAACGGAAAAACTGCTCAATACGCCTGCGCTCATACTGCGCCGAGCGGTTATTGGGATAATGAGAAATGGTGCGCAGCGCCTTGCGGTAATCCTTGACCGCCTGAAGAATGATGGCGTTAGCCAGATTATTATAATTGTCAATCATTATGGAACACGCTCCTTAATTTTAATTTTTAAGAAGCAGTGCCGCAATGTCAGCGATGTATATGTAAAGCACGGATGCATTGTTTGGGGTATCATTGCAGGGAGCTGTTTATAACAGCTCGCACCTCATCAACCGAATGGACGACTAAAACGATGCCGCCACAGGCGAGGATTTTGCGAATAGTTGCTTCTTGCAGTTTTGTTGTTTTGCCTTCGGGTGTTTTTACTTCAAAGGCGTAAAACCTGCCGCCGATGCAGGCAATGATATCCGGGATGCCTGCTGTACCATAAATTCCGCCATGCTCCTTCCAAGCGAAGCACTTCGGAACGGTTTTTAAATAACGAAGGATTTTAGATGCAATTTCTTTTTCAGACATGGGATCCTCCTTGTAACTTATTTGCAGCTTGTAACCTCGTAACCATAAAATATATAGGTGTGCATATATTTACACGCACACACGCGCTCGCGTCATGGGAGTTGTTGCTCTCGCGTGTATATCCTTAATTTTAGAAGTTACAAAGTTACAAAAGATAAGAAAACTCAAATTGTGCTTGTATATAGTGGTTTTTGGGCGTAACTTTTCTTGTAGCTTTTGCTCTTCGGGAAGTTGCGTTTTGTCCTGTGAGGTTACAATTTGCATTGTTCATAGCGGTTCTATCTCTGTGATCTCAAAGCCGGACACATCGCACCGAGCTTTAAGCAACTCATAATTGAGCGTCCAAACACGCCGATTTTCTGATCCGATGCGTTTTTGCACATTGCTTTCAAGAAAATAATCCGAATGAGTTAGCTGCTTTTTGAATTGTGCGTAGGTCAGTGTTTCACCGACAACGGCATAATCCTTGCGGTATTTAGTGTATTTGTCGTATATAGGATTGAGCCGCAGCGCCAGCACCGTACCACCATCGCAGATCGTGAATTCGCTTTTGGGATCAAGCCCCATACGTGACATGATTTCAAGCGTCTGCTCAACCACGCTTTTATTGCTCAATCCGCCATCAAGCAAATATTCTTTTGCCGCATACTCAATGTACTTTGTACAGTGTTCAAGGCTAAACGGAAATGCCTCATGCCAGGTCAGTCCAAGCGACTTGCATAGCTTTTCAAGCAGCCGCAGGCCGGTGACCATACAGGCGAGGTTGTTAACGATACGCGACGGAAACTCCTTGCTGAAGCATCCAAGCGCTTCCTCATACCACGAATAGCATTCGCTTACGTTTGTTTTCAGTGCGATATTCAATAAGCTATGACCGAAGCCGCCGAGTAAATCGGCGCTCCTGCATAACTCTTGAAAAGCCGCGCGGTAACCTATCGGCCTCAGGTCTTTCTTGGAGAACAGAAGCTCGATGCTGCGCTCCCTGATTGCAGCTTCATCAGCCGACTCCTCACCGGCAACTACAAGCGGGGCGAGAAGCTCGTAGCTTACAATACTCTGGTCGGCGCGTCCACGAATACCTTCTTGACCATCATAGCTGTTACGAAAATGGTTTAGCAGCGCATCAAGTCGGTATTTGTCAATCTTTGACGGCTTGAATTCATCCAGTGCCATTGGAATGACATTAGAGGATGCCGCGTCTTTCATAAGGGTAAAAGCTGTTGTTTGGCCGGCTGCAATGATTTTTGCCCTTGAAAACACCGGCATAATGACCCGCTCCAGCGTATTGCTTTTGCCGCTGCCTGCTTCGCCGATGAGCATGAGATGAGGGAACTTCACGTTCCTTTTCCGGAGATGTTCTTTTATGAAGCAACCACATATCCATGATAATATGGAAACCGTTTTTGCAGGTTCGTTGTAGGACATCAATTTTTCGCCTAATTTCTGAAGCTGGGGTGCCGTTAAGGGCTTTGCAGACAGAATAGTACTGTCAATGCTGCGGTACTTTTCCAATTGAATGATGTCATCGACAGCTGTACCGTTCGCGTCAACCGTACCGTCCATAGAAACAAATACCATTCCTTTTTCATGCTCGTAGATGCCCATAGCCTTAACGCCTTTTTTCACAGACCAGTCTAATTCGGAGATATATGCTTTGAGAAGTTCCAAGTCGCCGTCAGATCCCGTGTAGCTAAGAGCGATAGTGCGCTTGTTGAGCGCATTTTTAAATTTCTGTTGATTAGCAAAATCCGTTGTCATGAAGGTCAATCGGTATGTCTCGCCGCGCACCGTCACAAGGTCGGCAGTCAGCTGTGTTTCCTCATCGGCAACAATCATTTCTACCGGCACAAACACAAAATTTGTAAGCAAATACGTGTTATCGTTTTTCCTGCGGAAATATTGTCCCTTGTACTCAAATACAGGAGTATCACCGCCGGGAGTGTATACATCTTCGGTGATGTCGCAGGCCTTTGCCAGTGTTTCCTCGCCATAGGTTGCTCCGCTGGCATGATGCCGTACATCCCATTTTTCACGAAATAGTCCGCTTTGCCGGAAGAGCCTATCCATCTGCTCCTTGTTTTTACCTGCCCAGAATGCCAGCTTGCAACAAAGCGCCATATCCGCTTCCGACTGACTTGCGTAATCATCCTGCCAATTGCCATACCACAGCTTTTCAAAAGCCTCTCCATTTTCTGCATTTTTCGCTAGCTCAAGAAGGTCGTCATCGGAAAGCTGCACTGCTGCGTTCTTTTTTGCCTTTTTCTTTTGCTTCTTGGGTGAGCGGATATATGTTTCGTGAATCCACTTGAGTGTACCATTATCCACGGCGATGGTTTCGGTTGCTCCGTCGAGCTTATTACCTGTCATAGTGAAGTAGCGGGTATGCTCATACATTTCCACGCCGGTCTTGGTATTCTTGTTGCCGTTGCCTGGCATTTTACCTTTGAAGAAAAGATGAACGCCGGTTCCGGAGGGCGAAAACTCCATGTACGTCGGCTGCCTTGCGATGATAGCCTTGGCAGTATCGTTGAAGGTCTTTGTTTTGGGGTCGTAGCAATGGTCAATGTCCACACCTACAAAATCGTCGTCCTTGGAGAACATAAAGCCCACGCCCGAAAAACCATAACGCTCAACCGCATCTGCGGCTGTTGCATAATCCGTCCAAGTTGCCGGGTTGTTGGATGCAGCATTTTTGCCTGTCACAGGGTTATACGGCATTTTCTTGTCCTTGCCGCCAACCTTATCGGGGATGAGTCGCCAGTTGACCCATTGTTTTCGATCCGTTAACTCTTTTGGGTAGGTCATATCGCTTTCACCTCACAATCTTCCGTGAAATACCGTATCGGAATGTTTCGCTTCTGTGCCTTGCGTATTTCGTAGCTCATACCTTCTGATACGGTATCACCAAATACCCACAATTCCTGGCATTTTCCGAGCAGGACGCGCCCGAAGAAAAGACCCAGTTTCCGGCTGTCAGGGTCATGCTCATCCATAAACTGCGGGTAAAGCAGATGCGGTGCGATTGGGATTGCATTTTGCCCTACAGCGAAGCGGCAGTAGTGCTTAGCCCGCTCGGTATTCGCTTCTAAATTTCCTGCAAATGGCGAACAAATGAATACGAGAGGGCGATAACCTGTTCCATAACGGCGGTTCAGCTCCTCGCGTAGAATCTCACGCATGGCTTCATATGTTGTTGGGTCGTAATAACCCTCAGAATTGTATTTATCTATCCACATCACGCACCCTCCACTTCAATCAGATCACCGAAATTCGTGCCGTATGCTGCCTCAGCAATGATCGGCACGTCAAATTCCGAAAAGGGCACCTCTTCCATGCAATCTTTAACAAAGGAAACTGCTTCATCAAGCTTGTTTGCAGGGATTTCAAATACCAGCTCATCGTGAATTTGCAGAAAAGGCTGGAGCCACGGACGTTCCTTGATACCTTGGACGATACGTGCCATTGCCAGCTTGATGATATCGGCGGCAGTGCCTTGAATCGGGGTATTCATTGCGCAGCGTTCGGCAAAAGAGCGCTTGCCCCAGTCGGTCGAGAGGATGCCGACGATGTATCTTCGGCGGCCAAGCCATGTCTCCGCATATAACGTTGTTGCGGCTCGCTTTTTTGTTTCGTCCTGCCAGCGCGTCAAGCCGGGGTATCCTGCTTTCAAACTATCAATAATTTTTTCGCAGTCCTGTTTTGAAATGTCCAGCCCTGCCTTAAATCGCAGTGTTTTTTGTAGTCCTGCGGCATATAGCCCATAAAACACACCGAAGTTGCAGTTCTTTGCAATGGTTCGACGCTCCTTATAATGAGGTGCATTTTTATCTATTGCCTCCGAAAAAGGGATGCCGTAGATGACCGTTGTGGTCTGGGCGTGGATATCTCCGCCTCTGCGATAAACATCAAGCATTTTTTCGTCGCGACAATAGAAAGCACCAACACGTAATTCTATCTGGGAAAAATCCAATGAGACAATCAAGCTGCCCTCCGGTGCTGCAATGAAATTGCGTACGCCAACCGGGTCATTATCTTTGCGTGGGCAGTTTTGCAGGTTGGGGTTACGCGAGGCAAAACGCCCAGTTTCAGTACCGAGAGGCATGAGGTCGGGGTGGATGCGCCCAGTAGCAGAATTGATATGTGTCATATATCCGTCGATGTATGTGCTTTTGAGCTTGCCCCACTTGCGATACTCCTGTACCAGTTCAAACAGGCGGACAAGCTCCGGGCGCTTAACTCGGCAGTATTCAGCGAGCATTATCATTGTCGCATCATCCGTCGCTGCCTGATGCTTTTCTGTCGTTTTAAGTACCGGAAGACCAAGGTCACTAAAGAGGTACTTTTTGAATGCCGATGTTGAGGCATTTGCTCCGATGTCTACTCCACCGGTAATCTTGTCAATTTCGACACGGATGGTTATGAGCTTTTTCTCAGCTTCTTTTTGCCTTTCACACATTGCCGCTAAATTCATGGGCACACCGTTATATTTCATCATGCCGCAATAGACCGACGTCGGCGATTCAATGCGCTCCACGATTTCTCTGTGATGGGGCAGGTTTTTGGCAAACCAGTCATTGAATTTGTGGTATAGCCGCAAGGTGTAATCGCTGTCAGCACAAGCATAACGAAGAGTTTCTTTATCCGCAGGATCCATCTCATCAAAAAGGCGACCTGCCGTCACAGCTGCAAAATCCGGCATCTCTGCACCGAATAATGAAGTCGAAAGCAGCTTTAATCCGCTGTCTGACAGGTTACGGAACTCAAATTTGCTCTTAAGTGTCAGTTGCGCTGCGGCGATGGTATCATAACAAGGCTCACAAACGACGATACCCAGTGCATAAAGAAACATCGCCTCAAAGGAAAGATTGTGCGCCACCTTGACCACCCTTGGATTCTCAAATACGGCTTCTCTCAGGTATTCCAGCACACCAGCGTGGTCAATGGCATTAACTCCAACCTTATGTGAGAGGGGTATGTAAACGGCGCTGCCTTCTTTGACCGAAAGGCTGATACCAACAATGTGTGCCTTGTGCGCATCCAATGCCGCCTTCGGCTCGTCGCGCCATTTATCGTCCGGCGCTGTCTCAAAGTCAAATGCCACGATGCCCGCATCGCCGATATAAGCGTGTATTTCTTTGGTTGCATAAATAATGTTATAATCCATAAACAGCTCCAATCTGCCGCATGGGGTCGGGTAGTGCATGACCACCCGACCTGCGGCTTTATTGCTTTAGGCCAAAGGCTCAATAATCTCGCCGGTTTCGGGGTCAATATTTGCAGCTACATCAACTGAAGATTCGTTATCGTAGCCGACACGAACGGAGAATGCTTTGACCTGCTCGGTGAGCCCTGAAATAAGCGCAAATTCCTCATTGGTTAAATCACGGTCGACTGAGAATTGTGCTTGGGAATATGCGATACCGCTGTTGTTGGTAGCCTTTTTTAGGGTGAATTTCGTAACTACCGCGTTGGATTTTTTGCCTTTTGAGAGCAGACGCATAATGTAACGGGTAAAGTCCTTAAGCGATCCGGTTGGAAGGGAGAGGATCATCGGAAAAATCTCGCCCTCTCGGAGCAGATAAATGCGGCGGCGGTTTTTACAAGCTTTTGCTCCGTTCTCTCCGGAGCCGAATTTGTTAAACGGACACTTGGAGCAATCTCCGCCGGGATTGCCTACACCGGTGATGCCATCAAAGCTGCCGCAATCAGGGGGATTAGATCCTCCGGTGTATTTGTCCGTATAGTAGGCATACAGCGGGTGGTGATGCAGGATAACCGCTGAAAATTCCTTGACGGTTTCAGGACTGTCGGGATTTTCACCGGGGATTTCAAACACTGTCATACCAGCGGCGGGAATTCTAATGCGCTCAAAGCTGCCGGACAAGCCGGATAGTTCTTCGGTAAGCGCGTCGTTCAGGTTAAAGTCTTTCAGTGCCATAAACGCACTGTTCTTGGTGGCAAGGGCTTTGTTCTCGTTGTTTTTCATGATATTTTCATCCTTTCATTACTTGCGGGTTGCTTTGCGGACACCCACAGTGGTTTTTTCAAACACATTGACCAGGCCGTTAAGCCATTCGGGTAAAACGTCATCGTTTTCTGATATCTGTTCTCTGACAAAAGCTGACAGGCTGTTGGCGTTAACGGTTTCGTAAATCAGCCCGCCATGCCCTTCGGCACGAAGAGCTTCAAACAGTTCCTCTTTACGGTCAGCCATCGCTGATGCACGGATGGTACTGGTAAGGCAGAACAAGGTGCCAGAGCGGGTAAAATTCTGCGTCTCAGTATCAGTCATGAGTTGTGCCAGTGCAGCATCAACTTCTTCCAGCTCAGCGTTGATGTCCTTGAGGTTTTGTTCGACTTCCTTTTTTTGAACGTGCAGGGCTTTAAGCCTATCTGCGAGTTCAAACATTTTTTCTGAATTGTCCATAGTAAAAGCTCCTTCATTAAATAAATGGGTTGTTGCCATAGCGATAATCATCAACCAGCGTTTTCGCTAGGTTTGCTTTGCTTTTCAATGCTTTAAGCACCTTTTCATCGACGGTGCCTTGCGCAGTGAGGTAGATGTAAGTGCATGGCATATGCTGACCGGCGCGATGGATGCGGGCTTTGCATTGCTCGAAATTCGACATTGAGTAATCCAGAGAATAAAACACCATCGTGCTTGCCGCCGTGAGTGTGATGCCCAGCCCTGCTGTCGCTACCTGCCCGACAAATATAGGTACATCGGGGTCATTCTGAAATCTTGCGACCTGCTCGTCGCGGTCTTTGATGCCGCCCTTGATAAGCGAGTAGTTGATGCGCTTCTTTTCAAGAAGCCGACAGATGGCGTCCAGCTCAGGTACAAAGCGGGCGATGATAACCAGCTTTCTTCCTTCTTCCAAGGTTGAGTCGATGATATCTTCCAGTACTTCCAGCTTCGCCGTGCTTACCTGCTCAGTGGCGCTGCTTTCGTCGCTGCCGATGAAGCCTCCCGTAAGCTGGGACAGGCGCAGGAGTTTTGTCAGTATATTGGTAATAGTGACCTCGCCGTTAGACAGCTCAGCATAGCTTTCCTTGACAAGACTCTGATACAGCTTCATCGCCTTCGGCTCCAGTTCGACTTTTCGGATAATATCGGTTGTTTCCGGTAGGTCAAGGCAATCCTTTTTTGTCGCACGAAACGCAATGAAATGCATACGACGGGTCAGCTCTTCTTCCATGCTCTTTTTCAAAACTGGCGTGTGATTGCCATAGCCGGTCATGAAAAAGTAGTGGTTTCTGAAGCTGTAAAAGCTCTGCCCGAAGATACGCGGATCGACAAACTTGTACTGACTGAAAATGTCGATTGCCTTGTTCGTCACAGGTGTTCCTGTTAAGAGCAACCGGTATTTAGCCACCGCGCCTAACCGATGCATCGCTTTTGAAGCGGCGATATTATGCGTCTTGATTTTGTGTCCTTCGTCTGCGACGATGAGGTCAGGTTTCCATACCGCGAGTTCACGTTCCAGCCGCCATGCCGATTCGTAGTTCACAACGACTACTTGAAGAGGCTGGCCAGCCATATGCCGGAGAGTATCGATCTTTTTTTCGCCACTTCCTTTGAGTACAGCGAGCGTGTAATCAAAATCTGCATACGCATCGTGTTCATCTTTCCATACCCCCGTAACTGATAGTGGCGATACTACCAGTACCCTGCGGATACGCCCGGAATTATACAGAGCACCTTCGACAGCTATAGTCGTGAGAGTTTTGCCCGTTCCCATCTCCATCAGAAGCGCAGCGCCGTAACCTGTCGGTGAATACGTGAGCCCCGGCAATAGTCCAAGTTTCTTGCAGACGAAATTAAATGCGGTGATTTGATGTTTATAGGGCTTTACTCTAATAGGCATTGGCAGCAGCGGAGCGTTGTCATTGTTCATCGGCTTCATCACCTCCGCTGGGCAGTTCCGTAATGGATACGCACTCGACGCTGTCGCCCGGTACGATCACCATCACATGGCGCTTTTCACCGAAAAAATGGCGAAGAAGCCGTTCTCGCATTGTTATGCGCCGACACCTGACAACACCGCCCTCGATGGGCTTCCTTGAAACGCTGATTTTCAAATCGTGCTTCATTTTGATCTCCGTCCTTTCCGAGGGACGGTGTGGTTGTGTCCCTCGGTATACGGAGAAAAGGCGGGTGTTTTATACACCCAATTCAAAATGCTTTTTGAATTTTTTCTTGGCACCTTCGATTGATTTCCATGCAGCGTTTGGAGCAATGTTTTCAATACGGGCAATCTCATTGATTGACAAGCCATCGGCAAGCATTAACAAACGGCGTTTCTGCGTTTCCGACAGCTTGTCCAATGCGCTTTTGATTTGAGTGGCATCTTCTTTGCGTGTAAGTTCGATTTCGGGTGTGGTTTTTGCCGCATACTCCAAACCCTCAAAATCGATAGCGTCGAGCGAATAACAGTGGTAACGTTCCTTTCTGGCAAGATTGCTTTCCTCGCGTCGTGATGCTGTTATGTAGTTACCGATTTCCTCGTTGACTTCAACTTCTGATGTGGTTCCGTCTGCAAATTTCCATTGAATTTTCATGCGTTGTGTCCTTTCCGCCTGTGTGCGGATGAGGGCGGCAAGGACACATAAAAGCCGGTGCTTCGATGTACACCGACCGTTACGCCTGAAAATGGGCATGACAAGGCACGGTGGGTACATCTGAGGCTCCGAACACGGCATTTACCGTGCTTGGAACTTCCTATGTATCCCGCCGCCTTAATGCGCATCTCAGGCTTTGAGATTTATTTATTGATGTTAAGAACGTCTACACGAATTGCTTTAAGTGTATTAATAACGTTTTTTAAATATTTTTGTGTAAATGCATTGATTTTCGACCTGCTTTGCAGTACAATAAAAATGTTATATTTTACCTTAGAGCAATCTCGATATCCGTTCCCGCCATCTGAGATAAGGATATCTAGACACGAAGGTACAAGAAATTACTCTGGGACGGTACATCTGGTACAAAATCCGGTACAAAAAAAGCGAGGTGGTTCGTATAAACGCATCTGAGTTCTTTAAGAAGGTCTATCCCTACTTAAATAATCAAAAAAATCAAGGCGTGTTTGTTACGAATTGCTTCATTGCAGCCGGTAGCACAGTGTTTACGCTACCAAAGCTCAAGACAAAGCAAACGAGCGACAACCTTGAATATCAGCGGATGCTTTATAAAGGTGGTAGGCAAATAACAACTGACATGAAGGCGAGCTTTCCTGATCCGTTTCCGTTGGATTCTTTATCTGAGTTTTTTGCCGATAATATAAGAGAAGATAGACTTCGCGATGTCATGACAGCTTTTGCAATACCCGTTTCTGCCGAGTCGGACAGGTTATTACTATCAAAATCACTGGCATCTCAGTTCCAGCTGCTTATTCAGAGCGAAAGCAATGATGTTGATGATATCGTCGCTTTAAAATACCAACAATTGCTGTTAGAACCAGACACGCAGCCTGTGAAGCGGCTGACTCCGCTTTATCCGGGAGATAGTGCTTGGGTTCTTGAATGTAAGCCGCAGCGCTCTTATATGGTTCATTGCTACGATAAATTCCAGCATATGTGGGTGATTCGTAACAACGGAAGTCAGACATGGCGTGGTCGCAAACTTGTTTTTGCAAACTGCAATGAAGTGCGGCCAAGAGCTGATATAAACAGCATTGATATACCGGATACACCGCCCGGTAAGGATATAAAAATAACCACAGGCTTTGATGCCCGTGGTTCTGAAGGGAAATTCGATTGTGTTTGGGAGATGCAAGACAGTGATGGTGAAAACTGCTTTCCTAATGACATGAGGAAATTTAACATTTCAATAAATATAAAATTCAAAGCAGATTAACACAAGATACATGGAGGTTATTAGTGTGAGCGAGAAAAATATAGAAAAATGGTCGACCTTAAAGGAAGTACAAGAGTATCTTGGTGTTGGGAGGGAAACTGTTTTGCAGTGGATTGCAAAAAGAAATATGCCCGCCTATAAAGTAGGCAGGCTCTGGAAATTTAAGCTGTCCGAGGTTGACGACTGGATACGTTCGGGTGGCGCTGCAGATAATTCCGACTCAATGGATTCTGATTAAGTCCGATTTATAGGACACTCGATAGATTATTATTGAACTGGGGCATTGCCAGAAAATAGATCTAAAGATTAAGAAATGAGGAGAAAACAATGGCGAAAGCAAAAAAAGAAGTAAAAGAACAGCCTGTCGAGCAGGTGCTTTGGGCTGCTGCGGACAAGCTGCGTAAGAATATGGATGCTGCGGAATATAAGCATATTGTTCTTGGGCTTATATTCTTAAAATACATATCGGACAACTTTTATGAGTTGTATCACAAACTCGAAGCAGGTGAAGGTGACTATACCGGAGCCGATCCAAATGACCCTTATGAATATCGCGCGGAAAATGTATTTTACGTTCCGCCGCAGGCGCGCTGGGATTATCTTCAGAGCCGCGCGAAACTGCCGACAATCGGTAAGGACATAGACGACGCAATGGACGCCATCGAAAAAGACAACCCATCCCTTAAGGGTGTTTTACCGAAGGAATATGCTAAAGAGAAACTAGATAAGCAATCGCTGGGTGGGTTGATAGACCTTGTTAGCACTATCGCTCTCGGGGATAGTGTGTCCCGTTCTAATGACGTGTTGGGCAGGGTTTACGAATATTTCCTCGGTCAGTTTGCCCTGGCAGAGGGTAAAAAGGGCGGTCAGTTCTATACGCCCCGCTGTGTAGTTCAGTTGCTTGTTGAAATGCTTGAACCATACGAAGGCCGTGTTTTTGACCCATGCTGTGGTTCCGGCGGTATGTTTGTACAGAGCGAAAAGTTTATCGAAGCTCATGCCGATCACTATAATGGCAAAGCAAAGGAAATCGATAAGCTGTTTGAAAGTGTCGTGTCAATTTACGGGCAGGAAAGCAACCAGACTACTTGGCGGCTGTGTAAGATGAACCTTGCTTTACGTGGCATCGACAGCTCTAACGTAAAGTGGAACAATGAAGGATCATTCCTTAATGATGCGCATCCGGATCTTAGGGCTGACTTTGTTATTGCGAACCCTCCGTTTAATGACAGTGACTGGTCTGGTGAGTTACTCCGCACTGACGGACGTTGGCAGTATAGCCGTGAAACACCGCCACCTCCGAATAATGCAAACTATGCCTGGATTCAACACTTTCTTTATCACCTGAATCCGAAGGGTACAGCTGGTTTTGTGTTGGCGAAAGGTTCATTATCCTCAAAGACTAACGGTGAAGACAAAATTCGCAAAGCACTTATTGAAGCAGGTCTGGTAGATTGCATCGTTAATCTGCCGGCAAAGTTATTTTTGAATACACCGATACCGGCTTGTCTGTGGTTTCTCTCCCGTGCAAAGGAAAGTGATCCCAACCACCCCCGTCGTGACAAAATATTGTTCATTGACGCAAGAAACATGGGCGAGCTGATAAATCGCCGCACGCGTGAACTTACCGATGAGGATATCAGCACAATTGCCGATACATATCACAATTGGAAGACAGGCGAAGGATATGAGGATATACCCGGCTTTTGTAAATCTGCGCTTGTTTCAGAAGTTGCCGCATTGGATTACGTTCTAACACCGGGTCGCTATGTGGGTTTGCCTGATGAAGAGGACGACTTTGACTTTGAAGAGCGTGTCCAAAAGTTGACGGTAGAACTAAAAGCTCAGATGGAGGAAAGTGTGAAGATAGATAATAGGATAAAGGAAAATCTGGCGAAAGTAGGGCTTGAGCTATGACTGAGTGGAGAGAATATAAGCTTTCTGAAATAATGGAAACTTCAAAAAAGCAATTCAAACCTGATAATAACAGTCAATTAAATTATATTGGTCTTGAGCATATAGAACAAGGCTCGCTAAGATTATCAGGAGTGGGTGCTTCATCAACGGTAGAAAGTAATAAGTTTTTCTTTAATAAAGGGGATGTACTTTTTGGAAAGCTGCGTCCATATTTTCGCAAAGTCATTTATGCACCTTTTGATGGAATTTGTTCTACCGACATATGGGTATGTAAAGCAAAGTCATGCTGCGATCAAAAATTTTTATTTTATTTTTTAGCTAATCAGGATTTTATAGATACAGCGAACACTGATGAAGGAAGCCGAATGCCAAGAGCCAGCTGGGATTACTTAAAAGATACCCTTTGGATTCTCCCTCCTCTTCACGAACAAAAAGCCATAGCGGAGGTTTTATCCTCGCTTGACGATAAAATCGATTTTTTGACAAGGCAAAACAACACGCTGGAAGATTTTGCACAGACGTATTTTAGAAGGTGGTTTTTAGAAGAGAATGACAACGACACGATTATGGTCTCGGAAATTGCAAAACTTGAGAATAATAGTGTAAGTCCGAAGCGTCAGCCATTAGAACCATTTCATCACTATAGTATACCAGCTTACGACAACGCCCAGACACCAGTAGTTGAATTAGGCAATACAATTCTCAGCAATAAGTTTACAGTACAGCCAAATTCAATATTGGTTTCCAAGTTAAATCCCATAACCCCTCGTATCTGGCGCATTGATGAAAACGTTATGCCGAACAGCGTCTGCTCCACGGAATTCCAAGTGCTAAAGCCGTATGATATAAAACATTATCTGTTCCTATATTTCTTGATGAAGTCGGATGATGTTGTTTCCAGCTTTGCAATGAGTGCAACTGGCACAAGTGGAAGCCATCAACGTATTCGACCAGAGTATATTCTTGAGGTTGAGACGCCTGAGCCTGATAATGACAAACTGATATTATTTAATGAAATCTGCACACCGATGATGGAGCGAGTAAAAAAGAACCAACAACAGATAATCACTCTACAAAAACTACGCGACACGCTTCTACCGAAGCTAATCAGTGGCGAAGTAAGGGTGAAACAATAAGGAGGCGTGAAAATGGCTAAACTATGCGAATCTGCAATAGAAGAAATGGTTATTGAGGAGTTGCAGAGCCTCGGCTATACCTACATATCCGGAGTTGACCTCGCTCCGGACGCTCTGAATCCCGAACGTAGCAGTTACGGGGATGTGTTGCTTATGGGGCGGCTTCAGACAGCGGTGCACAAGCTGAACCCCACCATCCCCGCTGATGCTATTCAAGGTGCGGTTCGCAAACTGTCGCGGATAGCCACCTCAAACTTACTCGCTGATAATGAGGAGTTCCATAAAATGCTTGTGGATGGCGTTTCTGTGGAGTATCGGAAAGGCAGCGACATCAAAGGCGACTCTGTTCGAATAGTAGACTTTGATTGCCCTCTTAACAATGAGTTCCTCGTTGTCAACCAATATACTGTTGTTCAGAACAACAATAACAAGCGGCCTGATGTGCTCCTGTTTGTTAACGGTATTCCGCTTGTTATATTTGAATTAAAAAACCCTGCTGACGAGAACGCCACCTGCAATAAGGCATATGAACAGCTGCAGGCGTATAAGTTAGCGATACCGGGTTTGTTTACATATAACGAAATTTGTATTATTTCCGATGGTTTAGAAGCAAAGGCTGGATCCCTTACCGCGCCATATTCCCGTTTCAGTACATGGAAAACCAAAGACGGTATCAAAGAAGCCGCTAAATTTGACAACGAACTTTCAACACTAATTCATGGGTTGTGCAATCCTGCAACGTTGATTGACTATATCCAAAACTTCGTGACCTATGAAAAGACCCAAACTGAGGACAAGGTCACACATATAGTAAAGGTGGAGACGGTCAAAAAAATCGCTGCCTATCATCAGTATTATGCCGTTAATAAAGCATTGGAGCAGACAATCCGTGCCAGTGGTTATTCAAATAATTCTACCAATATGGTTCGGGAAGACCCTGCAAGCTACGGGTTACCCTCCGCTTCCGATCAGCCAAAGGGTGACCGTAAGGCAGGCGTTATCTGGCATACACAAGGCTCTGGCAAATCGCTTTCGATGGTTTTTTACACCGGTAAAATCGTCCGAGCCTTAAATAATCCAACCATAGTTGTCATCACTGACCGTAATGATCTTGACGATCAGCTGTTTGACACCTTCGCAGGCAATAGTCAACTCTTGCGTCAACCACCTACACAAGCGAACTCCTGTGAGGAACTAAAAACACTATTGAAAGTTGCGTCTGGGGGCATCGTCTTCACGACCATACAGAAGTTTATTCCAGATAACAACGAATCGGTTTATGAACTGTTGTCTGACCGTGACAACATCGTGGTTATTGCTGACGAAGCACATCGTACCCAGTATGGATTTAACGCTAAGCTCCGTGACATTAAAGAAAACGGCGAGGTAGTTGGTCAGCGGATTGCTTACGGTTTCGCTAAGTATATCCGTGACGCGCTTCCAAACGCCACATTTATTGGGTTCACAGGAACGCCTGTTGAGAAGCAGGATGCGAACACACCTGCTGTCTTTGGTAACTATATTGATATTTATGACATCGCTCAAGCAGTTGAGGATAAGGTTACTGTAAGGATTTACTACGAAAGTCGACTCGCGAAAGTCAATCTTACTGAGGAAGGAAAGCGCTTAATCGAGCAATTCGATGCAGAACTTGATGAGGTTGGCGAAGCTGACGAAGCGACTAAAGCGAAAATCAAGTGGGCGAAATTGGAAGCAATTGTCGGAAACGAGGATAGAATCCGTATTCTCGCCAATGACATTGTGACGCATTTTGAAGAACGACAGAAGGTCTTTGAGGGAAAAGCTCTCATAGTAGCCATGAGCCGCCGTATTGCGGTAGAAATTTATGATGCGATTGTTAAATTGCGTCCCGAATGGCACAGTGACGACCTAGACAAAGGATCTATCAAGGTCGTTATGACTTCCAGTAGCTCAGACGGTGCCGCAATCCAGAAGCACCATACGACTAAAGCACAGAGAAAAGCTCTTGCCCTCCGCTTGAAGGATGAGAACGATCCGCTGAAAATTGTCATCGTACGCGATATGTGGCTCACCGGCTTTGATGCTCCGTGTCTTAATACAATGTATATTGATAAACCGATGAAAGACCATAACCTGATGCAGGCTATCGCACGTGTAAACCGCGTGTTTAAGGACAAGCCTGGCGGTCTAATTGTAGATTACATAGGCATTGCCACAAACTTAAAAAAGGCTCTTGGTTTTTACGCAGAAAGCGGTGGCAAAGGTGTTCCGGCTGAAACACACCAGAAGGCTGTTGAGATAATGCTTGAAAAGCTGGAGGTTGTGCGCTGCATACTCTATGGTTTTGATTACTCGGCTTTCTTCTCCAGTGCTGTTAAGGATAAGCTGTCGCTGATATTGCAAGCGGAGGACTTCATTCTTGGTTTGGACGATGGCAAGAATCGTTTTATCCGTGAAGTCTCGTTGTTAGGGCAGGCATACGCTCTTGCTAAGCCTGATCCTGCCACTTTTGAAAATGCTGAAGAGATTGCATTTTTCCAAGCAGTCAAAGCACGACTAACAAAATTTGAAACGGGTGGCAACGGAAAAGGCGAGAGTTATGATTCAGTTATACGGAATATCGTAAACTCTGCTATTTCTTCTGACCAAGTCGTGGACATCTTTGGTGCGGCGGGACTTGAAAAACCTGAACTATCCATTCTATCGGAAGAATTCTTGAAAGAAATCGAAGGAATGAAATATAAGAATGTTGCCATCGAACTCCTAAAAAAGCTGTTATCTGATGAGATAAAAATACGCTCCAAACACAACCTAGCCAAATCAAAAACATTAATGGAAATGCTGGATGGCGCAATAAAGAGGTATCAGAACAACCTCTTGACAACTGCCGAAATTATCGAAGAACTTATTCGTATCGCTCGTGAGATTAACGCGGCTGATAAGCGCGGACAAGACATGGGTCTTTCTGAGGATGAGCTTGCTTTTTATGATGCACTTGAAACCAATGACAGTGCGGTAAAGGTTCTGGGAGACGACCAATTAAGGGCAATTGCACGGGAGATAGCCGATAAGGTCAGAAAGAACGCGACCATCGACTTTGCTATTAAGGAGACAGCCCGTGCACGTATTATGGTCATAGTTCGCAGAATACTGAACAAATATGGTTATCCACCCGATAAGCAGCCAGCCGCAATAGAGCTCGTGATGAAGCAAGCGGAAAACCTGGCAGATGTTTGGTCATCTCAATAAATTCAAAGGAGTAAGACGATGTCATTATTTATCTCGTACAATAGAGAACAAAAAGACTTTGCAGATAAGATAGAGTCCTCTGTCCGCACAGTTTGTCCTATCCTGCGCGATACAAATGACATTGCTCCGTGGGGTAGTATTGAGGAATTCATGAACCGTATTCGCCAAGCTGAGTACGCTGTACTTCTCATTTCAGATGAGTATTTGAAATCTATCAATTGCATGTATGAGGCCTGTCAGTTATACAAGGATGTTAATTGGAAAGCCCGCACTATGTATGTTGTGCTTGGAAATGCCGATCTGAATGTCTACACTGTAGCAAATCACGAACGTTACATACGATATTGGAATGACAAAAAAGCAACACTTGAAGAACAGATTAAGAGCTTGCCGGCAGAAAGTATTGATAGCATTACAGCAGAGATAAAGCGCGTAAGCGAAATTCTCCTGATGATCGGTGATTTTCTGAAAGTTATACGTGACACTAACAATATGCAACCAGAAAACACTATAGATGCAATCATTAGTTTTATCACAACCAAGTCTGTTTCTAAGGAATCGCATTTAAGGGAGCAAACTCACGATGCTTCATCGAGTGTGTTGAAAAAGACGCTTAAGGATGCCGGTTTTGACGGTGTTTTCACAGAAGTGTCACATGACGAAAAGCTGGGTTTAATAAACCCTTACCAGTTGCGCTTGTTTCAACTGAGCGTGGTTGACAATGCGTTCTCTTTCGATGCCCTTAAGAAGTTTCTATTGAAAAACATAGGTCAATACATTTACTCGCGGGAACGCATAAAGAAGTTTATGAATGATGATGAGATAACGCTCATTGGTCTGAAAGCAGTCGAATTGTTGCACGACCGTTGCAACGGCGATTTAACTTGGCTTGGTGACGAACTGGGTGACCTGATGCTGTATGTGTTTTTGGAACAGATACTTGATGCTCCAAAAGTGTTCAGCAAATTTGACACCCCGTCCGATGAGTTGTTGACGACCGGCACCAGCTGCGTTCATTTACTGCAGACCAGCGCGGGAATGCCATCTTTTCAGATGGTGTTTGGCAAGTCTCGCATCGCAGGAGACCCAAGGGATGCAATCGACGATGCCTTTATCACACTTGAAGCGATAAAGAATGACACTTCACGGGAAATCCGACTTGTAGAAAGCACAGCGTTTGACAAGGAGTTTACACCGGAAGTTGCCAAACAATTAAAGAACATCATCATACCAAGCAAAGGACAAACTATTGCCCATGATACTGCGTTTGGCGTGTTTCTCGGTTACTCGTTGGGAATAGAAAAAAACCGCCCCTCAGCAGAATTTCGCGAACTAGTAGCAAAAAAAATGCGAAAGGATATTCAAGCTCATGTCTCCTATATCATAGATAAGATTAAAACTGCGGGGATGGAGCATTATTCGTTTTACTTTTATTTTTTGCCATTCAATGAAGCGGATGAAGACAAGCAAGAGATTATGAAGTCCCTTCTTGGATTTAAGGGAGGGGTGCAAAGTGGCGGATAGGAACATTGTTTCATTAGGTGATGTCATATTTGATGATATTGACAAGAATCCCTATCTTAATGAGTTGTATGAGAATATCTTATACAACTATTCGTTGCGCCTCTTTCAAATTAAGAGTGAAAACAAGCCTGTAAATATTTCTGATGCTCTACGTTTTGCCGACATATTGTCAAAATCGCCTGCTGACAGCCATATGACTTGGGCACAAGAAATGGTCGCACTATTAAAGGAGATAGAGCCTAATAATCCGGAAATAGATATATACCTTAATTCGGTACTTTCAAATACAGGTAATTATCAGGGGCTTGAAACAGCTGAGAATAAAAAAGTTGCCCCGATATCCGTTCGCCGTAATCTGCTTGAACGTTTTCATGAAGAATACAGTAAAGAACTCGTGTCCATTCCTGCTGAGCCTGATAAGTTGTTTTTTCGACCACAACGACAAATCTATGACCGTCTGACAGAGCCATATTTCAGCTATTCGGGTCCCACCTCTATGGGCAAGTCCTTTATTATGAGGATGTTTATAAAGAAGCAAGTACAGGACGGTATGAAGTTCAATTACGCTTTGATTGTACCTACCAAAGCACTTATTAATGAAGTGTCGAGTAAAATTATTAGCGACCTCGGCGCACTCCTTAAAGAAATGAATTATCGTGTCGTTACATCTGCCGGAGCATTGGCACTAGAGGAAGAACATAACTTCATCTATGTTCTCACACCTGAGCGACTGCTTTATCTTCTGATTCGCCACAAGGATAAAGATATTGACTATTTGTTTATCGATGAAGCACACAAAATCACATCCAAGGACAAGCGTAGCACCTTCTATTATAAAAACATAGATATGCTCGCTCAGCGAGAACGAAAACCTCACATCATTTTTGCTTCACCTAATATTCCAAATCCTGAGGTCTATCTCAAGTTAGTTCCTGAAGCGTTTGAAGCTACCGATCTGGATTGCAATAAACTGGCTACAAGTTTTTCACCTGTAAGCCAAGTAAAATACCTAATTGACTGTGTTGATGGAGGCATACATCTGTTTAATGACCGTAGTAGTCAACTAATGGAAATCAGCAAAGCTGCAATAAAAGTGCCGTTCAGCAATATTGTCTCCCACTTAGGTAAGGGTGTTCAGACTATTATATACTTCAACTCAAAAGACAAAGCTATTCAAGCAGCAATTGATTATGCAAAATACGAACAGGATAAAAATGACAGTGAACTCGATGCTGTTGCCAGGGAGATCGCGAATCAAGTCCACAAGGATTATTTTCTCGCAAAATTAATTAAAAAAGGTATTGCTTACCACATTGGCTATCTACCAGCTTCTATTCGCATGAAAATAGAAAAGCTGTTTCGTGACAGAAAAATCGTGGCAATGTTTTGTACCAGTACACTCGTTGAAGGAGTTAATCTGCCTGCTGATAATTTGTTTATCACTACTTACAGAAAAGGCCGTGGACAAACAAAAATGACTGCCGTTGATTTTAGAAATCTTGTCGGAAGAGTCGGACGCATCAATTACAACCTATATGGCAATGTGTTCTTGGTTCGACTTGAGGAGAATCTTCAGGTCAAAGATTTTGTTGAGCTACTTGAAAAGAAAGTACCGGAACAGAAACTCTCTCTTGTCACTGAACTAAAACCCAAGCAAAAAAAGCAAATTGTCACATGCCTGTTGCAAGGACACACCAACTTGGTAAAAGACCAAGGGCAATCGCAGGACTCTTTTGATTTGACAAGAAAGTTTTGCCTAATTTTGCTCAGAGACATAATGAAGGGCAGAAACAGCATTGTAAGACGAGAGTTCAGCGAATTCTTAACACCGGAAGATGAAAGCAAAATCAAGGCGATATTTGAAAGAGATGAGATAAAACCGGATGACGATATCAATACATCTGTTGATCAAACTAAAAGCTTATCTGCCAACATTGCGTGGGGGTTAGAGTATCCCACTATTGATGGAGATGGACGCACAGAGCATGGTGAGCCACAAGCTTTCCTTGAGAAGTTATATGATATTTTTGGTTGGGGTAAATGTGAAAGTTCCGAAACTATCGGTAATAAAAAACGCCTTAGTTGGTATGCCGTCATTCTACGTCATTGGGTTAGTGGCAATGGGCTCGGAATGATTATCGACAAATCGCTTACCTATGCACAAAATAGCCCCAACTACAAAGTCCGCATTGGCGGTCAATTAATTCCTTATAATCATCAATCAATGATGCACAGAAACATCGTCATGTCGGAAACACTTCAAGCGATTGAGAGCGTCGTTCTGTTCAGCTTTGCAAACTACTTTTTGAGGTTTTCAGAAGCGTACAAGCGGATTCACGGCATTGAGGATGACATGAGCAACGATTGGTATGAATTCGTCGAATACGGCACAACAAACAAACTGACCATATTCCTCCAGCGGAACGGGTTTTCTCGCGAGACAGCTCTGTTTATACGGAAGAACCGGAGCAAGTATGTGATCGGATTAGACGATAGCAGACCAGTCAAAATAAAAAAAGACATCCTTAACTGCGGTAACTTTAGTGTGATTTCTGAGGTTGAGAATATGAGCATCAATAACCCCGACTTATTTGTGGATTAAAACCAGAGGATAAATTTTAAGGAGGCAAACGCCATGGCAGGCAAAAATATGAATTATTTTCTGATGGACAGCACCCCAAACGGACGCATCAAGTGCACGCTTGCTAATTGGACAGGTGTCGCCTATAAAACTCCACGGGTAAAACTTGTGGACTGTAAGAACATTGACTACCTTAAACAGAGTGGGGTATATTTCCTTTTCAGTAAAGGTGATGGCGACAAACCCTTAGTTTATGTCGGCCAATCTGGGACTCGAAAAAATGGAGAAGGTATTTTGAACCGTTTAAAAGAACACCACGCCTCCCCGAAACAAGGTCTTGAAGATTGGTATGAGGCGATAGCGTTTACCACTTCTAATAATATTTTTGGTGCAACCGAGATTAGCTGGCTTGAAAATCGCTTCTTTGCACTTGCTGTAAATGCCAATCGTTACGAAGCTAAGAACGGAAATGAACCAAATGCCGGAAATGTCACAGAAGAAAAAGAGAGTGAACTTGAGGAATATGTGGACTATGCCAAAATTGTAATGGGTGTTCTCGGACATTTGGTATTCGAGCCCCTAGTTCAAAATCGAATAATCCAAAACACAGAGTGCAAAGTGGGCGATGACTACATCGAGTTTTCTATGGAGCAAAAAATGCAGAACAGTGGAATGACAGTAAAAGCAAAATGCAAACGCTCAAGTGAAGGATATATTGTTTTACAAGGAAGCATTATCAATTCTAAAACTAATGAAAAAACATGCTCAGGAGTAGCTAAAAAGGCCCGGGAGAGAACCAAGGTTGATGAAAATAATATGCTTTTGGAAGATGTGCTTTTTTCCTCACCATCTGCCGCTTCGATGTTTGTAACGGGCGCAAGTTCCAACGGATACACTGCTTGGAAAACTGCTGAAGGCAAGACCTTGAAAGACGTTGAAACGAGTGAAGCGAATGAATTGAGACTTTTGCATATTAGGTAAGCCCGAAAATATTAGGATTTTATTCATACAGAAAAAGGACTTCACCCCCCATTTTGTCGAATAAATAAGTGACCAAACAAATCATCCGAAGGAGGCGAAGTCACTTATGAATATTCGACAGAGATGCATTTTCTCCTTTGAAGATGCAATGAAAATGCAACCAAAATCCAGGATCGAGAAAATAATTGATACCCTTGATTTCAAACCAGTTATTGCCAAATTACATCAACCTGATGGTAATAAACGTGGACCTAAGCCATACCCAACCTGCGCTATGTTAAATGCCTTGATTGCTATGCGGCTAGAGAATATGAATACTTTTACCCAACTGGTTGAACGGCTTACTTATGATCCCCATCTGAGGTATATTTGCGGTTTTGAACCCTTTGGCACCGCACCTAGTAAATCCTGTTTCAGCCGATTTTATGCAAAGC
>NZ_CGIH01000005.1:0-105321 GCF_000983115.1 Syntrophomonas zehnderi OL-4
CTCGAACTATAGTATATTCCTAATTTATTTAAAAATAAAATTATTAAAAATAAATATTACTTTAACACGCTACGATAAATTGGAATAAAAATAATTATGAGAATACCGCTGCTTTTTTGTGGTAAACTATATGAATAACTTTTCAAAAGCTGCCCAGCAGCCAGTTTAGTAATGGAGGGACAAAAAGTGTCAGACAAAAACACCTATTATATCACCACGCCTATCTATTATCCCAGCGACAATCTACATATTGGCCATGCGTATACAACCGTTGCGGCTGACTGCATGGCTCGATTTAAAAGGATGCAGGGCATGGATGTATTTTATCTGACCGGTACCGATGAACATGGACAGAAAATCGAAAGGGCCGCGCGGGAAAATGGCAAAAAACCTATTGAACATGTGGATGAAATCGTTGCTGGCATCCGTAAACTATGGGATTTGCTGCTGATTACCAATGATGACTTTATTCGTACCACCGATGAGCGCCATGAGAAACTGGTACAAAAGATCTTTAACCAGGTCTATGAGCAGGGCGATATTTTTATATCTGAATATGAGGGCTGGTATTGCAGCCCCTGTGAAACATATTTTACCGAACGCCAGCTGATGGAAGGCAAATGCCCTGATTGCGGCCGGGAGGTGGAGTTGCTCAAGGAAGAGAGCTACTTTTTTAATATGGCTAAATATGCGCCCCGTCTGCTTAAACATATCGAAGAAAATCCGGAATTTATTCAGCCTGATTCCAGGCGCAACGAGGTTGTAAATTTCATTAAGAGCGGGCTGGAGGATCTTTGTGTATCCCGCACCACTTTTAGTTGGGGGATACCGGTGCCCTTTAATAAAAAACATGTCGTCTACGTCTGGTTTGATGCCTTGATAAATTATCTGACCGGGATCGGCTATCTGGAAGATGACGCAAAGTTTAACAAATATTGGCCGGCCGATGTGCATTTGATGGCTAAGGACATTATTCGCTTTCATGCCATCATCTGGCCCATCATGCTGATGGCACTCGATCTGCCCTTGCCTAAAAAGGTATGTGCCCACGGCTGGATTATGCTGGAAGGGGGCAAGATGTCCAAATCCAAGGGCAATGTCATTGATCCGGCGGTGCTTATAGAAAAATACGGGGTAGATGCGGTGCGTTATTACCTGCTCAAGGAACTAACCTTCGGGCAGGATGGCTTTTATTCCGAAGAAATAATGGTCAATCGCATTAATGCTGATTTGGCTAACGATCTGGGCAACCTTATCAGCCGCACCGTTGCCATGATTATCAGATATTTTGACGGGGTTATCCCGGCTCCTGGGGCGGGCGCACCGGTAGACGGCGAATTGCAGAAAATGGCCCGGGACACTTTTGCTGAAGCTACAGAAAAGCTGGATAAACTGGATTTTTCCGGTTATTTGATCCTGGTTTCGCGCTTGATATCCCGCGCCAACAAATACATCGATGAAACTGAACCCTGGAATCTGGCTAAAGACGAACAGCAAAAAAGCCGGCTGGGTACAGTCATGTACAACCTAACCGAGACCATCCGCATAGTTTTGATTATGACGGCTCCGGCTATGCCGACCTTGATTGAACGTGCCAATCAACAGCTGGGGATTTTCGCTGATGTGAAGAATATACGTTGGGAGGAAGCCGGCACCTGGGGCCTTAGCCCGGTTGGAGCCCAGGCCAAGAAAGGGCCTGCCTTGTTCCCGCGCATTGATCCTGCGTCATTGCAGAAAGATGATAATACGGATAATGCCCAAGCCCCAGCGGCTGTCCAAGAAACTTCGGCAGAAACAGCCGCAACAAAGAGCGTTATCACCATAGAAGATTTTGCCAAAATGGATCTGCGGGTGGCGGAAGTTATCGCCTGCGAAAAGATGGAAAAGGCCGACAAGCTGCTTATATTAAAGTTAAAACTGGGGGAGGAAGAACGTACAGTAGTGTCCGGCATCGCCAAGCACTACAGCCCGGAGGATCTCATCGGCAAAAAGGTTATCCTGGTGGCTAACCTCAAACCGACCAAACTAAGGGGAGTTTTATCCGAAGGGATGATCCTGGCCGCATCTGATGCGCAAGATAGCCAGTTGGAGGTTATCATGCTGCAATCGGATTTACCCTCAGGCAGTCAGGTAAGATAAAAACGAGAAACGAGCGATAAAACGTTGAGAGCGGCCGGTATTCTGGCCGCTTAGCCGCGTTAGGAGGTAGAACGATGTTAATTGATACCCATGCCCATCTGCAAGATGATGATTTGCAAAATGATTTGCCTCAGGTACTTAAGCGGGCAGCGGAGGCCGGAGTGGAGAAAATCATCTGTGTTGGCTATGATGTTAAGTCCTCCCAGGAAGCCTTAAACATGGCTCGCAAATATCGCCAGGTCTATGCTGCGGTAGGCATCCATCCGCATGATGCCCAACACCTGGATGATAAGGCCTTAAAACAACTCTATACTATGGCCAAGGATCCGCGGGTGGTAGCCATAGGTGAGATCGGTCTGGATTTTTATCGGGATTTATCGCCGCGTGATATTCAGCGGCAGGCCTTTGTGGCCCAGATCAAGCTGGCGCAGGAACTAAGCAAGCCTATTGTCATTCATGACCGGGATGCCCACCAGGAGGTAATGGAGATCATAAAAACCGAAAAAGCCGGGCGAAATCAGGGCATCATGCATTGCTATTCCGGAAGTTTGCCGCTGGCAGCTGAGTTGATAAAAGCTGGTTTCTACATATCCTTTGCCGGGCCCATAACTTTTAAAAATGCCCGCAAGGCCCAGGAAACAGCCGCCCAAATACCCATGGACAAAATACTGATTGAAACCGATTGTCCCTATTTGGCGCCGGAGCCATGGCGAGGCCAACGTAACGAACCGGCTAATGTCAAATATGTAGCTGCCAAATTGGCAGAACTGCGTAACAAAGGCGCGGACGAGATTGCCTATTTAACTAATCTAAACGCCAAAAAAGTCTATCGCATCAAAGATTAATATACCGACGCGGATAATATATTATATTATCCGCGTCCATTAAAAACCTCCCGAAAAACCTACCGTATTAAATCACCATTTATGCAAAATTAACGTGAATAAAAAGGGTTGGAAAAGGTTCGATTTCTGCAAACTTTTTACCTGCCCAGGAATAAAATAATAAAAAACAGCTAAGAATATTAAAGAATCAAAAAAGGAAGGAGCAGGCGTAACTGCCAATAAGTACCTAATTATTTGACTTTTGTATTTTTGTTTGTTATTTTGATAAAACTGGATACCTTTTTATAATTTAACTAGGGAGAGGTAACAGTAAAGGGAGGAAAAATATGAATTTAGCCTGGTCAAGAAGAGGCATATATATTTTAGTTGGCCTTGTGACTGTGGGAGTGCTTTTCATAAGCCTATTTTTTGCCCTGCAAAAACCAGTTTCCGTAATAATTGATGGAAAGCTAATTAAAAGCAGTGTGTTATTTACAGGTACGGTAGGAGATGTTTTAGCCAAAAACCATATAAAACTTGGGCAAATGGACAAAGTCGAGCCGGGTATCGATGCCGGGGTCAAAAAGAACATGAAAATCATCGTGACACGCGCTTTTAAGGTAAAAGTGCTGGCCGATGGACAGGTGAAAACGATCTATACGACTCCGGTATCGGTTAAAGAGGCGGTAGAACTGGCCGGTTTTGAAATGGGCGAAAAAGATATGATAAAGACTTTAGCCACAGCCAAGGTACGCCCCAATCAGGAAATAGAACTGATAAGAGTGACTGAACAGGAATTGACTATTGAAGAACCGCTTCCATTTGGAGTAGAGAGGGTGGATGACCCTACCCTGGAAAGAGGTTTGACGAAAACCGTAAAAGCCGGCAAAAATGGTGTAGCCCGCAACAAGGTCAGGATTACCTTTTATAACGGACAGGAGGGGAAAAGGGAAGTAATCGGCACTGAAGTTTTGGTGCCTCCGGAAAATAAAATTCTGGCTATGGGAAGTATAACGGCTGTTTCCCGTGGAGGCGAACGCATGAATTTCCGGGAAGCCAGATATATGCAAGCCACAGCCTATACTTATACCGGCTACCGGACGGCAACCGGTCTTAATCCGGCGGTAGGAATGGTAGCGGTCGATCCTCGGGTTATCCCGCTGGGAACCCGTTTATATGTAGAAGGCTACGGTTATGCCCGGGCGGCTGATACAGGAGGAGCCGTCAAAGGCGATAAAATAGACCTTTTCATGGAGGAATATAAACAATGTATCAACTGGGGGCGCAGGGTTGTCAAGGTCTATATATTGGAATAACAGCCGTAAAAAGATATCTTCGTTACGATACTGGCGCTGTAATAAAGCTATAACATCCAGCCCCCGGAGTCACATAGATTTTCGGCTCATTGCCAAAGCCACGCTAAAAGAATAACGATGCTAAAACCCACTTAAATGGCTTGACCTTTTAAGTGGGTTTATTTTGCATACCAGATTTTACCCAGTTTTAAAAGTGAAAAGAAAATAGAAACTATATTATAACCGGGCACTTAGCTATATCCACGTATATATTTTTGGCAAATCGGGCATTTCTTTAGCAGTGTGAAATCACAACGTTATCGTTACACATAAGCAAAGCGCACCAAAATCTATAAAATCAAGAACAACTGCAGTATAAGGGGGTTTTAGAAATGCGAAAAAAATATAGCAGCCTAATTATTCTTTTAGCCGGAGTCCTGTTGCTGGGGGGCTGTCAGCAGGCTAAAAAACCAGTTCCACCCGATACGGCACCTGCTCCCCGGCAAGTGACCGAGTCGGATGAAAGGGTTCTGGCAAATCGATTTTCCAGCCTTGCCAAGGAAGTTAACGGAGTAAATCAGGCAACGGTGGTGGTAGCGATGGCTGATGCCAGCCTAGGCTTGGGCAAAACCACCCCCGACAAAAACGACACCGACAAGAGCCTGGAAGAAGCCAAACACCATCCGGGGAAAATGGTGGTAATGGTCGGACTGACCCTTAATGACCATGCCATGGGAAATGAAAGACGCCAACAAAACGTAAAAAACGCCGTCAAAAAACGTATTTTAAAGAGCGATGAAAAGGTAAGCGATGTACTGGTAACGACTGATCCTAATATGGTAAAGAAAATTAATGACGTGGCTGCCGGTTTGCTAGAAGGCAAACCAATATTAAGTTATGCCAAAAGCGCAAGCGAGTTAGGCAAAGCGATGAAAGGCAAGGTTAAATAAAAATCAAACCCGGGGCATAACCCCCGGGTTTGATTATTTGGATCCTAAGGTCAATAATGTATAATATTATTTAATTACGACAGACCGGGGTTTATTAACCCCCCCCTAAATAAATTCATAATTGGGAGAGGTAATGACATTGTCCTTGGGATCAATAAACACAGTGCGGGGACTAATGCAAAGGCATGATTTATATGCCCGCAAAGGCATGGGTCAGAATTTTTTGCTGGATCAGAATATTATCAACAAAATCGCTGAATCTGCCGATATTGAAGCTGATGATTACATTGTGGAAATCGGCCCGGGACTGGGTTCTTTGACCCAGGCACTGGCTAAGCGCAGTCAAGGAGTTTTAGCGATTGATATTGACTTGCGCCTTAAAGCAGTACTAGAAGAGACCCTGGCCGATTACTCGAATGTAGAGGTTGTATTTCAGGATATACTAAAAACAGATATCGAAAATGAATTAATCAAAGCCTTTGAGCTAAAAGAAATAAAGCCATATAAGGTCTGTGCCAATATCCCTTACAATATCACCACCCCAATTATTTTCCAATTGCTCAAAGATTGTCCGCATATGCAGTCTGCAGTACTTATGATGCAAAAGGAAGTCGGGAATCGCATCCTGGCTTCCCCCGGGAACAAAGATTATGGAAGGCTGACAGTCGCCGTAGGTTGTTTTGCAAAAATTGAACATATATTAAATGTATCATCTAATTGTTTTTATCCCCGGCCGCAGGTAGATTCAGTAGTTCTAAAGTTTACCCCCAACCAGAATCCGGATTACCTGCAGATAGACGAAGCATGTTTTCATAAACTATTAAATACAGCCTTTCAACAACGCCGCAAAACAATCTTAAATATCTGTGCCGGTTTTTTTAACCAGGATAAATCAGTTGTTAAAATAAAGCTTCAACAATTGGGATTAGACCCCAATTTAAGACCGGAAAACTTAAGCCAGCAGGATTATATAAATCTTTTAAAGGAATTTAATGAAAATCGTGGATATTATCAACGGTAGTTGTGGCCCTGCGGGTCATGGGCTGTTATGATAACCATTCTTAGATTAGCTAGTCTTACTCTAGCAGGAGGGCATCAACCCATGGAGTTATTTACCAGCCCCAGCAAGGGCAAAATGAGTCTTAAAGAAGTAGTAATGGATATCCTTGATTATGTATGTGAGGATACCAGTTATAGCTACAAATTAATAGTAGGCAGTGATTCGCATCCTTACGAAAACGAAACCTGTTTTGTTTCGGCTATCATTATTCATCGTATCGGCAAAGGGGCCAGGTATTATTACCATAAGCAGAATCAGAAACGCATTAACAGCCTCAGCCAGAGAATATTTACGGAGGCTGCCTTAAGCCTGGATCTGGCCGATCGGCTCAGCACCAGTTTAAAGGAAAACGGACAGGAAGACATGCCGGTAGAAATTCACCTGGATGTGGGAACCCATGGAGCTACCCGCGAATTGGTAAAAGAAGTGATTGGCATGGTCGTTGGCAGCGGATTTGATGCCCGCATTAAACCGGATGCGAGTGGAGCCAGTAAGGTGGCCGACCGGTACACCAAATAACCGCTTAAGACCAGCCTTGATCATTGCGGCAGGTACTAGATGCCATATGGCACTGGTACCTGTTTTGCTTTAGCTTTTATGGCAATCTTTACTTGGTAAGACTAAACGCAACCTTTTTCTCTTTACTGGGTTGCATTTACTTTGTCTATTGAGGGGGATAGATAAACTCTCGATTTTAACGTATTATGTGTTGACATGAGGATGCTTTTTTAATATACTATTTATTTCCCGATTGACATTATTGTTACGATGGTATAATATTAACATGGTAAATTGAATTAAGAGGGTGGTAATGTGATGACTTCTCCCAGAGCTATCTCAGATATAAAAAAAGATCTGGAGTCTTTCGTTGGCAGCAAAATAAAACTAAAAGCTAACCGGGGAAGAAACCGTATCATTGAGAGGGAAGGGGTACTTGAATCCATTTACCCAAATATATTTGTGGTTAAGCTAAATGAGAGAAAAATAGACCGCCGGGTGTCTTACACCTATGCGGATGTCTTAACCGAGACGGTGGAGCTTTTCGTATATGATACCCAGGATGAAGAGATAAGAATTGCCTCTGCGAACGGCTAAAATATTTTTTTAAGACTGCGATTTATTCGCAGTTTTTTTTTTGCATCTTTAGCAGCGTTCTCTAAATGCGGTTGGGATTGTTAAGGGCAGTTAAAGGATATTTTTTAATGCCTAATACATAAACTTTAGTTGGGTAAAAACCAGGTGGTAAACATACTTCTGCTTTTAAGGCCATATAATGAAATATTAATGGCACAGATTAATAATATTTATGCGCAAGACGGTGAGGTGGGATTTGTGTACCCGCAAGTAATTATCTGGTCTCCGGTGGTCGTGGCCGGTCTTAAGTCAACACGAAACTATAGATGCCAAAGCAGCTATCCGCTGGATAAAATATATAAAAAAATAGAAGATATGAAAATACGGATAAAGTCCCACCAGGTCAAGATTTACGGCAAAGCGGCAGAAAACCAAGTATATCTGCAGGTATTATGTTGGCTGGAAGACTACCAGGGAAAATCGTGTTCCATCATCCGGGAGGAAAAATTAACGGAGAGAGTATCCCTGAATGAATTTGACGATCATCCCTATGACCCGCTGGAGTTACGCCATATACTGGATATTCTGGATTTTAGCTGGGACGCAGACCTAAACGGTCAGTTGCTGGAAATAAACTACGAGCTGACCTATAATGTCTTGGCTGTGCGGGAGCAAAAGGTGTCAATTCAAACTGCTTTGGGAATTGCTCCCTTAGATGCGTTGCTGCCTCCCGGGGAGGGTGATCATTTAGAGCAGATTGCGGAGGAAAACAGGCAATTGCGCAAGCAAATGGATTTATATGAAAAAAACCTGGGCAGCCTGAAGCGGGGTATAAAAAAAGCCGAAAGCCAAAACAACTTATTAAATAAAGAACTGGGCAGTTATAAGGATATGGTTAGCGAATTAAGGGAGGCCGTCAGGAGGGATCAGGGCAGCTCAGGTTATCAAAACGAGTCGGCAAAAATGGCGCCTACCGAAGATAGCCTGGGCAAAAAAATAAAAAGGATGTTTTTAAACAACCAATAAGAAAACCGGAGCCAAAGCGGCCAACCTCTCACAAATATAGAGGTTGGCCGTTTTGGCGCTCTTATTTTGGGATGGATAAATTCGTTAACCAGGTAATCACACAATGATAACCCCTTTCATAATATATCATAGAAATTTAGCAGTAAATTTCTATGATTACCAGCAGCCTAAAGAATATTAGAGAAACGGAGGGGAAAGTAAGATGGCCGAACTAAAGTGCGAATATCCGGAAGGATGCAGGTTGGATCTCTGGGCCAAAGTCATCAAGGCAAAGTATATTGAAAAACAAGTCAAAGTTATGGAAGTCTTTGAATGTATACCCCTATATCCCCGTGATGAATGGGGTGACGGGTGTTATGTAAACATGATCGATGACTTTAAAGTCAAAGTAGTAAGGGCCGAGGAGATTCTTAATTTTAACCGGGTAAAAATCTTAATCGAGTTTGACGTTACTTTATTTGTAATCCTGGAGGACGGCAGTTATCAGGTATATAACATGCCTGGCAATATTTATGAACAAACCATAGAACTCGATGAGTTTGATCCGCCGCTGAGTGTTGAAGAATTCCGCAATGAAATTGATGATTCGGACATTATACTCTGCAACTGGACGTTTGATTACGAAATCAAAGGAGCTTGCGAAGATCCTTGTGGACCCTGTTATCCACTTATGGAGGGAGCGGACTGCCCAATCAATCGCGGAACCTGCGTATATCTGGTTGTTTATGTTGATATCATCGACAAACTGGGCAAGATGCATGACATTATCGTCTATGGCGAATTAGACCCGGAGGTAGACTGTTAAATCAGATTCTGTAAGCCCGGTGAGTGGTAAGCTGCCATGCCCGGCTGACTGGCCGGGCATTTGTCTGTCGATGACAAGTTTTAATGTAAACCCCTTATCCTGGAGGTGTTTAGATGAATACGCGAATTCCCAGGCCAGATAAAGACCGAATGCGGGCTCAGCTGGAAGAAGTTTTACGCCAACAGAAAGCCTGGATGGAAAAGATTGAAGCCTTCCAGATGGAAACAAAAGCCCCTGATTATCAAGCGTTTTGGGCAGATTTAAACAACAGCTACGTGGAGTTAAACAACAAAATATCCCGTTATATGGTAAGAAAATGCAACCGCTGAATATAGCGGCGGGTGAGCAGGTGCTCACAAACGCCGGGAAGGATCTTACCAGGGGAGGGAATGGATGAAAAGCCTGGGATTGGCTCTAGGCGGCGGTGGCATGAGGGGGATGGCCCATATCGGTATATTGCAGGTATTATGGGATCATGGTCTGACCCCGGAATTTATATCCGGTACCAGTGTGGGCAGCATAATGGCAGCTTTTTATGCCGCGGGTATTTCTCCCTATCGCCTGGAAAAGATCGTTTTAGGGTTAAAACCGACCGATTATCTGGACTACAATATCGGCGGAACTATTAAATATTTGTTCAGTCTGGTCTGTCCCGGCTATGATACTGCCTTAAACGGAGTTTTGCAGGGCAACAAGATTGAAAAGATCATATATCGTTATACCAAAGGCAAAAAGTTAAAGGATATGCCCTTACCCTTGGCTATCGTTGCCTGCGATATCGATACCGGCAAAAAAGTGATCTTTACCAACCAGGATATAGACTATGAGCAAGCCGATGTGGTTATTATAAAGGACGCCCTGGTCAGCGAAGCTGTGCGAGCCAGCATCTCTATACCGGTTACCTTTAAACCCAAGCATTTGCAGGGAATGCAGATGGTTGACGGCGGAATCAAGGATATCCTCCCGGTTACTGTTAATAAAGTGATGGGAGCGGATTATGTTCTGGGGGTAAACCTCGGCCGGGAAATATATGATACCAAAGTAGAAGGGATTTTACAGATAGTATCCCGCACTCTCAGTATCCTGACCTATGAAACTTCGGATTTGGCGGAGGAAATATATGCCGATATGATCATCTATCCTAAAATAAATGGAGCCCGGCTGGAGGATATTGGCAAAGCGGGAATATTTATACGCGCCGGGCGTCGTGCCATGAAAGAGAAGTTAAATGAATTAAAACAGGGTTTAAAGGAGTCTGGATAGTAACAGAAATTACCCCATCAACATATACTAAGCACAAAGCAGAACTTCTAGTCCAGGATTCACGATCTGACGGGGAGGGGGTAAAAATGGCTACTGAACAATTTGAACATGCAACGTTTTATTTAACACGTCAACAGGTCAATGACATAAAAGAGCTGGCCAAGAAAAACCAAATATCGCGCAGTGCATTGGTTAGAATGATTATTAGAGAATACCTGGCCAAACAGGATGAAAATAAAGGCTGATCTTACAGAGGGGGTTGTTTCCAGTCTGTATGCTTACATCTTAAAGGGGCACAGTCTGACGTTCTTGGGGTGTCGTTAAAATGACACCCCAAGAACGTCAGACTGTGCTGTACCATAACCATAGCAGTCTTAAAAGTGCAAGTGTTGTAAAGCAATCATTTTCCACTCAGGCATTGCTGAAGCCCTGTTTAGAGAGTTCTGCCAGTAATGGAAATTAAATTCATGTATCTGCCGTTGTCAGCATTTATCATGGCTCTATCTTCAACCGCATAAGGATTGTCAGTAGAAAGCCAATCATTCCAGGCCCTATCAAAGCAGTTCATTTCTTCTATACAGTAGTCAGCAAGCGACTTTTCAAACATTGGTCTCCACCAGTCAATTGAATGCCACATAGCCAGGGCTTCTTCTTCCCAAAATGACTTCATCTCAGCAGGAATATTTTCCTGCACTTCAAATTTCATGCCGGGAAAAGCAAGAGCCACCCAAGCATTATTTTTTAAGAACGGTTTTAACTTTTCGCTGAAGTATTTATCGTTATTCCCAAAATAATGATAAGCATCTACACTTACTACAGCATCAAAATAATCATTGGCAAACGGGAGGCTTAGTGCATCTGAATGTATGGGGATAATTAAATCATCAACCTCCATTTGTCGGAAACGCCTTAGGTTATCGGTTGCAGAAACCCACAAATCAACCGCAAAAACCTGCACCCCATATTTTTTTGCCAAAAAAATAGAAGTTAAACCTTTCCCGCAACCCAAATCTAGAACCCGCATCCCTTTTTTTAAGGGAAGAAGGTGAGTTAGTTCTTCAATTATGATTAGTGAGTTCGGTCCCATCATATGCAACGCCAGAAATTCTTTACTAAAGTTCATTGTCAAACCTCCCCAGTCAAGCCAGCCAAGGGGATGGATCTTGAGGCAGGCATTTCCAATTAACCGCATCCTTTATTAACGACCTGCCAAGACCGGTTACTCTGGAAATCTGACTGCAAGATAATCTTTCCCCGTGGTGTATAGCGTCTTTTTCATGCTTTAAAATAGTCGGCCGGTTTTTTCCCCGCCAAGCAATATGGTATATACCTGCCCATTTCTCCCGGTCAGTTCCCGGCATGGCATGCACCTCCTAGATTATAGTATAATTATACGGATATTTTTACCAGACCCAAGAGCCGTCTGGCTGGTCGAGATAAAATTCCCCAGCCCAAAAAATAAATCCATTCCCCAAAAAGTATCTGAATCCGGGTTAAACTGATATTTAGAAAAAAAGAGATTCCATTAGCCTGGTGAGGAAATCAAAGCTGGGGAGTCTGCTCCACCTTCCAAGAGCGTTCTCCTGGGGCATGGTATAATGATGTATACTGAATACCCGGTATTCATGTATACAAAATACGGGTATATTTAGTTATAATCATTTTTAATGAATGAAGCCATATTAAATGCAGCAGGGAGGAAAAAACCGCAATGAGTTCTTATAACCCTTATGAAAATGCGCAAGCCCAGTTTGACCGGGTGGCGAAAATTATCGGCCTAGATGAAGCCAGCTGTCAGCTGCTGCGCCAGCCGATGCGGGAGTATCATTTTACTATTCCGGTACATATGGATGATGGTACTACCAAAGTTTTTAACGGTTACCGGGTGCAGCATAATGATGCCCGAGGCCCGGCCAAAGGCGGCATACGCTTTCATCCTCATGAGACAGCGGATACCGTAAAAGCGCTGGCCATGTGGATGACCTGGAAATGTTCGGTAGTCGATATTCCGCTGGGCGGAGGCAAAGGCGGGATTGTCTGCGACCCCCGCAATATGACCGAGAACGAGCAGGAAAGACTTTGCCGGGGCTGGGTCAGACAGATTGCTAAAGACGTAGGGCCGCTTATCGATGTCCCGGCACCGGATGTAATGACTAACAGCAAACATATGTTGTGGATGCTGGATGAATTTGAAACGATTCATGGCGGCCGCTATCCCGGCTTTATCACCGGTAAACCGGTAGGCATGGGCGGATCTTTAGGCAGAACAGAAGCCACCGGTTACGGCGTAATCTATACCGTTCGCGAAGCCCTTAAAGACCTGGGGATCGATATTAAAAACACCACCGCCAGCATCCAGGGGTTTGGCAATGTAGCCCAGTATGCCACCCGGCTGTTTGAAAATCTGGGGGGTAAAGTGGTGGCAGTTTCCTGCTGGGACAATGTCGACCACAAAGCTTACACCTTTCTTAAAAAAGATGGATTAAATGGGGAAGCCCTGCAGGCAATAGCTGATCCCTTCGGAGGTCTTAATAAGGATAAAGCCCGCGATCTGGGCTGTCAAATACTGCCGGGAGATGCCTGGCTGGAACAGGAGGTTGATGTTTTAATCCCGGCAGCCCTGGAAAACCAGATCAATATGGATAATGTGAAAAAGATTAGTCCCGCCGTAAAAATTATCGCCGAAGGAGCCAATGGCCCGATTAATACCGAGGCCGATGAAATTATCAGGGCCAGCGGTATTTTCCTCATTCCTGATTTCCTGGCCAACGCCGGAGGAGTAACCTGCAGTTATTTTGAGCAGGTACAATCGAACCTGAATTTTTTCTGGGAAAAGGACGAGGTCTTGGACAAACTTGATATTAAGATGACCTCAGCTTATAGAGCCGTTAAGGATATAGCTGAGCGGAAATCCTTATACATGCGGGATGCAGCCTACGTCATAGCCATAAACCGGGTAGCCCAGGCTGTAAAGATGCGAGGCTGGGTATAAGCGTATTAGAAAGCGGAAACGCTGCGGGGAAATAATGTAGGGTGGGTAGCTGATGGATGATAGGCAAGCCGCCGGTGAATATTTGCTGGACAACCTGAAAGAAAGAGCCAAAGAGTTAAACTGTCTATATAAGGTGGATGAGATACTAAATAATCCGCGCTTATCCCTGGCGGAGATTTTTACGGGCATAACGAGGGTTATGCCCTCGGGGTGGCAGTTTCCTGAGCAATGTCAGGCCCGGATAGTATATGCCGGCAACAGCTACCAGACCCCGGGTTTTAAAAGCTCGCCCATATCCCTGAGTGCCGATATTAAAATAAGCGATAAGATTACAGGCACGATAGAAGTTATCTATACACATGAAGTGCCCAAAGCCGAAGACGATTATTTCCTGGAAAAAGAAATAAAACTCATCAATACTATTGCTGATCGGATTGGCCAGAGCATTTTTAAACGGCATATGGAACAGGTTTGGCAGGAATGGAATACCTCCAGAAACGCAACCGCGGACAGTGATGTTACCCGGGAATGGATGGTTATGGTTGACATTTTGAGCAGAACTGATCCCCATATGCTGCTGCATATCTGCCGCAAAATGATAAATCACCTCTATTTAAGCGGGATACAGGAAGCCGCAGCGATCTTCGGGGATTTTTCGTCCGGTTGGCAAGGAGGGTACGCCGGGGAAGTTAATTATCCCAGTGAAAAGCAGCCTCGGGCCAACATAGAAGATATACGTAAAAAAACATTTCACTTGGCTGCCCATCATTTAAGCGATGCGGAAATATCCGTGCGGCTGAAGCAATGGATACAGGAAGAAAAAGCCTATCCCTTGATAAGGGCCGTTGACCGGCTCGATGCTTCCGTAAAAGAAATAGTAAACGTAGTCAGTCGTTACAGCTATACCGCCCAGGACAACGAACGCAGTTATTTTCCCCTGGAAAGATGGCTGGTGGTAGCATTAATCCAGCGTTTTCTTTCCGAAAAAATGGACTTTATTGTCATTGCCCGTCAATACCTGGAAATAAGCGATTTTAGTAATATCGTCAGCCGGCTCATCTTTCCGGAAGGCAGCCATGGCAAAATTGGGGGCAAAGCCACCGGCCTGTTTTTAGCCCAGCAGATTATAGAAAAAGCCGCGGAGGATCAACCGCTCTTAAAAGCCGTCAAGGTGCCCAAAACCTGGTATATAACTACAGATGAATCCAAAGAATTTATCCACTACAACCATCTGGAAGATTTAAATGTGCAAAAATACAAGGAACTATATGAGATAAGACTTGATTACCCCAACATTATCCAAATCCTAAAAAATTCCGAATTACCGCCGGGTGTCGTTAAAAGTCTGGCCATGGCCTTAGATGATTTCGGGGATGTTCCCCTTATTGTACGCAGCTCCAGCCTGCTGGAAGACCAGTTGGGGGCAGCATTTGCCGGCAAATACAAAAGCCTTTTTCTGGCCAACCAAGGCAGCAAACAAGAACGGCTGCAAGCCCTTATGGGTGCCATAGTAGAAGTTTACGCATCCATTTACAGCCCGGACTCAATTCAATACCGGGCCGAAAGAGGTTTGTTGGATTTTAACGAAGAAATGGGCATCCTCATCCAGGAGGTGGTAGGGTGCCGCATAGGGCCTTATTATCTGCCGCTTTATGCCGGGGTGGGCTTCAGCCAAAATGAATTTCGCTGGTCCCCGCGCATCAAACGTCAGGACGGACTGCTCCGTCTGGTAATGGGTTTGGGTACCCGCGCGGTAGATAGATTAAGTGATGATTTTCCGGTGCTGGTTTCGCCCGGACAGCCCCAGCTCAGGGTCAATAAAGTTCCGGATGAAATAAAACGTTATTCCCCCCAAAAAGTAGATGTTATCAACCTGGAGAAAGACACCTTCGAGACGGTAGAAATAAACGAGCTGATTAGAACCCATGGTGACCAGGTTCCCCATCTGCAGAAACTTTTTTCGATATACAGGGAGGATTATATCAAAAAACCGCTGGCCTTTGAGGTTGACTGTAGGCAGGATGATCTCCTGCTGACATTTGATGGTCTGATTTCCGATACCCCCTTTATCAGGCAAATATATATGATCCTTACGCTGTTGCAGGACAAACTAGGCACAGCGGTGGATATTGAATTTGCCTCTGACGGGGAAAACTTCTATCTTTTACAATGCCGTCCCCAGTGTTTTGGCCCGGAAAACGCCGCGGCACCCATTCCCAAGGACATCCCGTCTAAGGACATCGTCTTTTCTGCCCAGCGTTACATTGCCAATGGAACCATATCGGATATATCACATATTGTATATGTCAGACCGGAAGGTTATAACCGGCTGCCTAACCGGGACAATCTGCTGGATGTAGCCCGGGCAGTCGGTAAACTCAATTTACTCTTGCCCAGACGTCGCTTTCTTTTAATGGGGCCGGGGCGCTGGGGAAGCCGCGGCGATATTAAGATGGGAGTTCCGGTAAGCTATGCCGATATATACAATACCGCTGCCCTAATCGAAATAGCCCGCCAAAAATCCAACTATCTGCCGGAACTGTCCTTTGGCACCCATTTTTTTCAGGATCTGGTCGAGGCTGATATTCGTTACCTGCCTCTTTATCCGGATGATCCGGGGATTGAATTTAACGAAAGATTCTTAGACCGCTGTGAAAACATACTAACCCGAATTCTGCCGGAATTCAGCTACCTTGACGAGGTCGTTCGGGTAATCGATGTGCCCGCCAATACCGGGGGCAACATACTGATGATAGCAATGAATGCAGATTTGAATGAAGCTTTGGGATATCTGGCGCCTTCTTCGCCGGCTATCCAGGCGCCTTATGCAAAAGCCATAATAGACTGGCAGGAGCCCGGGGAAACGTATTCTGAGGACAGGTACTGGCGCTGGCGTTTTCATATGGCGGAGAAAATAGCCGCCCACCTGGATTTAAAAAAATTGGCGGTCAAAGGGATATATCTGTTCGGCAGTACCAACCACGGAACCGCCGGCCCGGGAAGTGATATTGACCTTTTGATCCACTTTCAGGGGGATAATAAACAGTATGAAGAGTTGATGCACTGGCTCAAAGGCTGGAGCCAGTGCCTGGCCGAGATTAATTACCTAAAAACCGGCTATAATACAGAAGAATTATTGGACATTCATATCGTCACCGACCAGGACATCGCCAACCAAACCGCCTTCGCGATGAAAATAAATTCCCCCACCGACCCCGCTTACCCGCTAATTCAAATAAAATAGCGAGGGCCCACAAGGGTACTTTTTCAGTGGTCTCGGACGGTTCTTATGACACTACATCCTTGCTAAATGTGGAAAGTAAAAGTAATTGATGCCGGAAACAAATAGTTTTGATTTCTATCTGAGGCTTCAACCGATGCTTTCCTGCTTTAGTCACCTCACGTATACAAACTACTGTTTACGGCATATACTATGGATAAAGAATTCTTGATAATTCAAGAATTAAAAGGAGTGATATTGATGAACCTGGCAAAGGTATCTGCAAACGGTCAGGTCACTGTTCCCATCGAAATTCGACGCAAACTTAACCTTAAGGAAGGAGATAAAATACTCTTTATTGAGCGTGAAAACGGCGAAATTGTAATTAACAATGCGTCTGCCACGGCCATTCTAAAAGCACAAAAGGCATTTGCGGGAGTGGCTGAAAAAGTCGGTATCGAGGATGAAGACCAGGTGCAGATTCTTATTGATGAAGTACGCTACGGAAAGGATTCCAAATAATGAAGATACTGGTCGATACAAACATTCTCATATACGCAATACTCTGGCCTAATTCAAAGCCTGCTGCCGCTTTGCTCCACGTTGCGCGGTTTCATGAATTGGTGCTATGTGACCGTAATATCTTTGAACTGCGGGATGTGCTGAGACGTAAGGCACCGCAGGTTTTGGCCGATGTTGATGTTTTTCTGGCCGAGCTTGCTTATGATTTAGTGCCTGCGCCTGAATATCCGCAGAAACTGATAAGCGATCCAAAGGATCAGCCGATTCTCAATGCCGCCATCATTACGGATGTTGATATCATTATCAGTGGAGATAAGCATTTCTTGATGCTTGATATGGAGCGGCCGCGCACAATGACTGCCGCACAGTATTTGGAATGGATTGTATCAAAAGAATAGATTCAGCCTGTTTATCCATATCAACACCCTTTATTACCGCATTAATAAAATAGAGCATTTACTTGAACTCGACCTGTCCCGGATGGATACCCGGGTCAACCTTTACACAGCCATTAAAATATGGGACATGCTGAAATGCAATCGCCTTTTAGCATAAAAAAGCGGCGCCTGCTGACATCTCTTTCCGCAGGCGCCGCCGCTTAGAAGCCCGGGGATCTTTTTAGGGAATGAAATTCATCTTGCGGGTTTCGAATTCCAGGCAGTCTCCAGTGCCTGGCCGAGATTAATTACTTAAAAACCGGCTATAATACAGAAGAATTATTGGACATTCATATCGTCACCGATCAGGACATAGCCAACCAAACCGCCTTCGCGATGAAAATAAATTCCCCCACCGACCCTTTGTGTCCTCTGGTGTTTAAAGTTTTGGATTGCTGGCAATACTGAAAGCATAAGGGGGAGAGATGGGAATGTATAAAAAGTTAAGTGCTCTTATCGTTTTAATCACATTTATTTTGGCCGGGATTCAACTGGCCGGTGCTCAGGATGAAAAAATAGCTGATTCAGTACTGCGTTTGCACGTAATTGCCAACAGTGATGATCCGGCCGATCAGGCCTTGAAACTAGCTGTCAAGGATGAAGTGGTGCAGTATATGCTTAAGGAGTTTGTTGACACTGCCGATGCTGCCCAGGCCAAAGAGTTGGCTCAAAAAGAACTGCCTCGTATACAGGCTCTGGCCAAAGCCAAGGTAGAGGCCAGTGGTTACAGTTATCCTGTAGAGGTATGGGTAGGAGAATTTGATTTTCCCGCCAAGTCTTATGGCGATATGATTTTTCCGCCGGGAAAATATCAGGCAGTGCGGGTGATTATCGGCGAGGGTAAGGGCCAAAACTGGTGGTGCGTTCTGTTTCCGCCCCTGTGTCTGGTTTCATCCGGTGATCAGGGGTTAAGTCTCAACAGCCCGCAGAAAGCCCGGGTTACTTTAAAATGCCTGGAATTTTTCCCGGCGGGAAAAAATAATGACAAGTTATAAAAAAATATTGCTTTCCCATCCCCCATTTTAAAGGAACGGCCTTGGTGTCGTTCCTTTTTTTTCAAGTAAAAGTTATAATAATTAGAAAATGATGAAGGAGATAATATGCAAGCGCAGCGTTCTGACCTGACAGATCACGAAGCCCGACTTAATATGTCCGCCTCAGATCTTAAGGCTCAGCATTTTAATTATTGGATTGAAGCCCCGGCCAAAATCAATCTGACCCTGGACATCAAAGGCAAACGGCCTGACGGTTACCATGAACTGGAGACCATGATGCACCAGATTACTCTGGTGGATCGGATAGGTTTTAGGCGGGGCGGGCAAGGGATAAGGCTTAATACCGACAGTCCGGATATACCTGCTGACGAGCAGAACCTGGCCTATAAAGCCGCCCGGTTGCTGTTTGAAAAATTTAATCTTCAGGAAGGTATACAGATTTTTATTGAGAAAAATATACCTGTAGGAGCCGGCCTGGCTGGAGGCAGTACCGATGCAGCTGCGGTACTGACAGGTATCAACCGGCTTTTTGATCTGGGGCTTGAGGAAAAACAATTGCTGGAATTAGGGGGCGGTCTGGGATCGGATGTGCCGTTTTGTTTGCTGGGAGGAACCGCCCTAGGCAGGGGTCGGGGCGAAATACTAACACCGATAAAAAATGGGCCAAAACTTACTATCGTGCTGGTCAAGCCCGATTTTCAAATTTCAACGTCCGAGGTTTACAGTGATTTTCGCATGGACAGGGTAAAAAAATTTCCAGACAATGAGGCTTTTATTTCTGCTTGGCAGAGTTGTGATATTATTAGTGTATCCCGACAGCTGAACAATGTTTTGGAATCGGTCAGCATACAATGGCATCCCCGGATTGCGGACATTAAGGAGCAGCTTTGCGAACTGGGAGCCTTAAACGCCCTGATGTCGGGAAGTGGCCCGAGCGTATTTGGAATCTTTACCAGATATGAAATTGCCCGGCAGGCTTGGGCGCATATCAAGCAGCAATACCCGCAAACCTATCTGGTTTCAACTTATAAGAAGGGGGAAAAATATGACTGAAAAACGACTCATGCCGGTAAACTTGGACTCCTATAAGCCTTTACGGGAACTCGTTTTGGAGGCTATCCGTGAGGCGATTATGAACGGTTCTTTACAGCCCCGGGAAAGGTTAATGGAAATTCAACTGGCTGAGGAGTTGGGGGTATCCCGCACCCCGGTTCGGGAAGCGTTGCGAAAGCTGGAGCTGGAGGGTTTTATCGTCATGGTTCCCCGTAAGGGAGCCTATGTATCTGACCTCTCCCTGAAGGACATCGCTGATGTTTTTGAGATAAGGGCCGCCCTGGAAGGCCTGGCCGGGGGTCTGGCAGCGGATAGAATCACCGAGGATGAACTGGAAGAAATGGAACACACGCTGGTTGAAAAGGCCAATGCCATCCAAAATGATGATATCGATAAACTGGTAGAGGTGGATACCAAATTCCACGAAGCCTTGTATAAAGCCAGCCGTAACGAAAGGCTGTTTCCCATTATCAGCAACCTGCGGGAACAGATCCAAAGATTCAGACTAAACTCCCTGTCAGTTCCCGGCCGCAAACAGGAATCCCTGGAGGAACATCGTAATATCCTGGAAGCTATTCAGGCTCGCAACGTACCGCTGGCTCGACAGTTGGCCCAGGAACATATTGAAAACGCTGAAAATGTATTAATTGATTCACTCAAAAAAGACGGATTCTCTGGCAACAGATCAGATACTGAATAGAGTTTATACAATAATAATTTAATGACTCCCGAAGGAGGTAGAGCATGCCCTACGATACGGTTATACTCGCTGGCGGAGAGAGCAGCAGTGATTTAAAGAAGATGGCTCCATATGACAATGAGGCCTTAATCATTATCGGTAATTATCCTATGATCTACTATGTATACCGGGCATTGCGTGCATCGGCCCAGATAGACAGGATAATTGTAAGCGGGCCGATAGACGCCTTAAAAAACATACTGCCGCGGGATGAAAAACTCCTTTTTGTGGAGGGGGGCAGTAATGCCATGGATAGCTTTGCTCGGGCGGTAAAGATACTGGAAGCCACGCAAATCAGCAACAAGGTTCTGGTTTTGCCCACCGATATACCTTTTATTACTACTGCAGCTATAGATGATTTCCTGGATCGCTGTGAAGAAACCGATGATGATTTTTATTACCCGGTAACCTGCCAGGAGGTAAACGAAGCCAAATTCCCCGGCGTACAACGTACCTATGTGCGGCTACTGGATGGGGTTGTGACCGGAGGCAACCTGTTTTTAATCCGCAGTGCACTAATTGAGAGATGCTTGGAGATGGGCGTTAAATTAGTGGAAAGAAGAAAAAACCCCCTGTCCATGGCTCGATTATTTGGCTTTGGCTTGGTTTGGAAGTATATTACCCACCGGCTTAGCATAGCAATAGTCGAAAAAAGATTCTACCAGGTATTAGGCATCCGCGGCAAGGGCATTATATCACCTTATGCTGAAGTTGGGGTGGATGTGGACAAGCCCAGTGACTTGAGACTGGCCCAGGAAAAACTAGGCAATATAAGCTTTGATGATTAAAGAAACCAGCCTCCCGGCTGGTTTTTCATATGTTAGACCTATCGGCAGGATCAGATAAAAAATCCTAGAACTTTTTACATTTTGACTTATCTCGGGGTATAATACAGTAGGACTCAGACAGATAGAGAGGGTTTTGCATAATTAATTACCTATTTTTTACCCCTCAGCATCGCGTTTATTTTATGACTGCGGGTGTGCAATCAGTACCCCTTAATTTTTCAACAGTCGATTATGCAAAAACTTCAGATAACGAATTTGAGGTGAAAAGCCAAGTGAATTGTTCAGCGGTTATACTAGCTGCAGGCAAAGGGGTGCGCATGCACTCCAATTATCCCAAAGTGGTACACCGGGTAGCAGGTACGCCCATGATAGTCCACGTTGTAAATGCCGTCACTGAAGCCGGGATCGAAAAAATTACCCTGGTAGTGGGCCACCAACAGGAATTAATCAAAGCATTGTTTGTGGGACAAGAGGTTAATTTTGCCAACCAGGCAGAGCAATTGGGAACCGGACATGCCTTGCTGCAAGCGCGGGATATTGTCCAGGATGACGATATGATACTGGTAACAGCAGGAGATACCCCCCTCCTACAAGCCCAAACCTTAGAGGCTCTGATCAAACACCATCAGCAAAGCCAAGCTACAGCTACAATATTATCTACCAGGCTTAACAATCCATCCGGATACGGCCGGATTGTCAGGAATGAAAATGGTGTTTTTTTGCGTATTGTGGAAGAAAAAGATGCCACCCCGGATGAGAAAAGAATAAACGAGATAAATTCCGGTATGTATTGTTTCCAGGTCAAAGAAGCTTTCAAGGCTCTTTCTGCCTTAAGTTCCGGCAATGCCCAGGGAGAGTATTACCTTACCGATATATTGGAGATACTAAGACAGGATCGGCAGCGGGTGGAGGTACTTTGTCTGGATGCTAAGGAAGACATATACGGTATCAACAATCGGGAACAACTGGCCTGGGCAGAAAAAATCATGCGTCAGCGTATCAACCAGGAGTTGATGTTATCCGGTGTGACCATGATTGATCCGGACAGTACCTATATTGATGCCGGAATTAAGATAGGAATGGACACAACCATTTACCCATCCTGCATAATTGAAGGTAACAGCCGCATCGGGGAAGGCTGCGAAATTGGCCCCGGAACCCGCATAAGCGATTCAATCATCGGAAATCATGTATCCATCGAGAACTCACGCATTAAAGAAGCCCGGGTAGGTGATAACTGCACAATTGGCCCTTACGCCTACCTCAGACCGCAGGCAGTTCTGGAGACCGGGGTCAAGGTGGGTGATTTTGTGGAAATAAAAAAATCCACCATCGGTGCGGGCAGCAAAATTCCGCATTTAAGTTATATCGGTGATGCCAAACTGGGGCAGGGGGTTAATGTGGGAGCCGGTACCATAACCTGCAACTATGATGGTAAAAATAAATGGCCGACTCTCCTGGAGGATGGCGTATTTATAGGGAGCAATACGAATCTGGTAGCCCCGGTTAGAATAGGAGCCCATGCAGTAACCGGAGCGGGGTCAACCATAACCAAGGATGTGCCCCCCCAAGCCTTGGGATTGGAACGGGCCGAACAGAAAAACATTTTGGATTGGAAGTCAGGAAAACGCGACTAGCAGGGAGGTTAAAACAGTATGAAAGCATCCAGGTGGAGGATGAAATTGTTTACAGGGAATGCAAACCCCTGTCTGGCCGAAGAAATTGCTGATTACCTGGGCATTTCGGTAGGCAATGCTACCGTATCACGTTTTTCCGATGGCGAAATTAACGTAGCCATTGATGAGAGTGTCAGGGGAGTGGATGTATTTGTAGTGCAGCCCACCTGTTCACCAGGCAACGAAAATCTAATGGAATTGCTGATCATGATCGATGCCTTTCGGAGGGCTTCGGCCTCACGCATCAACGCAGTTATCCCTTATTACGGATATGCTCGCCAGGATCGCAAAAGCAGAGCCCGTGATCCAATAACTGCCAAACTAATGGCTAATCTGATCGTGGAATCCGGGGCACAGAGAGTAGTGGCCGTGGATCTGCATGCCACCCAGATTCAGGGATTTTTTGACATACCGGTTGACCACCTGCCTGGTGTACCTACCATTGCCGAATATTTCAAAACTAAGGGGATGGGGCAGAAGGCGGTGGTGCTCTCCCCTGATGTAGGCGGTGTTACCAGAGCCCGTGATTTAGCGGCTAAACTGGGAGCGCCGCTGGCCATCGTTGATAAAAGACGTCCGGCTCCAAACGTTTCGGAAGTCATGAATGTTATCGGTGATGTAGTGGGGAAATCCGTTATTATCGTAGATGATATTATTGATACCGCCGGCACGGTATGTACCGCGGCTCGGGCTATGATGGAAAAAGGTGCCGCCAATGTTTATGCCTGCTGTACCCATCCGGTGTTTTCCGGCCCGGCTTTGGAAAGGCTGGCGGAAGCTCCTTTTAAAGAGATAGTGGTTACCAACACTATTCCCATCAATAAGGAAAATCTCTTGCCAAATGTCAAAGTACTATCGGTAGCTCCGCTGGTAGGAGAGGCTATCTTAAGGATTCACGAAGATCTTTCGGTAAGCAAGCTGTTTGAACCCTGATCTTTATAAGTATCAAAACAGACTCGATAAACCCCATCGTTTTAGTTGGGGTTTTTTCACGGTCGTTATAATTTCCTGAGGCAGTCGACTTTATCGATGCACTTATTAAGGGTATACTTATAATAACCTGACAATCAAGCAGAGGGATTTCATATGAAAATTATTGTGGGCCTGGGCAATCCTGGCAAGGAGTACAAGGATACGCGTCACAATGTGGGCTTTATGGTAATGGAGGAACTAGCTTCCCGTTACCGGGTGGAAAAACAAGAGAGCCGCTTTGATGCAATTATTGGACACATACGCATGGGCGGCGAAAAGGTATTGCTGGTCAAGCCGCTTACATATATGAACCTGAGCGGAAAATCCGTCCAACCCCTGATGCACTGGTACAAGCTGGATTTAAATGATCTGATGGTGGTATATGATGATATGGATCTGCCCATGGGTACGCTTAGGATACGCAAACAAGGCGGAAACGGAGGCCACAAGGGCATGGCTTCCATCAGCGATAGACTGGGCAGCCAGGATTTTGCGCGCTCCCGCATTGGTATCGGCCGTCCCAACTCAGGCGAGGCCGTCAACTGGGTGCTGGGCCGATTTACAGAAGATGAACGGGAACAGATTAGGATGGTGGTGAAGAACGCCGCCGATGCCTTGGAAAAATGGGTACAAGTAGGTATAGATGAGGCAATGAATGCATATAATTAAGCAAAATGTATAAATCCTCCTTCACCCGGGGTAACCTAAAAAAAAGGGCGAAGGAGCATGGCCATGAAAATCTACTATATCTGCGAATGTTGTGACGAGATTTTTAGTGTTGATGAAACCGGAAGCGGTGAAGGTGCTGTTGAACTCAGGGGTTTTTGCAATGAATGTGCCCTGGAAATGGGCCTGAAAGAGCAACCCACCCTAACCGCCCGACAATTCTACAGTTAATCTAACCAATAAACCAGGAGAAGAAGGGGGGAATGGACATAGATAACACAGATTTTATAGATTTACACAGATTATTCCATTTAAAGTATTTGCATATTTGGTAAAGAATCTGATAGAGAAGGGATACTGTGCGGGGGAGAGTCAGCGTCCAAGGCATCTGATAAATCACGAACCATCCCCAATAAATCAAAATCTTTAATAAGGATAATCTGTGCAAATCCGTTAAATCTGTGTTATCTGTGTCCATTAACCCTATTTTTCTGATTATTTTAGTGGGGGCCGTTTTTTGGTGTCCGCTTTAAGGCATGGGGAGGATACAAGATTTGAACCAGACGTTCTTGGCAAAGTTTGGAGATACGCTCAAGCGGGGAGAAGATGTATTATTAAGTGGTTTATCCGGCACCGCCAGAACCTATTTTTTAAAGGAAACGAGTCATAAATACCGGGGCAAGTTCTTATGCCTGGTACCCACCGAGGAAAACGCCTATGACTTGGCGCGGGAGCTTAGAGCCCTGCTGGGTGAGAAGCGGGTATTTCTATTCCTGGCCCGGGATCTCGTTTTTGTCAAAGAAAACGCCTCCATAATTGAGGTGGAGAGAGTTTTAACCCTACAAGACCTTATTAACCATCCCCGCAGTCAGACGGTTATTATCAGCACCCCCGCTGCTCTAATGTATCGTATCATGTCACCCCGGCAAATGCAGCAGCAATCAATTTCGATAGACATAGGCCAGGAACTGCCTTTAAATAAGTTATTAAGTATTCTAATAAAGTCCGGCTACAACCGGGTTGATACCGTAACCCGCCCGGGACAATTAGCCGTCCGGGGGGGATTGGTGGATCTATACCCCTCCGGGGAGCGGGAACCTTATCGAATTGAGTTTTTCGGCGATACCGTTGATACCATGCGCAGTTTCGATGTTGACAGCCAACGCTCCCTAAAGGCGGCAAAACATATTCAGGTTTACCCGGCCGATGAATTGAGCGGGACGGAAAATGATGCCAGCCTGCTGGATTATTTGCCGCCTAAAAGCCTGATTTTCTTGGATGAACCCCGGGATTTCTATAATGTCCTGAACAAACAGGCCCAAAAATACAAGGAATATTTAAAAGAAGCCCGCCGGGAGGATAAAACTATCCGGGAATTAAGCCTGCTCAGCCAGGAAAACCTGCGCCTAAGCCTTGATGCGCATACCGTAATCTATCATTCCTTTTTTCCAGGCAATATTCCCCAGGTGGGTGTCGGTCTGTACCAACATATTTCCCAAATAGAAACCGAGACTTTTCATAATCGACTGGAAAGCTTATACCCCCGGTTGCGGGAATGGCAGGAGAAGGGCTACCAAGTCACCCTGGCCATCAAAAACAAGGCCCTGCGGGATGAAATGGCCGGTTATTTAAGTGACCAGCATTTAAGTGGCGTAAAAATTAGCTCCGATTCTTTTGAAAGAGGCTTTATAAGCCCGGATCTGGGAATTGCCCTGGTGGCCGAAGAAGATCTTTTTGCCAAAAGGGTTGGTAAAAGCAAGGCTCCCAAAAAACAGGCGGAACCAAGGCTTTTAGCCGAGGACTTGAAGCTGGGGGACTATGTAGTCCATGAGAATTACGGCATCGGTATCTATCGTGGGGTTACCCAGGTTGAAAGCAACGGAGTCACCCGGGAATACCTGCTGTTGCAGTATGCCGGAACCGACAAGCTGTACCTGCCCGTAGACAAGCTGGATCTGCTTTTTAGGTACTCAAGTTCAGAGGACAAACACCCCCGTTTGAGTAAACTAGGCGGCACCGAATGGGAAAGAACCCGCCAGCGTGTGGCGCAATCCATCCAGGATATGGCAGAGGAATTATTGGTGCTGTATGCAACCCGCGCCAACATAAAAGGTTTTGCCTTTTCGCCGGATACCCCCTGGCAAAGGCAGTTCGAGGACGATTTTCCGTATGAGGAAACCCCTGATCAGCTTAAGGCCATTGAGGATACCAAGCGGGATATGGAAGCCCGCAAACCCATGGATCGGATTATTTGCGGTGATGTCGGTTATGGCAAAACCGAAGTAGCCCTGCGGGCTGCCTTTAAAGCGGTAATGGATGGCAAACAGGTAGCCATCCTGGTTCCGACAACGGTTTTAGCTGAACAACATTTTGAAACCTTTAAAAAAAGGTTTGCCAACTATCCGGCCAATATCGAAGTATTAAGCCGCTTCCGCACCGCCGCCCAACAGAAAAAGACCGTTAATGAACTGTCTAAAGGAGCGGTTGACATAGTTATAGCTACCCATCGATTGCTGTCCAAGGATGTTGAGTTTCATAATCTGGGCCTTTTGGTAATAGACGAAGAACATCGTTTTGGGGTTGCCCAGAAAGAGAAAATCAAGCATTTAAAAGAACAGGTAGATGTGTTAAGTCTTTCCGCGACCCCTATACCCAGGAGTTTGCATATGGGGCTGACAGGTTTAAGGGATCTGAGTCTGATCGAAACCGCCCCACCCCAGCGCTATCCTATCACAACTTACGTGCTGGAGTACAACCCGGAAATCATAAAAGAAGCCGTCCGAGCGGAACTCAGCCGCGGCGGGCAGGTGTTCTTTGTTCATAATCGTGTCCAGGACATGGAGCGGGTCAAAAAGGAATTAGAAGAACTCCTGCCCACGGTTAGAATAGCCGTGGGACATGGGAGAATGCCCGAAGAAGAACTGGCCCGGGTTATGTTTGATTTTGCAGAGGGCAGGTATGATCTGTTTTTATGCACTACCATAATTGAATCCGGACTGGATATGCCTAATGTTAACACCATAATAATCGATATGGCCGATCACCTGGGAATGGCTCAGCTTTATCAACTACGCGGCCGGGTAGGGCGCGCAGATCGCGTAGCCTATGCTTATCTGACCTACCGTCCGGACAAGGTGGTAACGGAAATCGCCCAAAAACGCCTTAATGCCATCCGCGAGTTTAACGAACTGGGGGCCGGGATGAAGATCGCCTTAAGGGATCTGGAGATTAGAGGGGCCGGCAATATTTTAGGAGCGCAGCAACATGGTCACATCCATGCAGTCGGTTTTGACCTGTATTGCCGCCTGCTGGAGCAGGAAACGGCCAAGCTGCGGGGAGAAGTGCGTGATGATCCGGTCATTCCGCAGTTGGACATCGATGTGGATAATTATATCCCGGATGATTATATCCCCGATCCCGGAACCAAGATGCGTATATACCGTCGCTTGTTGCTGGCTGTCGAAGCGGAAGAAATAGACGATATCCGTAATGAGATCAGGGATCGCTTTGGCAAACTGCCTCCGGCTGTGGAAAACTTCTTGCAGATTGCCGCCTTAAGGGTAAAAGCCCGCGACAAGGAGATCAAAGCCCTGCGCCTTAAGGAGCGGGAATTAGAAATCATCCTCTCCCAACCGCTGCAGGAGAAACTGCAGATTCCGGGAATAAAACAGGTAAACGACCACACCTTGTTTATGCGGATGGATAAAGCCGTATCATTACAGAGGCTGCAGGAAATCCTGGAGGCAATTTAGCCGGGAGTTACTTCCTGTTCACTTTGATAGCCGGATCGTCTTTTCCTGTAAATCAGGGCCGCTACTAAAACGATCAAGGGATAGAGGACGTTGACCGGAAATGTGTAAACCGGGGTATATTTAAACCCCAGCTCCAGGTAGATAATTTCCGTAGGGAACATAACATAAGAAAAAACCAGCAGACATAGGCCCACCGGCAGAATCAAGGCCCGATCTTGTTTTAACCCCAGGATGTCGCGGGTAACAAAGATAAGCCCTTGGAAATAGATGAGGATAGCAAACAATCCGGTTATAAACCAGAGCAGAAAAAAGAGCATTTCCAGACGTTGAAAATCTCCAAAACCAGCCAGGCGAAAGAGTTCAAAAAGGGGAAAAGTGTACAGTTGGGCCAACCCCGGACCCAGTACGGCGACTAGCTGCAGATCAAACAACACCAAGAACAGGGCACTTATCAGGTACCAGTAGTAGATGATTCGCCCTCGGGAAGCCAGATCATGCACAGTTGGCAAAAACAGTGCTAAAATAACGACTTCGTTAAACGGAAAATCAGCCGAATATATTACCCCGGCCATTAACGGTTTCCAATTCTCCAAGACCGGGGCCAATTTAGCCAAATCCATAAGGGGAATAAACAGGATAAAGCTTAACAAAATAAAGAAAAGGCATACCCCGATAGAAACATCGGCCAGAATCCCAATAGACTGCAATCCTTTAAATAGGCAGTAGGAACTGGTCAGGATTATCAAAGCAATCAAGAGCAAGGTCGGAAAGAGCGGATAGATTATTTTTAATACAGATGTCAAATCATAAATTAGACTAAGCGTTAAAATAAATAACGACCAGAAAAACAAGATATTTAATATTGTACCCGGTACTTTACCCAGAACCAGGGGACATATTTGAGTTATGTTCTTGCCGGGAAAGAGGCTGTGCACCTGCATGATTACATACAGCATTCCCAGTCCTGAGAATACGGCTATCCCGGCTGCCAGCCAGGCATCTTGCCGGGCGGCCATGCCGGCAAAATAAACCAGCGAACTTCCGGGTAACAGAAAAAAAACCATAAAGGCCAGTTGACGGCTGGATAAAGGTTTACCGCTCATATGCACTCCTTAATCTAGTCTGTAACCTGCAAAAGTGTTTCCAATGCTTGTGAGACCGGTTCCAAAACGTATATCAAGGCGTTAGGATTGGGCAGATAATGCCAGTTAAAAGCTATATCCAGGCCATACAATCCAGCCAGCAGGAATAAAACAACTGCCACGATAAGCTCCTTGTACGCCTGGCTTTTAAGCAGCGTTCGGACTTGAAAGACAGTGAACAGCAACATAAAGAGTAATACATAATACAATATGGAACTCGGCATAAGTGTCCCCCGGATTTTTATTTAAAGCCATTGATTTTACGAGCCAGATAGGCGCGCTTTATATGAACCTTAACGTGAATATCAGCCTCGACATGGGGAAATATAGTATTCCACTCCGTTTTAAGCCTTTGCCATTCCTTAGGCTCATAGGAATGTATTTTACTTCCCCAACCCAGGATATCACTGTTTAACTGCTGCGACCTTTTGATACAGGCTGCGATTTGATCCTTGATCGTAACACCGGCTTGTTCTTCCAGCAGACTTATCGTTTCCGGTGTCAGTAGTTCAGCGGTACCGGTGGTTTCGTAAAAAGACAGGTTGGCTTCAATATCGATGCGCATCTTAAGTTCTTCATCTTTAAGGCTGGGTCTGGTTTTGCCGGAAAAACGCACCGTCTCCAATGCCACAGAAGATTCAGGATCTAACGGGGATTTCACAGCAAACATGCCCCCTTGCTTGTGCTTGGAATTCAGCCAGCGGTAGCCGCGGCTCTCCTTTTCGTTAAGTATACCGACCATTTTTGGGCCTTTAAAAACCGCCATACCCTGCAAAACGATCTTTTCCTGCTTATTATTTGTCTGCGGCGGCTTCTTATTCATTATTTCTGCAATCGGCCTTTTAGAAGTCTCCGTTTTTAAAATAACCATCGGCACTGCCGGTTCTATGCCGGGGGTTGTTAACCGGTAGGCAAATTCCCCTATGTCCATAGGGGTGTAGATACCGGACTGGCGTTCACTGAAAAAAACGAGCTGCATTAACCCTCCATCGCCCAGACTGCCGATCTGAGCAAACAGCTTTTCAGGTTTGGTTTGTCCGCATATCATCAGATTCATGTCCGGCCGGAGATTTCTATTGCGGGTCATAAAATCTATTACCAGTGCCAGATCCTGGGATGCCAGGTTTTCTCCCAGGACAAAGGTTCTTACATGGGCCCATTCCAGGAACTGGGATAATGATAAATGAAGTCTGCGGGCCGCCATGGCAGCTCCCCGGTCATTGGCGCTGATCAGTTGAGTAGCCTTGTGCGCTTCCGGCTCCGCGGAAGGCCGAGGTTGGGTCAGTAATGCTGTGACCTGGATTTTTTTATCTTCCCGCAGATCCACCCCGATAGCTAAGGGAATGGCACTATCATTTATCTCCCGCTTGTCCCAGCATCCGCCCAAAAAAAGCAGTAACCAGAAGCAAATAAAGCCTAACAGGATTTTTTTAACCATCCAGATCCTCCAGCAAATATGTGTTTATATATTCGAAAAACTCCGTTATCTGCCCATCGTTATAACAAGAAATACTCATCCAAATGCCTATGGCTAACAAGACCATAAAAAATCCTGTCTCCAGATACCATCTTTTTCGAAACAGTTGGGGCAGTTCCATGATCAGGATTAAGCCATACAGTCCGATTAAAAGCCATACCATTGTTAAACCTCCATATTATTAGCGGAAAACAAAGGATTTGTCCGTCAGGTAAGAGCGCCGCAAAGAAAAGTCTACACTGATGTCGCTTTGCACAGCTGGAAAAATCTGATCCCATTTTGGCTCCAGGGTTTTCCAGATGCGTGGGTCGCTCCGATAAACCATCTCTCCCCAGCCAAATATATCGCTGTTTAATTCCTGGGCTTTGTGAATAGAATCCAGTATTTGCTGCGTTAATTCCTGCTCGGCCGCTGCTTCCAGTCGTTTAAACATTGGTTCGGTAAAAAGATTATCCGTCCCGCTTTGTTCATAAAAATTGCCCTCTGCTTTTAGCTGGATTTTCATTATCATCTGGTTATCCTTAAATACCGGTGTGATCTTGGCCTGGGAGCGGGACAGTTCCAGGGTTACCAGGTTTTTGCGGTTAAGCGGGGAGGGCATGATAAACAAGCCACCCCGTATTTGTTCAGGTCTCATCAGTCGAAATCCCCGGCTTTCATTTTCATTCAGAATGCCGACCATTTTCCTGCCTTTAAAAACTGCCATGCCATCCAGCAGGAACCTATCTTCTGCTCCGGATCTGTCAATGGTGATCATGGGGATAATCGGCTCTATCCCCGCAGTTAGAAAGCGGTGCAGTATTTCCGTATAATTCATGGGGGTATAAATACCTGTTTCAGCCTCCTGAATCTTTAACATCTTTTTGATGGCGGTGGGAGGATGGGGTGCCAGTATAGGCTTGACACTGAGTATCTCGGCCGGGGTAACCTTGTGCGTCACTACAATTAAAAGATCTTTGCGTACATAGCGGTTGCGGGTAATAAAGTCCAAAACCAGGGACATATCGCTACGGGCCAGGTTTTCTCCGACTATGGAGAGTTGCAAATGGCTCCACAGTGGGTAGTCGGAAAAGGAGAGGCTGATATTTCTGATCGCTTCGGAAAAGGTCGAGCCACTGCTGTTTAGAACCATGAATTGCGGTTCATTATCAGTGGACTTTTCAGTGGGCAGCGGATTGGCCAGGCAAATGGCCAGATCTATCTGATCATCTTTTAGATCAGCGCCTACGGATAGAGGGATGCCCGTGTCCTGCAGCTCAATTTTTCCGCAACCACCTATCAAAAGGGCGGCCAGTATCAGCCCGCACAACCCTATGTGACGCATCTTAGCGACCTCCATCCTGTTCAGGGCCAGCCTGGCGCACCACATTTTGCATCCCGCCTATATAAGGGCGGTTGTGATTATTAAACCAAGGGCGGCGTACCAGGATATCGCCCATCTGACTTAGATTCAGAGGAGCCAGAGGGGACAGGTAAGGCAGACCGAACGATGACAGGGACGCCATCCTCAACATCATGAGGATTAAGGCAATGATAATCCCCATAAAACCTAAGAGGGCTGATGCGAACAAAAATCCGAACCGGGCTATACGGATAATGATTCCGGCATTATAGGACGGATTGACAAATGATGCGATACCGGTAAAGGCTACCACCACAACCATGGGGGTGGATACCAGACCGGCTCGCACGGCAGAATCGCCAATGATTAAAGCCCCAACGATACTGACTGCCGGTCCGACTGCCCGGGGCAAACGCAAACCGGCTTCACGCAGCAGCTCAAAGGTAAATTCTAACAGCAATGCTTCCAAAAAGGCCGGAAAAGGTATCCCTTGGCGGGTCGAGGCAATCGTCAGCAAAAGGGGAGTGGGAATCATTTCATGGTGATAAGTTATGATCGCTACATATAAAGATGGCAGCAGGAGTGCCATCAAAAAGGCCACGAAACGCAGCATACGAAAAAGGCTGGCCGCTATAAAATGGACATAGTAATCCTCGGGAGAAATCATATATTCCGGAAAAGATATTGGCACGATCAGGGCCATCGGCGAACCATCGGCTATTATGCATACCTTGCCTTCCAGAAGCTGGCCGCAAACCCGATCCGGTTTTTCGGTATGCTCCGTCTGGGTAAAGATGGTCCATTTATAATCCGTGATCAACTCGGCGATGTAGCCTGTATCCAGGATGGCGTCAATATCGATATTCTCCAAACGTTTTTTCACTTCTTCAACCAGTCCGGCGGGGGCGATGTTATCAATGTAACAGACGATAACATCCGTTTTGGTGACCCGGCCTATGGTCAGGGATTCCATTTTAAATTGGGTCGACTTGAGTTTTCTTCTTAATAGGGCCGTGTTAAAACGCAGGGTTTCGGTAAAGCCTTCTTTAGGGCCAAATACCGTGATTTCATTTTCCGGTGTCTGAACCGCGCGGGCTTCCCAGGAACGGGTACCGGCTACTAATCCCTCGGTATAGCCGTCTATTAAAAGTACCGTATCCCCGGAAGTCATGTGATGGCAGACATCCTGCAAAGAATCGAGTTTTTTAAGCTCCGACATGTTAAGGATACGGGTTTCCACGTAGTTTAACATATCCTGGATACTATTAACGGGCGGGGGATTGTTTTGCATATTCAATTCCAACATCAGGGGTTTTAAAAGACTGTATTCAACCTGGTATTTATCGACCAGCCCGTCAAAGAAGAATATACCGGCCCGGATACCCGGTTGGCCGAAACTAAACTCCTTGATTACCACATCTGAGCAGGAACTTAGCAAACGCGATAACCTGTCCAGGTTTTCCTGAAAACTGGCCGAAATCGGTTGCTTAATCAATTCTTCCGGGGGACGCAGTTTTGCCTGGTTTTTATGCTTGATAATACGCATAAAGGCTCCTTTCTGTAGTCTTCCTGGAAATCAAATCCGCATGGAGTTAGTTTTTACCGCTAAAGGGCTGGTTATTCACTGGAGTTGATCTGGATCGGGTTGGCGGCATTAGGCTTTTTAGGGGTTTTAATCCAGGCTGCCAGAAAGATGAGCAGGGGAATAATGATATAGGCTATCCCGTACAATATGGGAATGACATAAAGACTCCAGGCAACAACCTGTAAACTATTGTTGCTAATTACTATGGATAAAACACCGATGATTAAACTGGTGGGAGCCGCCAGCAAGCGGTAGTCCCGCAGATTAAAGAGTTCCTTTATGGTAAAACAGGCCATAAACCAGGGAATAGTAATAGCTGCAAAAAAACCGGCTATAAAAACGGTTATAAAAACGATATCCAGGTTTTGGACAAAAACTCCTATTCTAGCCAGACGAATCATATTAAAAGTCGGAAATACAAAACTAAGGGAGGGAATAGTGCCTATGGTTATTACCAGGACCAGAAGGACAAAGGTTAGCGCCGCAATAAACAACAACAGTGCCATATTAAGACCAACCAAGGCATCCTCTTTGCGCGGCAGCCAAAAAGCCAGGAGCAGTACCGGCATGGTTTTGGCGAAAATAACACAGGTATTGGACATTCCTGACATAAGACCGGACAGGCTTACATTGGCCAGGGGCAGGAGGCGTTCGGGTTGATAATTGGTAAACAAGGCAATAATAACGATTAAAAAAGTCAATACTAAACCCAGCGGCATAATTATTTCACACGCCCGGACAATAACATTAAAACCTATTTTAATAGCCACAAAACCGGTAAAGAGCATACAGATAATGAAAATACTGATGGGTGTGGAGGGCAAAACGTTTAGCTTCATAAAATCGACAAGCAGGCGCAGGGTAAAAGCACTGCTTAAAAAAAAGGCGATAATGTATATAAAAGCCAGAGATTTCCCGATAATTTTGCCGAAATGTTCATCCAGCATGTGCGGAAAAGACTGATGGCTTTTTTGAATGATGTAGTTATACATGAGAACCAGCAAATAACCCGGTATAATAGCCGTCACAACTGTCAGCCAGGCGTTATGGTAGGCTGAATGGAGCAAACGGTGGGGAACCTCCAAGACGGCCACCGGGACTATCAAGAGAATCAGCAGGCAAAGAAACTGGTAATAGGTGAGTCTGGTCATGATTAATCCCCTTTTATTAAAGTCAAAACTATTGTCACCAAGTTAAGGCTTAAATATAACCGGCCGTTAAACAACCCGAAAACAAGCTGATTTTTTTTTATTTAAGTCTGATGGCAAAAAGTGAATAAAAGGGTATTTTGAGTTATATACTATCATTGAGAAAGAAAACAACATTTTCAATATTATTAAAAAAAAGGAGGGATAGTTGTTAATGAAAGCAACAGGCATTGTACGCCGCATAGACGATCTGGGGCGTGTAGTAATCCCCAAGGAAATAAGAAGAACTTTACGCATACGTGAAGGCGACCCTCTGGAGATTTTTGTGGATCGTGAAGGGGAAGTTATATTAAAGAAATACTCTCCCATTGGTGAGTTAGGGGATTTTGCCAAGGAATATGCAGAATCACTTTACGAAACGATCGGGCATATATCCATGATAGCTGACCGGGACGTGATTATCGCTGTAGCGGGCGGCAATAAACGGGAGTTTTTAAGCAAACCGGTGGGAAAATTACTGGAAAAATCTTTGGAAGACCGCAATACTATCATAATGAACGATATGGAAAATGTAGATGATGAGAATATGCACATAATCCAGACCGATGATCGGGAATATACGATCAGGGCTCAGGTAGTTGCACCTATCATAACCCAGGGTGATCCTATTGGTGCTGTTATGATTGTTTCCAAAGATCCTGCGACCAAATTGGGTGAGCTGGAAGTCAAGCTGGCAGAAACCGCGGCTGGATTCCTGGCTAAACAAATGGAACAGTAGTCTGACAACCCGTAGTTTTGAAGCGGCCTGTCCCAGGGCCGCTTTTTTAACGGCAAGTAATTTGCCAAAAGTCAAAAATTACTTGACTTAATCATCGTTCTGGACTATCTTAAGCAAAGATTTTAAGCTGGGGAGGCTGAAATGGAGAAGAAGAGCAACTTTCTTAAGGGTGCGCTTATACTCAGCATCGCCGGAGCCATAAGCAAGATCCTGGGAGCCATCTATCGCATTCCCTTAGCTCGCCTGCTGGGTGCCGAGGGCATGGGCCTTTATCAAATGGCATATCCCATCTATACAACGATTCTGGCCCTGGCAACCGCCGGTGTACCGGTAGCAATATCGGTGCTGGTTTCCCGCCGGGAAACAGAGGGCTATAGTGGTGACAGCAAAAGAATATTTAAGGTTTCCTTATTAATGTTATTCATATTTGGTATCTTACTGACCCTTTTGGTTATGCAGGCGGCGCATTTTTTAGCAGCCAAGGTATTGCATGAACCTAGGGCCTACTACCCTATTCTGGCAGTTGCCCCGGCCATATTTTTCTCCGGGCTGATGTCGGTTTTCAGGGGCTATTTTCAGGGCTATCAATGGATGCTGCCTACGGCAGTTTCTCAGGTGATAGAGCAACTGTTCAGGGTTACGGCGGTATTAATCCTGGCTTTCCTTCTGTTCCCGCGAGGGTTGGAATATGCGGCCGCCGGGGCTACATTCGGAGCTGTCGTGGGCGGTATCGTAGGTCTAATCGTACTTATATGCTTTTATATATTTTTCCAAAAGAAAAACCAGGGTTTATCGGCCCCCATTGGACCTGACAGTTCTTTCAGCCTGGCTCGGGAAGTAGTGCGCCTGGCTATTCCGGTATCATTTGGAGCGGTGATTTTGCCGCTGGTACAGATGCTGGATGCGATTATCGTGCCTGGTCGTTTGATGGCCATAAACTATACCACTTCCCAGGCAACGGCGTTATATGGACAGTTGTCTGGTATGGCGGCGGTTCTTATCAGCCTGCCGACCATATTTACCATTTCTATTGCTACCAGTCTGGTTCCGGCGGTGTCCGAAGCCCTGGCCAAAAAGGATTACAACACCCTTAACAGCCGCATAAATTATGGACTCAGGGCGGCCATGATCATTTCCCTGCCCTGTGCCGCCGGTTTATATGTGTTGGCTTATCAGATCTGCGATTTGCTGTATGCGGCTCCGGAGGCCGGATTGCCACTGGAGGTACTGGCTTTTTCCACCATCGTCCTGGCTGCTTTTCAACTTTCCAGTGCCGGGCTGCAGGGCATAGGCAGACCCGAGGTAGCTATGCGCAGCCTGATTATAACGGGAGCCCTTAAAGTGCTGTTTAATTTCACCCTAACCAGTGTCCCCGCGCTCAACATACAGGGTGCGGCTATTGGCACGGTGCTGGCCTTTACAGTAGGATCAGGTCTTAACCTGTATTATCTGAAACGTTTTACCAAGGTGCACTATGAAACCGGACGTCTGCTGAAACTAACCCTGGCTACGGTACTGATGGCTATAGGTGTTAAGATTTCCTATGCCCTGATCGTGGGTTCCGGAATCCACTCGCATATCTCCACCCTGATAGCTATCTGCATAGGCGTAGGTATATACGGAATACTCCTGCTCCTGCTAAAAGAACTGGACAGAGATATGCTAAGAAAAATAATCAGCTAACCCTGCCCTGGCAGCAAAACAAAAACCGCGTGTGAGGAGTAAGGTGGGAGGCGTGGCAGCGGAAGCTTTAGCTTCCGCTGCATCGGAGCGACCCCAGGTCGCCCCTCCAAGTTGCCGGTTCTTTTGAGCATTTACGATTATGCTGCTAATAGCGTTTTATTAATTAAAAATAATCCCCCTACGGGGACTACTGATATGAACTGCGTTCATAATTAAGGTTGCCCCCTACGGGTACTACTGATATGAACTTCGTTCATAATTAAGGTTGCACCCTGCGGGTACTACTGATATGAACTGCGTTCATATTTAAGGTTGCCCCCTTCGGGGACTACTGATATGAACTGCGTTCATAATTAAGGTTGCCCCCTACGGGTACTACTGATATGAACTTCGTTCATAATTAAGGTTGCACCCTGCGGGTACTACTGATATGAACTGCGTTCATATTTAAGGTTGCCCCCTTCGGGGACTACTGATATGAACTGCGTTCATAATTAAGGTTGCCCCCTACGGGTACTACTGATATGAACTTCGTTCATAATTAAGGTTGCCCCCTGCGGGGACTACTGATATGAACTTCGTTCATAATTAAGGTTGCCCCCTGCGGGGACTACTGATATGAACTGCGTTCATATCTAAGGTTGCCGCGTTATCCGCGTCTATTTCTTACTAACGAAAGAAGGTTTTTTGCATGGGAGACAATGGACAAGCTTTAGAAGAACTTATTGCTATAATGGATCGGCTTTTAGGTGAAGGAGGGTGTCCCTGGGATCAGGAACAAACCCACGAATCCCTGATCAGGTATCTAATTGAAGAATGCTATGAGGTAATTGAAGCAATCAATCAGCAGGATATGGATGAACTGGCCATCGAATTGGGAGATCTTTTGCTGCAAGTAGTATTTCATGCGGCTCTGGCTGAGCGGGCCGGGGCCTTTGATTTTGCGGATGTTGCCAGGGCGGTCAGCAAAAAGATGGTCGACCGGCATCCGCATGTCTTTGGGAATATGGATCTAAAGACCGCCGATGATGTGCTAAACAAATGGGAAGGGTTTAAGAAAAAGGAAGGCAAAAAATATCTCCTGGAGGGCATACCCAATAGCCTGCCAGCCTTGATGCGGGCTGAGAAAATGCAGGAAAAAGCGGCCCGGGTAGGTTTTGATTGGCCGGATGCCGTTCAGGCGGCAGCCAAGTTTAAGGAAGAAGTAGATGAACTGGTCGCTGCCCAGAGTGCACAGGAGATACGGGAGGAGATGGGAGATGTCCTGTTCGCCTTAGTGAATGTGGCCAGATTACAGGGAATTGAACCAGAACAGGCCTTGCAGGCAGCCAATGACAAATTCGAGCGGCGTTTTCATTATATTGAGAAAAAAATAGAGGCTGCCGGGGAGCGGATGGAAGATTATAATCTGGCTCAGCTGGATCAGATTTGGGATGAAGCTAAAACCAAGGGCCTGTAAACTGCCAAGGAGGACTTTTAACCCAGTGATAATTCCGTCAAAAACCCCTGCGGGCAACTTTTATGACCAAAAAGAAGGATAAATAATTAAAAAGGCGAATAGCACAATATACCATTAATACTCAGAGGAGGGATATCTTGAACAAGACCGAATTAATCAGCGAAGTAGCCCAGAAAGCCGATATAACCAAAAAGGATGCGGAGAAAGTTGTCAATGCTTTCTTCAGTACAGTTGAAGATGCCTTAAAGTCAGGAGATAAGGTACAACTTATTGGCTTTGGCACCTTTGAAGTAAGAGAGCGGCAGGCCAGGAAGGGCAGAAATCCCCAGACCGGAGAAGAAATAAGCATTCCCGCGGCCAGAGTTCCGGCCTTCAAATGCGGCAAGGCATTAAAAGATGCCGTAGATTAAGATGCGTTTGGACAAGTTCCTGAAAATATCCAGAATTATCAAAAGACGTACTGTTGCTAAAGATTTTGCCGAAGGCGAAAGGGTCATGGTTAACGGTAGAATAGCCAAGCCGTCTACAGATGTCAAAAAAGGAGATATACTTACCCTGCGCATAGGCGACCGTGAAACAGTATTTGAAATCCTTGATATTAAAGACAATGTCAAAGCCGCCGAAGCCAAAAATCTATATCGTATAATCGAATAATCCAACCGCCCTGTATTAGAAATTATGCAGGGCGGTTTTTTGCTGCCCGCCGGGATTTGTGACATAAATAAGCCCTTGGAAGCATAACTTTTCTTAGGGGTATGCATATGTGATGCTCTAACTAGGGGAAATTTTAAAAAAAGAGTCTGCGTAAAGTAAGTTATTCTGCCCTAATCAGCGTCTTATAACCTTAATAAGAAAGGGGAGCCTAAGCGTATGACCGATCATTCAGTTAATATGATAAACCGTAAGTCAATTGATCTTTCCGGGGTAAACAATGTTGTTAATTTCGATGATGAGGAAATCATTCTGGATACGATGATGGGATGTTTGGAAATTGGAGGCGAGGAACTGCATATTACCATGCTTAATCTGGACAATGGCAAGGTATCCATACATGGAAACATCAGCCACCTGGCCTACAAGGCCCAGGGTGCTGATTTTAAAGCCCGCGGCAAGACGATATTAAACCGGCTGTTTAAATAGGGGGGATTGCTTTGCTGGGTCTTTTCGCCCAGATAAAAACATTTTTCCTGACCCTGTTGCTGGGGTTGATAGCGGGAATGGTTTTTCATTACTATCAATTAACGGTGCGTGCCTTGCGAGCCGGCCGGTATTCGCTATACCTACTGGATATTTCTATCTGGGGCCTAATGATCCTGTTGATATCTATCGGAATGCTGTTGATAAGTCAGGGTGAATTGAGGATATATTTCTTTGTGTTTCTTATTGCGGGCGGTTTTATTTATTTCAAACTGCTGTCCAGCAAAATGAAAAAGCCCCTTCAGGCCATGGCAACAGCCAGCGAAAAAGGCCTGCGCAAAATTGTCATTCTGCTGCAAAAGCCAATTCAATGGGCCAGGCAACGTATCAGGAACTGGCGGCAAAAGCGTCCTCCTGCGCCGCCTCCTGCCGATATTGAACCCTAGTCATGAAGTCCGGCCAGACCTTTTTTGGCTGGATGAACAGGGGACTTTTCCAAAAAAGGAGTCAAAATGTTTTTATCGAGCAGGAATTAACTATCGTTATCCCGAAAGATAAATTATAATAAATTTGTCCACAGTTTGTGGATAAATTGTGGATAGTGTGTAGTTAAAATGCAGATAGAAATCAGAGGAGCAGAGAAACTTAGCTTTAGGGAGAGACAAGTAGTGGTACTCAAGGAAATGGGCAAAAGTACGGAGGAGATAACCCGTACGCTCAAAATCAGTGCCAGTACGGTCGCGACCCTGTATAACCGCGCCCGCAGCAAAGGCTATGAGGTTGTAATTGTGTTGCCGGGCGATGTCATGGGACTTTATGACGGGGAGGATGAAGATGAAAAAGAATAACCCGGAGCGCAGGCCGCTTAAATGGGCAGTAACCGGTCTGATCTGTATGTTTTTAATGATCACGATTGTACCCCGGGTTCATACGATTTGGGAACTCGCAAACCGCAAAAGTGAACTGCAACAGGAAAAATTAACCTTGACGAAGATAAATAAAGAACGCCAAAAGGAATTGGAAGAATTAAAATCCCCCGAAGCTATTGAACGAATTGCCAGAGAACAGTTGGGAATGATAAAAAAGGGCGAAAGGGTAGTGATTGAGGTTATAGAACCGTAATAAATTAACAGTTTGAGGTTGACTGTGCCCTAAGCATTGCATACAATTAAATATAGTATATTTTTGAGGGGGATCTAATTTTAATGCCAACTGAACAAACTAATATTATACCTGGCGACATAATAGAAGGCAAAGTCCAGGGTATCACTACGTTTGGAGCATTTATTGAGTTACCAGGTGGATTGGTAGGTTTGGTGCACATTTCTGAAATTGCAGATACCTACGTAAAAGATGTCAAGGACTTTATTAAGGAAGGCGATGCGGTCAGTGTTAAAGTACTAAGCATTGATGGCAAGAAAATAGGGCTTTCCATAAAACAGGCATCAACCCCCAAGGTTGCGCCATCGGTGACCGGCCAGCCGAGATTTAATCGAGCCGATAACCGACGCGACAATCGTGGTTTTAACAATCCGAAAAAACCTGAAACCCCCGTTACTTTGGATGACAAGATCAGCAAGTTTTTAAAGGAAAGCGATGAGAGGATGCAGCCTCTTAAAAATAGAACCGAAACCAGGCGACGCAACAAATATAATTCATAAGACATAAAAAGCACTTCCCAAACGAAGTGCTTTTTTTAATAGACGCGGGTAACGCAGATTCCGCTCAAATTACCGCCCAGCTTACCGTAGCGGAAGCTTTAGCTTCCGCGAGGAAACGAACCCCAGTTTAATTAATAGACGCGGATAACGCGGATTCCCGCCGATTTGCGCGGTTTAAATAAATTAGACATAGATTTACACAGATTAATACAGATTAACAACCCAGCTCAAATTACCGCCCAGCTTACCGTAGCGGAAGCTTTAGCTTCCGCGAGACCGCTCAAATAAGCGCAATACAATACCGTAGCGGAAGCTTTAGCTTCCGCGAGAAAACTTGAATTCAGTGCCTAAAATAACCGCGCAGTTCCGCGCAATCAGCAACTATTCAGGGGGATTAATTATGAAGTATGCAGCTATTGATATAGGAACTAATTCCTGCCGTTTATTTATCGCAGAGTTTGACGGAAAGCGAATGATCCCATTATATAAGGATCTTAAAACCACCCGTATCGGCCAGGGTTTAAATGACACCGGTTTGATTAAGCCGGAAGCTCTAAGTCGAACCCTGGCCTGCCTGACTGACTATCATCAAATCCTGGTGGACTGGGGGGTGGCAAAATATCAGGCTATTGCTACCAGCGCTGTGCGGGAAGCGATTAACGGCCAGGATTTTGTGCAGCAGGCGGCCGCGCACAGCCGGATAAAAGTTGATATTATCAGCGGCGAAGCTGAGGCCCGGTTGAGTTATCAGGGCGTAGTAAAAGGGCTATCCCTTAAACATCCGCCCCTGGTGGTTGATCTAGGCGGCGGCAGTATGGAGTTTATATGCGAACCGGATTTTGTTTTATCGATTCCCTTAGGGGCGGTGCGGGCTACCGAACTGAATATGTCAGCGGCAGAAATCAGCCGACACCTTGACCCCATCCAGGAATTTCAGCACCGTTTCGGAGAACACCAACTGGTTTTTACGGGCGGAACCGCCAGCAGTCTGGCGGCGATAAAATTAGGTCTGGCTACCTTTGAACCCAGTCTGGTGCATGGCTGCCGCTTGAGCCGCACGGAGATAGATGATCTTTATGAACTCCTGGCCCGAACCCCTTTATCTAAGCGCCGCGGTCTGCCGGGTCTGCAGCCGGAAAGAGCCGATATTATCGTAGCAGGAGCCCTGATCGTAAAGACAACCCTTGCCAAACTAGACAAAACTGAGCTTTATATAAGTGAAAACGATCTCTTGCAAGGCATCATCTGGTCTTTAATAGAGGCGGACAGTACGGATTTTGCGGATTTTAGCGGTAATAATGGACAAAGATAACACAACCCATCGCGGAGCAGTCCGTAACCCGTAGCGGAGGCTTCAGCCTCCACAGGCATACGAAGGCCCGTAGCGGCGCAGCCCATAGCCCGTAGCGGAGGCTTCAGCCTCCGCAGGCATACGAAGTCCCGTAGCAGAGCAGCCAATAACCCGTAGCGGAGGCTTTAGCCTCCGCAGAAATACAAAGACTCCGGGCATACGTGTTCTTAAAGGTCAAAAAATAAAATTCTAAAAAATCTGTGTTAATCCATTAATTCTGTGTTATCCGTGTCTATTATTCTCACCAAATCCCCGTTACCCGCGGCTATGTGAAAAACATCCAGGATTTTGTTTGAAAAAAATAATTGCCGCTCTATAGAGCTGACAATTTATCTAGCGCCCCCTTGGTATAATAGTGGGACTCAGGCTTAGGATTAGGGGGTAATAGACAAATGGAAAGACTGGAAGTATACCCTTTTCAAAGAGTAGAGGAACAAATACCGTCCAGAGAAGCCAGAAGGAAGGAAAAAAACAGCCTTCCCCGTATCAATTTAGATATTAAACGGGTTTTTAACGCGCAGAATCTACAAACCGCAAGCCGGCAAATAATGGCTCTATTAAAGGCCGAGTATCTGCTCCTGGCCTTGGGGGCGATTATTATGTCTCGAGCCTTTATCCTTGGTGAGCTACTTCCTTTTATTTACGCATTTGTGGCCGTTTTCGCGGTCAAGGACAAGAAACGCAGCCTTGTTTTGGTTAGTGCGGCCCTGCTGGGACTCTCTACCGTACTGGAAGGGACAGCTCTGCTGACCAATGTTTTGGCGGTAGGAGCTTTAGCCCTGGTACTTAATTATATTAAAATTGAAGAGAGCAAAGGTTGGTGGGAGCTGCCCCTGATTACACTGACGGTGGTTATCCTGGTAAAAACCATAGCGATCCTGATTGGCGGCATAAACTTCTATCAGGAAATGGTAGCCGTTTTTGAAGCCATGATCAGTGCGGTTATTACCTTTGTTTTTTTAAATTGCGGTCAGGTTATAAAGCAAAAGAAAGCCGTAGCCCATTTCAGCTTTGAAGAAATGGCGGCCTTTATGGTTATGGGTATTGCCCTGATTATGGGTTTAAACGATATTAAAGTGGCCGGGTTGGAGGTAAGCAGCATCCTGTGCCGGCTGGGGATTATGACAGCCGCATACGTTTGGGGTATGGGCGGAGGGGCTATAATGGGCGTAATGTCGGGCATCATTCCTTCCATCGCCTCCAGTGTTTTTGCCCAAACCCTGGGAATTTACTCCATATCCGGACTTTTAGCCGGTGCTTTTCGAAACTTTGGACGCCTGGGAGTGATAATAGGCTTTATGTTGGGAAATCTGGCCTTATCCATGTTTATTGCGGAAAGCCAGGTAACCATCCTGGGAATGTGGGAAACCGTGATTGCCAGTATGATGTTCTTCCTTTTGCCGGAGTCCTTAAAGGATAAGCTGCCTTATCATAGTCTGGGGTCGCTGGATGCCGGAAAAGACCTGGACTTTAAAAAGGTGGATAGCCGCGTCAAGCAATCGGTTGAAAATCGTATCCATCACCTGGCCCAGGTTTTCGATGAGTTAAGTGCTACTTTCGCCGGCAATCCGGAACGGGATGGCAATAGGCGCAACAGTTCATATATTAGCTATCTCTACGATGAACTGGCCCATGGCTTCTGTGATGGCTGCACCCGATTCAATAGTTGTTGGCATCGGGACTATTACAATACTTCTCAGGAGATACTCGACCTTTTCAGCATCATTGAGAGGGAGGGGCAGTTAAGTTATGATGATTGCCCGCCCGCTTTTAAACGCAAGTGTATTAATGGAAGAGAATTGATAACGACCATAAACTATCTATTTGACAATCTGCGGGTAAATGAATACTGGTCGGAAAAGATGGACGAATCGCGGGAACTGGTGGCCCATCAGCTTAAAGGGGTCAGCCAAGTAGTTAGAAACCTGGCCGAGGAAATCGATGTCGATACCTTTGTGGATATTGAAATGCGGGATAAACTGCTGAAATCATGTAAACGGATGGGCATCAATCTGAAAGATATCATCCCTCTGCGCGCCGCGGATGAGCAGATCCTATTAAACGTTGTCTGCGGGTCGTGTATAGACGGCAGCGGCTGCGAACTCAGTATCGCTCCGGCCATATCTTCGCTTATGGGTTATAAAATGGAGGTCTGTCAAAAAAAATGTCCGCCCCTGCCGGGTAAAGGAGCCTGCGAATTTACCTTGGCGCGGACATTTACGTATCAGGTAAACACTGCGGCCGCCCAAGTGGCCAGGGAAGAATTAAGCGGAGACAGCCTGACTATAACCACACTTAAAAGCGGCAAGGAATTGATCGTATTAGGTGATGGCATGGGTGTCGGCGAAAAAGCCTGGGAGGAGAGCAGCACCGCTGTCAGGCTGTTGGAGGATTTGTTAGACAGCGGCTTTGACAAGGAACTGGCGTTAAAGACTGTAAATTCAGTACTTTTGCTGCGTTCCCGCAGTGACACTTTTACGACCGTGGATATGGTAATGATAGATCTTTATACAGGTGACGTTGATTTCTTCAAAACGGCCGGCGCTCCGTCGTTTATTAAACGAGGTCAGCAGGTCAGTGTAATAAATACTTCCTCACTGCCTTTAGGAATATTGGAAGAGGTTGAGCCGGCCAGTGCCAAAAGATCCTTGTTGCCCCGGGATATGATTATAATGGTCAGTGACGGGGTCATGGAGGTCTCCCGCCAAAAAAACGGAGAAAAGTGGATTGCAGACCTTTTAAGGCATATGCATGAAACCGAGCCCCAGCAAGTAGCCGATCTGGTTATAAACCAGGCCTTAAAACTGGCCGATGGCAAACCCCACGATGACATGACCGTTATCTGCCTGAAATTAGAATTAATCTAATCTAAAAACAAATAATAAAAGCTTTCATAAGATGCGGGTAACGCTCGTTTACAGGGATTAATCAGATACAGATTTACACAGCCGCTTAAATAGCGATCCGGCACACAGCCGAGGCGATTTACGGCTAAAAGCCGCGTAAATCACCCTGCGGGTACTTCCGATAGGCACTTAGTTCCTAATTATGGTTGCCATGCAATCCGCGTTTACTAATAAAAACGGGGGATTATATGGTGACGGCGGTTAAGGACTTTATTATTCATATGCCCGGCCTCAGGAAAAAACCTGGGGTCTTTTGTTTGACAACCGCTCCAACTTGGGTAGGATATTAAATAGACGACAGGTGTTAATAGACGCGAATAACGCCCGTTTACAGGGATTAATCAGATACAGATTTACACAGCCGCATAAATAGCGACCCGGCACACAGCCGAGGCGATTTACGACTAAAAAGCCACGTAAATCACCCTGCGGGAACTGCCGATAGACACTGCGTTCCCAAGTTGCCGCGCAATCTGCGTCTACTAATAAAAGCGGGGGATTATATGTTGACGGTGGTTAAGGACTATATTATTGACAATAGGTTGCTTGAGCCGGGGGAACGGGTGATTGTGGCCGTTTCCGGGGGGCCTGATTCCATGGCGCTTTTAAATATTTTAAAAACCCTTTCAACCCAGCTTGATATTGAGCTTGTAGCTGCGCATGTCAACCACGATTTGCGCCCTGAAGCCCAGGCCGAGGCTGAATTTGTAGCGGAGCAGTCACATAGTCTGGGTATACCCTGCCACATTCGCAAGATCAACGTCAGAGAACTGGCCCGTCAGGAAAAAACCTCCCTGGAGGATGCCGGCCGCCGGGCCAGGTATCGTTTTTTCTATACTTTGCTGGCGGAACAAGGGGCAGCCAAAATTGCGACCGCCCATCATCGCGATGACGTAGCTGAAACAGTTTTGCTGCATCTTTTAAGAGGTTCGGGCATCCAGGGATTACGAGGCATTATGCCGCAAAACGGTGAATTGATCCGGCCCTTGCTGGCAGTGGAAAAAGAAGAACTGATCTATTATCTTAAAAAAAACAACCTAAACTACTGCTGGGATCAGAGCAATGAAGATCCGGAATTTCTGCGCAACCGCATTCGCCACCAGTTGATTCCATTGTTGGAACAGGAATACAATCCGCGTATCGTTGCCAACCTCAACCGTTTGGCGGATATTGCCCAAGCGGAGAATGAATTTCTGGAAGATGAAACCAGCGCCTATTGGAATAGGGTGGTCGAAAAAGCAGAACCTAATACGATTATATTTTCCCTGCCGCTCTTCAGCCAAATGCCGCTGGCAGTCCGAAGGCGTCTGGTGATGCGAGCTTTGGCTAAGCTGGGCAGCCCCGGCGGGTGGGAAGCCCGGGATGTGGAAAAGATCTTAGAATTAAGCGAAAAACCCGGTTCAGCTAAGGTTATAAAGCTAAAAAAGCAGCTTTTGGTCAACAAGTCTTATGAGAGAATAATATTTACAAAAAACTGGTCAAAACCCCAGGCTTTTTGTCTAAGGATAGCTATTCCCGGTGAAGTTAAATTGCCGGGGGGAAGCGCCTACTATTTTTCAGTCGAGGCAGCCGGTGGGTCTACCCCGGATAAGGGAGATAGGCAAGAAGAAGTAATCTATCTGGATTACGATAAAATGCCCCAGCCTCTGGTGGTTCGTTCCCGTCAGGAAGGCGATGTTTTTCAACCGGCGGGTTTTTCCGGTCATAAACGCCTAAAAAAGTATCTGATCGAAAAAAAAGTGCCCTTTTGGGAGCGGGATCTGGTTCCGGTTTTGGCGTCCCAGGAAGGAAAAATCTATGCTATCCTGGGTCATTGCGTCAGTCAGGCCGCTGCTGTAAGTGCCGCCACCCAAACCGTGCTGATAATAAAAAAGATCTGAATATAAAACCATACGGTAAATTGAAAAGGCATCCCGCTTATGCTACAATATGACAATGTTTTAAACCACATAGGCTAAAAACAGCACAAGCTGCATTGCCATAAAAAATCACCAAACAGGGGAGGTAATTAATTGGACAGAGCCCTAAAAAACATTGCGATTTATGTTTTGATTGTTCTCCTGGCCTTATTTGCAATAAAAATGACCTCAGCACCGCAGGCAAAAGTAGAGGAAATTTCCTTTTCCCAATTCTATAACAAGGTGCAGGCTGGAGAAGTCAAATCAGCAAATATTGAAGTTAATAACCTCGTTTATACGGTGTCGGCTCAGTTAAAAAACGGAGACAAGGTTACTACCGTTGCTACCAAAGAAAGCGGTATCGAAAAAACCATGCAGGAAAAAGGCGTGCAGGTAAAAACCAAAGCCGAAGACCCGCCTCCATGGTGGACATCGCTTTTGACAACCCTGTTCCCGATTCTTATCCTGATTGCCTTCCTGATCTTTATCATGAACCAAACCCAGGGCGGCGGCAATAAGGTTATGCAGTTTGGCAAGAGTAAAGCCCGCATGATGTCTGGAGAAGCCGTTAAAACCACCTTTAAAGACGTAGCCGGGGCGGAAGAAGCCAAGGAAGAAATGGCCGAAGTGGTTGAATTCCTGAAAAACCCGGAAAAATTCGTAAAAATAGGCGCTAAAATCCCCAAGGGAGTATTGCTCTATGGTGCGCCGGGAACCGGCAAGACCTTAATGGCCAAAGCCGTTGCCGGGGAAGCCGGAGTCCCTTTTTTCTCCATCAGCGGTTCTGATTTTGTGGAAATGTTTGTAGGTGTAGGTGCAGCCCGGGTACGGGATCTGTTCGAACAGGCCAAGAAAAATGCACCCTGTATCGTATTTATAGATGAAATTGATGCCGTCGGCCGCCAGCGCGGAGCCGGTCTGGGCGGCGGGCACGATGAAAGGGAACAAACCCTCAACCAGTTGCTGGTTGAGATGGATGGTTTCAGCACTAATGAGGGCATAATTGTTATGGCCTCCACCAACCGCCCGGATATTTTGGATCCGGCCCTCTTAAGACCAGGCAGATTTGACCGCCATATCCTGATTGACCGTCCTGATGTCAAAGGTCGGGAAGAGATCCTGAAGGTACATGTAAAAGACAAACCTCTGGATGAATCGGTAAATTTAGAAATACTGGCCAAGCGAACCCCTGGTTTCACAGGTGCTGACCTGGCTAATCTGGTGAATGAAGCGGCATTGTTGTCGGCACGCCGTGACAAGGACAAAGTAGGCATGGGGGAAATGGAAGAATCGATAGAACGGGTCATCGCCGGCCCGGAAAAAAAGACCCGGGTTATTTCCGAAAAAGAAAAGCGTCTGGTGGCATACCATGAGGCAGGTCATGCCATGGTTGCATATTCTCTGCCGCATACGGACAAACTGCACAAGATATCAATTATTCCGCGCGGACGTGCCGGGGGTTATACCCTGCTTTTGCCTGAGGAGGATCGCAACTATATTACCAAATCCCATATGCTGGATGAAGTTACCACCCTCTTAGGGGGGAGGGTAGCCGAAGCCCTGGTTCTCAATGATATCAGCACCGGCGCCCAGAATGACTTGGAGCGTGCCAGCAGTATCGTCCGCAAGATGATCACCGAATACGGCATGAGTGAAGAATTAGGACCGCTCACATTTGGACATAAAAGCGAGGAAGTATTTTTGGGCCGGGATATTTCCCGGGATCGCAACTATTCTGATGCCATTGCCTATGCTATCGACAAGGAAGCCTCGCAGTATATGGAAGCCAGTTATGAGAAAGCCGAACAGATATTAAAGGATAACATGGAAAAACTGCATATTGTAGCGGGCCGCTTAATTGAGCAGGAAAGCATGGAAGCCGATGAATTTGAAGAAATTATGACCGGCGTTAATGGACAGGCTGCCAATGAAGCTGACAAGTCAGCGGATCAGAACCAAAATGCACCAGAGCTGCCGGCAAACCCGGAACAGGAAGCTAAAGAAGCAGACCAACCCGGCGTCCCGGAAAATGATGTACCGGCGGAATAAAACCCCAGCCGCCCACTAGGATAGTCAGGCAAAACATTTTTAGCACCTTAATAGACACAGATAACACGGATTACAAGGATTTTCACAGGTAATTTATAGATATTTATTAAAAAATGTGTGAAAACCCAATAGATCTTTGTTATCTGTGTCTATTTTATTACTACCCCCAAGGGCAACATCAGTAGTGCCCGAAGGGTACAGCCGCCTAATAAAAAGTTAGCTGTGTGTTGCGAATTTAGATAATTCGTTCCCTCGCAAAAGCTAAAGCATCCGCTGCGGGGTTAAATTTTATTTTAAAAACCGTGCCAATCCGCACCGATTTTCTAAATAAAAAAAGCATAAGAACGTTGCTCGCAGACAAAAGATAATAATAATACAAATTGACGAAAGAGCTAGAAAAAATTATATAAATAATTTTATGGGGAAGGATTTTTAGTTCAGCCGTTTAATATAAATAATTATAATGAGATTTTGCTTATTCAGAAAATCTATTAATGCTTACGGTTAACGAAGAAACTTTAAGCTTCGTTTTCTCAAATCATTATCCACGGACATACCCGGTCATAAAATCAACCTGATTATGCAAAACCCTCAAATACAATTCGCAGGGGTGAAAAAATGAAAAGGGTAGAGTTGCTATTAAAAGACGCGCACTACATTGAATATATCAACAACAATAACGAAGAGGAAAGCGCCAATAAATACTGCCAGCATGGTCTGCAGCACCATATTGACGTGGCCCGGATTGCCTATATTCTGGTTCTGGAACACAACGATTTGAACTATTTTGTCAAAGAAGGCGGTCTGAGTGGAAAACTGGCTGCCAAGGAATGTATATATGCTGCCGGTTTGCTGCATGATATCGGAAAATGGAATGAATACCGCACCGGAGCTGACCATGCTGCCTTTGGTGCCAGGCTGGCCCGCGATATACTGCCGCGAGTCTTTTATAATCCTAACGAAATAGAATTAATCTGTCGGGCAGTATATGAGCACCGTAATATCAGCCGGGACATGAGTTTCCTGGGTGAGCGCGTCCACCGGGCCGATAACCTGTCCCGGGTTTGCAGTCAGTGCGAAGACCGTGCCAACTGTCCCAAACGGAGCAACAAGGAATTCAGTGTGACCGCTTTTGAATATTAAGAGTAAATGGACGCGGATTACGCTGATCAAGGAGTTTGTTTAACTGATGAATGGGCATCATGCGGTGTTTATATCCAACCGGGATGAGGCCAGGGGATTTTTAGAGAAAATCGGCGCCTCGCCCCCCGGAATTGAATATATGCTTCCCAAAGCGGTATTTCGTTGTCTTAAATTAAAAGACATCCCCAGCCGGGCTGCCAACCTGATTAAGCAGGAAATGCTGGCTAAAGGCGGCGAAGCTGCCGTAGCCAAAAATGTGGCTGTAGGTGAAGGCAGCAGTGACGTCCTGCTTTTAGGAACCTTAAGGCAATACCAATTGTTAATAGAAAAACTAAAATTGCAGCCCTTTGGACTGCGCGCGCTGGCGGAGGAAATTGAAAACATCCTGCTGGCACTCGAAAATAAATCCGGTAATCTAAAGCTGCCCCATGGACGTGTCCTGGAGTTTGGTCAAAAAACCCTCATAATGGGTATACTAAATGTGACCCCCGATTCCTTTACGGATGGGGGCCGCTATCTTAATACCGATGCAGCCGTGGCACATGCCTTGGAAATGAAGGCGGAAGGAGCCGACATAATAGATGTGGGTGGGGCTTCTTCCCGGCCTGATTCCACAATGGCCGCTGCTGAGGAAGAATTAAAACGCATCCTGCCGGTAATAAAAAAGCTGGCTCAGGAAGATATAATCATTTCAGTTGATACCTTTCGGGCTGAGGTGGCGCGTCAGGTTCTTGCTGAAGGCGCGCATATAATTAACGATATCGGCGGCCTGCAGTTGGATCATGAATTGGCCGGAGTCCTGGCAGAGTGGCAGTCCCCGGCAGTCCTAATGCACAACCGTTTACAACTGAATCAAGGACAACCCTATTTTGATCTGATTGCCGACATTATAGCAGAATTGAGTAATTCTATCGACACGGCTGTAGCAGCGGGTCTGCCCCTTGAGCAGATCATCATCGACCCCGGGCTGGGATTTGGCAAAAGCGTGGCAGAGAATCGCCTTTTGATAAAGAACCTGCAGGATTTTAAAAGCTTGGGTCGTCCCATACTGCTGGGTGCTTCCCGCAAGGCGTTTATAGGCCGCACCTTGGGTCTTGAGGTGGAAGAAAGACTGGAAGGCAGCCTGGCGGCCGTGGCCCTGGGAATCATGAATGGGGCTGATATCGTCCGGGTTCATGATGTTAAACAAAGTAAACGAGTGGCCCAGATGACCGATGCGGTGAGGAATGAATATGGATAAGATTATGGCCAGGGGCTTAACCTTCAGTGGCTGTCACGGAGTTTTGCCGGAAGAAAAAACTAAACCGCAGACCTTTATCGTAGACCTGGATTTATTTTTAGACCTCAAACCAGCCGGAATCAGCGATAATCTGCAGGATACCGTATCCTACGCCGAGGTATTTGCACAGGTGCGCCAGATCGTGGAAGATGAGAGTTATAACCTGCTGGAGGCCTTGGCCGAGAACATTGCCACGGCTCTTATCATGCGTCATCCGCTGACCGGAGTCGAAGTAACCGTTTACAAGCCGGATGCTCCTATAAAAGGAGAATTTACCAATTTTGCGGTAAACATTCAGCGTTTCCGAAAATAGGTCTTGCCCTAAAAAATACTATATGATAATTTAAAGGGTGAAAACAGATTTGGGAAAAAGAGCTTACCTATCATTGGGCACTAATCTAGGAAACAAGTACCAGAATATCGTTTCTGCCCATGCGTATATTAAACAGATTGCCGGTGTTAAGATTAGCCGCCAATCATCCATATACAGAACATCACCCTGGGGAAAGACCGACCAGAGTGATTTTTTAAACCAGGTTATTGAGATAGAAACTGAACTAAACCCCTTGGATTTACTGCATGAATTGCAGTCTGTTGAAATTAAAATGGGACGCCTCACGAACGAAAAATGGGGTCCCCGTATAATAGATCTGGATATTGTCCTATATGGCGACGAAAATATCCACCTTAAGGAACTAACGGTTCCGCACCCTTATATTTTTCAGCGTTTGTTTGTATTGATCCCGCTACAGGAAATTGAACCGGACTTTATATTTCCTGATGGATCGAGTATTAAGGAGGTGTTGGCCAGGGTACCACACCAGGATGGTGAAAACAAGAGCATAATCAAACTCGAATATGCATAATAAAAGGAGTCTCCCGCCAGTGCTCCTAATCTTTAAACCGCATGGATCCTATTAGGACCAGGACGGAATTTCGCAAAACAGATCAAAGAACGTTTTTGAGCTGTTTTCAGAGGGGGTATAATGTTGTGAGTGGAAAGCGAATTGGTATTATCGGGGCGGGAGTTGTAGGAACGGCAATTGGGATTGTATTGCATGACAAAGGCTACGAGGTTACAGCTATTTATGATATAAAAGCTGAATCTACTCAGGTTTTAGTTGAAAAAACCGCCTGTGTCAATTGTGCGACCCCAGAAGACGTTTCTCGCTCGGCTGATATCTTATTTATAACCACAAGTGATACGGCTATTGAAAATGTGGTGGATACGCTGGCTGATCGGAACGCTATTCACCAGGGGCAGATATTAGTGCATATGAGTGGTGCCCAGTCCTCAGAAATACTGGACAGAGCCAATGACTTCGGTGCCCACGTTTTATCGGTACACCCGCTTCAATCTTTTGCAAATTATGAAAAAGCCATTGAGAACCTGCCCGGATCAATATTTAGCATTGAAGGGGACAAGCAGGTTTATGATGCTGCCGTTTGCATAGTTGAAAACCTAGGCGGAGAATATTTTTTCATTGACCGCAAGGCTAAACCGTTATATCATGCCGGAGCCTGTGTAGTATCAAACTACTTGGTTACCTTGATTGATTGTGGGGTTAAACTCCTGGAATCAACCGGTATTCCCAAGAGTATGGCGATTCGAGCCTTAATGCCTTTAATTTCCGGCACTTTAAACAACATTGAGAATATTGGTATACCCAAATCTTTGACCGGACCTATAGCCCGGGGGGATCTTTCCACGATTCTCAAGCATCTGGATTGCCTGGAAAAAATGGCTCCCGATCTTTTAAGGATCTATAGCTGGCTGGGCTACTATACGGCTCAGATCGCTACAGAAAAAGGTACGATTGATACACAGGCCATGGAGGAGTTTCAGCAAGTATTTGTGCGTGAACTCTCCCAGATAGCATCGGCAAGTTAGGAGGCGGTACAATGAGTCGAGTTTCTACTGCTAGTATTAAAGATAAAAAGCTCCAACAAGAAAAGATCACCATGCTGACTTCCTATGACTATTCAACTGCAGCCATGGTTGACGCAGCAGGCATTGACATGATCCTGGTAGGTGATTCGCTGGGGAACGTGGTGTTAGGCTATGAAAATACCCTGGCGGTAACCATGGAGGATATGCTCCATCATACTAAAGCGGTAACCCGTGCTACCAGCCGCACCATGGTGATCGGAGACATGCCTTTTCTATCCTATCATATTTCTGTGCCGGAAGCTGTCCGGAATGCCGGACGTTTCATAAAAGAAGCCGGGGCGCAGGCTATTAAACTGGAGGGCGGTACGGAAAGGATAGATACGGTTAAGGCCATTCTCGATGCCCAGATTCCGGTAGTGGGGCATATCGGACTTACACCGCAGTCGGTTAACCAGTTCGGTGGATTCAAAGTACAGGGCAAAGACCTGGAGGGAGCCCGGAAACTGATTGCCGATGCCAAGGCCCTCGATGAGGCTGGTGTATTTTCCATCGTTTTGGAGTGTGTACCCAACGGACTGGCGCAAAAAATTACTCAGGAAGTATCTGTACCGACTATCGGTATAGGAGCCGGGCCTTATTGTGACGGCCAGGTTCTGGTGATAAACGATATGCTGGGTATGTATAAGGGACATATACCCAAATTCGTAAAAAAGTTTGCCAATCTGGAACCACTGATTATGGAAGCCCTTAAAGGCTACAAAGAAGAAGTTGAAGCCGGGATTTTCCCTGCTCCCGAGCATGGATTTACCATCCAGGATGAAGTCTTGGAAAAACTGTATTAGAAGGGTATGAGGAGAGGTTTGGCATTGACCAGCCGGTTGATGCCAAATCCTCCGACCTGGTTTTTATATACTAAAATGAATCTATTATAACGAGGAATTGGCGATGCAAGTATTTAAGCATATAAACGATATGCAAGCCTGGAGCCAGGCCCAAAAGAAGCAAGGCCTTACTATTGGATTGGTACCCACCATGGGATACCTGCATGCCGGACATTTATCACTGGTACAAGCCGCCCGGGAGCAGTGCGATCGGGTAATCGTTTCGATATTTGTAAACCCCACCCAATTCGGGGCCGGGGAAGACTTTGCAGATTATCCCCGGGATATAGAACGCGATTGTGAATTGTTGCGGCAGGCTCAGACCGATGCCGTTTTCGCCCCAGATGCCAGAGAAATGTACGCCCAGGACTTTAATACCTGGGTCGAAGTTAAGGGAGAAATTACCGCCAAGCTCTGCGGAGCATCCCGACCCAATCATTTTAAAGGGGTCACAACGGTAGTCAGCAAGCTTTTTAATATATGTCTGCCGGATCGGGCTTTCTTTGGACAAAAAGATGTCCAGCAGGCTATGATAATAGAGAAGATGGTCAGGGAACTTAATTTTCCGCTGTCAATTGTCAGAGTACCGATTATGCGGGAGGCCAGCGGCTTAGCGATGAGTTCGCGCAATGTTTATCTAAGCAGTGAACAGAAGGAACAAGCCCTGGTACTTAGCCAGTCCCTGCAAAAAGCCGCTCAGCTGATTGCTGCCGGCGAGAGGAATCCTGCCCATATTAAGGGTGTAATCCGGGACATGATTGCCCAAAGCCCGGAGGCGGTTATTGATTACGCCGAAATATATGATGCCCATGGTTTAAGCGATGTGGAGGTGGTTCAAGGCAGTGTGTTGATTGCCTTGGCTGTAAAGTTTGGAACTACCAGGTTGATTGACAACTTGATTGTGGAGGTGTAAAGACAGTGTTCCGGTATATGCTTAAGTCAAAAATCCATCGTGCCGTGGTGACGGATGCCGATCTTAACTATGTGGGGAGCATTACGTTGGATCGAGATCTCATGGATGCTGCTCAGATCGTAGAGAATGAAAAGGTAACCATCGTCAACAACAATAACGGAGAACGCTTTGAAACCTACGTGATTGAAGGAGAACGGGGTTCAAAAACGGTCTGTTTGAACGGTGCAGCGGCCCGCAAGGTGCAGCCGGGAGATGTCGTGATCATTTTGACATATACGGTAATGGATGATAAGGAATTAAAGGGTTACAAACCCACCCTGATCTATATGAACGAAAAAAACGAGATAGAAAATATCAACCACGGCAGCTTTGAATAATTATTGGCTGACCGCCTGTATGGGGCTGCGGACTAAAAGCGTTTGCAGGATCTGTATTACCTGAAGAAGGATAATAGGTTATACGTATGAGAATAACGAGATACACCCGGGAATTAGCCGAAAACCTCCCGGTTATTTATACTGACTTTCTAATTGTGGGAGGCGGAATAGCAGGTTTGTTTACCGCGCTTAAAGCCTCAGCATTTGGAAAAGTCATAGTCCTTACCAAAAAAACTATAAAAGACTCCAATACGGGGCTGGCTCAAGGGGGAATTGCTGCTGCTGTGCATGAAGAAGATTCTCCCTTTTTGCATTTGGAGGACACCCTGGAAGCAGGAGCAGGGATCTGTGATATTGAATCAGTAGATGTGCTGGTAAGGGAAGGCCCGGAGCGGGTGCGTGAATTAATTGCCGCCGGAGCCAGCTTTGACATGAAAAACGGCAGCATATCCCTGGCTCGGGAAGGAGCCCATAGCAAAGCCCGCATACTGCATGTGGCCGATGCCACCGGGGAAGCAATCCGGGTTGCACTCGTAAAACAATGCGCCGACCAGTCCCGGATTGAAATAATAGAAGACCAATTTTTGGTGGATCTTTTGGGGATTAAGGAAGGGGAATGTCAGGGTGCACTCGTTTATGATAAAAGGTTAAATCAAAGTAGGCTATATATCAGCCGGGCCACGGTTTTAGCAACCGGAGGGGCCGGACAGCTTTATCGCTACACCACCAATCCGGACGTGGCTACGGCGGACGGAATGGCGGCCGCCTTTCGCAGTGGCTGTGAGTTAAGTGATCTGGAATTTATCCAGTTTCATCCTACCGTACTTTACAGCCAGGACACCCAGCGTTTCCTCATATCAGAAGCGGTGCGGGGCGAAGGAGGTCTGCTTTTAAACATCCATGGGCAGAGGTTTATGGAGAAATATCATCCCCTGGGGGAACTCGCCCCCCGCGACATAGTATCGCGCGCGATTTTAAGCGAAATGACTGCTAGCGGCAGTGACTATGTGTACCTGGATATGCGGGCCATATCAGGTGTAAAAGAACGTTTCCCCAATATCTATAAAACCTGTCTTAAGCGGGATATTGATATTGAAAAGGATCTGGTACCGGTATCTCCGGCCGCCCATTACACCATGGGAGGAATAAAGACCAACACCGCAGGAGAGACTGGAATCCAGGGGCTTTATGCCTGCGGAGAAACGGCCTGCACCGGGGTGCATGGGGCCAACCGTCTGGCCAGCAACTCTCTTCTGGAAGGGATTGTTTTCGGCCAGCGGATCGTTGATCAGGCTGAAGAGATCATGTATCGGCGTCAGGTAAAAGCCGCCGAAATTTATAAATCATTTCAAAAAGGTCTTATATATACTCCGCTTAGCCCCAGCATCAATCCGGAAACTGCCCGGACGCGCTTACAGGCGGTTATGTGGGAAAATGTGGGCATAATAAGGAGTGAGCAGGGATTAAAGGAGGCCCACCAGGAGATTGAATACCTCTACAACCACCTGGCCGATGCTCAAGACCCGCTGGCCTACCTGGAAATGGTGAATATGCTGACCGTTGCACATGTTATCATCCAGGCCGCTCTGTGGAGGCGGGAAAGCCGCGGCGGACACTTTCGCTCTGATTATCCCCAACGCGATGACATAAGGTGGCTCAAACATACCAGTTTTGTAAACTGCTGACCGGTTACAGCCAGTCCTTAGAGGAATAAGACAATAGGATTTTTGACAATGAAGGGCACTGATTTTTATAATAATAACACTGTAAATTTTTATAAAAGACCGCAAGCCAAAGCTTTAAAGACGTATTAACCCCCTGCTCGCAGGACCCGACTTTGTATGAGATTGCGTTACTGCGGGTTTTTAAGACTTTAGAAGCCTTGCCATAATTAAGGTGGCAGTGTTGTCTGAGACTATCTTTTGTATTTAAGGAGGTAAATCAGTTGATTTATCCAGGATTACATGATTTAATAAAGCGCTGTTTAGAAGAAGATCTAGGCCACGGGGATATTACCACCCAGAGTCTGGTTCCCAACGAACAGGTCTCCCAAGGTGTAATATATGCCAAGGCAGAAGGGGTTATTGCCGGAATAGAAGTCTGTCGGGCCGTTTTTTCGTATCTGGATCCTGCCCTCAGTATGCTGGTCTTAAAAAATGACGGCGATGAAGTAAGCTTTGGCGATACGATTGCCCAATTGGAAGGTAACAGCCGCGCTCTGCTTACCGGGGAGCGAACCGCCCTGAACTTTTTGCAGCACCTATCCGGTATTGCCACCCAGGCCAGACAGATGACCGAATTGATTAAATACAGTAAGGCGGAGCTTTTGGATACCCGCAAGACTACTCCCGGGTTAAGGATACTGGAAAAATATGCGGTATCGGTAGGAGGGGCCCGCAATCATCGTTTTGGTCTGTATGATGGTGTCATGATCAAGGACAACCATATAAAGGCCATCGGCAGCATAAAGAAAGCTGTCTCCCTGGTGCGCCAAAAAGTGCCTCATACCGTCAGGATAGAAGTCGAAGTGGAAAACCTGGAGCAGTTGCAGGAGGCCCTGGAAGCCAAGGCGGATATTATCCTGCTGGATAACATGGATACAGCCACAATGAAAGAAGCCGTAGCTTTAACTAACGGTCAGGCCTTGCTGGAGGCATCGGGCAAAATTACGGCTGCCAACCTGGCCGAAGCTGCCAAGACCGGGGTTGATTTTATTTCCATGGGGGCATTAACCCATTCCGCACCTAACCTGGACATAAGTTTTGATATCCTGGTATAGTTTCCCCCAAGATTAATTAGGATTATCCTGATCATTAATAAGGCTGAGCCAATTCTATCAAGATGGGGAGGGATTTTTTTGATCCTGGTTTTTGATGTAGGCAATACCAATATGGTTATCGGTGTCTTTGAAAAAGAACAACTGCTTAACCATTGGCGTATCCGCACTGATGTGCAGCGAACCTCTGATGAATATGGAATCATGCTGGAGGCACTATTTCATTATCATAACCTAGATTCCAGCCTTATTAAGGCCGTCATTATTTCGTCGGTAGTGCCCACTCTGAATATGGAATTAGAGTGGATGAGCCAGCGTTACTTTAACTGCAAGCCCATTGTGGTCGAACCCGGTATAAAGACCGGCCTGCCGATCAAATACGATAACCCGCGTGAAGTAGGTGCCGACCGGGTCGTAAATGCGGTGGCGGCTTACCATAAATACGGAGCTCCATTAATTATTGTGGATTTTGGAACCGCTACAACCTTCTGTGTCATCAGCAAATCGGGCGAATATCTGGGAGGAGCCATTGCACCCGGAATCAGGGTTTCCACCGAAGCTCTGGTATCTCGCGCCTCCAAACTGCCGCGGGTGGAGCTTAACATCCCTAAAAGCCTGATTGGCAAAAATACTGTAATGAGTATGCAGGTAGGCATTATGTACGGCTTTGTAGGACAGGTGGAAGGCATAATAAATCGGATGAAAAAAGAAATAGAAGGTCAGGTGAAAGTTATCGCCACCGGCGGCCTGGCGCAGCTAATCGCCAGCGAAACCGACTGCATCGATGTAGTGGATGAGTTTCTGACCCTGGACGGATTGCGCCTCCTCTACGAACAAAACCAACCCCACAGTTAAAAAAATAGACGCGGATAACGCGGATTTACACAGATTCACGCGGTTAAATTAGACACTGACATTTTAAAATAGACACAGATAACGCAGTTTTTTATTGATTAAAAAAAGTTTTCCGGTGAATAATCTAAAAAAATTCAGGGCAATAAGATCCTCGTCCTTCAGAACTGCCGGATAATACTATCTATCTCAGCCCCAACGGTTGAATAAATAGAAAAAATCCCCCTGCGGGGACTACTGGTGCTCCCTAACGGTCGCTATTAAGGTTGCACCCTACGGGTACTACTGATATGAACTGCGTTCATAATTAAGGTTGCCGCGTGAATCCGCGCAAATCTGCGTTATCCGCGTCTATTAAAACCCAAAGGAGATTAAGATGTTTAGGATTGGTGGAGTTGAGATAGAAAATAGGGTAGTGGCGGCGCCCTTGGCCGGGGTTACAGATCGGGCGTATCGCCTGATACTAAAATCCATGGGCTGTGGGCTGGTATTTACTGAAATGATCAGTGACATGGGGCTAGTCCATAACGGTACTAAAACCCAAACGATAGCCGACACCAGCGGGGAAAAAAGGCCGGTAGCTGTGCAGATATTTGGCTCCCAGGCTAAAACCATGGCTCAGGCAGCCCAAATTGTTACGGCTATGGGGGCCGATATCGTAGATATCAACATGGGCTGCCCGACTCCTAAAATCGTCAAAAACGGCGAAGGAGCCGCCCTTATGCTGGACCTTAAGCGCAGCCGGGAGATAATACGCGCGGTAGTGGAGGCTGTACAGGTGCCGGTTACCGTAAAAATGCGCACCGGTTGGGATGAAGATAATATCACCTGCCTGAAACTGGCCGAAATCGCTACAGAAGAAGGGGTAAGTGCGATTACTTTGCACCCCCGCACCCGGATGCAGTTTTTTTCCGGTCAAGCAGATTGGAATATGATCCGCGAGCTTAAAAAACGAGCTGCTGTTCCGGTGATCGGCAGCGGCGATATATGGAAAGCGGAAGACGCTGTGCGCATGCTTGCTGAAACCGGCTGTGATGCGGTTATGATCGGTCGGGCTTTGATGGGCAATCCTTTTCTTATCCGGGAAGCGGTTGAACTGGTGGAGAACAATCGCATTATAGACCCTCCCGGCTGGGAGGAGAAATTCGCGCTGATCCATCACCATTTGGATCTGGCCATAAAGTATAAAGGCGAGCGGATAGCCGTAAGGGAAATGCGCAAACATGTGGCGTGGTACATTAAGGGTATGCGTGCTGCCGCCCGGCTCAGGGAAAGCGTCAATAAGGCCTGCACTCGAGAAGAAATGTTGGCTGTGCTTTATGTTTTGTCGGTAGCATCTGGGAATGGTATAATGCCTGAAGATACTTACAGTTGGCGTAATGCCTGAAAATCACTTAAATTCCTATAAACATAAAAGGATGAGATGTATTTGCAGCCAAAAAGACGTACGGCCTATATTTATTGGGTGTATTTTGCGCTGGTAACCGTACTGGCGGTATATTTGCGTTTCTGGTTTGTAGCCTCTATACCGACCGAACAGCTATATGATTTTAATACATATCAGGAAATTGCCGCCAATATATTCAAATACCATAGTCACAGCCTCTGGGGACAGCCGGTGGCTTGGCAGGGTATGGGCTATTCCACAGCTCTGGGGATATTTTATATCTTAATGGGTAATGCCCAGGTACAGACCGCCCAGCTTTTTAATTGTCTGCTATCGACACTGTCGTTGCCCTTAATGTTTTTGGTATTTAGAAAACTCAGTTCCCATTTTGGTGTCGTTTTGGGGGCTTATACGATAGCGGCTCTGCTACCCAACCATATAGCCTATAACAACGTGGTAGGCACGGAAGTGTTTATTACCTTTCTGTTTCTAATCATCCTGGTACTACAGCTATATGAATTTGATAACCGTTTTCGCTATCCGTTGTTGGGCATATTTATCGGCCTGGCCGCCCTGACGAAACCATTTTTCCTGGCCTACCCGGTGGTTTTAGCCCTCTGTCATTGGCTGCACAGCAAGGATCTGCGCCGGACTGCGCTGATGCTTATTTCGACCAGCCTCCTTATGGCAGCGGTCGTATCACCCTGGACCATACATAATTATAAGAATTTTAACAGCTTCATTCCGGTATCCTACAATTCCGGCTATGTGCTTTTCATAAACAATAACGACCAAAACGTCAACGGTATGTGGATGCCCCTGGAAAATGTTCCCGCCTCGCCGCAGCTAAAGAAGGATATTAAGCGGGAGCTGAACCGCAACCAGGACAATGTCAAATTAGCCCCCGGCCTGGATAAAGTTTTAAAACCGGCCGCCAAACAATGGATCGGCGAGAATCCTGGTGACTTCATGAAGCTGGGTTTACTGCGTCTTAAGCAGACCTTCTTTTCCGGTGCTCAGGATATCAGTGCCTGGGCAATGAACGATTTCCAGTCCAATCCGGGGCAAAAGGAATCACCGCGTTTTAAACGCAATCTAAACTTTTTTTACGGGGCAGCCGATATACTGGTCTATATCCTGTGCTCAGCCGGGATCCTGTACCTGCTTTTAAACCTGGGATCCATATTCAAAAGCCTTTTTTCCCGGGATCTAACCCTTAGTAATGCGATACTTGTGCCCAGCATCAATACGGCTTTTTTCCTGGCGGTATATTTTGTTTTTGAGGGCCAACCTCGCTATAATTTCCCCCTGCTCTTTCTTTTTGCCATTACTTTAGGCATAATTATGCATAAAACCAGCCAAGGTTTACAAAGGAGCGAATCATGAAAACTATCCGCCTGATTATAAAACAGATGCGTCCCAAGCAGTGGACCAAAAATTTATTGGTCTTTGCCGCCCTGATATTTACCATACCCTATATTGATGCCGCCATGATTTATTTGGCTGTGGCGGGGTTTTTCTTATTCTCCTTCGTTTCCGGGTGTGTATATATCTTAAATGATTTTATCGACTTGGAGCTGGATCGGCAGCATCCAGACAAAAAAAACCGCCCCATGGCTTCAGGAGAACTATCCCCCACCCTGGCAATCAGCCTGGGGATAATAATTTTAAGCGTTTCCTTATGGGTCGGTTCAATGCTTAATATTAGGTTTGGCCTGGTTCTATGCCTGTATTTTATCCTTAATGTGGCTTACTCCCTGTATTTAAAAAAAGTCGTCATTATAGACGTAATGGTGATAGCCACCGGCTTTGTACTGCGGGCGGTGGGCGGAGCTTATGTGATTGACGTTCCCGCCACGCCCTGGTTTATTATCTGTACTGCGCTCCTGGCACTCTTTCTAGCCATAAGCAAACGCCGCCATGAATTAATCCTCTTTCAAAACCAGGAGGGCGATTATCGGCCGGTATTAGACTCCTACTCACCCAAACTCCTGGACGAAATGAACGGCATTGTAACCACGGCTACTATAATAAGCTACGCTTTGTTCACGTTTACCTCCGGAAGAACCATCAACCTGATGTGGACGATTCCTTTTGTCATTTACGGTATCTTTCGCTATCTATATTTAATACATATAGAAAATAAAGGCGGACAACCGGATGAAATACTATTAGAGGACAAACCCATTCTCATTACCGTACTGCTGTACTCGCTTACCCTGATAGTGATACTGCTTTATTTTTAGGGGACAGTCCCGGCCGAAATTGAAAGGAGCCGAACCATGCATCCTTATTTTTTGATTATCATTTCCGTTGTTCTAGGGGCCTGCGGGCAAGTCGTTTTGAAGATGGGAACGTTAAAGCTTTCAGTCGCCGGTTTGAGCCTGCTGGAGCAGTTTGTAAAATATTTTACCAGCCTGCCTATCCTGGCCGGTTTGCTGCTTTATACTCTGTCGGCTGTGGTATGGGTGTTTGCCATTGCCCGGGTGCAACTTTCCATCGCCTACCCCATGGTGGCCTCCGGCTATGTACTGGTGGTTCTCCTCTCCTACCTGCTTCTTCATGAACCCGTATCAGGACTAAGAATCCTGGGTCTCCTCATAATCGTTACCGGTGTAATAATAATAGCCAACTCCTAACCCGGCAGGACTTAATAGACACAGATAACACAGATTGACACAGATTAACACAGATTTTTTCTATTTATTCACCCGTTTGGATTGGGATGGTAAAGCTTTATCCAGCGGTTTTATTTATTTATAAAGCTATTAAGCGTAAATTTGCGCAACAAATCCGTTTAATAACGCTAAACACGCTCGGCAGTATTATTTTGCTTATCAGGCATCTGACCTAGTTTGCCAACTATTTAAGGAAGAAAATCTGTGTAAATCCTTTAAATCTGTGTTATCTGTGTCAATTACCCCACTTGTATTGCCATTGGACGGATGATAAAATACCTGTATACAAAGTTGTGCGCAAGGAGGCCGTATGGATTTTATCCGCATTCAGGACAAGATTATTAGCTGGCAAAAAATCGAAAACACTCTGCAAAAGGTACTTAGCATGAGGGCCAAGGGTTTTTCACAGCAGGAGGTGGCTGACCGTCTTTCTATCGACCGTACCTTTATCTCCCGCCTGGAAGGGATAGGTGAGCTGCGCAAAGGTCAAAGCATAGCCTGTATAGGTTTTCCCTTAAGCAACAAGGAGGAGGTAAATGCCATCCTGGAAAGGGAAGGCGTTGATTTTATTCTGCTGATGACTGAACAGGAAAGACTGGACTTTGTAAACCAGCGATCCGGCAAGGAGCTATTAAACGAACTAATGGATCTTATTGCCGAAGTCCGCCGCTATGAAGTGGTTATCTGCATCGGTTCGGATGAACGCCTGAAATTGATGTCCGGGGTTTTGGACAGTCAGGTGATCCGTATTGAGATCGGTACCTCACCGATTACCGAGGATAAATGGCTGGATCCCGGTGTGCTGCACAAGGTCTTAAGGTCGATTCGCTCGGCCCGCTAAGCAAAACTAATCAATGGGAGGTTTTTAAATGAAACATATCGTAAGTGTCAGCCTGGGTTCTTCCAAACGTGACCATGCATTTGAGACCGACTTTTTAGGCGAACAATTTCGTATTGAGAGAATAGGAACTGATGGAGACTGGGACAAGGCCATCCAATTGATCCGTGACCTGGATGGCAAGATTGATGCCTTCGGGATGGGAGGCATTGATTTATACATTCATTTAGCCGGAAAACGTTATGTTATCAGGGACGCCAAAAAGCTGGTGGCTGAAGCCAAAAAAACCCCCATGGTGGATGGCAGCGGTTTAAAAAACACCTTGGAGCGCAAATGCATCCTGGATATACAGCGCGAAGGGGTCTATGATCTGCGCGGCAAAAATGTGCTTATGGTATGCGGCGTAGACCGCTTCGGAATGGCGGAAGCCTTTGAAGACGTAGGCGCGCATCTGACCTTGGGAGATTTTATATACACGGTGGGGATTCCTATGCCCATCCACTCCTTAAAAACGATGCGGATTGTAGGGGGATTGGCAGCGCCAATCATTGTGAAAATGCCCTTTGATAAACTATACCCGACCGGAGAAAACCAGGAAGTCATAATTCCCAAGCATTCCAAATACTATTATAATGCGGATGTGCTGGCGGGTGATTTTAACTATATACGCCGTTACCTGCCGGAAAAACTAAACGGACAGGTGATAGTTACCAATACCACCACCCAGGACGATATGATTATGTTAAAAGAGCGCGGGATCAGCAAAGTTATTACTACCACTCCGGATATGGGCGGTCGTTCCTTTGGCACCAATGTTATCGAGGCCTTAATGGTTACATTGATGAACAAACCGATTGATCAGATCAAGCCTGAGGATTATTTTGGCATGTTAAAGGAATTAGACATGAAACCGGGTGTGGTTGATTTGGAGAAATTTAGTGCTTGAACTTGATTTTGCCTTTTTGAATATGATGGCTCACAACCGGCAGGGGCTGGCCGCCCGGAAATATTTCCTGGACAGGCTGGCTCCTTTTTTATATTCACCCCGAATAGAGCACCTGATTTATTTTGGCGATCTGGGAGTAAAAGGCTGCAATATTTTTATACCCTTGGGGGAAGGTAACTTCAAGCAGCTAGAAGCCGGCAACCGGGCCCTGATGCTGGGAAAATCAGAGGTAATCCTGCGGGAATATGATATAAATAAATTGGCCGCTGATCGCAGTTTGAAAAACACCCTAGCCGCTACCAGGGTGGAATTCCCTCTGTTTTTTGGAGATCAGTTTATTAACGCCCTGGCGGCGGTATTGGTCAGACAGGTGCTGGAACTAAGAGACATCAAAAAGCTTATACTAATAGGAGATATGCCGGAATTGATGCCTCTATTGGAGAATCTGAGCGCTTATCAGCTGCCCATTTCAGTACAAAATATTAATCCCACTCATTCTGAGACGACGGCCTATCAGTTGCTCTACGCCAAAGGACTGGCTGTTACCAACAGTTATATATCCCCGCAGAGTTGGAAAAAAGATGATTTGATCATGCTGTTTGAGTCCCGTTATAAACGCATGACCATGGCTTCTCCGCAGCGTTTTTATATAGAGTTAACAGATGATAGCCAGGGTTTAGCCCCGAGTTTGGAGATGGCTTTAAGCCTGGCGGGGTTGGATAACCGCCTTAAGACCTTGGCGCCGATTTTGGAAAGCTGTTTGTATGCCCAAGCAGGAATTTCTAAGACCAATACCGAAAGAAAAGAACTTGACTACTGCATGTTAAATAATGGTGAAGATGTAAAGATGCTCATAGCCAGGGGGGATGAGATGGGCATATGGGAGCCTTTCCTGTTTAACCGCCCGGCCGGCTTCCTTGACAAGGGCATAGGAGGTCTTTATAATACCATAAAGGATTAGAGAATAGATAAATATAAAATAGCTGCGGATAATGCGAATAACAGGCTTTACACGGTTATTATTTATCCACACCCTAAGGACACTTAACAATAGGAATGACACTGATTTTGACCATAATAACACAAGCAGCGTCAAAAAAACCAAGCGAGCTTCGTCTCGCTTTTAAAAATTAACATCGCTTAGCAGGTAATAATGCCGGGATGGCTTTAAAGAACTTAATGCAGTTAGGAGAGATTATATGGCTGAGAGAGAAGAACGCGAGATTGTCTTAACTAAAGAGGGACTGGCCAAACTGGAAAATGAATTGGAACTCCTTAAATCCAGCCGCCGCGAAGAAGTAGCGGAGAGAATCAAGCAAGCCATAGCTTTTGGCGATATAACCGAAAATTCCGAGTATGAAGATGCCAAAAATGAACAGGCCTTTATTGAGGGCAGGATTCTTACCCTGGAGAAAACCTTAAAAAACGCCCGCTTAATGACCGATGACGAGATCCGTACCGATGTCGTTTCTTTAGGAGCCAAAGTTACCTTAAAAGAGGTAAAATCCGGCCGGGAAGTAAATGTTACCCTGGTTTCATCCGTGGAATCAAAACTAAAAGACGGAAAAATATCAGATGAATCCCCGGTAGGCAAAGCGGTTATGGGACAGCGGGTAGGAGCCCAGGTAAAGGTCGAAGCTCCGGCGGGCATTATCAAATATAAGATTATAAAAGTGGAAAAATAAATAGACAAAGATAACCCAGATTTAAAGGATTAACCCAGGTTTTTTAGAATATTATTAAGAGCCAAAAGAATATGTATTACCGCAACGCAGAGGCTAAAGCCTCTGCTACGGGTTGCTACTCTGTTGCGGGCTGCGTCTATTATAATAGAGAAAAATCAGTGTAAATATGCGCCCGCAGGGACAGTGCTATCAGTGCAGTGTCCATTAAAGCACCCTACGGGTACTACTGATATGAACTGCGTTCATAATTAAGGTGGCCGTGGAAATCCGCGCTAATCCGCGTTATCCGCGTCTATTTAAAAGAGGTGAATTATGTCTGAGCACGAAACAAGTCAGGAAACCAATATAAACGAGCTTAAAAAGGTGCGCTTGGAGAAGCTGGAGGAATTGCGGGAGATGGGGATTAATCCCTTTGGCAGCCGGTACATAAGAGATACCGACACCGCAGCCATCCTGCAGAATTATACCGCTCTGGAAGGTCAGAAGGTGAGCCTGGCCGGTCGGATCATGTCCAAACGCCGCCACGGCAAGGCCGGATTTGCGAACTTACAGGACTTGACCGGTAATATCCAGCTTTATTTCAAGAAAGATGATATTGGTGAGGAAAAATACGAACTCTTCAAGAAGATGGATATCGGCGATATCCTAGGAATCAAGGGCTTCGTATTCCGCACCCAAAAGGGCGAAATCACTGTCCATGTGGAGGACATGCAGTATCTGGCCAAATCCTTACATCCCCTGCCGGAAAAATGGCACGGTTTAAAAGATGTGGAACTACGCTATCGTCAGCGCTATGTAGACCTAATCGTCAATCCCGAGGTAAGGGACGTATTCATTAAAAGAAGCCGCTTTATAAAGGCTTTGCGCAACTATCTGGATGACAGAGGTTTTCTGGAAGTAGAAACCCCCATGATGCAGCCCATTGCCGGGGGAGCCGCCGCACGTCCTTTTATTACCCACCATAACGCCCTGGACATGGATCTATACCTGCGCATTGCCCCGGAGCTTTATTTAAAAAGGCTTATCGTGGGAGGATTGGAAAAGGTCTACGAAATAAACCGCAACTTTAGAAATGAAGGCCTTTCCACCCGGCACAATCCGGAATTTACCATGCTGGAACTTTATCAGGCTTACGGCGATTGGCAGGACATGATGGAACTCGCCGAAGATATGATATCGTCAGTAATATTGAAGGTCAACGGTTCCATGCAAACTGAATTTGAAGGAAAGATTATTGATTTTACCCCTCCCTGGCAGCGGATTACCATGCTGGAGGCTATCAATATACATACCGGACTCGATTTTACAGTTTTACAGACCGCTCAGGAAGCCCAGGCAGCAGCCGCCCGGCTGGGACTCAAGGTAGATGCCAAGAGTACCCGCGGAGAAATAATAAATGAAGTTTTCGAGGAGTATGTGGAGGCACATCTGGTGCAACCCACTTTTATAACCGGGCATCCCTTGGAAATATCCCCGTTGGCTAAAAAGAACGCTGAGCATCCCGAGTATACCGATCGCTTTGAGCTTTTCATCATGCAGCGGGAAATAGCCAATGCCTTTTCCGAACTGAACGACCCTTTGGATCAGCAGGAACGCTTTATGAAGCAGGTGGAAAAGCGCGCCCAGGGAGACTCCGAAGCCCATATGATGGATGAAGATTATATCAATGCCTTGGAGTATGGCATGCCGCCCGCCGGGGGGATGGGTATAGGCATCGACCGCCTGATCATGCTTATCACCAACTCGCCCTCCATTCGTGATGTTATCCTCTTTCCCACCCTGCGCAGCCGGGAATAATTTCTAGCGGGCCGAGTTTATTGATGGGTAATGGCCCCCGGAAATTTTTCCGGGAGCGGGCCTAAAAAATACTGCCCTTGGTTTATGAGGTATTCTTGCCAGCTTTAATAAACAGCGAGAGGAAATTATAAATGCCCAAGATTTTATTTTCAGCACTCATAATCATTGCACTTGTACTTAACGGCCCGGCAGCTATAGGCGTTGCTTTAGGGGATACCTTTATAAATAACGGTGTGATAGCAAATGAGGCCAGTTTTGATGATGCCCGCGATATTAAAAATATCCAGCATGTTTCCCCTTACTGCAATCGTTTGACCGATCATGCCAACGGCTACGCCATCACTTATCCCAATCATATGTGGGTAGACGTGTCGTTATCCAAGGTCAGAACCGTTATAGCCGATAATAATACCCGCATAGAAATATACCGCGATGATTTTACCAATACCGTACATAGTCCCTCGGGGTATATCAGTTATAGCAACAAATACATCCCGGCACCGGAAAATACCGTCCAAGTGAATCGGCAGACGACCATTAACGGGCTGAAAGCCCATGTCCTGCAGTGGCAAAGAGCCCCTTTAAGCGTCATTGACAATGACCGCAACCATTACCTTAGCGCCGAATTTACGGCCGGGCCAAAGGTAGTCTACACTGTTTTGATTAAATCGAGCCAACCGGTCGGGGAACTCATGTGGATCATCAACAGCTTTAAACGGGTGCCCATCAAGGGACAGGCATTAATCAACAAAAGCTATGCCCCGGTAAAAAAAGATTTCAACGAGGAAACGGCGGAATTCTATAAGAAGTACTTTGGCAGTGAAGCCGATCAATGCTGGGGAATTTTTGAAAATTCCGCCCTGTATGATATAAATTTTTTAAAAAGCCTGGAAAACCGGCTGGATTACAAATTTGATTTTCTTGTCTGGTACAAATCCTGGGGAAGCGATTTTCCCCGCCGGGAACTGGAATTAGCCTATAAAAACGATAAATATGTGGAATTATCCCTGCAGTACCCGCTGGGTGAAAACTTAACCTATGCCATCTTAAACGGACAGTATGATGAATATCTGCGCAAGTACGCGGCTGGGTTAAAAGATTTTGGACATCCGGTGTTGTTCCGTTTAAACAATGAGATGAATGGAGATTGGTGCAGCTACTCCAGCCTGTATACCTCGAAGGATACCGAACTCTTCAAAGCGGTTTGGCGTCATACCTACGATATATTCAAGGCGGCCGGGGTGGATAATGCGGTATGGGTATGGAATCCCAACGATGATTCCTTCCCGGGTTTTCAGTGGAATCATGCCTTAAACTACTTCCCCGGTGAGGAGTATGTGGATATTATCGGACTGACGGGATATAACACCGGTAATTACTATCCCGGCGAAATCTGGCGGGATTTTGACAGTATCTACCGCCCCCTCTACGCTGAATACAGTCAGGTATTCGATTATCCCTTCATGATTACCGAGTTCGGCTGCAACAGCGTAGGCGGAGACAAAAACCAATGGATTAGGCAGATGTTCAGCAGCCTGCCCAATTATCCCCGTATAAAAGTCATCATCTGGTTCAACGGCACTGATTTAGATGCCCAAGGCAAACCCGCCCGCATCTACCGCCTGGATGAATCAGCCGCCACCCTGGAAGCCTTTAAAAGCGGCCTGGGGAAATAGACGCGGATAACGCGGGTAACGCGGATCTCCGCGGCCACCTTAAAATAGATAAAACCGCGTAAATCCGCGCTAATCTGCGTAATCCGCGTCTATTAATCGCTATCGGTAGTGCCCGCAGGGTGCAACCTTAAATATGAACGTAGTTCATATCCGTAGTGCCCGAAGGGTGCAACCTTAAAATAGATAAAACCGCGTAAATCTGCGCTAATCAGCGTAATCCGCGTCTATTAATTGCTATCGGTAGTGCCCGAAGGGTGATTAACGCGGTTTTGGCTTTTTAAAAGGTTTGCTATTTTGCTGAAGGGTACAGGTTTAGGTATTATTGTTTTTTAGGTTAAGATTTTAACCCATATCTGCATATCTAGTCCTACCTGCCAGATTCTTTACCAAGCCCACGCATATTTAAATAGATAAAACCGCGTAAATCAGCGCTAATCAGCGTAATCCGCGTCTATTAATCGCTATCGGTTATCCAGATAACCAACAGGAGTGCGCTGCCGACAATGAGGCCGGTTAGGAGTCCGGCCAGCGTACGGTTTACCGAGATGGTTACCGCAGTAAACACGTGGCAGAAGGAGTTTACCATGGAAATGCTGCCGATTAGCACCCCGAAGCCCAAAACCAGCAGGAGCAGATCCTGTTTATACTTCCGGTACAGGTAAACCATGGCCATCAGGGCAGGATAGCCGATAATAAATTCCTTGAAACGGGGACGGGCCAGGAAGACCATCTCCAGTATTTCCCGCAGACGAATCTCCAGACTGGAAACCTCGATACCCGATTCATTACCGCTGCGCCCGATATATACATAAAGAGCCACCAGAGCCACCAGGGAAAGCCCCAGCACCAGATAGCTGGGACTTTTTCGTAAAAAACCCCTTACGAAGTCCAGCCAATCCTTACGCTCAACCGTGGCACTCAGATAGTTAAGCGGGAAAAGCAGCAGCGGCACTAAAAAGGCCACCTTTACCCCGCTGAAATAACCGATATTCATTATATAGCGGATATCTGCCAGCGTCGTTACAATCGTATACATGCCCAAGGCGTTAACCGCAAGGAGAATCGCCAGAGATCCCAATAGCTGTGACAACCAGGACCGGGACGAATTTCTCTTTAAGTATAATAGCAGGAGCAGGCTGGAGAAAGTAGGATATAAAATCGCGGCGGCCAAGGCATAGACCTTGGAAAAATCAGCCCCCCACAGGAGGTTGATGGCAACACAGGCCACAAGGCCTATTCCGCCCAACCCCAGTATCCATTTGCGCTGCGGCCGCAGGAGATATTCCAGATATAAAAGGGTCGCCAGCAGCAGGCTGATTGACACCAGCAGCCGGTGTACGGCCCCGGGGATACTACTGTCCAGGTGTTCCAAAACCGCCGGTTGGCTGAAAACGAAACCCTTGGCAGTAATCGTCTCGTGAAACCTGCCTACGGTGTCAATCGTATCATTAAGGTTTTGGGATATGTCCTTTTTATCATCCTTAAAAGGAACCAGGTATACAATCCGGATGCCCCGGTCAATAACGCCCCTGACCCAACGATAATACCTTTCATCCACGGTTTTAACAAAATCGTCATGGGAAGTTGAGTAAACCCGGTTGATAGGATAGTTAGTTTTTTTGATTAGCTTATCCAGACCTTCCTGGGGGATATAGCCTAACTGCTGAGAAGTTTCGGCAACGCCGATAGTCAAATCGTATTTGTCCACCAGCTTTTCCATCACATCCAGATGATCAGGATAGCCGGTTACGCTGTTATAACCGAAAATCAAAGTTTTCACATCATAACGATCAATAAGCCGCTCATATTCTTGCAGATAAGCCGTATTTGATCCGGTCGTATTGCCCGGACGCAATATAATGCTGAAGCCCTGCTCCTTAAGGCTGTCTAAAATATTTTCTTCAAAACCCAGCAGGGTATCCCTTTCTTTAATTGCGTTCTTGGACTTGTCCAACTGCGGCAGTTCAGCATTTACAATAAAATAATGCTGGCCGCCGGCCGCAAACGTTACCAGTTCCTGAGGCGTAAAACGGTTCTCCAGTCTTTCCTGCAAAAACCGGGTGGTTGCTTCATCGGCAGAAACGACTACCAGATTAGCCGGGCTGATATACCGTTGTCCTATGGCCCGGTCAGCTGCACCCCAGACATCCGGTCGATAAGCCTTGCTGAAAGCGGTAAAGTCAGCCAAGGAGCTAATGTATACGGAGCCTCGGGCGGCCAGATCCCGCAGGCTGGTTTCCTTGACCGCGATTGCATTTACGCCCTGATCCTCCAAACGCTTCAATACCTCATTAATAGGCATATTTGATATTTCCGCGTTTTTTTCAAATAACTGATACTCGGCAGCTGTAATAAGGGTTTTGTTTTGGGCTTCGTTAGCGGTTCTTAAAATAAAGCCCTGCATGGACAGCAGCAAAGCCACCAGCAGAGTAATCCACAAGACGACACGCAGACGGTTTTTCATTAAACGGGTTCCTCCTTAAGTTTGATTTCATCGGCCAGTCCAATCCACCAGGCCAAAAGCAGGTAAACCGTACCGCTCACCAGGAGCGGCAGCAGGAAAGATGTCCATATACCAGCCGGCAGTAAATGTCGGCCTAAAACGATACATAAAACCATGCCGCCCACCGGCAGCAGCAGATGCAGGAGAAATTGCCAAAAATCTGCGCCCAAAAACGCACCGATGACCCGGTATACCATAAAGCCCATTATAAGGGCATAAACGAGTAAGGCAATCGAGGTTGAGACAGCCAGTCCAACGATCCCGAGCTGTCTAAACCAGAGCAGGTTTAAGAGCAGATGCAAAAGGAGACAGAACAAACTCGCATACATGGGGGTATGGAATTTTTTAAGGGCATAATAAACCCGGTTAAAGAGTTCCTGACAGGCATAGCCTACCACGGCGAAACTGTAGCCTAAAAAGGCCGTAGCCGTAAGCTGGGTAGACGCTGCGTTAAAGGCTCCCCGTTCATAGAGCAGGGAGACAATATCCTGGGAATAAGCCACGACCAGCAGCAGATAGGGCAGGAGGATAAAAACCAGGATTTTAAAGCCGTATCTGAGTATGGAGCGCAGCTGACGAAAATCACCCTCCAGGCAGTAGGCGGAGATGCGTGGGAAGATTACCGTAGACAGAGCAATAATAAAAATCCCGGTGATGGTCATAAAAAGCGTACTGCCAAAGCCCAGTGCCGCCGTGGTGCCTTCTTCCAGATGGGTACCAAAGGTTCTGTCGATAACCAGGCATAATTGCAAGAGCGAATTACCCAGCAATATAGGCAGAAGCTGCTTGAACATATTGACGGTATGCTCATTTTTCCAATCGATGCTCAGGGGGAATTGATATTTCTCCTTAACCAAGATCGGCAGCTGAATCAAGAACTGCAAGAGCCAGCCGATAGTAGTTACATAACCCAGGAAGATGATATCTTGCCCTTTTAAAAAGAGCGCAGCGATGATCAAAAGGTTAAAGGGTATGCTGATTGCCGCCGACATGAGAAAATAACCATGCACCTGCAGCACCCCGGCCGTAATATAGGTCAGGGTTACGAAAAGCAGGGTCGGTATCATAATTCGTGTTAACAAGACCGCCAGGGAAAAAGCCTGGTCGGCCATGCCCGGTACGATCAACCGAGCCAGAGCCGGAGCAAACACAATCCCTAGAAAAGAAATTAAAGCCGCCCCCAGGGATACCTGGGCGTACAGATTAGCCAGGTAGCGGTTGCGTTCCTCCCGGGTCTTATGCTTCAAATAAAAAGTTAGATCCGGGATATTTACAAATGACAGGGCGTTGCCGATACTGGAAAACAACAGGCTAGGCAGGCTGAAAATGGCCTGAAAAAGATCGGTTAAAAGCGTAGTGCCAAAAACAAACGCCATAACGATATCTCTGACAAAGCCCAGCGCCTTGGAAAAAAATATCACTACCGAAACACCTATAAAAGTTTTACCAGTTTTAGCACTTTCACGATCCATAAAAAACAATCCTCGTAAAAAGTAATCAGACCCCAGGTTCTTAATAGACGCGGATAACGCGGATAACGCGGCAACCTTAATTATGAACGAAGTTCATATCAGTAGTACCCGTAGGGTGATTAACGCGGTTTTATTAGATGTTTAAACCACCGTAGCGGAAGCTCATAGGTGGTAGCGGAAGCTTTAGCTTCCCCCATCCATTAGTTGTTGTAGCGGAAGCTTTAGCTTCCGCAGGAAAGCAAAGCTTCCCCCTCCATACCCTGCAACATTAATGATCTGTGTCCATCATCCCCAAACAATAAATCCGCGTTAATCCGCGTCTATTAATACCTGCAGCGCCAAGCGGGCGTTTTCTTCAGATTGTACCCGCAATTTATGGGCAATCCTGCGCATATTTTCCAGTTGGGCCTCGTTGCCCAGCAGTGATTCGATCTCCCCTAGCATATCCCCGGCCCCGGTCGGCAAAGGCCGCAGGCCAAACAGATCCAAAAAGGCATCAATCTTAGGGTCATAAGAAATGCCGACAAAAGGAATCCCACAACTGGCTGCGAAGATCAAGGCGTGCAGACGCATGCCGATCATCAGATCAAACTGAGAAATAACCGCCAAGTGTTGGGCGGTGGTCAGATTCTGCTTAAGCAGCCGGGCCGGCTGACGCATAAAGCCCATAACCCTTTCCGACTCACGAATATCTTGCGGATAATCCATGGGAATAAACAATATTTCAAATCCCTTTTCCTGCAGGCGATCCAAAACCAGGGCCAGCTCCTCTTGATAGCCTTCCAGGGCTGACCACTGCCGCACCGCCACCCCCACCTTTTTTGTATTTTTATTATGTAGAAAAGGAAATAAAGTCAAAATTCCCTCTATTTCCGCGGCAGAGGTTTTAAGAGCAAATACGGGGTCGGCTGTTACTTGCAAAGGCGGGCGGCAAACCCCCAACTGCTGCAGAAAATCCCGTGAAGCCTGATCACGCAGGGTAATAAGATTTACCCGGTTGGCAACCCGTCCCAATAACCAGCGGTTAAAAGGCCTCCTGACCGGGCCCACTCCCTGGGCGTAAAAAACCACCGGCTTCATAAACAAACGAGCCAGGACTACTACGCTGATATAATAAAACAGGGAGCGCGAACTGGTAACATCCTGAAATATGCTGCCGCCGCCGCTGATTAAGAGGTCGGCTTGCCAGAGTTCCCGTACCACAGCCCAGGGATTCATGTAGTAGACGGCGCGCAGATTATGCAGGCGGGCAGTTTTAGCCGGGTTCCCGGAGAAAACCACCAACTCGCTATCCGGACTAAGCCGTCTAATGGAAGAACTAATGGCTAAGAGTAAGGCTTCATCCCCGGCATTGTCAAAACCATAGTAACCTGACAGGACAATTTTCATAAATGACTCCTCTTCCATAAAGAGTATACCTTAATAATGATAGATAACTTGGCACCATTTTTCCAGTACCCTGCAAACACCAATTTATGTAAACCTCCTCGCGATGCCTAATCCGCGTCTACTAAAAATCCATTAAGACAAATAAACAGAAAACCATACTCATTATGACTAAAAGTTGGTATATAGACAAGCCCCAGGCGCGATGTTAGAATTAGCCTAGACAATATTTTGGGGAGGTTTGTTTAATTATGCCCTTTTATACCTGGGCAATCGCCTTGGTGTCGGCATTTGTCGTGGCTTATTTTTCCATGCCCCTGGTAATCAAACTGGCCTACCGCTTGGGTGCCATAGATCAACCTGACAAGCGCAAAGTCCATCAGACCGCCATGCCGAGAATGGGAGGTATGGCAATATTTGCAGCATTCGTCATCATAATGCTTTTGCTGGTCAAGGTTTCCGGCCCCTATGCCGGGATAATTTTGGGAGCTTCCCTGGTGTTTATCGTTGGCTTGCTGGATGATATCTACCAGCTGTCTGCTTGGACGAAACTGTTGGGTCAGATAATTGCAGCCTCGGTGGCCATATATTTCGGCGTGGTTATTCAGTTTGTCAACAACCCCTTCGATGGTATGTTGGCCCTGGGTTATCTAAGCATACCCCTGACATTTTTATGGATTGTCGGTATTACCAATGCGATTAATCTAATAGACGGACTGGACGGCTTGGCAGCCGGGGTATCCACCATCGCCGCCTTTACCATGGGTATTGTAGCCCTGATGCAGGGACAGCAAATGGTAGCCATAACCGCTTTTGTTCTGGCTGCGGCTATCCTGGGTTTTTTACCGTATAATTATCACCCCGCCCGTACCTTCATGGGTGACAGCGGCTCGAATTTTCTAGGCTTTACCCTGGCATGTCTGGCCGTTACCGGCGTAGCTAAAAGCACGGCCGTTATATCTTTACTGTTGCCCATCGTTATTTTGGGAATACCTATTTTCGACACCTTTTTTGCGATATTTCGCCGGATTTATAAAAAAACCCCTATATTTATGCCCGACAAGGATCACCTGCACCACCGGTTGCTCAAATTAGGATTTCCGCACAAAACTACGGTTTTAATCATATATGGCATAAGCGCCCTATTTAGCCTGTCCGCCATTGTTTTAAGCTGGCTGAGTAATCCCAAAGCCACCTTGATCCTGCCCCTGTTGCTATTGCTGCTGGTGGTAATCGGGGCCAGCCGAATCGGCATGGTGACCGGTCAGGCTAAAATACCGGCCCGGGTAAGGAATCAGGGCCATGAAGCCAAACTTTAAAAAAGTCCAACCAAAAGAGTTTTTACGAAGTTATTTACTGGAACAAACTGCCGAATAAAGGTTAACAACCTTACCCAACGGTTTTTTAGTCAAGAGGAAATTTTGGAAAGTTAGAGGATTACTTATGTCCAAAATAAGAACATTTTTTAGATTTGTGATCGTAGCCGGACTGGTTTTCGGCATCTCGTTTGGGATGGGCGCATCCCTGCAGACATATTTACTGGGCCGCACAACCGATGACGATCCCGGAGACAAAGTTGCCCAGGAAGCGGAAGGGAAGCGTACCAACATACTTTTATTGGGAACCGATGCCCGTCCGGGAGAAACCCAAACCCGTACCGATACGATTATCCTGGCTTCGATTGATCCTAAAAATGACCGAGCTGCCATTATATCCATTCCCCGCGATACCAGGATAGATATTAAAGGCAGTCCTTCCGATAAAATTAATGCCGCCAATACCGTGGGAGGGCCTAAGCTGGTGGGCGAAAAGGTAGAGGAGATACTGGGCGAGAAGGTTGACTATTACGTGGAAATGGATTTTAGGGGTTTCGTTAATATTATTGATGCCTTGGGAGGAGTCGATATCGAAGTTGACCAGCGAATGTACAAGCCATCTGAAGGCATTGACCTTAAACCAGGCCAGCAGCGCTTAAACGGCAAACAAGCCTTGGCCTTCGTGCGTTACCGTGACTATCGTTTGGGGGATATTGAAAGGACCGCCCATCAACAGGTGTTTATCAAAGCCCTGAGTCAGGAGATATTAAAACCGAAAAACATCGCCAAACTTCCTAGCCTGGTTCGGGAAGTCAACCGCAACGTTGACACCAACCTGCGGCTTACCGATATGCTGAAAATGGCGACCTGGGTGCCCGGCTTCAGTACCGACTCCGTTGTCGCCCAGACCTTGCCCGGTTATTTTATGGAAAAACGCGATGAATGGGGTAACCTGACCCAAAGTTACTGGGTAGCCGACCAGGAAAAAACCTCCGGCCTGCTGGAGAAAATGCTGGCAGGCGAAACCGTTGCCGTAGTATCACAAGCCCCGGCCGACTCCAGACAGACATCGCCGAAAACTAACCAGAACAGTACCAGCACAGCAAATTCCTACCGCGATCAACGCGATCAGGAAGAAGACGAAGAAGAACTCAACTGGGAACGCAGCCACCTCTCCGATTCCGGCCACGAAATATAGACTATTAGGGAATAGACGCGGATAACGCGGTCTTATTAGATATTTAAACCACCGTAGCGGAAGCTTTAGCTTCCGCAAGCAAGCCCACTACCGCAACATGTACCGGAACAAAACAACTTACGAATATCTACCCTGGTATCGGAACGAAAAACTTACGATTCTCTTACCCCGGTAGCGGAAGCTTTAGCTTCCGGTGGGAAGCAGAGCTTCCCCGTTTGCTTATAACGAAATTCACCTCTAACGCAGCCACCTCCCCAGCCCCGGCCACGAAATACAGACTATTAGGGAAATAGACGCGGATAACGCAGCAACCTTAATTATGAACGAAGTTCATATCAGTTGTACCCGTAGGGTGATATACGCGGTCTTACGCGGTCTTATTAGATATTTAAACCACCGTAGCGGAAGCTTTAGCTTCCGCAATCATGCCCATTACCATAACATGTATCGGAACGAACAACTTACGAATATCTACCCCGGTAGCGGAAGCTTTAGCTTCCGCAAGCAAGCCCACTACCGCAACATGTATCGGAACAAAACAACTTACGAATATCCACCCCGGTATCGGAACGAAAAACTTACGATTCTCTTACCCCGGTAGCGGAAGCTTTAGCTTCCGGTGGGAAGCAAAGCTTCCCCATTAGTATCACGCCACCATTCACCACGTATATTAAAAATCATTAAAAGAGGTGCAAGAAAACCACCGCCGGCATGGTATATACTAATAACGACATTTACCTCTATTATCCTTAAGAGGATAGCAGGACTAATAGAGGAAAAAGTCGAAAGACTATTTAGCATACCAGAGAGGTGGATTTTTTTATGTTACGCAGCAGCCAACCTTCATTTAACCATCCCGGTCGGATGGGTCGGATGGGTCTGTGGACGCTGACCGTTTTTATCATCCTGGCCCTTTTACTGGTTCCGTCCGCTCAGGCCGCTCCGGGTAAGATCACCGGCAGCGTGGTCAATATCCGATCCGGGCCGGGCAGTGGCTATGATGTCGTAGGAACCCTCCTGATAGACACTAAAGTCGAAGTTTTGCAATCCGGCGCCGACTGGAGCAAAATCAGATACAGCAATATAGAAGGCTACGTAGCCAGCCAATATATAAGCACCGGGCAGACAGTCACGCCCCCGGCAGTCCCGAATACGCCTGCTAAACAGGTAAAGGTTATAAACGGCCCCATAAACAGCCGCAGCGGGCCAAATGCCAGCTATGACAAAGTGGAAATCCTGCCGGATCAGGCAGTATATAACGTAATAGGCCAAAAGGACGGCTGGTACCAGATTCAGCTCAGCGGAGGAAAAACGGCCTATGTAGCCGGTTGGCTGGTACAGGAGATCGGCAGCAGTTCACCTGCCCCCGCCCCGCAGCCGCCGACCCCCGCACCTCCGGCCGGAACCGGCAGCCACGCTGTATCCAGCGTACTGTTCAATAACCAGCCCCTTAAGTTTGAAGTGCCGCCCCGCATTGAAAACGGCCGCACCCTGGTGCCTCTGCGGACTATTTTTGAAGCTATGGGAGCTTATGTGGAATGGAATGAATCTACCCGTACGGTTATCGCCCGCCGCGGCAGTACTACCGTTATACTGCCTTTGGGTTCGACCAGTCCGACCGTCAACGGTCAAACCTGGCAGTTGGAAGTACCGGCCAAGATCGTAAATGATCGCACCCTGGCGCCATTGCGTTTCGTGGGTGAAGCCTTCGGAGGAAAGGTAGCCTGGAATGAACAGACCCGGGTGGTTACCATTGCCTACAACCCTGCGCCCACCCCGGCAGTCGTAGCTGTTAAGGAAGGCGCGGTCAACCTGCGCGAAAACCCGTCAACGACTGCTGCCCGGGCAGGTGTAGCCAATGCCGGAGAACGCCTGAACGTCTTGTCAGAAAAGAACGGCTGGTATCAGGTCAGCCAAGGCGGAAGAACTGCCTGGGTAGCCTCCTGGGTGGTGGAACCCGCAGCAGGAAATTCCCCTGAGCCAGTTCCCGTTGAACCGGTAATTCCGCCGGTAGTGGAGCCAACCCCCCAGCCGCCTGCTCCACCAGCCCCGGTGCCAGATCCGGAAAATGCCCTGCGCCTGTCCCGCAGCCGGGATGCCAGCGGTATAAAAGTCGTCATCAGCTCCAGGCAGAAGCTGGAGCCGCAGATCCAGGAAAGCAGCGGCAGTATTCGCTATGCATTTACGAATCGCCCCCTCTTGGGCCTGAATTATTTTGAAGAAAAGATGGGCAGCGAACTGCTGAAGGTAAAGGCCAGTGACTATGACAAAGATACCCAGATTACGATTAGCCTGCCCTCCGAGGTAGAATATAAAACGATGGTGGAGGACGGCGGCAAAAAGCTGGTGTTATACATCCCCAACTACCTTATTAACATAGAAAAGAGTCCCTTTGGTAGCGTAGGCGAACGTTTTGTCATCAGTACCCTATGTCCGGTAACCCCGGCCGGAAAAGCAAGCGGCGACCGCTTGGAGGTAACCTTGCCAGGTCTTAACCTGAAGAAAGGTATCAATTACAACTACAGTTCCGATCTGGTTAAGAGCCTGCAGGTGGAAAAAAACGCCAACAACCTGCTGATGACCTTTGATATCCAAGGGCAGTATAAACACAGCTTTGCCGTCAGCGGTAGCAACAATGATCTGAACATAATATTGATGCGCAAAACCACCAACCAGAACCGTGAAAAATTGGTGGTACTGGATGCCGGGCACGGGGGCAAGGATCCCGGAGCCTGCGGAACCCTTATCAAAGAAAAGGAAGTTACCCTGCCGGTTACGCTGAAAGTCGGAGAATTGCTTAAACAAAAAGGTATCCCGGTAGAATATACCCGCACAGATGACCGTTTCGTAGAATTAAACGAAATAAGTAATATAGCCAACCGGCTCAATGCCACCCTGTTCGTGTCCATACACTGTAATTCCTCGACTTCGCCAGACCCCAGCGGAACCGAAACGTATTTCTATGCCCCGCTGACCACCCCGGAACTCTATGTGCAGCGGGATGAACGGCAAAAACTAGCCACCCTCCTGCAAAATGAGCTGATGTCCAAACTGCAGCGCATCAACCGCGGGGTAAAAGAGAAAAACCTAGCTGTGCTAAGAAATGCTCAAATGCCTTCGGCCCTGGTAGAATTAGCCTTCATCAGCAACCCCGCCGAGCAGGCCCTGCTGATGCAAGACGACTTCCAAAACCTGGCCGCCCAGGCCATAGCCAACGCCATAGAGCAGTATATGCGGGAAATGTAGAAAACTTATGTAGAAAAGAACATACCACAGGGACTGGGGCATATATATTCACCCCAGTCCCTTTCTTTACCAAAAAGCAGAATCTCATTACATGGCTAGGTATTACATGTATAAACATGTGTATTTTCATAAGACTACCCGTAGCGCAGAAATTATCACCAGAAAGATTCTTAATAGGGCAAAGGAATTGATAACTAGCAAAGAAATGGAATGTCCTCCGTATCTGGATGTTTTGTTTTTAAGCAAGCCGGAAGATAAAGAGAAATATCTGACATCCTATTTAGAACTGGATGATATGATACTTTGGTACTGGTTCCATCAGTGGGTTAATAGTGATGATAAATTACTGAGTGAGTTATGTGATAGACTATTAAATAGAAAACTATTAAAGAGTATAGATATTTCTGGGATTAATGTGGCTGAACTGATAAGATTGATTATCTATGTAAGCTCTATTCCTACGATGGTTCTCCTGAATTTTTAAAGGAATGGTTAAAATGGAACGATGAAGTGTTAGTAACTACCATTTGCTCTGACCAAACTCCTGAAGGGTATTGCAAAGATATATTTCAAAGATTGGCGGCAAGAAAGCTGTTTAAGAGGATTTTTACCAAAAGGATAGGGGATTTTAAGAGACCGGTTATACGCCAAAGAATATCTGAAGAATTTAATAAGTATCGAAAGGATATTGAAAAAGCTATTGGGCTAAACATCAGTATTGAACCATGTCTGGTTATTGCAAATAAATTTACTATTCAGTCAGTAAGGGAGCAGTCAAGGAACTCAGAAGGTTCTATATTAGTTTTACAGGGCAATACTCCCAATATATTTGAAGAAGAATCACTATTATTTCGTTCTATTAATGAGGCTGAAAAAGACGAATTTCTTGAGGTTTATGCCCCCATTGTATTTAAGGATGATAAGGACAAGAAGATCAGGCTCCGCGAGTATTCGGAGCAGATTGAAGTTTTAATTGAAAATGTGATTAATGATAGTGGTGAGGAGGGAAACAATGAAAGCATCTGAGGTTTTCCTGTTGATGTTGGGGGAAGCGGGAGGAACGATGCGAGGGAAAACATTGATCCAAAAAAAGGCCTACTTCTTAAATGTCTTATTAGACTTGGGTTTACCATATAACCCTCATTATTATGGACCTTATTCTCCGGAATTGGATAATTCAATTGGTAAATGTAAAGCTCTGGGATTGGTAGAACAGAATACAGTTGGTTTTGGAGTAGATGGGGAAACGGGTTTTGAAAAGAAAAGGTTTGATTATAAGCTTACCGCCGATGGCGAGGAAGTATTACGTGATTTGGAAAAGCGAAAACCTGAAGAATATAGGGAAATTAAGGATTGTTTAAAAAAACTCTCCCTTGCCGGGGATGAGGATTATGTTTCACTTTCTATTGCGGCTAAGACTTATCATATACTGAAAGAAAGCGATACAGATATACGATCTGATGAGGTTGCTAATGAGGCCAAACAATTAGGATGGGAAATATCCCAGAGTTCAATTGATAAGGCGGTAGGTTTTTTATCTAAGATGGGAATGATTTAGTCTCAATAAGTCCGGGGACTATCCCTGGAATTAGTGAGGAATTATGTTCACGGAGGGGAGAGCATGTACCCGGTTATAAAACGATGTTTAGATATAGTAGTAGCCGGACTGGGGCTGATTGTGCTGTCTCCTTTATTAGTTGTTATAACGGTTATAGTTTGGCTGCGGATGGGGCGTCCGGTTCTGTTTAAACAGATGCGACCTGGTTTTCATGGCAGGGCTTTTGGCATGTATAAATTCCGCACTATGACTAGTGGAAAGGATGACCAGGGTAATCTGTTGCCCGATGAACAAAGGCTTACCCCCCTGGGGAATTTCCTGCGTACGACCAGCCTGGATGAATTCCCGGAGTTATTTAATGTGTTAAAGGGTGACATGAGTCTGGTAGGGCCTCGCCCTCTCTTGATGCAGTATCTGGATAGATATACTCCTGAGCAGGCCCGGCGGCATGAGGTTAAGCCGGGAATTACTGGCTGGGCGCAGGTGAATGGGCGCAATGCACTTAGCTGGGAGGAGAAGTTTGCGCTGGATGTCTGGTATGTGGACAATCAGTCGTTTCGGCTGGATATTAAAATATTGCTTTTTACCATAGTGAAGGTATTCCGGCGGGAGGGGATTGCGTCTTCAGGGGAAGCCACCATGCCGGAGTTTATGGGAAATTATAAGCAGGAAGAATATAGAGAAGTACGCCAAAGTGCTATACAAGCTGCAGCGGTTAAGGAAAAATAATTACCTATTGATTGCCGAGGTTCCGAAGGAAAAGAATATTTACATTGGGAGAATACAGATAATGGTTCATGATTTAAAGCCTTTAATAATAGTTGGCGCAGGCGGTCTGGGGCGAGAGGTGGCCTGGCTGGCAGCGGATATTAACCGGCAAAAGCCGGAGTGGGATTTTATCGGTTTTGTGGATGATGGGGTGCAGGGAAATACGGTGGAAGGATATCCGATTATTGGCCCGGTGGAGCATCTTTTTAATATGCCTTCAGATATTTGGACGGTGGTAGCCATAGCCGATTCCCGAGTCAGGATGAAGCTGGTCAGGCAAATTCAGGAGCAGGGAAGGAAAATGGCTACTCTGGTGCACCCGTCAGTCAGTATGTCGGACTATGTAAAAATCGAGGCCGGCTCAATCATTTGCTCCGGGACTGTTATAACCACAAACGTTAGTCTGGGACTGGCTGCCATAATCAATCCCGGATGTTTTATCGGACACGATACCGGGTTGCAAGACTTTGTCAGCCTGATGCCGGGAACCAATCTGGCCGGGGAGGTCAGGGTAGGTGAAGGCTGTTATTTCGGGCTTAACTCGTGCGTGATCAATCGCACCACCATTGGCGAATGGAGTGTAATAGGAGCGGGGGCTACGGCGGTAGACGATATTCCTGCTTACTCACTGGCGGTTGGGGTACCGGCGCGGGTGGTTAAGAAGCTTCGAAGTGAGGTGTGAGGCGAGGGGCAGGCGTTTCAGGGCTGTTTACCAATCTGTCAATTTAAGGAGAAAAGTTATATATGCAATCAAACCATAAGCGTATCTATCTATCCCCGCCGCATATGGGCGGATATGAGATGGGATATATAAAGGAAGCTTTTGAGACTAACTGGATTGCTCCGTTAGGGCCGCAGGTGGATGCTTTTGAAAAAGAAGTTGCGGTCTATACCGGGGCAAAATCAGCGTTGGCACTTAGCTCTGGGACAGCAGCTATTCATTTGGCCTTGCGATTACTGGGGGTGGAGCCGGGGGACATCGTTTTCTGTTCCTCGTTAACCTTTATCGCTAGTGTAAATCCGGTTCTGTATTTAGGAGCGCAGCCGGTTTTTATTGATTCCGAGCCGGAAAGTTGGAATATGTCGCCGGTGGCACTGGAAAAAGCCTTTATGTGGGCTAATAGCAGCGGACGAATGCCGAAGGCGGTAATTATTGTAGACCTGTACGGGCAGAGTGCGGATTATGAGCCTTTGCTTAATTTGTGCAATGAATATAGAGTGCCGGTGGTTGAGGATGCGGCTGAAGCCTTGGGAGCTTCTTATAGAGGTAAAGTCTGTGGCACCTTGGGGCGGCTAGGCGTATTTTCCTTTAACGGCAACAAAATTGTTACTACTTCCGGTGGGGGGATGCTGGTTTCCGATGATGAAGAGGCACTGAAAAAAGCACTTTTTTGGGCTACGCAGGCCCGGGAACCGGCCCCCTGGTACCAGCATGCAGAAATGGGGTATAACTACCGCATGAGTAACATTGTGGCTGCCATAGGTCGAGGGCAGTTGCAGGTATTGGATGAACGGGTAGATGCTCGCCGGACTGTTTTTGAACGTTATGAGAAGACTCTGGGGGATATACCTGGGGTAGATTTTATGTCCGAGGCCAGCTACGGCAGGTGTAACCGCTGGCTGACGGTGATGACTTTGAACCCGGAAATATGTACAGTTAAGCCTATGCAGATTATTGACGCTCTGGCGGCAGAGAATATCGAGTCCCGCCCGGTATGGAAACCTATGCATCTACAGCCGTTGTTTGCCGGGTGCCAATACTTTCCCCATGAGGAAGGGAAAAGTATCGCAGATAGGTTTTTTACTACCGGTGTGTGCTTACCTTCGGGTTCCAGCATGACGGCAGAGGAACAACAGCGGGTGATAGACGTAGTGCTAAGCACCTTATCCGGCTAAGCAATATGCTGCACCCTTCGGGGTCCTAAGGGTCAGTGCTATTTGTGTCTATTAATGCCGATTTTTTCTTGCCGCGGAAGCTGAAGCATCCGCTACGGTTTTTTTTGAACCGCGTAAATCCGCGTCTATTAAAATAATTTTAATAATTTTCCGGCACTTTTATAAGTTGCATCTTTTACCGGATATAAATTCTACAATATCATTTGCATCCGTCTCATAAATTCATGCAGATTAATATAATCTACTCCGAATTCCTTGCATACGACTGGTATTTTTATATTCTTCTTATTTTTTGGATCATATGTTTCAAATGTAACTATAGTGTAATTAAATATTTTTGCATAAGCGACCAGCCAGGCATCAGCATTACTGCCCCTGGCAAAATCCGCCTTGGCGCTTGTTGAGTAGTGAGACATATAGGGGGTATCCTGGGTCATTTTCTGAATAATTTGACTATACATGTTAACTACTTCTATATTCCTGGTTGTATGGACTTCTCCTTTATATTCTGTTCTAATCCAAAAACTAAGTTCATCTTCATTTTCCGGTTTTTCTTTATTTACAAAAACCAGTTCATCGTATACCCGATCTATTATGCTAAATAAATTTCTTTCTGCTAACTCATTAAGCTTTTGCCAAAAACTAGGAGCTATATCAAAACTATAAAAGGTATTGTTGGCAGTAATGAAGGGGTTGGCGTCAAATAAATACTTTTTCCTAGTCATTATACATCTCCATGAGCGCATTAAATGCTCCACCGTGAGAAACGTTTAATAATTTAAATGCATCGTCATGTAGGATCTGCCCTTCTAAAGTTGAATTAATGACTGCTTTTGCAAACGTTTTGCTAAGGTTGCTTTTCTTTGTTATATAGTAAGAACCACCGCTATCGCCATCTAATTTCCTTTTGAAATTTTCCATAGATATTGCGTAGATTTTTTGGTAAGTGGGATAATCTATCCTTTCCATGTCAAAATAACGTTTGGCTAAGGCTAAAGCACTCACTTTGAGTTTTTTAGATTGGCGCTCTATGAAATCTATTTGATCAGCCGGATTTTGCCAAAGTTCCAAAATCAATTTTTCTGGCATTAATACTTCGGAGGTAATTTTGTTACAAATTATCTCGTTATCTGTATTATCTTCAGTAATAACGTTATCGTCCGTACTGATAAGCAGATGGGTAAATTCATGTATTAAGGAAAATATTTTAGCTGCGGCACTATCTTTATTATTAATAAAAATTAGTGGGGCGAACTCGTCAAATAGTAAAAAAGCCCGGAATTCAGTAATATCAAGAGGCCGGTGGGTATTGTTAATTACGACCCCATTCTTCATTACCAAGACTCCTGCATCTTCTATCTTTGTCTTTAAAAGATTAAACGCACTATCATAATCAGAGCATTTATTATACCAATCTATCGGCAAATCTAAGATTTTTCTAATTTCCTTAACAACTTCAGGCATTTTATTTAAACTACTACCTTTAAACATTCCTATAAAAGGTAATGCTTCGGCATTTATAGCAATTCTATATTCCCTCATCCACAACATTTTTTGCTGCATGTCGTTTATAGTGTCAACTAAGTCACGGCTAGGTTTATTCATTACCGCACTATTAATCGTACGATAATCCGTTTTAATCAGGCCATCTTCGGGGGGGCTTTTAAGAAGTAAATATCCAAAAGGTATATTAATTCTTTTGCTGAATTTCTCCAACTGATTCAATGTGGGGAGTTTTTCTTTAGAGAGCCATTTTTGTAAATTATCGTATTCAGATGAAGTTAGTTTGGAAGTATAATTTGAATTATTAATAGCCCACTCTAAAACAAGCGGGTTAATATCGATATTTACAGATGGCATACTAAAAACCCCCTTTCCTAAAGTTAGTAGCTGGATTATCTTAATGTATTTCAATAATAGCACAGATTTTATTTTCCAAGAAAGCAATGTTTATAAACAAACTACTGAAACACCTCCGTTAGCTTTATCACCCGGCCGGGGAAAAGTGAGCTAAAACCAGCCTCAAAAAAGCTAATAATCCTCCCTGGGTATCATGCAAATATAGTAAAAATTTGGTATAATCGCTCTAGGCATATTATGCGGAAGGGGCGGTTTTTTTGGGGGCGAAGGTAATTAGTATTATCAATTGGAAAGGCGGGGTAGGCAAGACTACCCTGACCCATCATTTAGGAACGGGCATAATGCACCTGGAGCCGGAGGAACGGGTGCGCTATTTCGGTCGGGAGGATATGCCGCGGGTATTGTTGGTGGACAGTGACGCCCAGTGCAGCCTTTCGGTAGCCTGTTTGGATGTGGAAACCTATGAGCGTCTGATTTACCGGGAGAAGCGGGAAACCTTAAATGACATCTATTTGCCATATTTACAAAATGACCGGTGGGAGAGCGATGTAGGCAGCTGTATATTAAAATGGCAAGTACGCGCTTCCAACCGGGGAACCTACCCCACGGTAGACCTGCTCCCGGCGCATCAGGAACTTATCTTTATGGACATGAATATTGCCGTTTATAAACGGGCCAGTATGGTGGGCAGTCTAATGGAGTCGGATGTTTATAAGTTTCAGGTACTAGATCAGATCTTGCTGCAGGTTAAAGATGACTATGACTTCATTTTTATCGACTGTCCCCCCAGTTTAAATTTTCTTACCTTAAATGCCTTTTATGCCAGTGATTATTACTTGATTCCCACCCTCTTGGATTTATTGGCTATATATGGTTTATCCTCGATTGTATCGCGAGTAGAAGAAATGAACGGGGTTTTTCTGCGCTCAGCGGACGGTTATACGCCCACTAAGCTGCTGGGGGTAGTAGCCAACAACGTCCGCGAATACAAGCAGGAGCCTAAGGAAAGTCAGGCAACTATTCAGCAGCAGTTGTTTAATATGGTAGGAGATCAGCTTTTCCAAAATTATGTGACCATGGGTGACGGCATACCGTCTGCCAACCAAGTTGGATACCCGGTTTATGCCTTAAGCGGCACCAACAGCAAAGCCAAAAAACAGGGTCAGGAGATGCTGGCGGTATTGACTGAAATGCTGGAAAGGATGGAGGGCTAAGCGTTGAAGGTTGGACAGTTGCACCGGGTGATGGAGCTTCTTCTTCCGATTCTGGAGCACTACCGGGAATGGACAGTAGAGGCTATGCTTAAAGATATTGCTGAACACTGCCAAACAGAGGGGGCGGTACTAACCGGGGAGATCCAGCCGTCGGATAAGGCTCAGCCCAGCGCACAGGCGACCCCGGTAAGCCGCCCACTGACCGGGCAGGCTAAAGAGGAAGCCAAGGCAGCTGAACAGGCTAAGCTTGTCAGCCGCTCGCAGCTTCCTTATCGTCCTTCCCAGACTGAACTGCTGGAAATCCTGCCGGAATTATCATCTGAAGAATTGATAACGGTCATAAATGGATATACTAAAGAGCAATTATTAGCCCTGGCTAGAGGAACGGGTATGAAGGGTTATAGTAAACTTAACAAAGAACCACTAAAAATGGCAATTTGCAGCTTTTTAACCGCGACCGGGGAGGCGGGTCAGGCAATTAACCAATCGGTGCTGCGGCGTGACAAAACTGCAGCAAATCCGGAAGCACAAGCACAGGGACGACCGCCGCAAGCAGTGCCAGACGTTATCAGCCCCGAGCTGAAAGCGGCTGCGAAAGCCCTGCCTGAACTTAGTCCCGAAGAACGCATCCAGCTTTTAAAGAGTTTTACCAAAAAACAGATCGAGATGATCGCCCACTATCACCAGTTGAGAATCCCGAAAAATAACAGTAAAGATAACGCAATTCGCATCCTGGCTAACCAGGTCGGTTTTTTAAACGTGCACCGCAACATGGGAAAAAGACCGTAATCTAGGAATCTAAGACGACAATAAGCATGGCATGACCAGAAATACTCGTGGAGGTCTGCCATGTTTTTATTTTGTAATTAGAGCAAAATAAAAGTTTATACAACTACACATAACAAAAATATTATACAATGGTTTACAACATATCCATATTATGTTAAATTATAAAAAACGGACAGGAAAGAGGGGTAAGGATGGATTTGGAACGGCAGCAATTAATAGAATCAAACCGCCGCTGGCTGGAAACGGCGCGGCGGGAGTTGGCAGAACACCAGGAGGAAGTCAGGCGGCTGCAGCAGGAGATCCATCACATGGAAATATGGCTGGAGTCCGTAGAAAAAAGCCGGTCGGCAGATGACAGTACAGCCGTTTTAACTGAGCCTGGTGAATATCCGGTTAATGAAGCAGAATCAGACATAATCGAACCAGAATTAAAGGGGGACCGCTTGAGAGAGGAAACGGTGCGGATTTTAACGGAGGTATTTCCGCAAGAGATGTATTACCGGGAAATCCTGCGCCAGCTTACCCTGCGCGGCTTTGAGGTAGGGGGCAAAGACCCCGGGCTTAACCTTTTAGCCCACCTGGCCCGCGAGCCGCGCGTCAAACGAGGTTTGAAAAGGGGTGTCTATACCTTAAGCCAAATGCCGGAATAGCCTGGCTGAGTACGCTTAAAAACCTAGCGCAGAAGGGTGTATTAGAATCTAGTAAGAGTTTTGATTATATTTAACCACCGTTACGGATCCTTTAGCTTTTGCAGGCAAGTAAGGCTGTTCCTGTCCGCAGCGTAGCTGTGATATCTGGTTGTGGTCGGTACTTAATTTATTAACAGCCGTAGAAATTCGGATAATTGAATACCAACTATAAGGTTTATTATTATGGGTTTACTGCTGATTTGTGCGGCAACGCCTAAGAATGGAGGGAAAATACCATGGATATGGGGAAGGTTGAACAATTAAGGGATGAGGTCATCGGTTTACGTCCGGTTTATTGTGAGATAGGCAATGCGACCGAACTACTGCTGAAAGACGGTACCATTATATTGGACAAACGCACCCTTAATTCCGTAGTCAAAGCCTTGGCTGCTGCTTATGCAGTAAATCTTAAGGCTCAGCGCAAACATCTCCAGGAAAAACTCGACCGTAAAGGAATACTACCTTTTTATCTAGGGGACGGACGAGTATTTATCCCCCTTAAAATGCGCCAGGCCGTAACAGCCAATGACGCAGTATACGGATATATTGATCTAAATTATATGACCGAGCCGCGCCCGCAAACCGGCAAGGAATGTGCGATTGAATTAATAAATGGAATCAAGCTGCAGGTCTTAAGCGGTCAATCAACAGTACTGGGAGTCCAGCATACCGGTACGGTAGTGCGCTCCCTCCTGCAGCCGGACAAGCCTAAAGATGTAATAGAAGAATTAATCATCCAAGCAGTCCACGCCGTAGTCAACACCCTGACCGATCAGCATCGACAATTACGGCGCATAGAAGAAAAGCTGGATCGCAGATAAAAACAAGGGGACACTCTTTTTGTTTGGTTAGAGCCTGGACAAATAAAACAAAAAGAACGTCCCCCTGTTTGTGATTATTGGTATAATAGGAAGAAAATGGCGGATGTGATACGAATGGCCAGAACGGCGAGAGAAAAGTGCGATAGTGGGATATACCATGTTATTTTACGGGGTATTAATCGCCAGGACATCTTTTACGATGATGATGATTTCCAGCAGTTCTTAGAAACAGTCGGGCAGAAAAAAACAGATAACCAGTTCGCGCTATATGCTTATTGTCTGATGAGTAACCATGTGCATTTACTATTACAAGAACATACCGATAACATATCACGCATCATGAGCCGCATAGGAAGCAGCTATGCCTGGTGGTACAATCAAAAATACGACAGAAGCGGCCACGTATTCCAGGGAAGATACGGCAGCGAATGTGTCAAAGATAACTCCTATTTATTAACGGTAATGCGCTATATCCACAACAATCCGGTAAAGGCAGAAATGGTTGGTAAGCCAGAAGAATACAAATGGAGCAGTATGCTGGCGTATTATAGCGGCAGAGAATACCCGGTCAAACTAACCGATACCGATTTTATTTTAGGAATAATTCATTCCGAACGAAGTAAAGCGATTGCGGGATTAAGGGAATTTATGAGCCGAAAAAACGATGATAAATGCTTGGATGAGGAGATAAAAATACGCAAAAGTGATAGGGAAGTCAAAGACGAGATCGAAGCACTGATGAATGGAGAATTAATTGGAAAGCTACCAGGCATGGATAAAGCGCAGCTCAACGAGATATTGCGGAAAATAAAGGAGAGTGAAGGGGTTACCCTACGCCAGATAGCCCGAGTAACCGGGTTGAGTGTAAATATTATATATTCAGCGTAACGGAAACCAAACAAAAAGAACGTCCCCCTGTTTTCTGTGTTTTCTGTTTTCTGCACTTTTTTTCATAAACCTGGAACAAAACCCGGAAAGCTTTCGTCACAAGAAACAGCCATGATCATATGGTGGAGGAAAAACATGGTTATGATTTGCACCTCTACTGATTACCTGAACAACAAATCAGAAAAAATGAAAGGGGGAATACCACAAGTCATTAGTTTGACCGAATGGTCGACCACCTGAAAAGATTTATTTTAACTTATATTTAAGGAGGAAAAAGAATGTTAAGAAGACAAAGCAAACCGCTGTCAATAGCGCTGATATTCGTATTCTGCATGAGCTTCATGTTTGCAGGCTTTGCAGCCCCGGATTCAGCTAGTGCTGCAACCACTAACTTGATAACAAGCACTTCTGCTTTTGATGGAAACGCTGGAAATCAGAATTTAGGACAAGTTTGGATTTATGAAAATACTGATCAGGCAGGTAGTGTATTTTTTGATACCACAGCAGTGCCCGGTATACAATATGACATTACTGTAACTATTTTAACATCAGGCGTTGAGTTTCAAGCAGCACCGACGGCAGGTACTGTGGGTACCTTTGTTGCACCGCTAGTTACAATTCCTGTAGGAACAAATAAAATAGTTGCGGGGGATATAACTCTTCTGGGTACAGGTACGACCAAAACCTATACAATACGTGTTACCCCATCAACCGCAGCAGGTACTAGAAGTGGTCTGCAGTTTATGTTCCCGGTTAACATTGCAGGCGCAAGTGCTGGCCCCATAGAAGTGGAAATCACGGCACCTGATACCGGAATTACCAGCGGTAAATTTACTGTTGGACAAATCGCTGGAACCGGTACTCAAACGGTTGTTCTGGATACCGCTACTGTTCAAAATGGTGCTGTAGGAAGTGCTTGTGGGTTACTCAGAATCCAAGAATCCGTTGTAGATAGTCTGGCAGCCGGAACCCAGGTACGCCTTGACCTACCGGCTAACATGACCTGGAACGCTGCTACTGTTGTTACACCAGTTGGATTAACAATAGCCACACCTGCTGGCACAACACCTGTGGCTGGAGGCAATGCAGGTATTTCTACAAATTCAGCTGGGAATTCGAGACTGTCATTTAATGTAACAGCCAATCCGGCAGGTGGCAGCAGAGAAATTATTACGATAACTCCTAGCATAGATGTTGATGATTTCGCAAGTGCTGGTGATATTACCATTTCCGTAAGTGGCAATAATAGTAATGTTACATCTGCAGATGTTGTTATCGGAAAGGTAGCCGATTTTGGTATTAAGGTAGAAGCAATTGGCGATCCGGCGATTATTGTTCCTGGTGTTATTGATGTACCGGCTGGCGGTTTTAAGATTATAGAATCTGTTAACGGAAGCTTGTTAGGCGGTCGCAGTGTCCTCATGGAATTACCTTCATATGTTCGCTGGTTTACCGATCCGTCAATGACTACTGAAAAAGGTACGGCTGCTTTACTTGCTACTGTACCCAACAACACTATAGATGATTCCAGAAATACAAAGAAATATACGGTAGCACCCGCTGGTAGTGCTAGTGCTACTACTATCAAATTTGATAGAATTCGTCTAATAGTTGATGCCGATGCACCAGAAGGCCCTGTAGAAGTTAAATTCTCAGGCACAGCAGGTGCTACTGGTTCGGTTGTAATTGCTAATGTCGTTAAATCCCTAAAAACAGAAGGTGGCAGCAATAAGGTTATTATTGGTGCTGCAAATCAAAAGGCCAGTGACTTTACAATTACTGAGGTTGCTAAAGGAATTATGCATGGAAACCCAACCTTGCTTAACTGGGCTACAACTAGCAAAACTGCACTCGGCATAAACGCAAATCAGCAGGGATGGTTAAATATTATTGCTCCTCCAGGGGTCACATTTACCAAAGCGCCTACAGTGTCTGTAGAAGAGGGTAACATAAAGGTTGAAAAAGATTCTATCAGATTAAATGCAGGCAAGAATGTCGTTCAGATTAGAGTTAATGTAGCTTCAACGGCACCTTCAAAGCTTAAAGTATCTGATGTGTATCTTACTGTAGACAGAACAGTTCCGGTTGGCGATCTTAAGTTTGATATATCGGGGACTTCAGTTGATCGCTCCAGTCGCGCTAATGACGTAGCGGTAGCAACAGTAAAAGTCGCAGATGTTATAACACCTGCTCCCGACCAGGGAACTGAAGGTGCAGTAACTGGGCAGTTCAGAATTGATTCTAATATCTACGAAGTAAACGGAGTATCCAAAATTATGGACGCTGTTCCTTATATTAAAGCCGGACGGACTTATGTACCGGTTAGATATCTGGCCTATGCCCTGGGAGTAGCCGAAGCTGATGTAGTATGGGATGAAGCAACTCAGAAAGTTACTATGACTAAGGGTGACAATAAAGTTGAACTTACCATCGGCAGCACCACCTACGCTATAAACGGCGAAGCTAAGACAATGGATGTAGCTCCTGAAATCAATAATGGCAGAACCATGTTGCCTGCTCGTTATGTAGCAGAAGGCTTTGGATATGCAGTGGGCTGGGATCCTGGCACACGCACAGTTTTGATTTCCAAATAATCTGTAAAGATTAAGAAAAACCGAACCCCACCGGGGTTCGGTTTTTTGTGACTATTGAGGATTATATTGACACTGCGCCGGGCAGTTTATATAATGAATTTATACTGACCGGTGAGTCGGAGCTATATGCGAGGTGTTATGAATGAATCTTAAGCAATACATCTTAACAGGTATACTATGTATGAGCCTGGTATTTCCCAGTGTTGGTTACGTATATGCAGCCAGCCCTGCTGATAACTCCCTAAGTATCGAGCAAGCTTTGGAAAAAGCGTATAAGACTAACCCCGACCTTCGAAAGGCTGCATTAAATGTTGAAAAAGCTGAAATCATTCGCAATGACGCTGCTGACAGGGTAAAATGGATACCAACTGAAGGTATGGTAATGCCGACTTACCAGCAAGTTGTAAATGGATACCAGCAGGCTGAAATCGGCTATCAAACTGCCAAGAAGGTTGAAAACTCTGCGCGGGATGGTATAACCTGCGGTGTGGTTAGTGCCTATTCCAGTGCGGTAACCAATTACAATAACATGGAATTGGCGCGGATAAAGCTGGGAGATGCCAAACTGCAGCTTACCATGAGCAGTGTAGCCCGGGCGGTAGGAACGCTGTCTGATTTTGATTACGAAAAGGCCCAGGTAGGGGTAAAACACCTGGAGGAAGGATATGAACTGAGCAAGGCTAAGTATGAGGGGTCAATATCAAAACTGAGGTCATTACTGAACGAAAATGCGAACTGGAAGCCTGACTTGAACAGCAGACCGATTCTGGCTCAGTATAACAGGAATGAGCTAGGTATAGAAATAGCTCGGGGCTTGTCAGAATCGCGGATTGTTTGGAGTGCGGAAGCCCAGCTAAAGATAGAAGAAAGCCAACAGTATTTAGTAATTCCAGGACAGCCATTTGAATTGCAGAATCTAAATCTGGAACTGGCTCAGGTGGATTACGAGAAAAGTAAACGAGATACCCGGGCGACTATCGAGGAGCTATATTATATATTGGACACCATGGAAGGGCAGATAGCTGTGGCTGAAAAAGCCTATTTAACTGCTAGTAAAGACGTGCAAATTGCCCAGCTAAGATATGACCTGGGTTTGATCGCCAGAGCGGATTTGTCTACGGTGCAAGCCGCTGAACAAAATGCCCGCCTAAGCCTGGAAAATGCCCGAGCTACCCTGGCTCAATATAAAGCTCAGTATGCATATTTGACCGCGCAGCAGGTTTATAGTGCTGACGATTGGAATTAACCAAACAGAATCAAATAGGGGGACGTTCTTTTTGTTTGCTTGTGCCAAGCAAACAAAAAGAACGTCCCCCTATTTGCAATCACATTCTCCCCTTGACCTCCATTTCTATTTATCGCTATAATGCAATTATGATCCCGACCGACTGGTCGGTTATTTTAGGCTGTAATTAAATGGGAGGGGACGTAGTGGATAGGATTAAACGGTCGCTCAGTATTTTGCTGGTTTTGGTGTTACCCCTGGTGTTTTTAGGGGGGTGCGGGAAGGAAAAAGAGGTTATCAAGGAGACGCAATTAAGCGTCAGCACGGTTAAGGCGGAGAAGCGGGATATTGCCCAGGCCGTCAAGTATCCGGGGACGGTGCGGGGAGTTAATGAAGTATACATAATGGCAAAGATACCTGCCCGGGTAACCGGTGTATATGTGAAGCCGGGTGACCGGGTAAGTGCCGGGCAGACCCTTATGACCCTGGATAGCAGTGATTTTCAGGCCGGTATACGCCAGGCTGAAGCGGGGGTAGCCGCGGCTGAGGCGGGTAAGCGTCAGCATGACATTCAGTTGGAAAATGCCCGCCTGAACTATGATAGAACGAAGAAGCTGTTTGAGGCGGGCGCGGCCTCGCAGCAGCAGTTGGAAGCTGCCGAGAGTGCGGTCAGGGCTTTGGAGACCGGGAGTATCGAAGCTACTTTGCAGCAGGCGCAGGCCGGTCTGCTGGCTGCCCAAAGCCAATTAAACAACTGTACGGTAACTTCCCCTATCAACGGCACGGTAGGCAGTGTGGCTCTGTCTTTGGGCGAAACTGCCAATCCTTCCTCCCCGGTGGCTACTGTCAGTGACACCTCCCGTTTGGAAATAGAGACCCTGGTCGGCGAATCAGAAATCAGCTATATAAAGCCCGGCAATTCAGTGGATATACTGGTTAAGGCGGTAAGTGACGAGCCTTTTAAAGGTACGGTAAGCAGTGTTGCCGGTGTGGCTGATCCTATGAAACGAAATTATTCGGTCAAGGTAGTCTTGGATAATCCGGATAATAAGATTAAGTCGGGCATGTTTGCCGAGGTGCTAATCAGCACCGAAAGTAAAGCTGATGTCTTGACGGTGCCTTTAGCGGCGGTTCTTCCCCGCGGCGGTCGGGAGATTGTATATGTCGTGGACAGCAAAAACCGCGCCCGCGAGTTGGATGTTAAAACGGGACTCAGGGACAATAAATATGTGGAAATCACATCCGGTTTGAAAGCCGGGGAGCGGGTTATAACCAAAGGCAATACCCTGGTAAATAACGGTACCCTGGTCAGGGTCATTTCCGGGGGGGCTAAATAATGAAAATTATCGACTTCTCCGTAAAAAGGCCGGTAACTATGATTATCCTGGTGACGGTAATTATTATCATGGGCTTTTTCACCCTGTCCAAGATGGCGGTTGACCTGATACCGGATATGAAATTTCCCATCGCGGCCGTTATGACGGAATATCCCGGTGTAGGCCCGGAGGAAGTGGAATCCCAGATTACCAAACCGTTGGAGGGTACCCTTAATACCCTGGGCAATATTAAGGAAATCCACTCCATGTCTACCTCGGGTTCCTCTTTGATTTTGATTTATTATAACTGGGGAACCAATATGGACACCTCGGTCAATGAGATCCGGGAGAAGATTGGTTTAATCGATAAATATCTGCCCAGCGGCAGCGAGAAACCGGTGGTTCTAAGGATGGATCCTACCTTGATGCCGGTTATTCAGATCGGCATTAAGAGTGATACCATGAGCCTGGGTCAGCTGCAGGAGGTGGCTCAGGACGTGGTGGAACCGCGTTTGAGCCGGATTACCGAGGTGGCTTCGGTAGTAACAACCGGGGGAATGCAGCGGGAAGTGAAGGTGGAAGTAGACCCGGTCAAGCTGGCAAATTATAATCTTTCCCTGGGGCAGGTTACCCAGGTTCTGCGGGCGGAGAATTTTAATATGTCGGCCGGTCAGGTAAAAGACGGCGGACGGCAGTATTTTCTGCGCAGCCTGCAGCAGTTTGAATCGGTCGAAGATATCAAGAATGTTGCCATAATGACTCCTACCGGCGGTACCGTGTATATAAATGACATCGCCACCGTAACCGATGGTTTTAAAGATGAAAGTCAGATGACCCGGGTGGACGGGCAGGCCGCGGTGGGGATTCACTGTTTGAAGCAAAGTGATGCCAACACCGTCAAGACTTGTAAAGCGGTACGGGAGGAACTGCAAGAAATCGAAAAAGAGCTGGATCTGGATTTGGAACTGAAAGTGGTCATGGATCAGTCCACCTATATCAACCAGTCTCTTAATACTACTAAACGGGTCATGATCGAGGGCGGCTTGCTGGCTATGCTGATTCTGTTCCTGTTCCTGCGTAACCTGCGCAGCACCTTGATTATTTTTACTGCCATACCCCTTTCCATTATCACAACTTTTATTCTTATGTATTTTAACCACGATACGATTAACCTGATTACCCTGGGGGGGCTGGCCCTCGGCCTGGGGAGGATGGTGGACGACTCAATTGTGGTATTTGAAAACATATACCGCCACCGTTTGTTGGGGCTGTCGGCGATGGATGCGGCTGTTACTGGTGCTTCCGAAGTGGGGCGCGCGGTGGTGGCTTCAACCCTGACCTTAATGGCGGTTTTCTTTCCGATATTGTTAACCGAAGGCCTGTCCTCGGTCTTGTTTAAGCCTCTGGCAATTACGGTTATGTTCGCCATATTCTGCTCTCTGATGGTGGCATTAACGGTCGTGCCGCTGATGGCTTCGCGTATGTTAACCGATAAATCCATGGCCGCCCGCGACCGGGGAGAAGGCAAGCTGGCTCGCATTACCACCGGTTTTGGGGATTGGATAGACGGCCTGGGCGAACGCTATAAGGTTTTGCTGCAGTGGGCACTGGGTCATCGCCGCAAGGTAGTTATCTATGTTACGCTGCTCATGGTCGGCTCCCTGGCTTTAATTCCCCTGGTGGGGGCTGAGTTTATGCCGGCTATGGATTCCGGGGAAATTTCTATTACGGTGGAGGGCGACAAGGGCAGTCTTTTAAAGGAAACCGATAAAACCATAAAAAGGATGGAAAAGGAGTTACGCGAAATTCCGGAAGTTGATACGATATTTGCCAGTGTCGGCAGTTCAGCCAATATGTTTATGGATTCTGGGGTACAAAGTGATAACGGCACCCTCTACGTTAAACTGGTTCCCCGGGCGGAACGTCAGCGCGGGGTGGATGTGGTAAGTGAGGAAATACGTCAGCGGGTAAGTGATATTCCGGGTGCTAAAATCAAGGTCACGGTTATGGATATGACCGCCAACATGGGTTCGGCAGCCGGGCCGATTAACGTACAGGTGCGGGGTGATGATCTTAAGGTGTTGCGGGAAATATCCGACCAGGCCGCCGAGGTTATCAGGAAAGTTCCCGGCACCAGGGAGATAACCTCTTCCATAAGCGATGGCAATCCCGAGGTTCAGGTACGGATTGACCGCACCAGGGCGGCGGCATTTGGATTGACTCCGGGTCAGGTGGCAGCCGAAATCCAGAATGCCCGCCAAGGGACGGTGGCTACCCGCTACAAAGTCGAAGGTGATGAAGTCGATGTGCGGGTGCGCTATTCCCCCGAAGGGTATGATGAATTTTCCTATATACAGAACCTGGGCATATTGAGTCCGAGCGGTGCCGTGGTGAAATTATCCCAGATTGCCACTTTCGACATGGAACCGGGGCCGATTCAAATTACCCGCGAGGATCGGGTACGCAAAGCGGAGATCAACGGCTATCTGCTTAACCGCGACCTAAATGCGGTCATGACTGATATTCAGGCTGAATTGGGTAAAATAAATCTCCCCTCCGGCTATACGTTTGAGTATGGCGGGGAGCAGAAAGAGATGACGGAGAGCTTTGCCTCGCTGGGATTGGCATTGCTGCTGGCTATTATTCTGGTCTATGCGGTTATGGCAATCCTGTACGAATCATTTTTTAACCCCTTTGTTATTATGTTCTCAGTTCCTACGGCTATTATAGGTGTTGTATTGTCCCTGCTGCTGACCGGTAAGCATTTCAGTGTGGTTGTCTTTATCGGGGTAATAATGCTGGTTGGTATAGTGGTGGCTAATGCCATTGTCTTGGTGGACTACTTAAAACAACTGCGGGAGCGGGGTATGGAACGTAATGCGGCTATCGTGGAGGCAGGCCGGGTAAGGCTTAGGCCTATACTAATGACGGCCCTGGCTACGATTCTGGCTATGTTCCCCCTGTCGTTGGGATTGGGTGAAGGCGGGGAATGGAACTCTCCCCTGGCTATAGTAGTTATCGGCGGCCTGCTGGTATCGACATTGATTACCTTGGTATTAGTACCGGTGGTCTACAGTATTTTCGACGACTGGGGCCAGAAGCTAAGCCAACGCCGCAACCAACCCCAGGTGCAAACCGACTCCGGCGAATCGGTAGAATTCTAAAAACAGCAGCTCTACGAGGGGGAGGGGTTAAATAGACACAGATAACACAGATTTACCACAGATTTACACAGATTATTCCTTTTTAATTGTCTGTAAGATTTGCTTAGGCAATTGCCAGATTTAGTGTAGACGTGTATATTACCCAGATTTTTATCCTTATCGTGAACCCGAAAAGGTGTCCAAATCTGTTAAATAAGATATTCCATGTCTAGCCAAATCATAAATATATAATCTAACCTGACGTCTAATTAAAAAAAATAATCTGTGTAAATCTATCTAATCTGTGTTATCTGTGTCTATTCCTCCCTTCGGGTTGCAGTTATCATAGGAGGGAATATGGTTACGAAGCGGGATATGATTTTAGAAGCGGGGATTAAGGTTTTTTCCCAAAAAGGGTATCATCATGCCAAGATGGAAGATATTGCGGTAGCGGCCGGGATTGGCAAAGGTACTATTTATGAGTATTTTTCCAGCAAGCTGCAGCTCTTTCAGGAGATTATGGAAGCCGGACTGCGGCAGTATCAGGAAAGTGTCAGCACGGAAAAAATCAGCCAGATGGGCATCGCGGAGCGGATTCAAAAAATCACCGCCGGACATTTTTATTTCTGCCAAAATTACAAGGAATTATCCCGAATCCTCTTCTGGGATACGGATATAATTGACGATGAACTGAAAGACTGGTTCTACAACAAGCGTAAAGAGAAAGAAGGGGTATTGGAAGACTTGATCCGGGAAAGTATCCGCAGCGGGGAACTGCGCGAGGTAGATGCCAAGCTGGTTACCCTGATGATCGGCGGCATATTGGGTCAGATCTGGATGCCGATTGTCCTGGAAGGCTGGGAAGCCGAAGCGGAAAGTACCGCCTGGCAGATTACCGACCTGATTATGAACGGCATCGTCCCTAGTACTTAATTTAACCGGGGAATGTCCCGGTTATGAGGCGGAATGTTGATGAAGGATAAAAAAATCCTATTGGGTCTTTGGGTTGGCATATGGCTGGTCGTATGCTGTCAGCCGGTTCTGGCATTAACAGATATCAAATCGCATTGGGCGCGGTTGCAGATAGACCATCTGCACAGCCGGGATTTAATCAGCGGTTATCCGGATGGCTCCTACCATCCGGATACCTATGTCACTCGGGAGGAATTCGTAACCCTCCTGGTAAAGGCGATACATAAAGAAAACGAAGCCCAGCAGTTGTCAAAAGGGGAAAGTACCTTTGCTGATGCCGCCGGGCGGTGGTCGATGGGCTACATTGAGCTGGCTCGGGAGTTAGGCATTGCCCAGGGCAGCGAGTCGGGGCTGTTTTTACCCGGCAGTTATATCAGCCGGGAAGAAGCGGTGACGATGCTCGTAAACTGTCTTAAGGCCGACCATCGCGATCTTAACCCGGCTGATCTGGCCGACTCCGGACGGATTTCCCCTTGGGCGCAGGGGACAGTGGCCTATGCCCGCCAAAAAGGTATAATCTCGGGTTACCCGGACGGCAGTTTCCGTCCCCAGGCTAATATCACCCGGGCCGAAGTGGCCTGCATATTGGAAGAAATGCTGGGGTTACAGGGAGAGCGGCATCATTTTTACGGAACCTTGCAGGATATAAATCTTCGCTTAAGACAGATGATTGTAAGGCTTAACGGGGTCGAGCAGACATTTGAAATGGCTGCCAATGTTTTAGTATATGCCCGGGGAGAGCGGGAGCCGGTCAAGGAACTGGAACTTCCCCTGCCTGCCTATTTCGACCTGAACGCTAACGGCAAGCTATCCTTCGTATATATAAACGACACCCCTGCCCACGGCAAGGTAAATCTTGACATTAGAACCCTGCCGGATTATGCTCGCCCGGCGGATTACCAGCCGATAAACATCTACAGCCTCCAGGATGAAGAAGATATGACCCTTGTAAATCAATTGCAAAATGATCCCGCCAACAGTTTGAAAATCAGCCGGGATGCCATGAAAGGCGGGGAGTTCATGCAGCTTACCGGGGCCAGTGGACGCGGACAACTGGTAGCCGTAATTGACAGCGGCATAGATTCCGGTCACCCCGATCTGCAATATACCCAGGATAACTTCAAGAAAGTAATTGATTTTGTGGATTTGACTAATGAGGGCCAAGTGGCTCTTAACCAAACCGCCTGGGCTGTCAATGGCTCCATCAGGATAGGGGAGCGGGACATTAAAGTCGACAATTTGTCATCGGTGAATGGGGAATTTCGTTATGGCTATTTTGAAACATGGCGTCTGCCCCTTAATCCGGCGGTGGCCTATCCAGATGGGCAAATACTGGTGGTTGCCAGCAAAAGCCGCTATATAGACCGTTTTGACACCGTATATATGGATTTAAACGGAGACGGGCAGTTAAACGCTGAACAGGGTTTGAAAAAATACAGTGAGACTTATCAGCTAGGCCAAATAAAAGGCAGCGGCAATCAGGTTTTTAATTTTGTAGTGGCGGAAATGGCCCGGGACGGCAGCTATGTGAAGCTGGGTTATGACGCTTTAGGTCATGGAACCATGGTGGCCGGAGTCGTGGCGGCCGATGGAATAATCGCCGGTGTTGCCCCCAATGCGCAGCTCCTGCCGGTCAAGATCATTAACAGCGCCGGTACCGCCAGGCTGGACAACTTGAAACTGGCCCTGCGGCTGTCCGCTGAACGAGGGGCTAAGATAGCCGTAGTCAGCATGGGGCAAATGGTTTTAAACGAGACTGAGCGGCAGTCGCTGGCGGATATGGCCGCCAAGATCTGGCAGGATTTCGGCATGGCGATATGTATAGCCACCGGTAATGACGGGCCAGGAATCGGCACGGCCGCGGCTACCTCGGCACTTAACAATGTTATCAGCGTGGGAGCCTATGCCACACCGGAAATGTGGCAAAATGATTTTGGCTGGCAGGTAAACGAACCGCGCCTGTGGTATTTCAGCCCCGGCGGACCTGGCCGGAATGGCCGGGCCTCCCCTCTGGTAGTGGCTCCCGGCAGTGCCGTATCCACTTATCCCCTGTGGGCAGATTCCCCTTATCAGCTCGATCAAGGTAGCAGTATGGCAGCCCCGCATGTAGCCGGAGCCGCCGCGCTGTTAATGGACGCCGTTTCCCATCAGCTCTACCGGGATGATGTGCGGGCGGTATGGATGGCATTGCTGGGCGGAGCGGAGCCTCTTAAAGGTTATCAACCGGCCGAGCAGGGCTATGGAGCCATTAATCTCCTGCGCTCCTGGCAGGAGATTAAAAACCTTACCCAGAATCCCCTTAATTACGAATTAAGCCAGTACAGCCCGGAATTTGGAGCAGGGAGTGGTTTTTATTCCCGCACCCTGCCGCCCGGTAAATTGTCACTTACCATAAAAAACCCCAACTATGTCAACAGCCGTCTGGCGGTAGGCAGCCTGTCCCCCTGGATCATGCCCGGGCAGATGGTGGTACAGATTCCGGCTAATAGCGAAAGAACGATTGATTTGGATTTTGCTGAGTTAAAGGAACCCGGATTATATAGCGGTTTTGTGCTGGCTGATAACGCTTTAACCCCCGGCTGGGATGCCGCCGCGCTGCAAACCGTAATTGTGCCTTATAAATTAGCAGAACTGCCTGAAAGACAGTTCGTGGAACAGTACGGGCTGGCAGCGGGCGAATATAAACGGTATTTCTTCGAAGTGCCGCCGGGAAGTACCCAGCTGAGTCTGGCCTTGCAGGCCGGCCAAAAAGGCCGGGTGCGCATGCACCTTGTAGCCCCGGACGGCAGTCAGACCACCAGCCATTATGCCGGGGTCGGCGACCTGCAGCCACGGGACAAGGCGAACCTGGTGTTTGCTAATCCCCTGCCGGGAACCTGGGAAGTAGTCGTATACAGTTCCCTTACTTTAAGTTCTCTGGGCTTAGAAAACAGCATCTACACCCTGACCGCGTCTTTGGAAGCCGATACGCTTAAGCCCTGGGGAAGGGCTTATAAATATCTGGTATCTGCACTGCCGGAGCCCTTCAAAGCCGGGGAAAAATCCCTTCTCAGTCTGCATTTCTATAATGCCAGCAGCAAAATGCCGGTTAATGACCTCGTATACATCAATGGCCGCCTCTATGAAGTAAAAGACGGCCGGGTCCAATTAGAAATAACCCCGCCAAGTGACGTTCTCAATCTGAACATAGCCTATTAGCCCCGGAAATGGTAGTAATCGTAGGGGAGGCTTCAGCCTCCCCCGGGATATACGTCAATCGCCCGCCGATAATCGTAGGGGAGGCTTCAGCCTCCCCCGGCAGATCAGCCTCCCCCGGGGATATACGCTAAATGCCTGCGGACAATCGTAGGGGAGGCTTCAGCCTCCCCCGGGTAGACCAGGCTCCCCCGGATATACGCCAAATGCTTGCGGATAATCGTAGGGGAGGCTTCAGCCTCCCCCGGGTAGACCAGGCTCCCCCGGATATACGCCAAATGCTTGCGGA
>NZ_CGIH01000005.1:105331-106828 GCF_000983115.1 Syntrophomonas zehnderi OL-4
GCGGAAGCTAAAGCTTCCGCTACGGCAGGTATGGGCAGATACGCTAAATGCTTGCGGAAGCTAAAGCTTCCGCTACGGTTCCCGGGAAAAATGATACGGCAATCGCCCCGCCGATAATCGTAGGGGAGGCTTCAGCCTCCCCCGGTAGATCAGCCACCCCCGGATATACGCTAAATGCCTGCGGAAGCTAAAGCTTCCGCTACGGCAGGTATGGGCAGATACGCTAAATGCTTGCGGAAGCTAAAGCTTCCGCTACGGTTCCCGGGAAAAATGATACGGCAATCGCCCCGCCGATAATCGTAGGGGAGGCTTCAGCCTCCCCCGGTAGATCAGCCACCCCCGGATATACGCTAAATGCCTGCGGAAGCTAAAGCTTCCGCTACGGTTCCCGGGTAAAAACGTACGGCAATCGGCCTGCGGATAATCGTAGGGGAGGCTTCAGCCTCCCCCGGGATATACGCTAAATGCTTGCGGAAGCTAAAGCTTCCGCTACGGTTACCGGGATATAATGATACGTCGATCGGCCTGCGGACAATCGTAGGGGAGGCTTCAGCCTCCCCCGGGGTAGATCAGCCTCCCGGGGATATACGCCAAATGCTTGCGGAAGCTAAAGCTTCCGCTACGGTTACCGGGAAAAATGATACGTCGATCGGCCTGCGGATAATCGTAGGGGAGGCTTCAGCCTCCCCCAGTAGATCAGCCTCCCCCGGGTATACGTCAAATGCTTGCGGAAGCTAAAGCTTCCGCTACGGTTACCGGGAAAAATGATACGTCAATCGCCCCGCCGATAATCGTAGGGGAGGCTTCAGCCTCCCCCGGGTAGACCAGCCTCCCCCGGGTATACGTCAAATGCTTGCGGAAGCTGAAGCTTCCGCTACGGTTACCGGGAAAAATGATACGTCAATCGCCCTGCGGATAATCGTAGGGGAGGCTTCAGCCTCCCCCGGGTAGACCAGGCTCCCGGGGATATACGCCAAATGCTTGCGGAAGCTGAAGCTTCCGCTACGGTTCCCGGGAAAAATGATACGTCAATCGGCCTGCGGATAATCGTAGGGGAGGCTTCAGCCTCCCCCGGCAGATCAGCTTCCCCCGGATATACGCTAAATGCTTGCGGAAGCTAAAGCTTCCGCTACGGTTACCGGGAAAAATGATACGGCAATCGACCCGCCGACAATCGTAGGGGAGGCTTCAGCCTCCCCCGGTAGATCAGCCTCCCCCGGGTATACGCCAAATGCTTGCGGAAGCTAAAGCTTCCGCTACGGCAGGTATGGGCAGATACGCTAAATGCTTGCGGAAGCTAAAGCTTCCGCTACGGTTACCGGGAAAAATGATACGGCAATCGACCCGCCGACAATCGTAGGGGAGGCTTCAGCCTCCCCCGGTAGATCAGCCTCCCCCGGGTATACGCCAAATGCTTGCGGAAGCTAAAGCTTCCGCTACGGCAGGTATGGGCAGATACGCTAAATGCTTGCGGAAGCTAAAGCTTCCGCTACGGTT
>NZ_CGIH01000005.1:106838-120221 GCF_000983115.1 Syntrophomonas zehnderi OL-4
AATCGTAGGGGAGGCTTCAGCCTCCCCCGGTAGATCAGCCTCCCCCGGGGATACGTCAAATGCTTGCGGAAGCTAAAGCTTCCGCTACGGTTACTTCCGCTACGGCAGGTATGGGCAGATACGCCAAATGCTTGCGGAAGCTAAAGCTTCCGCTACGGTTTCCGGGAAAAATGATACGTCAATCGGCCCGCGGATAATCGTAGGGGAGGCTTTAGCCTCCCCCGGTAGATCAGCCTCCCCCGGGTATACGCCAAATGCTTGCGGAAGCTAAAGCTTCCGCTACGGCAGGTATGGGCAGATACGCTAAATGCTTGCGGAAGCTAAAGCTTCCGCTACGGTTCCCGGGAAAAATGATACGGCAATCGGCCTGCGGATAATCGTAGGGGAGGCTTTAGCCTCCCCCGGGGTAGATCAGCCTCCCGGGTATACGCTAAATGCTTGCGGAAGCTAAAGCTTCCGCTACGGCAGGTATGGGCAGATACGCCAAATGCTTGCGGAAGCTGAAGCTTCCGCTACGGTTTTCCTCTCACGCCTCACTAACTTTGACTTGCTTATTTGAATGTATTACTATGAAGTTAAATGGACAAAAGTCCTGCAAAATGGGGAAGGAAACAATAAAAATGCATTTAGGAAAAGTAATGGTGGTATTCGGTACCCGACCGGAAGCGATTAAGATGGCTCCGGTCATAAAAGAACTAAAAAAGGTTGATGATATTAAGACGGTGGTGGTGGTTACGGCTCAGCATCGGGAGATGCTCGATCAGGTTTTACATCTGTTTGCCATTACCCCTGACTATGATCTGGATCTGATGCAGCGACGGCAGGATCTATACAGCATTACCAGCGGGGTTTTGCAGGGTATGCAGGGGATTTTGGAGCAGGAAAAGCCTGATTTGGTATTAGTGCACGGGGATACGACTACCACCTTTGCGGCCGCTCTGGCAGCTTTCTATCAAAAAATACCGGTGGGTCATGTGGAGGCCGGGCTGCGTACTCATAATAAATACTCGCCTTTTCCGGAGGAAATGAACCGCACTTTAACCGGCAGGTTGGCTGAACTGCATTTTGCGCCGACTGATCAAGCCCGGGAAAATCTCCTGGCCGAATCAGTGGCCGGTTATAAAATCTGGGTGACTGGCAATACGGTTATCGATGCCTTGATGGAGACGGTCAGAGCGGATTACGAATTTGATTCAAAATTGGCCGGAATTAATTTTAACCAGCGTCTCTTGCTGGTTACGACCCACCGTCGGGAAAACTGGGGCGACAAGATGAGAGATATTTATCAGGCCTTATTACGGCTGGTCGATGATTTTGCGGATGTGGAGGTGGTTTTTCCTGTCCATATGAATCCCACCGTGCGGGATCTGGCCACTGAAATGCTGGGCGGACGGGAGCGGATTCATCTGCTTGAGCCGCTGGATTACGAACCTTTTGCTAACCTGATGAACCGCAGCTGTCTGGTTTTGACCGATTCCGGCGGTCTGCAGGAAGAAGCCCCCTCCCTGGGCAAACCTGTTCTGGTCTTGCGGGATACCACGGAACGGCCGGAAGCGATTCAGGCCGGTACAGTGAAGCTGACCGGCACGTCTGAAGAACATATTTACCGGGCGGCCCACATGCTGTTAAGCGATACCAACGCTTACGAACAGATGGCCCGGGCTATTAATCCGTATGGAGACGGTAAAGCTGCGATCCGCATCGTCAAGGTGATAAAAGACTTCCTCTATGTGCGCATCGGTGCGCAAATTTAATCATGGAATCAGGCAGGGAAAAGGGAAAGAACCTAGAATATATTAAGGGTTTTAAATGGCTGAAATACTGGGTTAGAATCTGCAACGTAAAACATATAATAATAGATGAAGTATATTAGCCACAGTTAGGTAAGGCCGGTTGTATGAAGGAGGATTCTATGTCTGCCATGAAGTTTGGAACCGATGGATGGAGAGCGGTAATTGCCCGGGAGTTTACCTTTGACAATATAAAAACGGTATGCCAGGGCATTGCTTGTTATATAAAAAGTATGGGGTTGGCTAAAAAAGGGGTGGTAGTGGGTTTCGACAACCGTTTTCTGTCTGAGCAATTTGCCGCAGAATGTGCGCGGGTTTTGACCGGCAACGGAATCAAAGTCTATCAGTTTGCCTATGCGACTCCCACCCCGGTTGCGGCTTACGCTATTCGGCTCTTAGAGGCCGCCGGGGCGGTAATGATTACCGCCAGCCATAATCCGCCTGAATATAACGGCATTAAATTCATTCCCGAATATGCCGGGCCGGCTCTGCCGGATGTTACCGATGCTATCGAGGATGAAGTAAGCCGCATCATTGAAAACGGCCGGATATATGAACTCGATTTGAAAGAAGCGGTTACCCTGGATCTACTTAAAGAGATTGAAGTGGACAAGGAGTATACCGGGCAGCTCTTGCGGGCTGTAAACCCGGAATATATCAAGGCCAATCCTGTAAAGGTAGTCGTTGACCCCATGTATGGGGCCGGTATCGGTTACCTGGACAAGATATTGATTGAGCTGGGCTGCGAAGTTAAGACGATTAACAACTACCGGGACACCATGTTCGGCGGCTCTATGCCGGAGCCTACCGATAGTTTGTTGGCCGATCTGAAAAGGGCCGTTGTAAACTATAAGGCGGATGTGGGGCTGGCTTTGGATGGGGATGCGGATCGTTTCGGTATAATCGACCGGGACGGTGATTTTATCACCCCCAATCAATTCGGCTATCTCTTATTCGATCATCTGCTCAAGACCCGTACTTTCCGGGGCCCGATTTGCCGCTCTATTGCTACTACCCACCGCCTGGATCAGATTGCCCGCGAAAACGGGTTGGCGGTAATTGAAACCCCGGTTGGATTCAAATATATAGGTGAAGGTATGCGGGAGAAAGGCTGCATGATGGGTCTGGAGGAAAGCGGCGGTCTGACCGTTTTTGGGCATATTCCGGAGAAAGACGGTATATTGGCCTGCCTGCTGGCGGTTGAGATCCTGGCCCTAACCGGTCAAACCTTCAAGGAATTGATGGCGGAATCGGCCCGCCAGTATGGTGAAAACTACAGTGTTCGGGTGGATATCAAAACCAGTTATGCGGAAAAAGAAATGGTTAAGGCCAATCTTAAGGATTTTCAGCCTAAAACGCTGGCGGGGATAAAAGTTGATCGCAGCAATGAAATCGAAGGCCGCCAGTTTATCCTGGAGGATGGCAGCTGGGTATTGATTCGCCCCTCCGGCACTGAAGCTGTGTTTAGGATTTATATTGAAACCGATAGTGAGGAACGCTTGCAGGAGATCAAGAATGAAGTGCTGACCTCCCTCGGTCTGCACTGATCACCCCGACCGATGGTCGGGTTTTTTAATAGACGCGGATTACGCGGATCTACGCGGTTTTAATAGACACAGATAACACTGACCCTCCGGGCACAGATTTTATCTTTAATTAATAAAACGCTATCGGCAGCATCATCGCATATGCCAAAAAACCCGGTAATTTGAGAAGGATCTTTTACCGCAATAGCCGTAGCGGATGCTTTAGCTTCCGCGGAATTAGGCGCTGTGTTATCTGTGTCCATTTCCTAATTAAAATCCGCGTGATCCGCGTCTATTTTTCGCCAGGATTCCATGTCCAATTTTGTGGAAATTGGTCAAAGGTCATTATTTTTTGACAATTCGGGAAGGATTTTTATGGTGCAAGAAGAAAGTAATAGCTTAGCAGGCGAAGAAATTCAGCTGCAAAAACTGGATCAGGTGCTGGCCCAGGTGCGCCACAGCCTGGAGACGGGACGCCAGGAAATATATGATATTGCGGATGATTGCCGCAAACAATGCGAGATCATGCAGACCCGGATGGAAGAATCGAACTTGGAGACTGCCCGCTTGATTGATATGGTGGACAGCTATGAGAAGATGGATCGCATGGCCCGCCACCGTTTGATGGAGGTAAGCTCTAATTTTAAACGGTATTCCGAAGAATATATAAAATCAACGTATGAAAAGGCTCAGACTACGCAAAATGAGTTGATCTGGCTCAGACAGCAGGAATTATTTCAGCGCAAAAAACGGGAGGAATTAAGTCGTCAGCTCAAGCAATATCAGGAAATTGCCCGCAAAGCTGATAATTACCTGCAGAGTACCGGCCTGGCGCTTAAGATCTTGGAGGCTAATCTGACCAGTATTTTGGATACCATGGAAGAAGCCATCCGGCGACAGAATATGGGGTTATGGATAGTCGAATCGCTGGAGGCGGAAAGAAGGAAAATATCCCGGGAACTTCATGATGGACCGGCGCAAAGCATTGCCGGCATGTTAATCCGGCTCGATCTGGTGAAGTACATATTTGAGGAAGACAGCGACCGGGCCATGGAGGAGTTAAGCAGTATACGGGATATGGGCCGGGAAAGCCTGGATGATCTGCGCCGGATTATGTTTGATTTAAAGCCCAGTGCCGTGCAAGAGGTAGGTTTAATTGCCACCTTAAAGGAATACTTTGAGGCGTATGAAAACAAATACGATTTTGAAATCGAATTCGTTTCGTTCGGCCAGGTGAAAAAATATGATCTATCTCTGGAAATAGCCCTGTTTAGAGTGGTTCAGGAGGCCATTACGAATGTGCGCAAACATGCCGGAGTGAAAAAGGCCATGGTTAAGCTGGAAGCAATCCCCTCGGGACTTAACATCGTTATCAAGGATCGGGGAAAGGGTTTCGATGTGAACGAGCAGGCCGGGTTCGGGCAAGAGAGCTACGGAATCTTGGGGATGCGGGAAAGAGCTGAACTACTGGGCGGAAAGATCAGTATTATATCCCGACCGGGAGCGGGAACTCAGGTAATCGTGGAGGTACCAACAGAAGGGGAGGAGCAGATTGGCTAAGATAAGAATATTGATAGCGGATGATCACGCCCTGGTCAGGGAAGGCTTGCGAAAACTCCTGGAGAGGGATGACAGCCTTGAAGTCCTCGAGGAAGTGGGAGATGGACAGGGGGCTATTAACGTAGCCCGCAAAGAACGGCCGGATGTCATCCTGATGGATGTTAACATGCCTGGAACAGACGGCATAGTGGCTACGCGGGTAATAAAAAGGGAAATGCCTTCTACTAAGGTAATCGCCCTGACGATATATGAAGATGAAGAAGTTGTGGACATGGTCAAAGCCGGGGTATCGGCTTATGTGCTCAAGGATGTAGCCGGCAGTGAGCTAATCGACACCATTCACCGGGTAATGGCCGGGGAAGTCGTCATCCATCCCCGGGTAGCCAAACGGCTTATCAAGGAAATCAATCGCAGTGAACAGATACAGGATACGGTTAAACTGACTCGCCGGGAGAAGGATGTACTGGCCCTCCTGGTAAAAGGCAGCAGCAACAAAGATATGGCTGAAACGATGTTTATCAGTGAAAAGACGGTGAAAAACCATCTAACCAGTATATTTAGAAAATTAGGGGTCAAAGACCGCACCCAAGCAGCCGTTTATGCACTAAAAAACAATATTGTGGCCGAAGATTAAAAACTATTAAAAGTAATCAATTTAACTCCCGAAGGCATAGTATATATTAACTGGCCAGAGGGAGGTTTTATTTTGATACTGCTTAAAGCTTTTTGTTTCGGCCTATGGTTAGCCATGATATTAGCATTGATCCGGGCTGATTGGTATGAGCAGGCTCCGTTTAACCAGGTTTATTTATATCTGAATAACCCGGAAACAGCCGAAGGACAGGTTTACAAAACCCTGGGGCATTTGCTCCCGGATGAAAGACTCAGCCTGGAAATATCCGCTTACAATCCATATTATTCCGAATTATTATTTATCGCTTCCCGCATCGGCCGCAGGTACCCCGCGGTAATGGTGCAGATTAACCGCATAGCAGCACGATAAAGCCGGGGGACATACAAATTTAGGAAACGCAAAAACAGTGTTCCCTGGTTTATGTGTTATAATATCATTACATGTTTCCATGTTAAAAAATCCCCTTGCTTTAAAAAATGACCAAGTAAAATGTCTGGCACTGGAGGTAGCCATGATTGACGTGTTGTTAGATTTTTTGTTTCCCCAGGAAGTATGCTGCATTTGTCGCAAGCCCGGCAAATATAATACCCGCCGTCCCTGGTGCAAGGAATGTCAGGAAAAAATGTTGCAAATGCAGTGTTCCTGCCCTACCTGTGATAAATGCGGGAAATACCTGGAAAATGGTGCGAGCCTTTGCGCAGATTGTCAAAAAACCCCCCCGGGGTTTGAATTGGCCCGGTCAGTAGGGCCTTACAACGAACCCTATCGCATTGCCATAAAGGTTTTAAAATTTATGGGCAGAAAACATCTGGCTTACTGCATGGGAGATATGATGGCTGAAAAGGTGCAATCCGAGCCCAGGTTTATGCCGATAGATTTGATCGTACCGGTGCCTATATCCAGCGGAGGATTAAAACAGCGGGGATTTAATCAGGCGGAGCTTTTAGCCCGCCAGGTCAGTAAGCGGCTGAAGGTCAAGATGGATCCTCGCATTATATACCGGGTAAAGGATACCCCTTCCCAGGTGGAGCTATCACGCGAAGAAAGAGAAAAAAACCTGCAATTCGCTTTCCAAATAGAGGATAACAGGAAGGTATATCGAAAAAACATATTATTGGTCGATGACGTATACACCACCGGCTCAACCAGCCGCGAATGTACCAGGGTATTGCTGGAAGCCGGCGCGGCTCGGGTATGTATTATTACCTGGGCAACCGGAAAAGGTTATTAAGTCTCATGGAACAGTCGCTTTTACCTGCATTATTGCCCGGATTTGGGTCGGCCGCCTCGCAATCGAACCAGATATTATTAAGTAGCCTATATTCTTTACAAAATCCCACTTGGCTTATGGTATGATATAAAAAAAGTATTACTTCGCTGGCATTTTTCCCAAAACCTGATGCTTGACTTTTTGATAGGAGGTTGGTCAGTGATGAATGCGAATCTAAAGAACTGTCCTCAATGCGGACGCCTGTTTTCGCCAGGCAGCAGGAATATTTGCAACCGCTGTCTGGAAAAAGAAGAAGAAGAGTATATGACCGTGCGCAGATACGTACGGGATCATCCGGGGGCCAGCATATTTGAAGCCAGTGAAGAAACCGGAGTCGAGGAAGAAAAGATCATGCAGTTTATCCGGGACGGCAGACTGGTCACCCGAGGATTTAAAGGCGTATTGCAGTGTGAAGGCTGTGGCAAGCCGATTAATAACGGGCGTTTTTGCGATGACTGTATTAACGAAAGGAATAACGCTATCTATGGAGCTGCTCGCCAGCCCAAGCCGCAGCCGGAGCCGGACAGGAAGCCGCCTTCAGTAGGTAAGCGGAGCGAGCGTATGCATGTGCGCGACTAGGATTGGCCTAGCTAAAAAGTCCCGGCCGCGTAAGGGATGCCGGGACCCTGGCTTTGCCTGCAGTTTGCCTGCAGCCGGGCTTAATCATGGGCCTTCCGTGATCTTAAGCTGTCCGTCCCTGCTTCGCGGAGGTTTTTATTGGGACTTCAGTTATACTTGCAGACCGGGCGGCAATCATGCAAGGCAGATAAACGAAGATACTAGCCAAAAATCAAATAGAAATGCATGAGAAGGGCTTAGAAGCGCATTAAGCTTCTTCTTTTTTTGTGCGAAAATAAACTAAGATACAGGTGAAGTACATCCTATGAGGTGGTTTAAGTGATTATTTCCAACAATCAGGTGCAAAACCTTTTAAAAATCTATAATAAAAACCTAAGCATAGGCAAACCAAATGCCGTCTCCGGCGTCAATGGCAAAAAGGTGGGGCAGGATGAATTGGCTCTGTCTGGAGAAAGCCGCATTAAGCAGCGGGCTTTTCAGGCCGCCCGCCAGGCCGATGATATCCGCCAGGATCGGGTTGACCGCCTGCGCGAGCAGATTTCCAGCGGCACTTATACCGTAACCGATGACGAAGTCGCAGAAAAAATGATTGCCCGGGCGATTGTTGACCGGCTGATTTAGAGAGCGGTGTATAAATGCAATCAACTCAAATGGAAACAACCATCAAGGAATTAATTCAGATATTAATCAAGGAAAACCAATGGATTGACAAGCTGGTTGAAATAGGTGAAGAAAAAAAGCAGGTCATTATTCTAAACCAGGTGCAGGAATTGGATAAGCTGGTACAAAAGGAAGGTGCCTTGGTTGCGGCTCTGGAAAGGCTGGAAGCCAATCGTTTTAAAACCCAGCAAAACCTGGCTCAGACCTTAGAAATGCCAGCCGAAGAACTGACCGCCAGCGTCTTGCTGGAGAAAGCCGCCGCTTACTTTCCACAGTGGCAGGCGGAATTAAACGATGAAGTCGAGCGTATGCAGCAGGCCATATTTAAATTGCGGGGTATTAACGCTGAAAACCATGAATTAATTGGCCTTTCGCTTGATTATATAGACAGTATTCAAGCCCTCTTTAATGATGAGGGAACCGGAACGTACAGTGAAAATGGCAAGCAGCAGGATGATAACCAGAATCGCTCCCTGAACCGGGTTATTGACAAGAAGGTTTAAAAATTTTAAGGGAGACACCAGGAGGCAAAAGAACCCCAGGAACTATCTGAACCTATGCCTCCCCAACAATTTAAAAGTGAGGTATTTATATGCATATTTTTGGAGGCCTGGAAATCGGGAAACGCTCGATTATGACCCATCAATCAGCCTTAAATGTAACCGGGCATAACATAGCCAATGCCAATACCCCCGGCTATACCCGCCAGATGCCTAATATCGTCACCACCCAGCCCTGGCATGCTCCTATGCTCACCGGAAATTCACGGGTAGGGCAGTTTGGTACCGGTGTGGATGTGGCCAGCATTGACCGTTTGCGGGATCGTTTCCTGGATTATCAGATCCGCCAGGAAAGCCGCACCTATGGTTACTGGTCGTCTATGCAGGAGAGCCTGTCCCGCATAGAAGTCATCTTAAACGAACCTTCCAAAGACGGATTACGCGGAGTCATGGACAAATACTGGGAGGCCTGGCAGGATCTGTCGGTACATCCGGAAAGCGAATCGGTGCGCTCGGTCGTCGTTCAGCGCAGTCTGGCGATGGCGGAAGCCTTTAACCATACCCACCGTCAGCTGCAGGAATTGCGGGAGGACGTCAATGCCACCGTCCGGGTTAAGGTTGACGAAATTAATTCCATTGCCCAGCAGCTGGCAGACCTTAACAAGCAGATTTTGTCCATATCGATAGCCGGGAAGGAACCCAATGACCTCCTGGACAAAAGGGATCTGCTTCTGGATAAACTCAGCTATATTGCCGATATATCTATCTACGAAGAGAGTAACGCTGTTGATGAAACCGCCGGGGCCGTTAAACGCTTCAGCAACGCGATTACGGTACAGTTGGGCGGCCGACCCATCGTCCAGGGCGCGGATTACATAAAACTGGATACCATTCAAGACGGCCAAGGTATGCACATGGTCACCTGGGCAGATACTAAAACGAAAGCCCAGATTACCGGCGGCGAATTACAGGGTCTGTTGGATATAAGGGGACGTACCGATTGGCCGGAGGATTCCTCAGAATATAAAGAGATCATTCCAAAAATGATTGCTGACCTGAATAAAATGGCCAAGACGATTATTGTCACCACCAATAATTTACATAGAAACGGATACAGTTTAAACAATAACGGCACCGGCTACCTCTATCCAGACGGCGTAAACTTTTTTAACGAGCCGTCTGACATTAATGACCCTATTGAATGGGCAAAATTTATGAGTGTTAGTTCTGTTATAACTACTGACCCGAAAAATATTGCGGCTGCCTCCCAACCCACTTGGTTTAAAGACACATCCGGCAATATGCAGAAAGTCAGCTTCGGCGATGGTGCCAATGCCCTTAAAATTGCCCAGTTAAAACAGAAGCTCAATGATTCGGAGTGGCGGATTGATTCTACAGCGGTAACAGATTTAACCCAGGGATCTTTTACTTTTGTTATAAATGGAAAAACGATTACCGTTGACAATACGACGACTCCCCCGGATCCCCTGCCGATCCAGAGTATGGCTGATCTGGTGGCGGCTCTCCAGAAGGAGATCGATGCCGATACAGATTTAAAGGGCAAAATAATGGTGCGCGGCAACGGCAACAGAATTACTTTTTACTCGACTAGCGGCGGATTTACCTTGGACGGCACCTCGGCTGCCGCAGTAGTAAATACCCTGAGCAATGCCACGGTAGACGACTTCTGGCGTTCTGTCTGCGCCAATACCGGAGTTATCAGCCAGGAAGCCACCCGCATGGTACGCAACCAGGATACGCTCTTAAATCAGTTGGAAAACAAAAAACAGTCCCTATCAGGCGTATCCCTGGACGAGGAATTAACCAACATGATACGCTTTCAGCATGCTTATAACGCGGCATCCCGCTTTATAACCACCATCGATGAACAGATCGATGTTATTGTAAATCGCATGGGACTTGTAGGGAGGTAATAAACCATGATGCGTGTAACCAACAATATGATGGTAAACGATTTACGGCGCAACCTTAATACCAGTATGCTGGCAATGGACAAATGGCAGCGTCAACTGTCTACCACGCGCAAACTGAACACACCCTCGGATGATCCGGCCGGCCTGGTAAAATCCTTACGCCTGCGCACCAACCTGGTCGAAGGCGAGCAGTATCTGAGAAACATCGGGGAAGCCATCAACTTCATGGAAACCACCGATGCCTCCCTGAACGATATCAATAAAATTATCCACCGCATCCGCGAACTGACCGTTAAGGTCATAAACGACACCAATGACGATAGTGCCCGCTCGGCTATAGCTAAAGAGATCGGTGAACTTACCGAACAGATAAAAATGACTGCCAATACTACCTATGGAACCAAATATATATTTGCTGGAACGAATGTTACCGAAAAGCCCCTACAAGAGGATGCCTCCACTGTTCCGCCTACCCTTCAATGGAAGGGCAATGATGAAGCCTTCGATATAGAAATTGCGGTGGGCATTAAGTTTCGCATGAACATTACGAATGGAGGATCTAGCGGAGAAGATTTGCAGAATTTCTTTATGGGCGATCCCCCTGCGGCTGATCTAAAAGATGATACCGGCATTTTCGGAATTTTAACCAAACTAAAAGCAGATATAGAAAATGCCGATGTGACCGGAATGGATGGAGCTTTAAGCAAGCTGGATGAAAAAATGAATTCCCTTTTGAACGCCCGGGCTACCTTAGGAGCCAAAGTAAACCGCCTGGAATTGCAGCAAAGCCGCCTGACCGGCACTCAGATCTCCTTTACCGGCCTGCTCTCGCAGGTAGAAGACGCCGACATGTCCGAAGTAATCATGCAGCTAAAAATGCAGGAAAACGTCTACCGCGCCGCCCTAGGCGCCGGCGCCCGAATAATCCAACCCTCCCTAATCGACTTCCTGCGGTAAGGTGGATAAATAGACGCGGATAACGCAGATTTTCGCGGATTTACGCAGTTAAATAGACACAGATAACACAGATTTTAAGGATTTCCACAGATAAGGTAAATGGAGATTTTGGTATGGGTGAGTATTTGTGCGAAGAAATAACCAGTATTATCATTGGGGCAGCATATAGAGTATACAATTCTTTAGGTAGCGGTTTTTTAGAAAAAGTTTATGAAAATGCATTATTAATTGAATTAGAATCAAAAGGCTTAAGCGTCAAACAGCAGGCTCCAATTAAGGTAACGTACAATGGCAAGAGCTATCTGTCTATTTACTGAGGCGGGCTTTTAAGGTGAAACAAATATAACGTAAAACAGAAGCAAATCCGGCTGAATTAACAAAGAAAAAATCTGTGTTAATCTGTGCCCGGAGGGTCAGTGTTATCTGTGTCCATTAAAAAGGAGGGTAGGGAAAATGCTGCAAATTCGTATCGACCAACAATTTGCCCAGTTAGGCCTCGATATAAAAAAGCCTGCTATCAACCTGCAGACAACCCTCCCGGCCATCGAACTGCAGATAGAAGAGCCCAGGCTGGAGATCCATTCCCCCCGGCCCCGGCTCTACATAGACCAGAGCCAGTGCTTTGCCGACATGGACAAACGCAGTCCGGCCGAATTCAGCCGCTATTATGCCGACCTGGCCAGGCAAAAAGGCATCGAGGCCATCGGTATTATCTCCAGCGAAGGCGACTATCTGGCTAACTGGCAGGAAGGCAACACCATTGAAGCATTAGCCGCCTCAGCCATGGATACCCAGGTAGACTTCAATGTTACCGCGGTTCCCCAGCAGCCTCCGCGGATTGACTGGGAAATCCGTCCCGTAGAAACGAACGTAAGCAGAGGAACGATAGATTTAAAACTGCGCCGGGGACAAGTCCAGAACAATTTCCAGTGGGGCCGTGTCAACGCCTACATCGCCCAGCAAAACTACCTGAAAATATCCTGGCACAACCCCAAACTAAACCAGACTGTTTAGGGTTAATAGACGCAGATAACGCGGATTTAAGTGATACCAAATGCTACGTAATATAGAAAGAAATTAGACTAGTTTATAAAGAAAAAAATCTGTGTTAATCTGTGCCCGAAGGGTCAGTGTTATCTGTGTCTATTAACCTTAAGGAGGATGTTATGCGCATACAGACCGCTCTTTTCGGCGAATTAAATATTTCTCCAGACGACATCATCCATTTTCCGGATGGTTTGCCCGGATTTGAAACCAACCAGGAATTTATTTTGCTTCCCCTGGAAGAAAACAGCCCCTTTTTCTACCTGCAGTCCGTCCGGGAAGCCGAGCTGTGCCTTTTGCTGGCAGATCCATTTTCATTTTTCCCCGGCTACCAGGTAGACCTGTCCCCGGCCGCCTTGCAAAAGCTGGAGCTTCCCGAGGAAAATCCGCCCCTGATCGTATTAAACATCGTGACCGTACCTGCGGAATTTAAAAAGGCCACCGCCAATCTAATGGCACCGGTCATAATTAATATAGAAAAAAAATTAGGACTACAGTATATCCCTGAAAAAACCGATTATAATACTAGGCATCCCCTTTTCCCCGCTGATAAAAAAACTACCGGGGAGGGGAAGTGATATGCTTATACTCAGCCGCCGCAAAGGCGAAAGCCTAATCATAGGTGACAACATCGCAATAAGTGTGATCGATGTCCAGGGAGACATCGTTAAAATCGGCATAGACGCCCCCCGTTCCGTAAGCGTTTATCGCCAAGAAATCTATACAGAAATCCAGGCAGCCAACCGGGAGGCCCAAAAAAACCTCCCCACCGTAGAACAACTAAAAAAAATGCGGGAAAAGTAATCGGCAGAGAATAGACGCGGACTCGCTTCGCTCGCGCAGATCGAGCAGGGTTTACGCGGTTTAATAATAAAAATTTAGTAGCGGAAGCTTCAGCTTCCGCCGGGAAACATAGTTTCCCGCCTGGT
>NZ_CGIH01000005.1:120231-125669 GCF_000983115.1 Syntrophomonas zehnderi OL-4
TAGACGCGGACTCGCTTCGCTCGCGCAGATCGAGCAGGGTTTACGCGGTTTAATAATAAAAATTTAGTAGCGGAAGCTTCAGCTTCCGCCGGGAAACATAGTTTCCCGCCTGGTAAAACCAATCCAGCCCCGTAGCGGAGGCTTCAGCCTTCGCGGGGAAACATAGGCAAATTGGGAATAGAATAGACGCGGACTCGCTTCGCTCGCGCAGATCGAGCAGGGTTTACGCGGTTTAATAATAAAAATTTAGTAGCGGAAGCTTCAGCTTCCGCCGGGAAACATAGTTTCCCGCCTGGTAAAACCAATCCAGCCCCGTAGCGGAGGCTTCAGCCTTCGCGGGGAAACATAGGCAAATTGGGAATAGAATAGACGCGGACTCGCTTCGCTCGCGCAGATCGAGCAGGGTTTACGCGGTTTAATAATAAAAATTTAGTAGCGGAAGCTTCAGCTTCCGCCGGGAAACATAGTTTCCCGCCTGGTAAAACCAATCCAGCCCCGTAGCGGAGGCTTCAGCCTTCGCGGGGAAACATAGGCAAATTGGGAATAGAATAGACGCGGACTCGCTTCGCTCGCGCAGATCGAGCAGGGTTTACGCGGTTTAATAATAAAAATTTAGTAGCGGAAGCTTCAGCTTCCGCCGGGAAACATAGTTTCCCGCCTGGTTAAACCAATCTAGCCCCGTAGCGGAGGCTTCAGCCTTCGCGGGGAAACATAGGCAAATTGGGGATAGAATAGACGCGGACTCGCTTCGCTCGCGCAGATTGAGCAGGATTTACGCGGTTTAATAAGAAAAATTTAGTAGCGGAAGCTTCAGCTTTCGCTGGGAAACATAGTTTCCCGCCTGGTAAAACCAATCCAGCCCCGTAGCGGAGGCTTCAGCCTTCGCGGGGAAACATAGGCAAATTGGGCATAGAATAGACGCGGACTCGCTTCGCTCGCGCAGATTGAGCAGGGTTTACGCGGTTTAATAATAAAAATTTAGTAGCGGAAGCTTCAGCTTTCGCTGGGAAACATAGTTTCCCGCCTGGTAAAACCAATCCAGCCCCGTAGCGGAGGCTTCAGCCTTCGCGGGGATTGCGCTAAGGGAATAGTAGCGAGAAATTCTACCTGCCAGGTATATAGGACAGCCTGATTACCTTATAAAAAATATTTTAATCCGGTGGTAGGAGAAACTTTAGTTTCCCATTTAAAATAGAAATAAACCGCGGAAATTACCCTACGGGTACTACTGATATGAACTCCGTTCATAATTAAGGTTGCACCCTACGGGTACTACTGACATGAACTTCGTTCATAATTAAGGTTGCACCCTACGGGTACTACTGATATGAACTTCGTTCATAATTAAGGTTGCCGCGTAAACCGCGCAATCCGCGTCCATTAAAACCCAAAACCGAAAGGAGGATTTTTCATGAATCCCATAGACCGTATCCGCTTCGGCGGTATTGCCAGCGGAATGGATACCGAAGGCATCATCAAAAACCTTATGCGCACTGAACAAATGAAAGTTGACCGCCAGTTCCAGCAGAAAACCATTCTGGAATGGAAACGCGATGACTATCGCAGTGTTAATAACAGCTTAAGAACTTTCCGTGAGCAAAACGTGTTCAACCTCAAGCTCCAGGGAGCCTTTTTGGCCAAAAAAGTGAGTTCCTCAAACGAAGCCATCCTTACTGCTTCTGCTGGCCCCAATACCCTGGAAGGTTCCTATTCCATTAACGTTATTCAGACCGCTAAAGCCGCCTCAGCACAATCTTCTGCAAAAATAACCGGGGAAATCGGCAGCGGCAGTTTCACCATCCAGGGAAAAGATGGAGAAGAAGCTCAAGCCACCATCAATGTAAATGAGAACGACACCGTGCAGATAATCGCAGCCAAAATCAATGAAAAGTCCAGCCAAACCGGTATCAAGGCCATCTATGACGAAAACAGCGGACGGCTATTTATGATGTCAAAATCTACCGGCCAAGATAATTTCATAAAAATAGTATCAGATGATAACGGCATTTTAAAAAACTTAAATCTTTATAGTGATGACACACTGCCTGCGGAGGGCAAGCTTCTCGCCACAGGCGCCAATGCCCAAATCAAACTTAATGGCGGAGAGACTTTGGAGTTTAACTCCAACCAGATTAACCTTTTGGGCTTAACTATGACTATCAAGCAGGAGGGCAATGCTACCCTGACTGTGGGTAAAGATATTGACTCCGTTGTAGACCAGATTAAATCCTTTGTCGAACAGTACAACAAGATCATGGAAGACCTGGGCACTAAATTAGGCGAAAAACGCTACCGTGATTTTGCGCCCCTGACTGATGAACAAAAAGCCGACATGAAGGAAAAAGACATCGAGAAATGGGAAGAAAAAGCCCGCAGCGGCATTTTTAGAGCCGATTCCCTGCTAAGCTCCATAGCCAGCAACCTGCGCATGACCGTAGGAAGTGCGGTAGAAACCGGTTCAAAGTACAAAACCTTTAGCTCCATAGGCATAATGACGTCACCGGACTGGAAAGACCACGGCAAACTATATATAGATGAAAAAAAACTGCGCGAAGCCTTAACCGATGACCTGGACGGGGTGGCCAAGATTTTTAACAATGAATCTTCTGACCCCAAGGCTGCCGGCATCGCCCGCAAACTGGATGACATGCTAAAAGGCCAAATGGAATCCATCGCCAGCACCGCCGGACGCAATGTTATCGGTGCCGATGAGAGCTACCTAGGCAAAGAAATCAGCCGCATGAACAAAAGTTATGAGGAAATGCAAAAACGCTTGATTCGCATCGAAGAAAACTATTGGGCTAAATTTACCGCCATGGAAAAAGCCTACCAGCAAATGCAAAACCAAAGCGCTTGGCTAGCCGGGCAACTCGGGCAGATGCAACGCTAGAGAATAGACACAGATAACACAGACCCGGCACTCAACTTGAGTGCCGGGCACAGATTAACACAGATTTTTTATTATTTATATAATACAAATAACGAACTTATATAATACGAATAACAAACCCCGAAATCCCGAGACTCAAATCCCAAAACTCGAAACCCAAAACTCGAACCCCAAAAACCCCGTAGCGGAGGCTTCAGCCTCCGCCTAAATATATTACGGGTACTATTGATGCTCCCTTCGGTCGCTATGCCCGCCGGGTCTGTGTTATCAGTATCCATTAAAGCCCAGCCATACGCTAGAGAATAGACACAGATAACGCAGACCCGGCACTCAACTTGAGTGCCGGGCACAGATTAAGACAGATTTTTTATTATTTATATAATACAAATAACGAATTTATATAATACGAATTACAAACCCCGAAATCCCGAAACTCGAATCCCGAGACTCGAATTCCGAAACTCGAAACCCAAAAACCCCGTAGCGGAGGCTTCAGCCTCCGCCAAAATATAAGTAAAAAACAATAAGCCATGGCTCCCTCCCCCGTAGCCCGGGCATCACCACAAAAAAATGCAAACCAGCCACATAACAGAGAAAAACAAAGCTATACACTGGTAACCACCTCTAATCACCTATATCCCACATTTTTGACCCCTTAGCATGACCGCCCAGTTCACGATAATAAATACATCCTGGGAAATCCGTCCCAGAAATCCAATCGCAAAGGAGGGAGCAGGAGCCATTTTAGTCTAAAGGTCGATACTAAACGGTCTGCAAACCACCTTAACCACGCAATTAAAACTGCCCCGCAAGGATGCGGGAGCATGAATTTCAAGGAGGAATTTATTTATGATTATTAACCACAACCTTATGGCTATGAACACCCAGCGCCAGTTAGGCATCAACAACCTCGCAGGTGCTAAAGCAACCGAAAAACTCTCATCCGGTTTCAGAATCAACCGCGCCGGCGATGATGCTGCTGGGTTGGCTATCTCCGAAAAAATGAGAGGCCAGATCAGAGGCTTAAACATGGCTTCTAAAAACGCCCAGGACGGCATTTCTTTGATCCAGACCGCGGAAGGTGCGCTGAATGAGACCCATGCTATCCTGCAGAGAATGAGAGAACTGGCCGTCCAGTCCGCCAGTGATACCAACGTGGTTGTAGACCGCAGTGAACTGCAAAAAGAAGTTGACCAGTTAGCCAAGGAAGTATCCAGGATCGGTCAGACTACCCAGTTTAATACACAGCACCTGCTGACCGGTGACTTCAAGGAAAAGGTATTTCATATAGGAGCCAACGAAGGGCAGAATCTTAAATTAACCATCGCGGATATGAGGGCCTATGAACTGGCAGTCGTAGGTAGTACCAAAATAGAGTTGGAGGCTACAGTTTCAGGGACAGGTACAGCCAAGGATGGTATTTACACCATTAATGGAACAGATCTTATTGATGCCAATGGTCATACCGTAGCTACTACTGCTGATGCTGGTCTGACTTGGGTAGGTGCCGGTGAATTGGCAGATGTTACCTTCACCTTCGAGCAGAAAGTCGATACCGGTACTATTAAGGTACTCGATGGTAAAGCTACTGGCATATCGGAATTTAGCCGTAAAACAGAGAGTACATTAGAAGCCGGGGATTATAAAATTGATTCTGCCAAAGGGCAACTTCTTGACGGTGCTGGCAATATTATAGCTACTTCTACCGATAATATAACGTTTACCAGTACCAAGGCGGGTGTTGGCACGGTATTAAAACTGGATGCAGCAGCTACCAAGGATTATACTGTAAGCGTTGGGGGAGTTGACATATCTTCCCAGTCAACGGCTAACAAGTCTATTACGACCATTAACAACGCTATTGAAACCGTTTCCGCAGAACGTTCCAAGCTGGGCGCACTGCAGAATCGCTTAGAACATACCATCAAGAACCTGGATACATCCGCAGAGAACCTGCAGGCTGCAGAATCCAGAATACGCGACGTTGATATGGCTAAAGAAATAATGGAATTCACCAAGCAGAACATCCTGCAGCAAGCTGCAACCGCCATGCTGGCTCAAGCCAACCAGGCTCCTCAGTCAGTATTACAACTACTCAGATAGTACTCATACTAAAAATCATACTAACATTAACCGTAGCGGAGGCTTAAGCCTCCGCTACTATTTTCTTACAGTGAACTTCTCCGAAGAAGAACCCGTTACCCCGGTAACCCGCAGCGGAAGCTAAAATCTAACCAGCGTAGCGGAAGCTTTAGCTTCCGCAGGGAGGCTAAAGCCTCCCCTACCGGAAGAACAGTTGAGACTAAGATCCAAACACCGTAGCGGAAGCTTTAGCTTCCGCAGGGAGGCTAAAGCCTCCCCTACCGGAAGAACAGTTGAGACTAAGATCCAACACCGTAGCGGAAGCTTTAGCTTCCGTGGGAGGCTAAAGCCTCCCCTACCGGAAGAACAGTTGAGACTAAGATCCAACCACCGTAGCGGAAGCTTTAGCTTCCGCAGGGAGGCTAAAGCCTCCCCTACCGGAAGAACAGTTGAGACTAAGATCCAA
>NZ_CGIH01000005.1:125730-132667 GCF_000983115.1 Syntrophomonas zehnderi OL-4
TAAAGCCTCCCCTACCGGAAGAACAGTTGAGACTAAGATCCAACACCGTAGCGGAAGCTTTAGCTTCCGTGGGAGGCTAAAGCCTCCCCTACCGGAAGAACAGTTGAGACTAAGATCCAACCACCGTAGCGGAAGCTTTAGCTTCCGCAGGGAGGCTAAAGCCTCCCCTACCGGAAGAACAGTTGAGACTAAGATCCAAACACCGTAGCGGAAGCTTTAGCTTCCGCAGGGAGGTTAAAGCCTCCCCTACCGGAAGAACAGTTGAGACTAAGATCCAACACCGTAGCGGAAGCTTTAGCTTCCGTGGGAGGCTAAAGCCTCCCCTACCGGAAGAACAGTTGAGACTAAGATCCAACCACCGTAGCGGAAGCTTTAGCTTCCGCAGGGAGGCTAAAGCCTCCCCTACCGGAAGAACAGTTGAGACTAAGATCCAAACACCGTAGCGGAAGCTTTAGCTTCCGCAGGGAGGCTAAAGCCTCCCCTACCGGAAGAACAGTTGAGACTAAGATCCAACACCGTAGCGGAAGCTTTAGCTTCCGTGGGAGGCTAAAGCCTCCCCTACCGGAAGAACAGTTGAGACTAAGATCCAACCACCGTAGCGGAAGCTTTAGCTTCCGCAGGGAGGCTAAAGCCTCCCCTACCAGAGAAGGATGTTAAAAATAAAAAAAACGATAGGATAAACAGGAGGAATTATCCATGGGCCTAAAACGATATGTTGAACCTAATACAGTATATTTTGTTACCTCGGTAACTCATGAACGTAATCCTATTTTCAATGATCGCTTGGCTACTGAATTGCTCCTTAATATCATTCTTTATAATAAATTTGCCTGTCATTACCACATCTATGGTTTTATAGTTATGCCCGATCACTTTCATTTGATTATTCAACCTTATAAAGATACTGATTTATCTGCCATAATCAGAAGAATTAAGGGCAATTTCGCCCGTTTTTATAACATTCAAAACAGAACCTCGGACTCTATTTGGCAGAAAAGCTTTTATGACCGGGGCCTCAGGGATTATCAAGAGTTGCTAAAAACCTTGGAATATATACATAGCAATCCGGTACGAGCGGGATTAATTACGGACAGGAATGATTATGAATTTTCCAGCAGTGCCTATTATGAATGCGGGGATCGGCGTTTTGCGTTGTGGATAGATGCGTTGTAACATACCCGTAGCGGAAGCTTTAGCTTCCGCAGGAGGCTAAAGCCTCCCCTACGGAAGAACTGTTGAGGCTAAAGCCTCCCCTACGGAAATACTGTTGAGGCTAAAGCCTCCCCTACCAAAAGATCAGTTGAGACTAAGATCCAACTCCGTAGCGGAAGCTTTAGCTTCCGATTCATCTTCATCTTTTGTGTCTACAAATATGTTTCTGAGCCCGCAGAGGGGGCGATTTTTAGAGCAAATTCAATAGTAAGAAATCCTGGAGCATCCTAGGCATGGGGATTATTTGGCACGTTCAGAACCGCTACGAGCTACAGCCAAAGGTGTTTCAAGGGAAGAAGCGGTAGAAAAATAAAGGAAGCCATTTTGGATATGGGGAACGTCGGGTATTTGAAGACCTGGTTACGTCTCTGGATAACCTGTTCAACGGGCGGTTAAACTGCGGTTAAACAAGAAGTCAGGGTTAACCCTGACTTCTTGTTTATAGAGAGAGTTTTCAGCTCTGTAAGGTAATCGTGTAGTTTATCTAGCTTAGCGCAGATTCTATCGTGTTCGGACATAATATAAGCCAAGAAAACTGCAAAACAACATTGAATTTTCGTGACTAATTCACAAAAAGTGGGGTATAATTTCAAAAAGACTTGCTTTCTGTGCAAGGGGATGTTGATAGTGATATTAGAATTCAGTGTGGAAAACTTTTTATCCATTAAGGAAAAGCAGACGTTGAGTATGTTTGCATCCAGGGCGGATAAAAACCAGGCGGATAATTTAATAATAAGCAATGTAGTAAACGATGCTCTCCTTAAAAGTGCTGTGGTTTATGGTGCCAATGCTTCAGGAAAAACCAATTTACTATTTGCATTCTATACCATGCATTGGCTGGTGGTAAATAATAATGAATTACAACCTGGTGATCCTATAGAACAAGCAGTACCTTTTAAATTTGACTCGACTTGGGCTAACAGACCATCGAATTTTGAAATTAACTTTATTCACCAGGGGATAAAGTACTTGTATGGCTTTTCTGTTGATCAAAAGAAGGTGCAGGAAGAGTATTTATATTATTATCCTAAAAAACGTAAAGCTTTAGTTTTTAAGCGGCAGGGTGACAAATATAAATTTACCATAGATATAAAAGAGCAAAAAACCCTAGCGGGCAGAACTATTTCTAATCATTTGTACCTTTCGAGTTCTGCTGGGTGGAACTATAAGGAGACTTCTCCGGTTTTTGAATGGTTTAAAAAATGTCTGATTGTTCGTGGTATGAATGAATCAGATACTGAGTGGTTACAGTATACTGCAAAAAAACTGTTGAATAATGATAAAGACTCCATTTATATAGGAAACCTTATACAACAAGCTGATCTGGGGATAACAGATGTAAAGGTAAAACTAAAAAACATCGATAGAAATGAATTACCTGAGGATATGCCCGATGAGTTAAAAGATTTTTTAGACAAACAAGAAGTGTTTTCGGTTAATTGCCGTCATAGAATTGAAGATGGCCAGGGTCAAAGCATGGAATACTATTTACCCCTGAGTCAGGAATCCAAGGGCACTATTAGGATGATGGAGTTGGCAGGTTATTGGTTAGAGGCATTGCAGAAGGGGTATGTTTTAGTAGTTGATGAGCTTGATAACAGTTTGCATCCGCAGTTAATGAGGTTTTTGGTAAAATTGTTTCATGATCCCACCCAAAATCAGAATAATGCCCAATTAATTTTTTCAACTCATGATACACAACTATTACAGCTTGATTTTTTCAGGAGAGACCAGATTTGGTTTACTGAGAAAGATCCTCAATCTTTGCAAACCGAGCTATATTCGTTATTCGATATTAATGCGCGTAATGATGAGAATATAGCAAGAGGCTATTTGACGGGGAGGTACGGAGCTGTTCCCAACTTGGGTAGTGGAATAGTATTAGAAGAAGAATAGCATAAACTCTTAGTGAACCGTGATGATATCGGTTCACTTTTTTTTCGCCATAATTTATACTTATATAAGTAAGCATTGGGTAAATTTGGCGAGGGGAAAAGATTATGGCAGGAAAAAGAGATAAACAAAGAAAAATCCGTGAACAACGTAAAATCTTGCTAATTATTATTGAACGAGGAAATCAAACAGAAAGAATTTATTTTAATAAATTTATACGGCGGAATAGTATTGTTCAAATCGAGATACCCAACTGTAAAATTACAGAGGCAGTAAAATTGATTGAATATGCCAGAGCTAAAGCAAAGGAGTATGCTATCGATATTGGCGAGGGAGATAAAGTCTGGTGCGTTTTCGATGTTGACGCTAAAGGAGATCCAGAACTTGAGAAAACTAAGCAATTAGCAGATAAGAACGGAATTAAAATGGCATTATCTAATCCTTCTTTTGAACTATGGTTCTTACTTCATACCGATTATAATTCAACAAGACCGTTTTCCGATAATGATCATTTATTAAGGGAATTAAAAGTAAGGTTTCCTGCTTACAAAAAAACTAATGATTACATGTTTAATTCTATTCTACTTAATCAACAGCAAGCAATAGATAAGGCCAAAGAACTAATCAAATATCATACGGAATGCGGAAGAAGGCTCTGTAGTAAGGAAAGTAACCCTTGCACTCATGTTTTTGAGTTAGTAGAATACATAAATTATTACTGCTAACCTAAACAATATAGCCAACCTTAGAAGTCCAAAAGCTAATGGCATCGCTAGAACCATGGGCTGAATTACTGCTCTTGTTAGATAGATGGGTGAAGGGTGGATGGTAGCATTTAACCGGAGTTTTGTTTCGCTTTTTTGAGAGGTGCATTAACTTATGCAGCCCATAAAAAAAGGAGTAATCGACTTAACTACCAAATTACCGGATGCGGTGGAAATGGAAGAAATAATGTACACATCATTATGTGATGGAGACAATAAAAAAGGTGCAGGAAAGAGCAAGGTGAATATTTATTGACACCTGGAAAGTAATTGGGCGAAGTCAAAAAAAGCCGAACTTGGGTTTTTGATTGAACTAACGAGGAGCTGATAGAATGGTTAAGGTTTTAGCTACGATACTTACGGTTACTGGTATACTAATTTTTTTGCGTATCCACATTAGGGCGCAAAAATATTTAATTACCTTGAATCGACCCAAGTTTGATAGGATTACGGGAATAACCTTTATTATTCTTGGCATGCTCTTATTCATGTCTGTTTATTCAATAACAAGTTCGGAAACATTAAAAAACGCAATTAACCCTAAACATTTGTTTTATGTAACCGTGGGGATTATTCTGCTAACAACTATATATACGGTTATTACGAACTATATTGGGGATAAAAAAATAATAAAAGGGGATTTAAATGACTATAGCGGCTTATCCCCAGGGGATAAGATACAAATTATAGTGGAATCAAAGAGACAAGATACGTATAAATTCCAGTACATGTATTCTTTTACCTTAGGATTATTATCCGTCCTTGTAATAGTTGCAGTTATCACAGTTCTGCCTGATACGATATCAGAAAGTGAACAATTACTAATATTAACAGTATCTTTGATTGCCTTATTGGTAGCCTTAAAAAGTATGTTTTTTAATGAAGTTAACCCCGCATCCCAATGGTTATCCGTGCTATTAGAACTGGATAAAGAACTAGCTAGCGATGAAATTGATAAGATTATGTTAGACAAAGGGTACTTCTATCGTAACAACCTTAAAGTAATAGGACTGGGAGTTTTAATTGGTATCGCATTTTTGCTGATAGCTGTGTGTTTATAATCCTAAGGTGGAACATAGCTTCCTTGTCAGCCATAGTTTCCGGAATACACTAAAAACTCAGGCAGTTTTTTACCATTCTTGGCGGATTAGGTTCAACCCGAAAATGGTTGACAAGCATTTTCCCCCGGAGCTATGTGAACCAATTAAGGTTTTGACTCCTGCTCAGTTTATTGCGCTGTGGAAAAAGACTAAAATATTATCAGCTTCTAAAAAACCTATTTTCGTATCATTTTCTTGCGGGTGAGTTATAATGCCGACGGTAATCAGTTTGATTAATCTTAAGGGTGGGGTGGGGAAAACTACCCTGACTGTGGCTATGGCGGAATTTATGGCGGCTGAGCACGGCCTTAGGGTTCTGGTGGTGGATCTTGATCCGCAGACTAATGCTACGGTATCTTTGATTCATGAGCAGGAATGGCGGCGGCGTAATATGCGGGGGCAGACGGTCTTAAATGTTTTCCTGGATCACCTGAGTAAATACCGGATCTTTTCCCCGCAGGAAGCGATCATCCGTAAGGTTTCCAATATCCAGGGCGGGATAGAGGGTCTGGACTTACTGCCTTCGAGTATTGACTTGATTGAGGTTCATGACGAATTCCTGCGGGCTAGTGCCGCACTGCCTGTTAATCCATTGCATATTTTAGGCGGTGCTTTGCGGGAGTCCCTCCCGGATTATGATATAGTCTTAATCGACTGCCCGCCGGATCTGGGGCTGATCTGCCAGAATGGGCTGATGATCAGTAATTATTACATAATTCCCACTATACCGGATATACTTTCTACTTATGGAATCCCTCAGATTGTAAATCGCATTGAACGCTTAAAAAGTGAAACCGGTATCCCTATCCAGCCGCTGGGCCTGGTTATCAGCAAATTCCGGGAGCAATCCAATACTCATAAGGCACAAACTCCTTTATTAAGGCTAAATGCTCACCGCGATGGATACCAGCGGGTTTTGGAAACGGTTATTCCCGAGGGTACCCGGGCGGCCGCAGTAATGGATTCTACCCTTAATTTCACCAGCTTGCATGATAAATACGGTTATGATAATCCCTATCGGCACTATCAATCTCTCACCGAGGAGGTTTTAAGCTATGTCCGAAAATGATCTGGGTCAACAGATGGCGCAGTTTTTTAGGGTTCTGGCGACTGAAATTGAAAACAATCCCGCCCTGGCTCGTAAGTTGGCGGTTCCCTTTCAAGATGTTGCGGAGGCCAGTCGCAAAGCCGCTCCTGCCAAACGCAAGGCTAAGGATGAAGCCCATGTGCCGGAGGGATTTGATCCTTTTCAGATTTATTATGATCTGGGCAAACTCGGCTTGCAACAGGCCTTGGAGCCTTTGGATGCCGCTACTTTAAAGGCCATCTTGTCTAAATTTGCCCTGGATCCTTCCCGCAGCTATACCCGCTGGCGCAAACCGGAACGGCTTATGGACTTTATAATCGAACGGGTCAAGGCTATGAGCAATAAGGGACAGGCTTTTAAACCCGGTACTTAAGAACCGTTTTTTTAAGGATAGATTATAATGGGACTACTGATACACCCTGTCAGGCATAAGTATAGTTGCCGTAAGAAGATAAATTATTTATGCAAAATTTCTCAACTATTATTAGTTGAGACTTTTGCATATTAGGTAAGCCCGAAAATATTAGGATTTTATTCATACAGAAAAAGGACTTCACCCCCCATTTTGTCGAATAAATAAGTGACCAAACAAATCATCCGAAGGAGGCGAAGTCACTTATGAATATTCGACAGAGATGCATTTTCTCCTTTGAAGATGCAATGAAAATGCAACCAAAATCCAGGATCGAGAAAATAATTGATACCCTTGATTTCAAACCAGTTATTGCCAAATTACATCAACCTGATGGTAATAAACGTGGACCTAAGCCATACCCAACCTGCGCTATGTTAAATGCCTTGATTGCTATGCGGCTAGAGAATATGAATACTTTTACCCAACTGGTTGAACGGCTTACTTATGATCCCCATCTGAGGTATAT
>NZ_CGIH01000006.1 GCF_000983115.1 Syntrophomonas zehnderi OL-4
CCTTGGGATTGAAGCTATTAACCACGGCTATCGGGTAAGTTTCGTTCAGATGAATGAACTGATCCGTCTCTTAAAAACAGAGGAAATCAGCCGCAACTCCAGAGCAAAGATAAAACGCATGGTTGGCTCTGACCTGGTGATCATTGATGACCTGATGTTTATGGCCATTGACCGTCACGAAGCAAATCTCTTTTTTCAATTGATCAACCAGCTTTACGGGCAGACCTCCATTATCATCACATCCAACAAAGGCCCGGAAGAATGGGGTGATATTCTGGGTGATCCGGCCATTACAACCGCTATTTTGGATCGTTTAATCCACAAAAGCGAGGTTATTCATCTAACTGGCGACAGCTATCGTCTGAAGCATCGTCAAACCATTTTTGGTAACAATTAGGTGTCCAAAATTATTTAACGTTTTTTGTTCAAAACTACTTGACGGTTACACCATCGCAGCGATTGCCATCATAAGCACTTAAATCACCTCTTTATTACTGCATTACGGGCACTTTATAACGAGATAAACCATAAAAGCCATGGTCGCTAATAATCATAGCAGGCAGTTGCTATGGCATTAATATCTCAAATTCCTAACTTTCGCTATTTGACCATATCTTTATTAATTATAGAAGTTGCTATAATTATACAGGCATTCTAATAAATAGAGATAATTTATTGATGGATTTGATCGCGTCAACGAAGCATCCGCATTCAGGCTAAACTAACAGCCCTTGGCGGTAAACTTAAAGCGGATAGCCAAACTGGTATCCGCTTCAAAAGGGTTATCTTCGTTTATTTTGAGGTTTTTATTCTGTCGGGTACAGATTAACCTACCTGATGGGCTATTGGTAGCCGCCAGGGCGGCTGAAAAGGGTTGCTTTTTCAGTGGTCTCCGTCCCCGTTGACATTTTTTTCTTCTACGTGTGAGTGTGTGAGACCTACTTCAGTAGCATTCATTTATTTATTTTCTTTTCGTTTTTGTGTAAGTATGGCAGAATTTTTTTCACGTCTTTATATATAGAAACCACAAAAATTAAAACCAGAATAGGAATACTATAATATATTAGTTTAATAGTGACAATTAGGGGCATAATCTTGTCCCACCATGGTTCTGTCATAGTAAGCTTTCCACCCTATTATGGGGAAATTACCTCAAGAGTATTAGAATTACCCGCTATATCATCTACAAATTCAAAGATATATTTTGGAGAACTTACACTTGTTTGTACGTTTTTAAATTTGCCAGCTCCTCTAAGAACCCAACAGACATCGTAAGTATTTCCAGAATGTAATGTAGTCCCATATTCTGTTACAGTGTATACTCCGGGAATTGCATCACTATCATCCCAATGGGAATCGCTCCTGCCACTACGACGATCGCCGGCAACTCTAATTAAATGACGGATATAGTATCGTGCTACCTCCACACCTGCAACCTTCCACTGATGCATTCCATAATCTTCATAGTAAAAATCTGATTTGGTCGATATTTCAGGGCATATTTCTCTCCCCACACTCATTGTTATACTACTGCCATCATCAAAAAAGTATTCTTTACTTCCTTCTTTTGAGGAAACCCTCAGTGTTCCTTTTTGCCTTATTTTATCAGGATTAAAACATTCCAAATTACTTATTGCTTGAATAGCATTCTCATCACCTTGTTTGGCCGATTCTATAATAGTTTGAACATTATCTTTTGTTATTGTAGGTATTGTTTCGGTAATTGGAGCCTGGTTCGTATTTGCACTTGCTGCCAATGGAAACATTGATAAGATCATTAAAGCGTAATAGAGATAAAGCTACGTATTTTTTTCATTTTTATACCACCTCACATCGTATTTTTATGATAATAATATGCTACTTCCCTAATTGAACTTTGTTTACCACCCTCATAGGCACCACCTCCTTAAAATGTCTTTCATAAATAAAAGACAACTAAGAAGGCTATCTGCAACAAGTTTTTTCTACTCTTTTCAAATTTTCCTTAAGCTAATCTATATATCTTACTTCCTCGGCTATTTTTACTGCCGTGTCTTTTTCCATCTGTCCCCGAATTATGTACATATGATCATATGCATGGGCCATATACCAGTAAGTGCCAGCGCTTACTGGTATATGGCTGTAGCTTGGATTTCCTTGATTAAGTTTTAATAGTATTGGCTTCAATATGGGTAGTATCAATAACGATGCCGTTGCTGCTTTTGATTAGGCCTCTTTCTACACATTGCCCTACGATTTCGGTAATGATGGCATCCATGCTGATATCCTTTAAGCGTTGGGTACGGAATTTGGTTAGCAGGCTGGTTTCAGGCAAGGGGTCTTCGGGGTTAAGTCCTACAAACCATTTGTAAGCCAGATTTACGCTCAAATCCTGTTTTAACTGTTCATCAGACAGGTTGTATAGATATTTTAATATTTGTATTCTTAGCATCATCTCCGGCTCTTTTGCTGGTCTGCCAAAGTTTTTACAATATCTATCAGCTAATAAATCATTAACAAAGCTAAGATCTATGGCGGAATCTATTTGTTTAAGTATGTGATTATCCGGAATCATTTGGTATAATGCGGTATAGAAGCTGTTTTGTCTAAAGACGTTTTTAACTAACATCGAAGGCCATAATAACTAGAGAACGCTTCTTGATATTCATTTGAAACCTACTTTCAAGCATTAAAATGTTAGGCTTCTCGTATCAACCAAGGGCCAGTACAGATCGTCACAGTCAACGGTTCCTGCATATTCGCCCTTACGCGTCTGGCTCGTTGATAAATTATAATCAGTTGAATTATATCCTCCGCTTTCAGCTTGACCAGGCTTCAAGTACCAAGACATTTCTGACCAATCCCAGCTATTAACTGTGCCAACGGTTGTACTGCCTGATTTATACTTTGCCATAACCCCTACCGTATACCAGAGTTCCTGTGCCGCATAGTATCTTGGATACCAAAAACCGGCTGCATGAGTCGCTTGAATATAAATGCCCCGTAGATTTTTACAACCCAAACTCAGTAAATTTGGCATCTTAAACAAAGGAGGGACACATTTAGCTTATTCTTTATAAAAAATGTCTCTTGACAATGGGGGGCACTAATAAAACACAGGGTCAATAATATTGCTAGCAATAACATAGCCTGCTTGATTTTCAATGGGTCCACCTCCCTGGATCCGCCTGCCCGGTCAACGAAATCCGAGCTTATCTGGGGAAATCATAACGCCATTTTGTTCGGTCAATAACCTGTATCGGGGACGTTTTCTCCGGTTCATAATTAATGTTTTCCTTGGTTCCCCATTTGCCCCCTCCACAGTTTTTATTTTCCCGAACTAATGCGTGCCCGGCAAAGCGAGTATAAGTCAACTAGAAATCCCGGGAGATGCTAATCCACTCATAGAGTATGTCTCACCTTTCTTTCGGAAAATTTATAAAAAAATAGGGAAAAGAATGAATGAAAGTATAACGGATAGGCTAACTAGACGTAGCCAAAAAGTCCAACCTTTTTTCTCATATTTATATCCATACCATATACCAAGACCGATTAACACAATCAGTATAATGATTGGCAATATGTTATATATACTATTTTCCTTTGTAGCGATAATAATTGACCAACCCATTTTTTTATATATGGTTTGTATAAGGCTTGACGAGAATTGAATCAAAATAGCATATAATCCTAATAATACAAGCAAAGCCGTTAAGAATATGTTACCAGTTTTTTTGAAAATTTCGAGAATCATTCTAACCTCCTTGATTGTTTTGTAATAACCTCCAGGAAAACTCCTGGAGGCCATTTACATTATTCCTTTTCGTGATATGCCCAATCCCCAAAGCCGGAATAACTAGTTGCACTTGCAGAAGGAGGATTGGTGCCAGCCGGGAACTCCATATAATGAACCCCAGTTGTCCGATAATATCCAGTTGGAGCATTTTCATAGTCCTCTTCGTCAGTTGATAAATACATACAATTAGTATCAGATTCGAATGAAGCTTTTTTCAATGTTGTTGAATCTCCAACTGGTTTCGTAGGATCATAATACAAATATGACCAAACTGACATATAAGGCATTGAACTAGTTGCATATTGCCAAGAGTAAAATTGTACTGTGTTCCCATGTTGATCTAGATCGGAAAAACAGTTTACAGATGTTTGTATCGATACATCTGAAGTAGTCTTTACACCTTCTACGCTATTGGCATTAGGCTTCGTGGCTTCCCAATCAACCTTTGTTTTGGCCATATTTTCAAGGGCAGAACTTGGAGTATGCTCAATTGCCTCAGGGAAAACCGTCTCAAGGAGCTGCTTATAAGTTATATCTTGACCAATTAGATTCTCTAATAAAGCAATTTGCTCCTCATCCGCTATAAACTCTATAGATCCATCTTTATCACACTTAATTTCCGTAGCAAGAGAGGGGCCGGAAGGAATTAAAGAATAATACCGGACTATTCGTCAGAAGTATTGCTGCTTTATTGGGTAGCATTAATCGAGGGATTGCATAAAAAACGAAAGATAGCAGATAGACCAATCGGTATAATCGGCTTAGTTATTTGGCTATTTTTAGTCGTCCAAACTTTATGTTAGTTCCTTCTATCTGCATCTTTTTCGCCCTCTTTTGCACTAAGGCATCCCGTTTATAGTGTCAGAAGAACCGTCCGAGATCACTGAAAAAGTCCATTTAAAGCACAAAAAGCATACCCTCCTGTGGTATAATTTGGTTAGCGAAAACAAAATTAACTAAAGGAGGTATGCTTTTTATGTTAGTTAAAAACGTCTTTAGACAAAACAGCTTCTATACCGCATTATACCAAATGATTCCGGATAATCACATACTAAAACAAATAGATTCCGCCATAGATCTTAGCTTTGTTAATGATTTATTAGCAGATAGATATTGTAAAAACTTTGGCAGACCAGCAAAAGA
>NZ_CGIH01000007.1 GCF_000983115.1 Syntrophomonas zehnderi OL-4
CTCCAGGAACTGTTCCATTTCCTCGGGAGTCATGTCCAGGTATTTATACACTGTTGTTCGGGATAGATCCAAACGCCGGGATATCTGACTTATGTTAAAATGTTTGGCTTTTAGGTCCTGGATATCTAAATACATATTCCACCCTTCTGCTACGTTCATTTCTTCCTCCTCTGCTATGATCAAAGCTGTTTTTATTTCCAGCTCAATCATAGCCTTTTTGGAGGATTGTGGTAAATACTGTTCATTCTTATTTGTTGTTTTCTGTCCAATTTAGTTTAGCGGTTACATTAGCCCAGTAATTCCACATAGGCTGTATACTTTATCAATTTCTGAACCCGAAAAACTTTTTAATTCACCAGTAGGTAATACTACATCTACTGAAACAATATTTTGACGAAAATCTCCGTATTCATAACCTCCATAACCGTTACCTCCTTGGGCAACCCAACCCCCAACTGTTGAGTCAGAGCTAGACGGATATGTTCTTAGTGTTAAACCACGCTTAGATAATTCACCTTCTAAATTTTGCCATACTACTCCAGACTCTACAGTAGCTGTCATATCCTCCTTATCTATATCAATAATTTTATTCATACGGACAAAATCAATTACTATACCAGCCTTAGCAGGTACACTTCCGCCAAAACCAGCACTACCAGCTCCCCTCGGAACAATAGGTATTTTTTCTTCTTGGGCTATTTTAATTATATTAATAACTTCTTGAGTGCTAATAGGTTGAACTATTGCATCTGGTGTACATTGTATAAGAGCTCGGACTTGTTCAGGCATCATGCCCATATCGTGAGAATAAACAAGTCGTTCAACTTTATTGAAGCGAACTCGATCAGCAAATAAATTTTTAATTTTACCCATTTGTTGAGATGTTAAATTATTTTTCATTAAATTAGCCTCCATCTCCGTAATAATTTGTTATAGGTTTACAATAAATCAACCATTATTAAATGTAAGGTTAAAAAAATTTTACGACCTTTATTTATAGGGAAATATAAAATTTTTAAAACTAAGAACATTAAACCGTGGTTCAAAATACATAAACCTATATTTAATGAAATTAACATTCGACAGATTATTATAAACTCCTGCTATTAAAATAAAAAAATCGGCTACCAAATTATAGTAGCCGAATTTAAAAATTTTTATTTAAATTGTTGATTAGGGTGATCATCTAATAAGATGCGATTGCGTTTGAAAAAATGTATAAAATTAAGGATGAATTTTAATTCACCAGCATCAAAATCCCTAACTGCTCTAAGTACTGCTTGGGTTCTAGGATCACTAAGTGAAGATAATACATCGGGGTTTAATGATGATAATAAGTTTTCCACATCTTCCTGTTCTAACAAGAAGTAGCATACTGAAACACCTAAAGCATTAGCAATACTTTCTAAAGTATCTAATGAAGGATCAGCTTGATTATTTTCAATCTGACTAACCATAGCAGGACTAATACCTGCTTTATCTGCCAAAGATGCTCCTGTTAAAGCAAGTTTTTCTCTCTCCCGCCGTACCCGTTCCCCGATAGAAATTTTATCTGCAGATTTCTCTAAAAAGTAGCGTACTGTTACATTTAGAATTTCCGCTAGCTTAGATAATGATTCTATGTCAGGCTGGGTTACACCTTCTTCATAGGACTTTATTAGTTCGGGTTCGATACCTGAGAGTTCGCCTAACTCATCTATTGATAATCCTCTACCTTGTCTAATAAATCTAATTTTTTCCCCGTAGACTTGTTCAGTATCACTAGCTAAAAGATAGGTAGGTGATATATTTAGTACTTCAGATATTTTTTTTACCATTGCTACGGAAGGTTTTTTGGTTTCTCGTTCAACTGCACTAAGAAAAGAAGCAGAAACAGAAAGTTGGCTAGACAATTCCTGTAGGGTAAGTCCCCGCTGCTTGCGATAATCACGAATTGTCTTGCCTAAGCCCACTATCCCTACCACCTATCATCTATATAATCGTATTTAATTGGAGTGTCAAGAGAACCGTCCCGTTGACACCCCGTTGACACCGACAAAACAGCTTCTATACCGCATTATACCAAATGATCCCGGATAATCACATACTTAAACAAATAGATTCCGCCATAGATCTTAGCTTTGTTAATGATTTATTAGCAGATAGATATTGTAAAAACTTTGGCAGACCAGCAAAAGAACATCGGCATATTTTTATCTGCAATGCATGTAGCTCCGTAAAAACACGATAGTTATTGGTTTTTCTTTCAGCCACAGATAGATATGGGAATGTCAAATTTAGTTTAGCCCCGAAACTTGCAATTCTGGCAAATACATTTCCTGCGTTCCCCCCGGTGAAGTCAAGGGTAAGGTGGAGATTTTCAGCGGTTTTTGCTGCTGGTTTCCGCTGTCATAGCGTTTACTCCACCCCATCGGTTTCTTGCTCCTTTTTGTTTGCGTCAGCGAGCGAAACAGGGCTTACCCATATTTCCATGTAGAAACCGTCCGGGGTTTTTTTGTAATACTTTTCTGCGGAAAATGGTTGAGCTGTCAACTTGTGATTGGGCAGCCATGTGCTGAAAAGATAGTTCATAGCCTTGTCAAGCGCAGATGTAACAAGCTCGGTTTGACTTTCCGCTTCAAGCGAACAAACGATATAGTCAGCCGCAGGTAATTCCCAAGCTGTAAGTCCATCGGCAACAGGGGCTTTAACCCTTGCCGGAGCGCCCGCAAAATAGGTGAATGTACCGTTTTCCATATCGCCCATCATAGAGGCCCCAAGCTCAATTTCATCGGAAGAAATTTCTTTTAACTCCGGCTTGACCTTGTGAAAGCGATCCCACAACATGAAAGGAGTGTCAATACCTGTAGCTTCACCGACCGGCATCTGATCAGCTATGATTACCTGTTCGGTTAAGCCGAGGTATAGTTCCGGTTGGGCCAGTTTTTTCCGCGTAATTTCTATGACTATACCATCGGCTATCAAGGGTACATTTTCGTCTATCAAAATATAGTTAAGTTGTAAATCTGGTTTCATGACTTGGTTAAGGGGAATAGAATTTGACCGGTATTCTTCCGGCGTAATGTGATAGGCTTCCTTAAACGCTCTTGTAAAATTGGCATGACTTGAAAAACCGTATTCCAAGGCAATGTCTACAATCCGCTTACTGTCTTTTAAGTCCTGCGCGGCTTGCGCCAGTCTGCGCAGCCTGACGTATTCAAACACCGTCTTTTTGACCAATCGCTTGAACAACCTTTGAAAATAATAGGGCGATAATCCAACCATATCCGCAAGCTGTTCGGTACTTATTTCTTCCGTTGTGTGAGTTTCAATATAATCCACCGATTTTTGTATTGCTTCCCATGCGTGCATATTAAACACCTCCTATCGTTAAGAATAGCTTCGATTGTATTTTTCAGTTTCTCACCCAATGCCCTTTTTGACTAAATATTAAATCTTCCTGAGTAGTTGAATATAAGTAGGGAAGTAATACAATTATTGCACATTAAAAAGTATACTGCTCTCAGGGAGTGAGACACACAGAGACAAAAAATAAGCCAAACTAAGAACATGGAAAAGAGAAATCGTTATACAGCTGAATTTAAGGTCAATGTCGTGTCGTACTTGGACTTCTACGAGAAGAATCCACCCTGAACCAGGTGGCCGGCAAGTACCAGTTGAATCCATAGATGCTCAGCCAGTGGAAGAGCGACTTTATCAAGAATGCCGCTATGGTCTTCGAACGTAACAAGGACGAGACCGGAAAACTCAGGAAAGAGATGGAGTAAAAAGAATCCCGTTAATCATCGGTAGAGCGATTCTTCCGAACGCCGTTAGTAATCTGAATGTGGTTTAGGTCGCTGATACCGGTTTTGATCTTTTTTTCTAATTGTTCTAACTTCGTTTCAAAAGTCGAAGCCGTTTTTAAGTATTAATTTTTATATTGGTTGGTGTCAGGCATATGATTGACCAAGTAGCAATGTGAAATGCTTATTGCGAAGGAACATATGGATACCTGCAGGTGAGGAGTAGATCCATGAGAGTTTGGCCTCGCCATAAACGAAGCGCAGCTACCGTTTTGTAGTACGCCAGGTAGTCTTCTAAAATTTCTTCGCTTAGCGACATCCAGCGATCTTCTTGTGAGACAACGCCGTCCAACGACATTTGCATGGTTATAATGAGTTCGCCCATTCGATAGAATCCTCCTTAAAGTTGCCCATTTTTCTCCGAGCCGACATAAGCGTGTTTTAATGTCTCAATCTCGATCTTTGTCATGCCATCAATGGCGTCCATCACCCGCTGCGCTTTTTCAGGATCGGGATCATTTACCATCTCCCACGAAATCATGGGATTGATTTGCCAATACACACCGTATCGATCCCGCAACCAGCCGCATCGTTCCTTGATCCCACCAGCGGATAGTTTTTCCCACAACTCGTCGATTTCTTCCTGCGTTTCACAATTGACGTACAACGATACCCCGTCACTGAATGTAAAGGATGGTCCACCGTTAACGGCGATTAACTCTTGTCCATCCAGATGAAATCTCACCGTACGGACCGTGCTGGCAAACGCTCCTCCTTTTTTGGTATAGTACGTTTTGTTCAGAATCGCGGAGTTTTTGAAAACGGAGACGTAGAACTGCGCCGCTTCCTCGGCTTGGTCGTTGAAAACCAGATGAGGGGTGATCTTGAGCATGGATATACTCACAAACTACTACCTCCTGTTACTTTTTTTGACTTTCTGTAACGGTTTTACCGTCCCTTCTATACTATCCCCTTGGGAAAAATAATTCCATAACTCTACACCATAAGGCATATCCAAGTCCCAGTTTTACCAATGCATTTTGGCAGGAATGAACATACTTGATCAAAGAAATACGCATTCGCCCACAGCATTTTGGACAAAGCAACGGATCACCCTGCGGGCACTACTGATGTTCCCTTTGGTCACCTTAATGTCGCGGTATAATAAACCTTTTGAATCAAACGAGCCCAATTCCTGCGAGTTCCTTTTTTGTAATATCGGAATCAACCGGCACCGGCGTTTTAATATCAATATCAGTTTTTTTGCGCATTCCCCGTGACTTGTTGGAATAGTATCCGTAATACCTGAACAGCTGTTCCCCCTTATTGGGAATATGGGTGACAAGTCTGGCCAGCCAGTCCAGGGCCGTAAAGCTTTCCCGAATGCTGCTGTTTTTCCCTTTGTAGATTACCGGGCTAGGCCGTCAGGTACTGCGGATGAAGGTATATAAAGAGTGTCAAGAGAACCGTCCGAGATCACTGAAAAAGTCCATTTAAAGCACAAAAAGCATACCCTCCTGTGGTATAATTTGGTTAGCGAAAACAAAATTAACTAAAGGAGGTATGCTTTTTATGTTAGTTAAAAACGTCTTTAGACAAAACAGCTTCTATACCGCATTATACCAAATGATTCCGGATAATCACATACTTAAACAAATAGATTCCGCCATAGATCTTAGCTTTGTTAATGATTTATTAGC